>JAFDXI010000009.1 GCA_018268035.1 Bacteroidota bacterium | reverse complement strand
TTTAATATTGCAATATTACGATAAAGATTTTAAACACCAAATCTTTCTGTCAAAATTTTTACTGTGTCCGAAAAAGTAGAGCGGTTGAAATTGTCTGCCCAAATTAGTAGAGATGTTGAAATAGGGTTGCAGCTAACGTTTGTATTTCCGAAAGTACGAACTTGCAATCAATATTTCATAAAAAAATTGTTTCTTTCATTATCAATGCATTACCTCACTTTTGCTACGCACATATTAAGATTTATCCTGTTTCGTAAATACGACACATCTATTTCTTTTTTAATAAAGCATCAATATCCTCAAGCGGACTTAATATATGTACTAAATCTTTATTGGTAACATGTAAATATCGCAAAGTGGTTTTAATATTGTTATGTCCCAATAATTTTTGAATAAATACTACATCAATCCCCTTGTCTAATAAATGAGTAGCAAAACTATGGCGTAGCATGTGCATACTTCCATCTTGCTTAATACCAGCTTTTCTTTTTGCTCTTTGTATTACCTGTTGCATGCTTCTTTCGCTTATATGTTCATTCTCAAACTGACCTTCAAACAGATAATCTTTGGGCTGGTACTTCTTATAATATTCTCGCAGCATTATTAGCATATTTGGATTCAGGCTCACGACTCTGTCTTTTTTCCCTTTTGCTTTTCTAATAAAAATAGTTTTTCTCTGTCCGTCAATATCTTTCACTTTTAATGATACTACTTCGCTAACCCTCAAACCACATGCATAAGTAAGCATTATGATTGTCCTGTGTTTTACATTTTCAATAGAATTGATTAAGTCTGCAATACGTTCTTTACTTATCACTTTTGGAAGTATCTCTGGTTTCTTCGGCCTCGGTATTTCCCAAAAGAACTTTTCTTGTTTTAATACCTGCTCATAAAAAAACTTGAGTGCATTTATCCTGCTATGTAGCGTGTTCTCACTCAGATGTAATTTTTCAAAACAATACTGCATATAATCTTTTATCCTTGTTGCAGAAAAATCTTTGGCTGGCTTTTCTTTTATAGTATTTAAAAACTGTACAAATTCATTGGTATAAGTGCGTATTGTTGAAGGGCTGTAACTTTTAATAACCAGCATTTGCTTAAATTTTTGTAGCGCCTCTGTATTTTCTTTGCTTAACCGTTGCGTTACATACCCTTCCTTTTTTTGTCTTGTATCTTGTTTATTTTTCGAAACCGTTACAAGCCTGTTTACATTTGTTTTTTGTATAACTGAGGCTTTCATTTCATTCTTCTCAACAAGATATTTCCTTAGTTCATCAACCTTTAATTCTGCTTTTCCTTTCAATGTCTTCGCAAGGTTTTCATAATTGGTTTTTGATAATGGAACATACCAGCATTGATGCGTCCTGCTCCATCTGACTCCTGCCTGTTTTTGTAGGATGGATTGAAGCAAAGCATCTTTTTCAAAATATATACCAATACATTCAGCTTCTTTGTGATACAAGGGTTTTAATACTACGGGTTTCATTGTTTGAATGTAAAACAATTTTTCTTTTTAACCTGTTGCTTTTACATAAAAAATTTTTCAGCATACAAGCCTTTATACAATGCAACATCAATGTATCAGATGTAGTTCAATCATCCATCTTTATTAATTTCTTCTGATAAAAAATGAAGTTAACTTTTATGGAGTTCTTATTAATATTTCATTCAGAAAACAATAGCTGTAATCAATGCATCCTGTCACCCCGTGGTGCCAGGCTGCTGATGATTTCAGCTTCATAAGCGAGCCATTCCTGCCAGCGTTGCCGCACTTTTTCTTTTGGCAAATAAGTTTCTGCCAGTTCAATAAAAGTTACATAATGCCCGGCTTCACTTTCCATAAACCTCCTGTAAAAATTGCGCAGGTAAGCATCACTCAAACCTTCACTCAATCTTTTAAAACGTTCGCAACTTCTTGCTTCAATCAATGCACATATTAAAAGTTTGTCCAGCAACCTGTCTTCTTCTTTGCCACCTTTTTTTTCAAACTTCAGAAGGCTATTAACGTATTCGTCTTTGCGCTGTTTTCCCAGTTTTAAATTACGTTTATGCAACTCCTGCAACACCAGCCTGAAATGACCCCATTCTTCAGTAACGATGGGTGATAATTCAGTTACTAATTTTTCCCTGTCAGAAAAGCCCTGTATCAATGAGATGCAACTGGTAGCTGCTTTTTGTTCGCAATAAGCGTGGTCAGTCAAAATCTCTTCCAGGCTTAATGCTGCCAGGTCCACCCACCACGGGTCAGTGGGTAAGTGCAGGCCGAGGATATTTTTTTCTGTTTCATTCATGTGGTCAAAATAAATTATTATTCTGCAATCAGTTTTCTGAAAATGGTTTATAAATTTTTTAATGAACAAAATAAACTCTTTGCGGTGCAATGGCTATAAAATATCAACTCTCAAGATGAATCAACTTAAACCCCGTAGGGGTGACATGATTATAAGAAATCAAAACGCATAATGAAACATCTTAAAACCCCGTAGGGGTGAAATGATTATAAAAAACCAAAACGCCTGATGAATCATCTTATAACCCCGTAGGGGTGAAATGATTATAAAGAACACCAACCCGCAATAATGGTTATAATATTTTCCGCTTCCTTTACCTATTCAATCCATTCAAACAAATACTTTTCATCATATTCAATTTCAAATTTTTTCAAGAAACTTAGATATTCTTCCCTGAAAGTTTTCTTCTTATGATGTTGCTCCTGGTTTAAAATATATTTATACACTTTATCAATTGCAGAGTGACTATATGAAAAAACTCCATATCCGTCCTGCCATTCAAAATCACATTTCAGCCATTCCTTTTCTTTGATGAATCCGGTAGAATTATTTTTTATATCCCTGATTAAATACGAAATATTCATGTCTGGTTTTAGCCCTACAAAAGCATGTACGTGGTCAGATACACCATTTACAATAATTGGCTTTTGTCCTTTGTTTGAGATGATGCCGGATATGTATTTGAACACTTCTGTACGCCAGGGTTTTTGTAACAGGTTTTGTCTCCCTTTTACTGCGAAAACATACTGAATGTAGATTTGAGAAAATGTGTTAGCCATGGTGATAAGATTTTAGGTTAAAAAATGATAATGAAGGTAAGGGTTTATGTGATAATCATGTCAACCCTACGGGGTTTTGTTGCGAGATAGATTTTGTGGTTATAATCATGTCACCACTACGTGGTTTTGATTACTTGATGTTATTTGATATTACAATAATATCACCCCTACGGGGTTTTGTCGCGAGATAGATTTTGTTGTTATAATCATGTCACCACTACGTGGTTTTGATTACTTGATGTTATTTGATATTACAATAATGTCACCCCTACGGGGTTGTGTTGTAAGATTATTTTTTAAGTTATAATAATATCACCACTACGTGGTTTTGATTGATTGATGTTATGATATGTTATAATCATGTCACTACTACGTAGTTTTAAAAGCTTGATGTTATGAGATGTTACAATAATGTCACCACTACGTGGTTAAGTTGTTTGATTTTGATTTATCCATAAAAATATGTCATCACAACTTTCCTGATTAACAACAATTGGATGATGTGGTTGATATAAGAAAACATTTATCCCGATATTGTTCTGACAGCTGATGACTTGCAGATTGTTTTTGTTTTGAAATTTTTCCTGTTTATTTTAGCGGCAACCGGGATACGATTGACCTGGTTGTTGGCAAGCCGCATTGAAATTCCCCGACATTATTTTATTTAATTATTTCTTTAACTCTGTTTGAAATGTGTCATGAGCATTTTGCATATTCAGGTCGATTGATGTTTGATAAAACAAATTTCATCTATCGGAAGTGTTAATGTCGTGGCCATTAAAAAATCTAAAATTCAACAAATGAAAAAAAAATCATTCCTCTTGCTTTGTACATGCTTTCTTGCATATCTTCCGGGTGTTATGGCACAAACAGTTCCACAGCTTGGGAAAAATTCTGTCAAAGATGTAATTGCTGCAATGACATTGGAAGAAAAAGCACATTTGGTTGTTGGTAATGGTATGAAGATTCCGGGTATGCCTAATGCAAATGTTGGTGTAACTCAGGATAAAGTGCCTGGTGCTGCTGGTACTACTTTCGCTATCCCTCGTTTGGGCATTCCTTCGATGGTGGTATCTGATGGTCCAGCGGGTGTCCGCATTGAACCTATCCGCAATAATGATTCTTCAAAAACTTATTATGCTACTGCCTGGCCTGTTGCTACTTTGCTCGCTTCAAGCTGGGACACAGCTTTGGTAGAAAAAGTGGGCAGGGCTTTTGGTAACGAAGTGCATGAATATGGAATTGATGTGTTATTAGGGCCGGGTATGAACATTCAACGTAATCCTCTTGGTGGCAGAAATTTTGAATATTATTCTGAAGACCCTTTAATCACCGGTGATATGGCAGCAGCAATGGTAAATGGCATTCAGTCAAATGGTGTGGGCACATCTGTCAAACATTATGCAGGCAACAACCAGGAAACCAACCGTGGCTCTGTCAATACGATTGTGAGTGAAAGGGCACTACGGGAAATTTATCTCAAAGGTTTTGAAATTGCTGTAAAAAATTCCAAACCATGGACCGTGATGAGTTCTTATAATTTAATCAACGATACAACTGCTTCGCAAAACTATGGCTTGCTCACATCTGTGTTGAGAAATGATTGGGGTTATAAAGGTTTTGTGATGACGGATTGGTTTGGTGGAAATGATGCTGTAGCTCAAATGAAAGCAGGCAATAATTTATTAATGCCCGGACAGAAAAAACAAACTGAAGCAATCATTGAAGCTGTTAATTCCGGTAAACTGGATGAAAAAATCCTGGATGAAAATGTTGCCTGCATTTTACAGGTTATGTTGCAATCACCTTCATTTAAAAATTATCAATTTTCTGATAAGCCTGATTTGAAACTGCATGCTTCTATTGTAAGGCAGACTGCAGCAGAAGGTATGGTATTGCTGAAAAATAACGATAACGTATTGCCGCTGAAATCAGAAAAAAAGATAGCCTTGTTTGGTTATAACGGTTATGAATTGATAACAGGTGGTACAGGTAGTGGACAAGTCAATAAAGCTTATACTGTTTCGCTTGATGAAGGACTGATTAATGCAGGTTATTCTTTAAGCAATGACATGAAAAATATTTATACAGGTTATATTAATGATTATAAAAAAGCCAATCCTGCAAAGAGCTTTATTGAAGAATTTTTGAAACCAACACCACCGGCACCCGAGTATGCTGCAAGCGACGATGTAATTCAGCATTCAGTTGCATTTGGAGATGTTGCCATCATCTCAATAGGAAGAAATTCTGGTGAAAACAGGGACAGAAAAGTGGATGATGATTTTAATTTATCAACAGCAGAAGCAAATCTTATCACAAATGTATCCAATGCATTTCATGCTGCACACAAAAAAGTAGTTGTTGTATTAAATATTTGTGGCCCCATAGAAACCGCAAGTTGGAGGGATAAAGTGGATGCTATTTTACTGGCCTGGCAGCCAGGTATGGAAGGTGGTAATTCGATGGCTGATGTGCTGAGTGGTAAAGTGAACCCTTCAGGAAAGCTGGCTGTAAGTTTTCCAATGAAATATGATGATGTGCCTTCCGCAAAAAATTTCCCTGGCATCGAATTCAAGGATAAAACAACAACGGGGATGTTAGGAATGAAAGTAGTACCTGCTGAAGTGGATTATGAAGAAGGTATTTATGTAGGATACAGGTATTACAATAGTTTTCATGTAAAACCTGCTTATGAATTTGGATATGGTTTATCATATTGCAATTTCACTTTTGGAAATTTAAAACTGAATTCAAAAGAGTTTAATAAAAACATCACAGCTACATTAACCATTACCAACCAGGGTAAATATGCAGGGAAAGAAGTAGCAGAAATTTACATCAGTGCACCATCAGGAAAGATTGATAAACCTGCTGAAGAATTAAAAGCATTTGCAAAAACAAAATTGTTGAAATCGGGTGAAACACAAACGTTGAAATTTACCTTCACTGCCGGAGACCTCGCATCATTCTATACTGACAAAGAATCCTGGATTGCTGATGCAGGTGATTATGTAGTGAAGGCGGGTGCTTCATCAACAGATATCCGTCTTCAGCAAAAATTTCACCTGGCAAATGATATTGTGGTTGAAAAAGTAAATAAAGCTTTGACACCACACGTTGCAATTAATGAGATAAAACCTCCTGTTCAATAGAAACACTTTTCCTGTTAGCTTGTGCATTTCAGTTTTATTCAAAACGAAATGCACAGGCGATTGGAGATACATGCCGGATTATTTTGAATCATTATTGTTTGATTGAAAAATAAAGTCAAAACAATTTTCTTTTTATAGTTTATTTTTCAACCCGTAAATTTTTTTATTATGAAATACTTTTTAGGGATTTTTTTTATTGCTATCCAACTTGCTGCACAGTCGCAACAAAAAGTTATACAGTTATATGATGGCGCTGCACCAGGTTCAGAAAACTGGGATTGGAATGAAGCAAGGATTGACAGTAATATTTTTAATACACCCATTGTTTATAATGTTAGCAAACCTACTTTGACGGTTTTTTTGCCGGAAGCGGGCACACCACAAAATGATGCAGCGGTGATCATTGCACCAGGCGGTGGTTTTCATATTTTATCAATAGAAAGTGAAGGCAACAAAGTAGCAGCATGGCTGAATAAAAAAGGTATCACCTGTTTTGTATTGCGGTACAGGCTTTCTCATTCTAAAACGAATGACCCTATTAGTGAAATGTTCAAATCTATGTCCACGCCTGAAGGCAGGGAATATGACAGCACAATCATTCCGCTCTCGATTGCTGATGGGAAAAAAGCTATTGAATATGTGAGATTGCATGCATCAGAGTATAATATTGATCCACACAAAATCGGTATCATTGGTTTTTCTGCCGGCGGCACAGTAGCAGCTTCTGCAGCATTTAATTTTACAGATGCTACCCGTCCTGATTTTGTTGCACCTATTTATCCATATATGCCTCCTTATCTGCAAGGTGAAGTAAATGCTGAAACACCTCCTGCATTCTTCACCGCTGCATCTGATGATCAACTGGGGCTTGCACCACATAGTGTTGATCTTTATTCAAAATGGCTTGCAGCCAAACGTCCTGCAGAGTTGCATTTGTATGTAAAAGGTGGCCATGGATTTGGTATGAAAGAACAGGATTTGCCTACAGATAACTGGATTGAAAAATTTGGTGACTGGTTGCAGGTAATGGACTTTGCAAATGGTACAGCTTCGCTTAATGATGAGGAAGTAAGCCGGATGCAACAAACTTTGAAAGACTGGCCGAACATCAAACGCTATGAAG
Source organism: Bacteroidota bacterium (assembly GCA_018268035.1). Classification (GTDB taxonomy): domain Bacteria; phylum Bacteroidota; class Bacteroidia; order Chitinophagales; family Chitinophagaceae; genus Parafilimonas. The sequence goes on along the minus strand of JAFDXI010000009.1, from coordinate 24,790 downwards.
ATGCCAATGAAAAATTAAAAGCTATGCCCATCGTAAAAAATCGGGTTGTATTTATGGGCAACTCTATTACTGAAGGATGGATAAGCCACGACCCTGATTTTTTTTCAAAGAACCCCTACATTGACCGCGGCATCAGCGGGCAAACCACACCGCAGATGCTGGCAAGGTTCAGGGAAGATGTGATAGCGCTGAAACCCGCTGTGGTAGTGATTCTTGGCGGTATCAATGATATTGCACAAAACACTGGCTACATCAAACCGGAAGATACTTATGGCAACATTATTTCAATGACAGAACTGGCAAAAGCCAATAATATAAAAGTGGTGTTGTGTTCTATTTTACCTGCTTATGATTTTCCCTGGCGCCACGGTATGGAGCCATCACATAAAGTTATTGCCATCAATAAAATGCTGAAAGCATATTGTGATAAAAACAACATCGTGTATGTTGATTATTTTTCTGAATTGGCAGATGCAAGAAATGGTATGCCTGATTCTTTATCACATGATGGTGTACATCCCAATCTGGATGGTTATAAAATCATGGAACCATTGGTGCAGAAAGGCATTGAAGCTGCTTTGAAAAAATAATGTTTCTCTTTTTTTTGATTGTTGTCGAAAAAAATCATTCAAATTTTTTGAGGCCCTTTACCAGTAAGGTTCTCATGCCCTCTCTCGTTAGAGTGTGGGTAATGGTGAGGTTTTGAATAGCAAATTGAAATGACTGTTATTAAGACAATAATATTTTCAATTGATAATTGATTGAAGCAATGTTTTGGTAAAAATTGATAGCATTAAAAGTCCCAGTCCACCACCCGGCGCAAGTAATGTTTGTCTTCAATCACCCAGGTTACTTCATACCTGCCATTACCTTCACCGTTGAGCATGTAGATATAATATTTTCTTTTATCTGCTGAGCGATAAACATTGCAATAGGTTTTTTTATTACCGTTGGCATCGGTAAAATAAAATTTTGGTTCATACAGATCTGCAAATGCAGAAAGCGGCACCACCACTGTATCAGCATCAATGATGGCAATTACTGATGTGATGGTATGTTTGGGCACTGTGTATTGTGTTCCAAAAAATGCATGGTTATCTATCTTCACTGCATACTTATCATCATACCATGTTATTTTATGTTGAGTAGGGTCGAAACTTCCTGTCGTGATTTGAAACGTTGTAGTATCATTTGAAAAAACAAGTGTATCATCTTTAGCGCCTATCAACGGAATGGCGTCCAGCCTGTGTTTGGTTAAGCTTTCAGCAATGCCACCAAATGTAAACTGAGAAACATCTGCACGTATATCCTTCTCCTGCATTTTTAAAAAATTATCTTTCTTGCTTCTGTAATCAGGTAAATCATCATATTGTGCATACAGGTTATGCAGGCATGAGCAGAGTATTATTGTGATAATAATGCGCATGTTTTTACTGTAGCTTTTTTTTAAGATTGAAAAGCATATCAGTTGTTATTTTTTCAAGATCATATTCATGTTTCCAGTTCCAGTCAGTGCGTGCCACAGTATCATCAATGCTTTGTGGCCAGCTTTCTGCAATAGCCTGCCTGTAATCTATTTCATAACTCATTTTAAAACCAGGAATATGCTTTTTTATAGATGCTGCAATTTCAGCAGGCGAAAAACTGATACCAGAAATATTATATGATGTACGCACTGTAATTTTTTCTGCAGGCGCTTCCATCAATTCCAATGTAGCTCTGATAGCATCAGGCATATACATCATTGGCAAGTATGTATCCTCTTTTAAGAAGCAGGTATATTTTTCATCTTCCAATGCATCGTGATAAATTTCAACTGCATAATCAGTAGTGCCGCCACCCGGATCAGATTTGTAACTGATGAGACCAGGGTAGCGCAAACTTCTAATGTCAACACCAAAGCGTTTGTTGTAATAATTACACCAAAACTCACCGGCATATTTACTGATTCCATAAACGGTGATGGGTTCTATTATTGTTTGTTGTGGACAATTTTTTTTCGGTGAAGTAGGCCCGAACACTGCAATGCTGCTGGGCCAGTAAACTTTCTTCAAATGCTCTTCTCTTGCAATGTCAAGCACATTCAGCAATCCCTGCATGTTTAAGTTCCAGGCAAGGTTTGGGTTTTTCTCACCCGTAGCAGAAAGAATAGCTGCGAGTAAATATATCTGTGTGATATTTTGGCGGATGACTTGTACATGCAGCATTTCTTTATTCATGACATCCAAAGAAACATAAGGCCCCGTGCCCCGCAATAATTCATTAGGTTCCCGCAGGTCGCTGGCAATCACATTTGCATTGCCATAAATATTGCGCAAAGCCATGGTAAGTTCCACACCAATCTGGCCACTGGCGCCGATGACTAAAATTCTTTCTTTATGAGCTGTTGACATATAGCTAAATATATGCCGCAAACCTAATGAAACTATCTTGTAGTTTGCACAATTACGCAAACGTTGTATTGCTAAAAAATTAACATGGCCTGCTCGTTGCCGGATAATACATTTGCTTACCTTTTATAAAATTTAATTTATGGCAAAAACAAAAGCTGCATCCACACCGGAAATAAATCCTAAGAAAGCTTATAGAAAATCAATAGCAGTAGCAATTGAAAATGTATTGCAGGAGCTTAAAGAAAAATTAGGAGAAGAAGAGTTCATGCATCGTTTGAAAAAAGCAACAAAAGTATTGGCTCATGGTTTAACACACGAAAATGCCGCACCTCAAAAAACTGTAGCTATCAAAACTTCCAAAGCTGCTAAACCGGTTAAAAAATCAAGCGTGATAAAAAAGGCGAGGTCAAAGAAATAGTTTGCCTGTATGAAAAATTTGAAGGAACGAAACAAATATGCAGGATGCAGCAACTATTGTTGTTGCAAAAAAATACAATAAAAAAGAACAAGATTGTTTGATGCATGAAACAGCACACTTCATTAAATGAAATTCAGATAATCGTATCTTTTTTTCAATATGGATTCATCATCTGCACCTAACCAATTGTTGAGCACAGTAGCATAAACCTGTTTGAAATCTATTTGATATTTTAAATCGCCTGAATCGAGGTTTGCAAGGTCAGGCAATGAATTGATTAAACCTTTTTGCTTCAAACCACCGCTGATAAAAAACATAGAATTGGCTGTGCCATGATCTGTACCACCGCTTGCATTCTGAGCTACTCTTCTTCCAAATTCACTGAATGTAAACAAAAGAACATCATTAAAACGGTGATTGTTTTTGAGGTCTGTAACAAATGCATTCATAGCATCATTCATTTGTTTGAATAAACGCTGCTGTGTGTTTTGTTGAAATACATGGGTGTCAAAACTGCCAATGCTCACATAATATATTTTGGTATTGATATCTGAAAATATCAATGAAGCTATTGTTTTTAAATTATTACCAAGATCTGTTGCAGGATAATTAGCTTTTGTTGGGTGCAACCTGCTTTGTTCAAAAATATAATCGGCGCTACTTAAAGTTTCCGCCATGGTCTTGTATAAATAGTCAACAGGTTTTTCATGTTCATTTGAATGATGTTGAGCGGCCAGTTGTTTAAAATAATTTTCATTGCTTGTATTGTATAACCGTCGTGGGTCTTTGAATGCTATACCTTTCTCATTGTTGCCTTTCAATGCAAGGCTCAATATATCATCAATCTCTAAAGCCTGAGTAGGTTTACTGCACATTGCACATTGTTCATCAAGATACCTGCCCAGCCATCCTGTGGTGAAATATTCAGTACTCGCGCTGCCTGTTTGCCAGATATCCATGCTGCGAAAATGGCTTCTGTCCGGTGTGGGATAGCCAACACTGTTGAGTATGCCGAGATCGCCATCTTCGTAAAATTTTTTAAATGCTGTTAATGCAGGATGAAGGGCAGCATCATCATTTAGTAATAAGGCTTTGTTTTTTTCAATACCGATACCAGGACGGGAACGATGATAAATATCATTGCTGATTGGTATGACAGTATTAAGGCCATCATTACCACCACTCATTTGTAATACAACAATTACTTTATTGCCTGGCGGCACAGGAGACACACCTTTGCTTTCAAATGCTTTTAGAAACTGTGGCACCAACAATGTGGCAGTGGCCAATGAACCTGCCTGTATAAATTGTCTGCGTTTCATTCTGTTAATCCTCCACTGTTTTTAAAATGTTTATTGTTGAGATATTGAACTGCATTAGTAAAACACATTTCCAAAACGCTTTTTGATAAAATGATTCCGTTAAAAAATTTTCTTTGTTTCAACATAACTGGTATTCAGGTGTGCTCATTAATTCAATCGTTATATTCCGGATATATTCTTCCCTGCTTTTTGAAGTAATGCCTGCTTCGATTACCGACCTGTTTATGCTCCCTTTTTTTGATTGTAATACCATCGCTTCAATGGCGGCATACAAATCTTTATCATCTGTATCTTTAAATTGTTGATTGAATAATTGCCAATCAACATTGGCAGCAATCCTGAAACCACCGCCGGATAATTTTTTCGCATAATGATTATCATTTTCCTTCATTCCCATCTGCACATCATCATCCGTTTTTGGTGTGATGAAAAATGTGTCATCATCTTTTATTAATTGAGGAATGCGCAACCGTAACATGAGAGTAGAGCTGTCAATCCAGGTTTGCCCACCCGGCCAGCCTGCCACATTGGGCGGATAGAATAAGAGCTGACCTAATGCTTTTTGCAACAACAATTGTATGGATTCATCTTCAAGTTGCATGGGTAGTGTACGCCTGATACCTATTAATAATTCTACAGGCGATTTTATCCTGCTGCCTATATTTTTTTCATCATAAAACCAATCGGAAGTAAATATGTCACGCATTAATTTTTTAATATCATAATTGCTTTCATAAAATGAAAGGGAGAGTTGTTGCACTATGTCTTCATCTACATTTTCATTAACGAAATATTTATAAATTTTTCTTGTGATGAAAGTGGCAGTTTTTGGTTGCTCCAAAATAATGTTCAAAATATCATCGCCATTGAAGTTCCCATCTTTACCTAAGAAATTTTTTTCACCATCATCATGCACAGAAGAATGAAAAACAAATTCACCGTTGATGTTGGCACTCCATCCGGTAAATGCCCTTGCTGCTTCTTTAACATCTTTCTCTGTATAATTACCCCTGCCCATGGTGAACAATTCCATGACTTCTCTTGCAAAGTTTTCGTTGGGTTGAGTCTTTTTGTTTTGTTGGTTGTTTAAAAAGTTCAACATACCAGCAGACTTGCTCACGCCACTTAACAAATCACCAAAATTGCCAAGAGCATTTGTTCTTATTTCATCGAGCAATAACTGCTGGTAAAAAATATTCAGGTTGCGGCAGGCAAAATGTCCATGCCAGAATAAAGACATCTTTTCACGCAACTGTGCATCACTGTTCACCATTTCATTCAGCCAGGAAGTATTGAGCATTCTGATATCATTGGCGCTTTGTTTCCTGAACTGTTTTCTTTTTTTAATGGTTTCTTCAGGTTTTTTCTCTAAGTCAACAGCTTGTTGTATGCCCATCAGCAACCCTTTTACAGCATTGTCAGCAACATCAATATATGTTGGTGTTGTAGCTGATGCTAATTCTAAAACGCTGTAAATAGCATTATGCCCGACCCTGGCTAAATTTTCAGTATTAGCGGTATTGACGCCAAAGCCTGCCCGCCAAAGGAGGTGCTGATTTTTTTGTTGTTGTGTAGTGGCCATCTTTCATTGACATTTTGAAAGCAGCATCGTTTTACAAACAAATTTTCTCATTGCTTATTGTTTATGTTGAAAAATTTTCAACTGAATGGTGCAATCAATAAAGTGTGATGGGTTTTTTTTAACTCAGTTTGGATACAGGTTAAATTATCTTTTTGCTGATTAAAAAATATTTATTGAATTGGTTTAAAGGCGCTGAGTATAAAGCCAGCTAATGGAAAAAGGTGAATCTGTTCAGATACTATATCTGGATGCTTTAAAAAAATGACTAAACCGGATTGAAAATGAACTGATATACGTAATATAAATATCTTTCTTTCGTTTTATTTCGTATATCCATTATCTGAAAGAAAGACATTATGAAGGTTTTTGCTGCCGGCGACCGCTATGAATGCTTTATCTCTTGCTGTGCTGTCCCGGTGTTTCATACATCTTTTAAATGATGGGTAAAAAAATTTAATCACTGTAATTATTTTATCCGCATGAAAAATTCTTTGCCTAAAAAGGTAAATATTTTTATAACAATTGATCAGCAGTCTATCGGCGGATATTTCAGTGCACATGACCCTGCACCTTTATATAAGAGACAGTTAGACCATCAGTTTGAGCAATATATTTTGCAATGTGCTGATACAGTAATGAAATATTCAGTTGTGTTTTATAAACTGAAATGTTCCAATAGTGCAGACAGGCAATATGCAGAACCATTGATGTATGCTATCAGGAGACATTTTATTATGAAGAAGCAAAAAAGGCTTGCTGCTTTTCAAAGATTGAAGAGAAATAATTTTTGCATGTTGGTCATTGGTGTATTGCTGCTTATATTTTGTAATGGCAGTTTGTCTTCATTTTTATATGGTGCAAACAATCTCCAAACAATTTTTTTTATTAACTTAGATATATTTAGCTGGGTATTTTTTTTAAGAGCAATCAATAAACTCGTATTTGACTGGAGCGCCCATTTAAAAGACATTACACTGTTGAATAAATTGTCTTCATCTGAAATGATGGTGGTTAATGCAAATATTGGAACCACAAAGAGTTCCAATCCTGTTTTGTTCACAATTTCCCAAACCGGGTAATTAATAATGAAAACAAGAGAATGATGCCAAACTTGCTTCATATTTTTTTTGCAGCAATAACTGAGCTGGAAGATATAATTCCTTTTCTCATTGTTGCCATCGCCATACCTATTGGATTTTTATATATCATTAGAAAAAACAGGCAACAAATACTTGATCTCGAGCAAAGAGAAGACGAGGCTACCAGATTATTGAAAGATACGCAGCAGCTTAATAAAAGTTTAATTCAGGCAGGCTATGACGAAAATGAACGGATAAAAGAATTATTGAATAATATCAACCTATCGGTAAATCATTACGTAAATAATGTTATGGAAATGGCTGGAGCTTTAAAAGAGACGAATTTATCTCCTGAACAACAAAAAAATACCGACATTATTATTAGCTGCAGCAATAAACTGTTAGAGGTTGCAGCAACAGGTTTTAATCCTGTTAGTACTGCGAAAGCTGCTACAACCATTATGAACATCACAAAAAGAAAAGTCGTGGAAACAGAACAATTGACAAAAGAGTTTTACAAAAAATATCCTTTATCTATATTGCTGGCAGAAGATGATGACATCAACCAGCAAATTTCACTTCGCCTCCTGGAAAAGCTGGGTTATGCTGCAGACCTTGCTCATAATGGCAAAGAAGCGCTTGATATGGTCAGTGAAAGAAATTATGATGTGGTTTTGATGGATGTACAGATGCCTGAGATGGATGGATTTGAAGCGACAAAAATGATTAGGGTTTGCCTCGATACACAACCATTTATTATTGCATTAACTGCAAGCGCTATGGCTGGTGATAAAGAAAGGTGTGTGCAGGCTGGTATGAATGATTATTTATGTAAACCCATCCGTTTAAATGAACTGGCAGCAATTTTAGTGAAGCTGTGTGAGGAAAAAAATTTAGTCTCCTGAATTTTTGATGATTGCTTTCTGGATTTTACAATACCTCTGAATGCAGCACCTGATAATAACTCTCATCATATTATCATTTCATAAATACATCACGAAATCTTGCGAGGTATTTCCCCAAAATATCAAATTCAATATTTACTACAGAGCCTTTGCTTACCTGTTGAATGTTAGTATGCTCAAAAGTATAAGGGATCACTGCAACTTTAAATGTATTGAACCTGAGATCAAATGCAGTCACACTGATGCCATTCACACAAGCTGAACCTTTTTCAATCACGAGATACATAAACTCTGCCGGATATTGAAATCGAAATTCCCAACTGCCGGCTTTTTTCTCTACCTCTATACAATGAGCAGTAGCATCTACATGCCCCTGCACGATGTGGCCATCTATCCTGCCATTCATCTGCATGCATCGTTCCAGGTTTACAACATGTCCTTTTTGCCATTTTGAAAGACTTGTTTTGCTCAGTGTTTCTTCAATGGCTGTAACCAGGTGCATACCATCTTTTACTTTTTCTATTGTGAGGCAAACACCATCGTGGCTTACACTCTGATCAGTTTTTAATAGATTTGAGATGGGCGAACTAATCCAAAAACCAAGGTTTGTTCCATTGCTTTCAATGGTTTCTACTTTACCCGTTGTTTCTATAATTCCTGTAAACATTTGGCAAAGGTCGGGATTACAATTACGAATTAAAAATTTCGAATTACGATTAAGGTATAATCATTAACCATTGCATTGTAAATTTCCTCCTCAACCCACCATTTTCAATTCCTTTTTTTCTGCATAAAATATATAAGGCTGCACATTGTTGTATCCCATCTCTGATAATAATTTTTTGTACGCCAAGATTTGTTCTACATGTCTGGGGCTTTGCTCATGTGTAAATTTATAATCAATTAACACTACGCCGTCCTTTTTTATGATAATCCTGTCGGGGCGATGTACATAGCCATTGGTGTCAATTATATCTTTTTCAACTATACTTTGCCCGGGTTCATGCAATAAACTGTTCAGTTCAGGATGTTGCAATACTTCCATTACAGCTTGTTGTATCTCTTTCATTTCTGCTTCCTGCAATACTCCTTCTGATAATAATTTTTTCAGGTAATTTACTGCTTCTTTTTCATTGGAAGCATGTGCCAGCACTTCATGTGCCAGAGAACCCCTTCGCCCTGATTTTTCTTTATTGAGCAAATGATTGATGTGTTTGTTTTCTGTCTCCACATATAACGCAGACAGCCTTTGCGAAGTTGGATAAGCATTTAACCTGATACTGTTTTCTTTAACCTGCCTGAATGGCCTGTTGACATCTTCCTCCAGAAAAATTTCCTCGTCTATTTGTTCTTTTGCATGATTGACAACATGTCCAATATTTGAAAAATTTTTTGTGGATTTTGAATTATTGCCAGCCTGCATGGTTGCGATATATAAAAAGTCCCTGGCTCGTGTGGTGGCTACATACAACATATTCAGGCTGTCCATATAGCTATACAGTGTTTCCTTGAAATATGACTCTGAGACCGCAGACCAGGCCAGAGCTTTTGTATATTTCAAAGGAAAACTTCCCAGTTGGTGATATATGGTATTTTGTGCAGGCACCCAAAATATGGAGTTGGATCTTGTTGTGGTATCCCAAATACAAAATGGTATAAATACCGCTCTGAATGCCAGCCCTTTTGATTTATGAATTGTTATTATCTGGATTGCATCTGCATCTTCAGGTGATGGTAAGGCTTTTGATGCGCCATCTTCTTCCCACCATTCAAGGAAATTACCAATGCCTTTCTCACCAGGTTTTGTTGCTATACTCACCAGGTCTCGAAATGCGAGTAGATAAGGAATATGTTGTTGCAATTGTTCAAGCTGATAACAGCTTATAATATTTTCAACCAGCTCTGCCAAAGGTAATTGTAACCATTGTTGCCAATGTTTACATAAAGTTGCAGGTAATAAATCACTAAGTTGTTCTAAAGTTTTTCCATCCAGCTTACAATAGTTTGCAGGATCTGCTGTTTTTTGATGCACCCGGTGATATAATGCAACACAGTTGGCTTTGTATAATGTGGTTTCTTCTTCTAAACCAGTGATGACTTTTAGTGTGTTCACAATAAGGTCAACAGCAGCATTGTTGCTGATCAATAAGGCTTCACCACTGATAACAGGTATTTTTTCTTCCATTAATTTGTTTACACAAGTGGCGGCTTCTGTATTGCTGCGGACTAAGATTGCGATGTCTTTGCGGAGATATTTTTTTTCATTCAATAAAATTGCAATTTCATTGACCATATCATTCAAAGCCTTATCTCTGAAAATTTTTTCTTTAAACCGTTCGCTATCTCCTTCCTCTTTTGAAATACATTTTATTTTGATGGTGCCACCCTTCAAAGTAACAGGCGATTTTTCCTGCACAACACCTGCATAAACTGATGTAATTACATTGTCAAAACCATTTTTTTTCCACCAGTCTTTTAGATTGTCTGATTGTTCATCAACAGCATCATTCAGGTTATCCTGTAACAATGCCGGTAATAATTGAAATAATCGATTATTGAAATCAATAATCTTGGAAGCACTCCTGTAATTTTCTGCCAGGCTATCTTCGGTGATGAAGCTTACACCTAAATCTTTTTTGGCCTGCTCATGAAGTATGTTCCAGTCACCATTGCGCCAACGGTAAATACTTTGTTTGGTATCACCTACTATGAGGTTGTCAATTTGTTTTCCATTTGCTGAAGCCAGTGTATTTATCAGTAATGGCCTGAAACTTTTCCATTGGTTAACGGAAGTGTCCTGGAATTCATCGAATAAAAAATTGCGATAACGGGCGCCGGTTTTTTCCCAGATAAATGAAGGGTTATCACCTGTATCAGCAGTGATGCCGGTAATTAGTTTTTGTGCATCGGTGATGAGCAGGTTGTCATTTTCTTCCCTGTAAACAGACAATAGTTTTGCTAACTCCTGCATCAACCGCAGGTAGTAAAGATTTTGTTTAAATGCAATAGCAAGTTCATAATTGCCAACCCTTTCTTCATAATAGTTTTTAATTTTTTTCAGCAAAGGATTCAACTTGTTGTAAAGAGCATCATCACCCTTTCCAGGTTTGAACCACGCAATTGGGTTATCAATGAGTTTAAATATTTTGGAAAGTTTTTCATGATCGTTTGATGTAATTGCATTTAGTTTGAAAAGCCAGTTCATACTGCCTCTTACAAACTGTGTTTTGTCAGGGCAAAACTGCTTGAATATTGATTCAGCCTTTTCACTCAGGTTATCCATTGTTTTTTCATAATCATCAATTTCATTATTTGTCTGGATAAGAAAATTATTGAAAAGCTGATCGAGATCTTCACTACTAAATGTTGAAATAGCATTTTCAAATACTTCAAAACTTTCTTTAAAAATTTCTTCTGCGAGATTGTTTAATTCTGATTTGTAATTCCAGCTTTTATTGTCGTCGATGCGTTCAAGTGCCAGTGAAATGATCCAATCCTGCAATTGCTTGTCATCATCAAGTGATGCATCCATTTTTTCTACAAGTTCCTCCCTCACTTTTGCTGTGTTCATCTCTAATTGATATTCCGTATTCAACCCGAGTTCAAACGCAAAACTCCTGATTACTTTCTGAACGAAACCATCAATAGTAGTTACAGCAAAGCGGCTATAGTCGTGCAAAATTTTGCGAAAGATCTTATCAGCTTTCTCCTGTATTGTTTTTTCTGTAAGGTGTGGATATGCTTGTTGAATAATGTTGCGATAATCTTTTACTGAATCATTTCCTTCTGCCAAGCCACGCAGTACTTGCATGATCCTTGATTTCATTTCTTCAGTGGCTTTGTTGGTAAAAGTTACAGCAAGTATTTCGCGGTATTTATTTTCACTGCTAAATAACAAGGTGAGATAATGTGCGGCGAGATTAAATGTTTTCCCGGAACCTGCTGAAGCCTGTAATATTTTAAGTGGTTTTTGCATATTGTGTAAAATTAATCTTATCAATAATTAGTTGTAAGATAAGATTTGCAGATGTGGATGTTCGAATAATCATTGCAGCATTGTTTGTTGTATGATAAAGCTGCTAATGAAGTAATTTCATCAGTTATTAAACATCAATGGAAATAATTGTTTGTTATATCTTATCACCAGTTTAATTTCAATTGTAGGAAATATAGAAATCTAAGATTCAAAAAAAGACAATTTTATGTTGCAATAAATTATGCTCTTATTGAATAGCGTTGTTATTTTGCCAAACCTGTAATTCAGAAAACATGATGAACAGTGAAAACAAACAGTTTGAAGCTTTATTTGATTATGCAACAATTGGGATTATCGTTACGGACAAAACAGGGATTATCATTAACTTCAACAAAAAAGCTGAACAAGATTTTGGATATCATAAAGAAGAATTGATTGGTAAAGCAGTAGAAATACTTTTGCCTTCCACACATACAGCGAAACATGCCAATTACAGAAGCGGATATTATCAACATCCTTCACCAAGAGCAATGGGCGCTGGCAGGGATTTGTTTGGAAAAAGAAAAGATGGCTCAGTATTTCCTGTTGAAGTCAGTTTAAGCAATTATACAGCAGATGGAGATTTGTTTGTGATTGCATTTATTATTGATATCACTGTTCGTAAGGACATTGAAATTGCCAAACAACAACAACAGGAAGAACTCAGTAAGATAACTTTTGAAGTTAAAAGGCTGAATGCAAGCCTTGAAAAAAAAGTGGAAGACCGTACGAAAATGTTGAGGGAAGCTTTAAGCGCATTGGAACAATCAAAGGAAGAATTGAGTGAAGCTTTGCAGGCAGAGAAAAGTTTGAATGAATTAAAGTCAAGGTTTGTATCAATGGCTTCACATGAATTTAAGACGCCATTAAGCACAATACTTTCATCAGCTTTTCTCCTTGAAAAATATAATAATATGCCTGAACCTGAAAAGCGGGAGAAGCATATTGAACGCATCAAAAATGCGGTGTACGATATGAAAGACATCCTGGGTGATTTCCTTTCTCTTGATAAACTGGATGAAGGTCTGATACAATCAAATATCCATCTTATGCCTGCGGCAGATTGTATTCAATTGATAGAAACAACTGTCAGTGAAATGGAAGTTACACTGAAGAAAGGCCAGCAAATTAATTTCAATCATGTGGGCAATGCTGAAGCAAGGATTGACAGGTTGCTGATGAAAAATATCATCATCAATTTACTGTCAAATGCTATAAAATTTTCTGCAGAAAATTCTTTCATTAACATCACAGTGCGACTTGCAAAAGATGGGCTTACTTTGATAGTGCAGGATTTCGGAATAGGTATTTCAGAAGAAGACAGGCAACATTTGTTTAAAAGGTTTTTCAGGGCCAAGAATGCATTCAATATACAAGGCACAGGATTGGGTTTGCATATCATCACCCGTTATCTTGAATTGATGCATGGCACCATCAGGCTGGAAAGCGAATTGGATAAGGGTTCTGTATTTACTATTTTTATTCCTAATTGAGATAACAATGAAAAAAATACTTGTCATAGAAGATAATCATGATGTGCGTGAAAATATTGCTGAGATATTGGAGTTGTCTAATTATGATGTGTTCACTGCCGAGAATGGTAAAGTGGGTGTAGAGCTGGCATTGACGAAAAACCCTGATCTGATTATTTGTGATATCATGATGCCTGTGCTGGATGGATATGGTGTTTTGCACCTCTTAAATAAACATATTGAAACATTTGGTATCCCATTTATTTTTCTTACTGCTAAAACAGAAAAAGCAGATGTGCGCAAAGGCATGGAGTTAGGCGCTGATGATTATATCACTAAGCCTTTTGATGGAATTGATTTATTACATGCCATTGAAGTGCGCCTGAAAAAAGCTGAAGCCATAAAACTTCATGTGGCTAACAACAGTGATGTGGACAGTTTTATTAAAGAAGTAAAACAATCAGGCATTGTACAGCTTACATCAGCAGAAAGGGAATTGTATGATTACAGGAAAAAAACATTGTTATATGCAGAAGGCCAAAAACCGAAAGCAGTGTATTATATCAAGAGTGGTAAAGTGAAAGTATTTAAAACAAATGCGGATGGAAAAGAACTAATCACCAATCTCTATCAGGAAGGTGATTTCTTTGGCTACACTTATGTTTTGGAAGATATCAACTATAAAGAAAATGCAGAAATTTTAGAAGATGCCGAAATCATGCTGATACCAAAAGAAGATTTTATCACACTGATATCTGCCAACTCCGGAATTGCGAAAGAATTTATACGGATGATAACACACAGTGTTTTGAACAAAGAAGAAAGCTTGTTGAATATAGCATATAACCCGCTCCGTAAAAAAGTAGCTTACCAGTTGATTCAGATTTTTGATCAGTTTAAATCAAAAGATGGCGGTAACAGGATCAATATTTCAAGGGAAAATTTAGCACAGGCAACAGGCATTGCTACCGAATCACTCATCAGGACTTTGTCTGATTTCAAAACAGAAAAACTGATAGACCTGCATGGCAGCAGCATTACTATTCTTAATGAGAATAAATTGAGAAACCTGAATTATTAAGCAGTAAATTTTCTAATGCATTTCTGATCTTAAGACTATTTGACAAGTTAATATTAGAACTATAAGGTGCATATATAATTGCTACTTTAGTTAAACTCATCTTTTAAAATAAGCAACAGATTTTGATAAAAATACTCAGGGCCGAAAAACAAAACGATAATAATCTTTTCAGTAAAGAAGATTGCTATTTTAATTTTATAATTTCATAAGAAATTTTTTTTAAAACAATCTAATCCCATTTTTTAAAAAAGGAATCGAATCAATACTGAAAAAAAGACTATAAGAAAATTAACAATTTTTATAGCAACAAGCATAGATGGTTATATTGCAAAACCCAACGACAACCTGAACTTTTTGAATATAGTTGAAAAGGAAGGCGAAGATTATGGTTATGCAGAATTTACTGCAACTATTGATACCATCATTTTTGGTAGGGAAACTTATGATTATGTGTTTAATAAAGAAGGTGCTTCCCATTATGATAATGGGCAAAGAGATGTGTATGTGATAACAAAGTCAAAAAGGAAAAATATTGGTAGAACAATATTTTATTATGGAGGCATTGATAAATTAGTTTAAAGTCTTAAATCGGGAAATTGCATTTACTGTGATGATGGTACAGAGATAATATATGAACTTTTAAAACATGAACTGGTAGATGAGTTTATTATTTCTGTTATACTCGTTTTGGTTGGGAATGGAACAAGACTATTTAAAGAGGGTAGGCCTGAACAACAGCTTGCATTAGTCAGTGTAAAATCTTTTGAATCAGGATTGACACACTTACATTATAAACGGAAAAAAGGAAAGTTGTAATTCTGGAAAATACAGGTGACAAATTATGCAACTAACCTGGACTTCAAAATAATGTTCTAACATTTATTTCTTAATTCTTTCAATTTAACATATATGATAAAAGCTGTTGCAATAGATGATGAACCGCCGGCGTTGGCAATAATTGATACTTTCTGTAAACAATATGATTACCTTTCATTGGAAAAAGCTTTTACAGATACAGCAGGTGCACTGAAATATCTTGAGAAAAACACGGTGGATTTATTGTTCCTCGATATTAATATGCCTGCAATTTCAGGTATGGATTTTTACAAATTATTGCAACAAAAACCGATGCTGATATTGACTACTTCATACAGCGAATACGCTTTGGAAAGTTACAACCTGAATGCAGTGGATTATCTGCTGAAACCTTTTACGCTGGAACGTTTTGGAATAGCTGTTACGAAAGCGCAGCAGATGTATGAAATGGTTCACAAGGTTAAAGCTGCTGATGCTTCCAAATTCCTGATGCTGAAAGTGGATTATGGAATGGTAAAAGTCGTATTGTCTGATATATTGTTTATTGAAGGACTTGATAATTACCTGAAAATTTATTTGCAGGACCAACCACCTTTGGTTGTGCGTTTTACTATGAAATCACTTGCAGAAAAACTGAATGAAAATGAATTTGTAAGGGTGCATCGTTCATACATAGTGCCGGTTAATCGTATAGAATCTGTAAAGCACAGGATTATTGCCATTGGCAATGAAGAAATACCTATAGGTAAAATTTATGAAGAACAACTTAAAGCCATACTGGATAAGAAAAGTCTAAACAATCTTTAATTATTAATCCTTTATCTTTCACCACAATATCTATGTCATTCGCCACAAATGGCTTTTCTCTTTTAGCGCCACTTCTGAATTTTATCCTGAAACTTTTTCACAGTTGATATGAAGGAATGATAAGCATTATTATTCTTGCTATTAATGTGTTAGTTTCAGTTAAGCAATTAAAAGTTTAAAAAAATCTTAGTCAAAAAAATTACCAATGAAAAAATTACATTACCTGTCACCGTTGAACTTGATTATTATCAGTGCATTTTTTTTCTGCATTCCCGCTTGTTCAAAAAGCGATATCATTAGCAGCACTACAACAACAACAACTACTACTACATCTACCATTGACAGTAGCTTTACTACCGGCACTGCCGAAGGTTCTACAGAAACAGGATATGATGAAGAAGATATGGTTGAAACCAGTTTTACATTATCTAATACTGTAACTATTACTTATGGAAGCTCAGTATTAGTCAACAATCCTTTGGATGGGAATGGTGTTACCATAACGCTTGATGGCAATAATGTAGTGGTTAATGCTTCAGTGGCAGGGGTTGCTTACCAGGTTTCGGGAAGTACATCAGATGGCTCTTTAAAAATCTACAGTGATAAAAAATTTGAACTTCTTTTAAATGGTGTTACTATTACCAGTACGGACAGGCCCGCTATTAATATCCAATCTGAAAAGACAGCCTTTGTTGTGGTTGCAGACAACACAGATAATAATCTCACTGATGCAGCTACCTACACTGCGGTTACGGACGGTGAAGATGCAAAGGCTGCTTTTTTCAGTGAAGGCCAATTGGTGTTCAGTGGCAGCGGGAACCTGACTGTAACTGGAAATTATAAGCATGCAATAGCAAGTGATGATTATGTACGCATACGTGAAGGAAACTATAATATTACAGCTAATGTAAAAGATGCAATCCATGCCAATGATGCTTTTATTATGGATGACGGAACGGTTACACTTACTTCAGTTGATGATGGTGTACAGGTGGATGCAGGACATGCTATTATAAATGATGGAACACTGAATATATCTTCAACAGGAAAAGGTATCACAGCAGATAATGAAGATGAAGACTCTACTGTAACTCCATATTTAGTAATTAATGGTGGAACGATTACAGTTACCTCGTCTGCTAATGAAGGTATAGAAAGTAAAGGTGATCTTACTATCAACGATGGAAATATATCTGTAAAAACATCTGATGATTGTATTAATGCCACAGATAATATTTACATAAACGGAGGACGTATTTATAGTTATGCGACAAACAATGATGCCATTGATGCTAATGGAACTTTGACAGTAACAGGTGGCATTATAGTAGCTATAGGTGCAGGGCAACCTGAGGCAAGTTTCGATTGTGATACAAGGACGTTTAAAATAACAGGCGGTATGCTGGTTGGTATCGCCGGAGCAACAAGCGGTCCTTCTGCCAGCGTGAGTACGATACATTCTGTTATTTCAGGCAGCGGTACAAGTGGACAAATCATTCACATAGAAGATGGCGATGGTAATGAAGTGATGACATTTAATGCGCCAATATCTTTCAGTACTCTGATCTATGCAAGTTCTAAATTAAAAGCATCTACTTCTTATAGCATTTATACAGGAGGAAGTGTTACATCAGGTACTGATTTCAATGGGTTGTATTTAAGCGGTAGCTATTCTGGTGGTACAAGCACAGGAACTTTCACCACAACAAATATGGTAACACAGATTGGAGGAAGCATCAGCGCGGGTTAATAAATATTTCTTTGAATACAATTTCAGTTTGATGTTATACTGTAAAATTATTATGCGTTCCTCTTAAAGATGAAAGACTTATGCCTATTACTTTTTATTTTCTAAAATATTAAGTAATAAGTGATGAGGAACTAAAAGTACAAGTGTTGTAAAAATGTTCATATTAATGGCATACGGTATGCTTTGAACAAATCCTGATTCCCGGTATAATTAATCAGGTGAAATAAAATTAAATACGATCAACATGAATAAATTATTTCAGCAAGTTTGAAATAATGAGCCCATAAAAATGAAGGTATTATCTGGAATAAATTGTATCCCGATTCATAGCTTTTTTTGATGTGGTAATTTTGTAAGCTATGAAAAGAAGGGGTGGCATTTGCTATCCCCTTTCTTTTTTTTATCCATTCGAACAATTAATAAATATTAAATTCTATTGTAGAGAAAAAAAAGATAGACTGAACACGCCAGTAAATTCAATTAAATTCAAATTTTGTATCTGTTTAACAACTGAAATGTAATGTTTGAAACAATGCTGTCGTTTCATCATTGTTCAAATTAAATGTATGAGGGCGGTTGGTTTAGCACTTCTTATTACAACATTTTTTATTTTTTCTGCCAGTGCACAGGCTCCATATCAAAAAGCATTGGGTGTAAAATTTCCCGGAGGACTATCTCTTACTTATAAACAATTTATTTCAGATACACACAACCTGGAAGCACAATTCACTGCATGGAACAAAGGCGTTAGGGTTGCGGGTTTGTATGAATTTAATTTTTACAGTTTTAATGATGTACCCGAGCTCTCCTGGTTTGTTGGTGGAGGTGCTCACCTCGGTTTCTGGAAATCTGATTATCAAAAAAATTATAACTCTCAGATTGATGTTGGTGTTGACGGAATTATCGGGCTTGATTATGCATTTAAAAAACTCCCTCTTAACCTGAGTGTAGATTGGGAACCTGCTGTAACACTGGTGGGCAATGCAGGCTTCACTCCTGTGTTTGGTGGTATTGCTGTGCGTTATACTTTTTAATGATGCTTCTTATTAAACAACCAATATGCGAAAACTTATTACCGGGATATTTTTTATGTTCATTGCTGCTGCGGCTCCTGCTCAGAAAATGGCAATGGGTTCGGATTATACCACTGCGATTGGGATAAAATTTTATCCGGGAAGCATCACTGCAAAAACTTTCATCAGAGAGAAGCATGCAATTGAAGGTTTGTTGTCGGTCTGGAATTATGGAACACGTATTACAGGTCTGTATGAATTTTATGGCGACATCAATGGAGTTGAAGGGTTGAAATATTATTATGGACCCGGAGTACATCTTGGTTTTTGGAACCATGATTGGAGAGATAAATTTCCAACAAGGGATGGTGGGGCTCAGTTTGGTTTTGATGGTGTGGTGGGCCTTGATTATAAAATTAAAAATGCACCTATAAATGTCAGTCTCGACTGGCAACCTTCTTTCACCTTTGTAGGTTATAATTATTTTGAAGGTGGATGGGGTGGCATAGGGCTGCGTTATGCATTTTGATTTGTGCAATCTTTCTGTGCATTTATATCATTATAATTACTAATCAAATAAACAGTTTGCATTTATCTTTGATAGATAATGCATCCTGTAATCAGCGTACAACATCTTTCAAAAGAATATAAAAATATCCATGCGGTAAATGATCTTTCTTTTACCGTAAATGAAGGTGATGTATATGGATTTTTAGGCCAGAATGGTGCGGGCAAATCAACGACTATTCGCATGCTGCTTACTTTAGTGCGACCTACTGCAGGCAAAATAGAATTGTTTGGTCAAAATTTATTTACACATCGCAATAAAGTGCTTCGTAATATTGGCGCAGTAATCGAAAACCCTGATGTATATCAATATTTATCTGCCTGCAACAATCTGAAATTATTTGCCAGGATGAGTGGCATACATCCAACAACAAATCAACTGATGGAACAACTTGATATGGTTGGTTTAAAAGACAGGGCAGATGATAAAGTGCAAACTTATAGCCAGGGCATGCGGCAACGGCTTGGTATTGCTATTGCTTTAATACATGACCCGCAACTTATCATCCTGGATGAACCTACCAATGGCCTCGATCCTCAGGGTATTGCCGACATCAGGAATTTGATTTTACACCTGAGCCGGAATAAAAAAAAGACATTATTGATTTCATCACATTTGTTGAGTGAGATGGAACAGGTGGCAACAAGGTTGTTGATAATTGATAAAGGAAAAAAATTAGTGGAAGGGAATGCAGAAACTTTATTTGATCCCGCACAGACTGTAATTGAATTGGAGACTTTAAATAATGAAGCGGCCAGGATTCAATTGAGCAACAGTCAATGGCAGCAGGCATTGCAGCCACAACGCAATGATAAAATATTGATGAAGATGCACCGAGACCAGATACCGGAATTGAATGTGTGGTTGGTGCAAAATGATATCAGGGTTGTTGGTTTACAATCAAGGCATTCCCTTGAAGATTATTTTTTACAGGTAACCAATGGAACACAACATGTGGCAACTTTTACAAATTGAATTGTATAAAATTTTTCGCAGGCCAAGGACATATATTGCTTTTGGTGCTTCTGCTGCATTAATCATAATATTACAATTTGGATTGAAGGTTGATGGCAGTGAATATGCCAGCTTCATGTTGCAAAGTATAGGCAATTTTGATGTGCAGGGTAAACTGTTGAATGGTTACCTGGTTTGTTTTATCATCCTGCAACTTATGCTTGTGCATGTGCCATTGCTGGTCACTTTGATAGCTGCTGATATGATATCCGGTGAAGCCAGTCATGGTACTTTAAGAATGCTGCTTTCAAAACCAATCAGTCGCACATCAGTTGTGATGGCAAAATTTTATGCTACCTGTGTTTATACTTTTTTATTGTTGGTGTGGGTGGCCATACTTGCCTTGCTGGTGAGCTTATTGATATTTGGTAAAAGCGACCTTTTTTTAATGAGGAGCGAATACATTGTCATTATCAGGAAAGATGATATTTTCTGGCGGTATATCTGTGCATTTTGTTTTGCCTATATTTCTTTGGTAACTGTTGCTGCACTTGGTTTCTTTCTCTCATCGCTGGCCGATAATTCTATCGGGCCAATTGTGGCAACGATGAGTATAATTATTTTATTTACTGTTTTAGGTACTTTGAACATACCGGTTTATAAAGCAATCAATCCATACCTGTTTACTACTCACATGGTAGTATGGAAAGATTTTTTTGATGAGAAGGTAAATGTCAGCAATGAAGCCATTGCAGGAACTATTGAAAACCTGCCTTCCATCATTCATTCGTTGTTGGTGCTGACTGTGTATATTATTGTTTTAATGGGAGCGACGGTATGGGTGGTAAGAAAAAAAGATATTTTGAGTTGACCGTTCAACATGGTAATTATGAAATATTGGTTGAAAATATTGATGTCAGTTTTTATTGTTCATTTATACGCATTCGCAAATGCTCAGGACGTTACTGTATTGGTCAATAAAGTGAAAGCGAAGCTGGATAAAGTAAATGATTATACTGCTGCAGGTGTTTTAAAAACTGATGTTGCTTTCATAAAAGCTCCGGTGAGCAATGTGCTGACTTATTTTAAAAAGCCAGACCATTTCAGGTTGGTCAAAAAAAGTGGTATTTCTGTTTTGCCAAAAGGCGGTATCAGTGTTAACATGGGGCTGGTGCTGAACACTGATAATTTTATTGCATTGGATGCCGGTGAAAGTATAATCAATAAAGTCAAAACAAAAGTTGTAAAACTTTTGCCTAATGATGAAAATGATAACATAGTATTGTCCACTTTATATATTGATGCGGCAACACTCTTAATCATGAAGGCTATAACCACAACTAAAGATAACGGGACATTTGAAGTAGATATGTTCTATGGAAAATATGCTGCTTATGCTCTTCCTGATAAAGTACTGTTTAGCTTTAATACAAAAAATTATAAACTACCCAAAGGCCTTACGCTCGATTTTGATGAAGGCACCAACCCTGATGAAATAAATAAACTCAAAAACAAAAAGGGTAAAATAGAAATTGATTATTCATCTTATATTATCAACAAAGGTGTGGATGATGCAGTGTTTAAATGAATGGTACATCAAAATTCTTTTTTCTTCCAGATAACATTTCTTTCCCGCAGGTAATTCATCACAAAATCAAAACATGCTTTGTTTTTACCCACTAACTCCGGTGGAAATACACCTTTTTCACTAAATAAATTTTTTGCAATTAAATTGGCTGATGCTGTACAGGTATAACCTGTGGTACGGCTCATGGAGGAAATGCCTGTTGCAACATCATAACGATCAAGCAGGTTATATTCAATCGTCCTTGTGCCTGATTTTAATATCACTTTCATCACAGTTAATTCCTCTTCATCAGTGCCCAGTTTCCATTCATTGAATAATATGTTTGAAGTGAATTGTAAGGGTGAAATTTCATGGCCCTGCACATTGATTTTTTCTTCATTAAAAAAGCCACTTTCTTTTAATGCAATGATGAGCTCTGTGTGGCCCGGGTAACGCAACGTTTTTTCTTTTTGGTTTTTGATATGTGGCATAGTAAATAATAATGAACGCAGGCCATCTGTATTAAAAGATTCCAATGTCCCTATTTCATCAAACTGCATCCAATCCCTTTCTGTTAATGCAGGTTTGATTACAATATTTCCATTCTCCATCAATCTGGCAGGACGGGTATATTCTTCAATGACATCAACAGGTGAAAAGGGCGCTTTATATTCAAAAGGTTTTTTGCGCACTTTTGGTACCCCCCCCACATAAACTTCAAATGCATCAATTTTTATTTCAGCATCGTACCTGCCGATGATATAATTACTCATGCCTGGTGCCACACCACAATCAGTAATGACTGTTACATTTTTTTCTTTGGCTAATGCATCCAATTGCAATGAGTTTTCCGGGAAGAAAGAAATATCTGCAACATTTTTCCCGCTTTCAATAACAGCCTTTAAAGTATCAAAACCCATGTAACCCGGTACTGCTGTTATCACAAGATCAAAAGGTTCCAGCATTTTTTTATAAGATGAATAATCTTTCAGGTTGGCTGCTATGATATTGATATTTTTATTCTTTTGTTGAAGCGAATGCAGGTTTTTTTCACTTAAATCTATTGATGTTACTTCATGTTCTTTTGATAAGTCAAGTGCCATAACACTGCCCACCATGCCGGCGCCTAAAACTGCTATTTTCATTGTTTTGATTTTTTGCAAATATGTGCAAAGGCATTAAATTTTTGCATTCAAATTTTAGGAGCCAATTTTGGCGGATGGATTTTAATACAATTGTACAACAGTTTTTAGAAGGGATGAAGGCAACAACATTTCCTGAGTATGTTGCTGTTTTTGCAGGAATAGCAAGTGTGTATTTTTCAAGACTGGAAAATATCTGGGTATATCCCACAGGCCTTATCAACACAATCATTTATATATGGATTAGTATCAAAGGCCATCTTTTTGGTGAAGCCAGTGTGAACCTGTATTATACCATCATGAGTATTTACGGATGGATATTATGGACAAAGACAAATAATCAGAAAAAGCACGTTGTTAATATAGAATTTTCAAACATGCAACAATGGATACAACAGCTTTTGTTCTTCGCTGTTTTTTATGTTGCCATATTTTTTATACTCACTTATTTAAAACAAACTTTTGCACCGGGCGCCATACCTTGGGCTGATGCTTTTGCCAGTGCAACTGCTTATACAGGTATGTGGTTAATGGCAAGAAAAAAAGTGGAAAGTTGGTATTGGTGGATTGCTACCAATATTGCATCAATACCTTTGTATTTTGTAAAAGGATATGTGTTCACCAGTGTCTATTATTTAGTGTTGTTGGTTATGGCATTTTTTGGTTTGGTAGAATGGATGAAACGAGCACGAAAAAGAAATGAAGAATTGTTATTAGCTCAGGAAATACAAACAATATGATTAAAAAAATTGTAGCTATCGGGCCGGAAAGCACGGGTAAGAGTACTTTGAGTGAGCAGCTTGCAAAACATTATAATACCATTTGGTGTCCTGAATATGCAAGAGAATACCTGCATGAGCATGGTGTGAAATATAAATATGAAGACCTGGAAAAAATTGCACAAGGGCAATTAAAGGTGGAAGACAATTGCATTGAATTATTGAAAGAGAAATGGTCAATCAATTATGATGCAGATAAAAAAACAAATGGCCATTTTCAAAAACAAGACACATTAATAAAATCTAATCATTCATCTAAACTTTTTATTGATACAAATATGTATGTGATGAAGGTGTGGTATGAATATGTTTTTGGAAAATGTAAATTCATGGTGTTGGATCAGATTGCAAAAAGGCAATATGACCTCTACTTATTATGCAATATAGATTTGCCCTGGGCTGCTGATGAAATGCGTGAATACCCTGATGAAAAACCAAGAATTGAGTTGTATAATATTTATAAAGACCTGCTCATACATCAATCAACACCGTGGGTGGAAATCAGTGGCGATTATGATGAACGATTGCAAAAAGCTATCGAAGCAGTGGACGGATTGAAGTAAATATATTTTAGAAGAAAAGAGCAAGGTGGTTTATGTTTTTTATGGTTGCACTTTTTGATTTGCTCACCAAATGTTGTCTAAAAATCATAAGCCCATTAGATGATTTAAAGTTAACCTGAGTTGTATTTGCGCTATAAATAATTTTCCGCGCTTTTTTTTAAAAAGGGTTGATATGCAAGCAATTAAAAATATTGTTCTGATGAAAATGATAGCGTATATTAACGGGAATAATCAAGTTGTAGGCAATTATTTTGGCAGCCTTTTCCTCATTAAACATGACTGAAAAAATCATTAATATCTTTCCAATTTTTGAAGGTCAAATTATGACTTGTATTGGATTTAGAGTTCATGAAGTAGACGGAACAGACGAAGAGAAAATTGATTTTTTAAAATCAAAAATTGATAGCGATGTAAAAGAAATGGCGGTGACTTTACTGCCAGTGTCTTAGCCCCCGATAAACTGGACAGATTTTTCAAAAGGATTTAGACCGTTTTTATGTTTTGAGTATTGAGTTTTTGAAGGCATCTGCAACAAAGATGATTGAGAAGGGCAGGGAACAGCTT
>JAFDXI010000099.1 GCA_018268035.1 Bacteroidota bacterium | reverse complement strand
AGTAAGCAAATCTGTTTGCTGAAAAAACCCATCCTCCTCTTACGACATCTCCATATTATCCGGTTCCGTTCAACAGGCGGCTTCATTGTTGGTGCTGCGCACCCAACGAAGCCTTAGTTGTTGTATGCAGCCCTTTCGAGGCTATAAAGAACTTAATATGTCCTATTTTTTGAAATATTTTTAAAAAGTGTGTAACAAAAATGCAACTTACACTACTACTATATTAAAATGAAATAATTATTGAAAGCAAAGGAATTAGAAGCACAATTTGAAAAGCAGATAAAGGAACATCAATTGTTAATTTATAAGGTCTGCCGAATCTATGCATATAATGAAGTTGATAGACAAGACTTGTATCAGGAAATCATTATCCAGTTATGGAAAGCCTACCAAACCTTTAGGGCAGAGTCTAAATTCAGTACATGGTTGTATCGTGTGTCATTAAATACAGCCATTTCAGGATTAAGAAAGAAGAAGCATTTAATACAATCCTATGAACCTTATAATCTGCCAATCGAATTGGGCGATACTGATTACGATAAACAGCAAGATGAAAATCTAAAAGAACTATATATAGCAATTGAAAAGCTCAATGAAACAGAAAAAGCAATAGTCATGCTCTATCTGGAAAATAAGACTTATGAAGAAATGGAAGATGTGCTAGGCATCAACCAGGGAAACCTAAGAGTTAAAATGAATCGAATTAAAGACAAATTACGAAACCTCACTAAAAATTAAATGTATGGAACTTGACAATTTAAAACAAACATGGCAGGAGTCATCAAATATTTCAAAATCTTTAAAAAATAATACTATGGAACTTATCCGGAACAAAAGTTATGGACCCTTGGCTTCACTGATTTCTAAATTCAAAACGCAACTACTTGCTATCCCATTATTTATTGGCTTGATTATTTATCAAGTAATTACCAAACCGCAATTATTTCATAGTCCCTCAATTTGGGTGCTTTATTCGATTGGCTTAATGCTGAGTATCTACTTTGGCTATAATTATTTATTAGCAAGCAAATTGCAAAACCCGTCAGATGCCGTCAAACATAATATGGAAATACAATTAAAAAAGCTGGAGACTGGGTTTAAGTGGTTTTATGTAGTAACATCCATTTTTTATGCCCTTATACCTGTTGCTTTAGAACTTGCTTTGTATTTTAATATTGAAAAGGACTTTCAGGAATGGGGGCAGGTAAGTATTTACATCCGCGTCTTAACTTATATCGCCGGATTTGTGTTTATGATATTGCTAAGTAAGAGGAGGTTTAAAAAAGAATATGGGCAGCATTTACAAAATTTAAAACGCCTGATTGAACAAATGCAATAAACAAATATTTCATTTTGTATTCCATGCTTTTGAAGGAGTTGTCTTATAATAACTCCTTTTTTGATTTTATAGAGTTGCCTATGTAATAATGAAATGATTGTGGTCAATAGGGTTGCATACAACGGCCAGCCCGCTTTGCGCAGGGCTGGAAATAGAATTACAAATGTTTAAAATTTATTCAAATGCAAAATAGAAATTCAAAAGTTGATGGTAGCACGTCTGCCAGCCTTGTGCAAAACGGCATGTTAGGCGATGTTTATCGTGATGTACTTCGTTTGTTTCAAGGAACAGACCCTTTACGAGAAGCAATGCAACAACCATTTTTTCAAGATGAATTTGTTATAGCTACCGATGCTCACAAGTTGGTTTGTTTTAAAAAAGAATTATTAAAAAATATTGATTTTGAAAGCCACCCAAAAGCTCCAAACGCATTAGCAGTAATTCCAACAGAAGGAATAGTTGATATTGATTTAGATGTAAATGCTTTAATTAAAGGCATATCAAAATCAAATAAAGCTGTTGCAAAAAGATACAAGGTGGTAGAATGCGAATGCCCCGATTGTGATGGTAGTGGATTTGTTGATTATGTTTTTGAAGACCATAAACGAAAAAAACACGAAATAGAAGAAACTTGCCCTACCTGTGAAAATGAAACTGACTTTACAATGATTACTGAAATAGAAACTGGTAATGATATTGAAGGATTTCAAGAACTAATCAAAATTCACAATTCTTTGTTTGATGTAAACCACTTTGAAAAAATGATTGAAACTGCCGAAATGCTTAATGTCATTACCATAAAAATAACCAATAAAAGAAGCGATACGTCTATTCACAAATTTGTCGTTGGGGAATGTACTATATGTTTAGTTCCTGTTACAAACTTTGACGATTGCGATGTCGTTACAAATATCGCCTAACGTTTTGCGTGTTGCCGCAGTTGGCGATTTCGGAGCACTAAACTGTCAACCTGCACAAAAGTTTGATAGCAGCACTCAGCTTCAATTTTGCACGTCACCGCCAATTGAGGCAACACGCTGTTGGCAGCTGGCGTTCTTGTCAACCGTGTCTGAAAGTCTCTGTCCGCTTGGGTTTTACGTGTCGTTGTCCTTTTACTTTTTTGTCTGTCTGTGTCGGGTTGTGCAATGGCGTGTTTTATTTTTTTTCTAAAAGCGGGGGAGAAAAAATTTTGAAATTCTTCTCGGGTTGGGGCAGGCACACTCTTACCGCATTTTTGGTCTGTGCGTTGGCTTGTGCGAATGCGGTATGTGTGTGACTGCTGCATGGGCTAAAACGTTTCTCCTAATTGTCTGAACATTTCAATTGTATTCACATACGAAACATTTAATGCAATACAAGCATCAGGAATTTTAACCTTATTTTGTCGGTTTGGCTCGCTAACTTCTTGCGTTACTACAAATTTGTTTACTGGGTCTGCAAGGCAAAAAGCTACTAAAAATGCATCTGCTTCATCAGCATCTAAAAACTCATTCAAAGCATTGGGTAAATAATGACCACTTCTTGACATTGCCCACGCTGTAACTTGGCCATACGCTGCCATTACAACGGATGTGTCTTTGAAAAAGTCCTCAGGCAAATTGTTTCCGCACCATTCTTCTAATGCATCGTTTTTGTCATATAGCTCTTTTTTAACCTTGTCTATGCTGATAACTCTTCCTTCGTGTGCCAATTGCCGAACCTTATTCCAAAATCCCGCAGCAACATCTATCGGATAATGAAACCGATGAGCCTGAATAAAAAAGTTGCTATCTAAGACATATACTGGCATTCGGGCTACAAGTGTTTAGAGAAGAAATTTTCAAACGTATCGCCCTTTAAGCCCGTAAGTTTATAGGCATCACGAAATAATAAATTACCAGATTTTACTGCTTGATTTACATGACTGGCAAATGTGATGCTGATTCGCTTTTTCGTTGTTGCGTAAAAATCGCCTCCAGAACCTTGACTTTCTTTTTTAGCAAATTCACGATTAGAATATTCCTCATAGAAATCAAAAAACTGTGGTCTCGTGATTTTTCCTGTGTCTAATGCTCTGCGGGCAATTACAATTTCACTTACTTTAAAATAGCGAGAAGCATAAGCGAAATTATTGGGTCTGTGATTCCACACTTCATTAAATTCCTGCTCTGGAACTAAAAATTCAGCAGCCACCTTGTCACAAAGAATTTCTATCGGGTCATTAGCGGGTTGCAATCTGCGGAAATCGAATCCTGCACTGTAACCAGTCCATATATGAGCCAACTCATGGACAATGGTAAACATCTGTGCAGATTTAAAATCGCTATTGTTCACGAACATGAACGGAGCATACTCGTCCACTAATACAAAACCTCTGCACTCGTCAACTGGAATAGGTCTGTGTGTATTGTTCTCTACTATTCCGTTGAATATGGTAATGATGCCTTTGTCTTCAATATGCAAAACCAAATGGTCTTGAGCTTCCTGCCATGTTCTGAATTGGCTTGCCCAATTTTCAGGCAATTGTAAAGTTTGGCGAATATCCGCTACTATAGCATTTACATCATTGCTGTTTCTGAATTTACCAACGTAGGGCAAACGCTGAAAGGCATTGTCTTGTAAATAGTTTTTCAACCAGTCTTGTCTCTGTTGAAGCAATAGAATTGTTTCATACACATTGATACTGATTCTGTCTGCCTGATTTCCGTTTGTTCGGAAAAAAGGAATAGGAACTCTTTCTTGCGGTGGCTGTGGCAAAAAAAGATAGCCAAATGGGAGATAAACTTTTTTAGAGAACTCTTCCAGTTGCTTAACGGTTGGCTTCTTTTGCCCTTCGAGCCAATCTAATATTTTCGGAAACTTTTCGGCAAATGCGGGCACATCATACCCAGCCCGGGCAATAGCCCAAGTTAGCATGTTGTTATTTACACTTACTTCATTTCTCATGGCTCAAATTTACTCATATTGTTTAAATTTGTGATTCCCAAACTTGCTTTTAAGGTCTTGGTTGGTTCAGTTGTTTGAAATCATGGCATTTACACGAGGTGACAGTTGTTCTTCTGTCAGAAATTATTTTTAACAAAATAAAAATCAAAAGTATGAAAGAAACAATAATCAAAATCGGCATCCATTTAATGGTTTCAAGTTTCTTAACGGGGCTTGAATGTTTGATAGTTCAAATTGTAGGTTTACAGGCACACCCGCTCGACAGGTTCTGTGGCAATTAGAATTTCGTGTATTTGTCTTCATCTTCTGAATTTAACTAGGGAGTGGTAAGGTTCGATTCCTTCGCCTGTCGCAATGAGCCGCACATCATGTGCGGCTTTTTTTATACTCAGCTTGCGGCTCAGCTGCCATTGATAATTGTTCTTTTGCTTCGTTTTTTACTTTCACCTGCCCGTTCATCAGCATAGGCAATAAAAAGTCACGAAGTTTTATTAGTTCTTGATTTTCTCTGCTTCTCGATAAAATCATTGAATCGTATTTTCCAACGATTTCCTGAAACCTTTTTTGAAGCTCTATTGGTGGTTTTGGAAACGAAAGGTCATACAAAGTGTCTTTATCAATAGAGCCGAATGTTGTCCCTGTTCTATTTTGTATGTCAAACATTGATTTGAAATAGAACATCAAATAAAGAAGATAGGATTGAGTTCCATTTTTACTGTTCAATGCAGCCAAACCACGACCAATACAACAATCTTCATTGGCAACATTTATTGTTCCTACTGGAGCACGGACACTTAGTAAAATATCTTCCTCCTTAGCAAACCTTGTTGGTTCTGTTGTATACATTCTAATTTCAGGGAAGCGGAAATTAAAATCGGTGCTTCCCTGATAAAACACCATGCCTTCACCATCTTCATTATAGCTTGAACCTTTAGGGGATTGCCCCATTGTGATATTTGCAACCTCACTCAATTTGCCTTTTGACCAATCCGTTGGAATCTCCATTTTCAATTCTTCGTTCCATTCCATCTCACCGCCACTGGTTTTATAAGGCTTGCCTTCAGCGTTTGGAAAGTCAAACTGCACAAACCAATAGTTGTAAATGGTTTTGGCAAGGTTTTCAAGTTCGGTGTTGATGTCGTTATTCAGTTCAATTTTATAGTCAATTGCTGACAGAAGGTCAACTATTAAATCTTGTATTGGCTTTTTTGGAATCTTAAAATTCAAAGCCGTTAACATTTCAATATTGATATTGTCTTGTATGCTGCCAACGGCTGAACTTTGGATGCTACGCTTAATGTAAGTGAACACATAATGCATAAACAGTTCCGTTGTCTTTTCCTTATCGGCATTGAAGCCGACACAACTATCAGGAAAACACATGGGATAAGCTAAGATTCCAGTTTCTGCAATGTTTGCAGCAATTGTAATTGCCAAAGTTCCGGCAGGCCACATTTTGCTCTGCTTTAGTCCTTCTTCATTGTATGCGGCATTGTTGCTTTTAATAAGCAAATTGGCAGCCTTAATTTCTCCTGTTTGAATAAGCGGATAAGTTCCGCCCTCAAAAAGCTTTTGGTCATTCCGTGGGCGGTGCTTTGATTTTCCTCTTTTAAATTCACCAAGTTTACTTAACGGAAGTGTGTCCCACTCGGTGTTGAACTTACTTTCGTTATAAATCATATTCCAATGAACTTAGTTTTTTAAATAGTTTATTTTCCAGTGATTTAGATTCCCTGAACATTTTTTCCAATCGAGATTTAGTCGCCTCTATCTTTTCATCAAATTCTTCGGGACTCAATTCGCTATACTCAATTTTTGTTTCAAAATACTGTCCTGCTCCAAACGAGTAACCTTTTTGCTTCAGCTTCTCATTATCAACTAAAACTGAAAAGCCTTCAATTACTTCTTTATTGTTTATCGTTTTAATGATTAAATCTTCATCCTCTTTGCTCAAAAATGTCTTTTGATTATCGCCCTCTTTAATCTTTGTTCCAAGATTGCTGGCATCAACCAATATGGCTTCATTAGCTTTTCTTGTTCGGTCAATAAATACAACGGAAACGTTAGTTCCAGTTGTGGCAAAAATGTTTGGAGGCATTTGAACCACCGCATGAAGCCAATTGCTGTCTACAATCTTTTTTCTGATTCCTAAACCAATGGCAGCTTTCTCTGTGCAAAATCCAGTTGGAACTACAACGGCTGCTTTCCCTTTGCTGTCCAGCGAATACATGATGTGCTGAATGAACAATTGATAGATAGCCATTTTCTTTTTGTCCTTATTGGGAATCTTCGGCACACCTGCAAAAAAGCGTTTTTTGTGTTGGTCACTGGCTAAAGTTTCTCGGTCATCACTAAAATCCATTTTGAATGGTGGATTGCTTACGATGTAATCAAACTTTTTCAGGTCGGTTTTATCATCATTAACATGGTAAGGCGTATTGAGTGTGTTACCCTTAATTACGTTATGTAGCGAATGCACCAGATTGTTTAAAATCAAATTCAATCGAAGAAACTCCGATGATTTTTGCGAAATGTCTTGCGAATAGATGGTGCATTTATTTTCGCCAATTTGGTGAGCCAATGCCAGTAACAAACTTCCCGAACCTGCCGCGGGGTCGTATAATGTTACATTGTGGGTTTCTTTCGGCACTAATATTTTTGCCATGATTTTGGCAACTGCCGGTGGTGTGTAATACTCGGCATATTGTCCGCTGTCTTTGTTGTAGTCCTTAATCAGGTATTCAAAAATGGTAGAGAAGAAATCATACTTTTCTTCAAAAATGGGCTCAAAGCTAAACGCTACCAGTTTGTTGATGATGGCTTTGCAGAAAGGTGTTTTCTGATTGCTTTCAATAATGTATGGCGAAAGGCGGTCAAATAAGCGAATGCGTTCTTTGTCAATGGTTGCAACCGAAAACAGTTTAATATTCAAATCGGCTATTTCAATCAAAGTGCGGTCGAAGCGTTCAAAAAACTTTTCTTCGCTTTCATCATTTTGCTTATTGAACAAAGCACTGATGAAATGATTCTTTTGAAGTTTGGCACTGCGTTCACCAATTTTTTCAAGCATATATTCATAGTCGCTGTCACTCATTTTCTGAATGTCGGCTTCTATGTTGGTGCTGTTCTTTAAATCTTTATTGGCTTTCCGTGCTTCGTGCAGGAATTTGTCGTTCAAAAATTTATACAAGAAAACTTCGGTAATGATTTTGTATTCATTACCCGAATTAGCCAAACCGTAATTACTGCACACGGTTTTTAGTCCGTCAATCAGGTCTTTGGTTTTCTGTGTATGTTCAAGATGTTTCGTCATTTATATGGCTCTTTGATAGAAATATTCGTTTACTAAAGTGTTGTTGAAAAAGCGAACCACATTTAAGTCACGGATTCCTTTGTCTTCCAATGTTTCCAAAATGGTTCGTTTGGTGGCTTCGGCAAAATAATCCTGATTGTTCAGTATTGCCTGATTATTCACTACCGTTTTGTCGGTTTCATGTTTTATATATAGCAAGGTTTCGTGCAATAGCAAATCGCTATTCAGCACATTCATGTTATGTTCTTTAATTCGTTTGTGTATTCGGGCAAACTTGGTGTCGTTTTCATATTTGGCTGCAAGCATTGCATCTTTGTTGTTTAGCGTATTGGCTTGCTCATAAATCTTTTTCAAGTCTTTGATGGCTTCGTCCATTTCGGCAGAAGTCAGCTCCTCAATGTTCTTTTTCTTGAACAGTCGTTTCAGTTCTTCAAACAACGAAATGAAGCGTGGGTCTTTTTTATCAAAGTTTCCTTCCAATTCTTTTCTTGCTCGTTCCAGTTCACTTCTGAATTTATCGGCAATCTGTAATTCATGTGTGGCAATTTTTCTGAAAGTAAATTGCAGTTTCTCCAAAGCAATATTGAGCAGATTGGTATTGTCCGAAGCGTTTTCTAAGTTTTCTTTCAGGTTAATTATGTCTATGCGGTTTGCCACTTCACTATACAACTTGTTCACCCTGTCAAACGAAAATTTGTCTAACAGTTCGGTGTAGCCCATTATTTTGATGATGTTGTATAAACTTTTCAGGTTCTCCAAACATTTCCGCAGTTCCGTGATTTCCTTTTTGTCGGTTATCTGGCTAACTATCTTCTGAAAATCTTCAAGGTTCGAAAAGTCATACAGGAATAGTTTCTCTTTGATTTCCTGAATTTCCTTGTCTATTTCTTCAGCTGATTTGAAAAGGTTAGAGTAGTTCTTGGTTTCATCGCCTAATTCCTGCTGTAATTCTTTAAAATACTCCTTGTTGGTTTTATCAAATTCTTTGCGGATGTCGGCAAAGTCAACCACATAGCCGTATTTGAAAGTTTTATAAGGTCGGTTTACCCTTGTAAGTGTTTGTAAAAGGTTGTGTTCTTTTACTACACGGGTCAGATAAAGTTTTTTCAGTCGCTTGGCATCAAAGCCAGTTAGCAGCATATTGTAAACCACCAACAAGTCAATATTGCCTTGTTTAAAATCGGTTTGATGTTCCTTGCGGATTTCCTTTGTGTCCACATCATGCAAAATCAAAGCGGCTGTTATAGGAGCAAGTTCAGGTTTTAAATATTTTACGTTTGGTTCTGCTGCAATGCCATATTCGGCTTCTGGCTCTTTGTTGATGGTTTGCTGTGCTTCAATTCGTTCGTTGTATTTCTGTATTTCAGCAAAAATCATTTTTGCCTGGTCGGAAGTGTCGCAAACTATCATTCCGCCAATGCTATGGTCATTGTGAAGCACACGACTTTTCTTGAAGTCGGAAATAATGTATTCGACCAATGGCTCAACAAATTTCTGATGTGCAAATATTTGGCTCTTTGTAAATTCACCTTGCTTTACAATTTCATCATACACTTGATTGATTTCAGCCCTGAATTTGGTTTCAATGGCTTCTCTCAAAAGTTTCAGCGTGTAACCATCTGCAATTGACTTGTTGTAATAGTATTTGTGAAAGTAATCGCCAAATATGTCTTTGCTTTTATAGTCTTTTGAAATCAGTGGAGTCCCTGTTAATCCGATTAAAACCGATTGTCTGTCGGATGCAATCAAATTTGAAAGGAATGAGCCTTTAGGATTATAGCTACGGTGAACTTCATCTAAAAAGTAAACTCGTTGAATATTCAAATCATAGTCGGCAGATTGTGAAATGGATTCAGCCGAAAACTTTTGAATATTTACTACCGTGATTGTTTGTGCTCCTGTGTTTCCTGCTGTGGCTCCTGCCGTTCTTATATTTTTGATAAAATCTTCTTTGGAGCTAACCATTTCCACTTTCAATCCTCTTGCCTCAAATTCGTTCTTGGCTTGTGTAGCTAATTCCAATCGGTCAACAACAAAATAGAACTTGGCAATAATGTTTTGTTTCTGATAATAGTCTTTCAGGTAGTTTACATTATAATAAGCCAAAGCGGTTTTGCCGCTTCCCTGTGTATGCCAAATGATTCCTTTTTTGATGCCTTCGCTAAGCTTTTTCTCAATGGCTAAAGTGGCAAACAACTGCGGATAACGCATGATGTGTTTCTCAATCTTGCTTATTCCGTTGTTAACGGTGTTCACATAAGCAAAGCCATAGCGAAGCAAAGTTTTAAATCGTTGTCTGCTGAAAAGAGAAGTCAAAACTCGATTGGTAGGGGAGTTGAGTTCTTTAGCAGTTTCATATTCTGTTGTTCCAAGAATGGAAACAATGTTGTTGTCAAGCAGAATTTGTTTTTCTATTTCGCTGTCCTCTTGCGGAACGCTGTGAATGATAGAATTGTCTTCCTCTCTGAAACAGTTAAAGTTTACTTGGTCAGGGTCGGGTGTTGCGTAAAATGCTCCCTGAATAGGTGTGATATTTTCTTCGTCATACTCCTGATTGTTGGAGAAAACCAACAACTGAGTAATATTCATGAACTTTTTGAATTTTGGATTTTTGAACCTTGTGTTGATTCGGTTTCGTTCGGCTAAAATTCCTTCACGGTTGTTCGGTTTCTTTACTTCAATGAAAGCAAAAGGCATTCCGTTAATAAGCAAAATGATGTCTGGTCGGAATTCTTCTTCGTCATTTTTATAAGTCAGTTCGGTTACAACATGAAACAAGTTGTTGTCGAAATTCTCTAAGTCAATGAGTTTGCAAGCAAAGTCGCCTTGCAAGCTTTTGTAAAATGCTTTCCCAAGGTCTGAATTGTCCAGTTGGATATTGAGTTCAGAAATGAATGTATCAATTTCACTGTCCGAATATTCTGTGCTGTTAATCTTCGTAAGTCCTTGTTTGAATAAGTCTTTAGAAATATTGGTGTCAGCATGAAGATTAGTGATGCCAGACTTAGGCACATAAGTAAACCCCAACCGTGTCAGATGCACAATTGCAGGAATTTTTACTCTTGAATCTTCATTAAAGGTCATTTATATCTCTATATAATTTAATTGTCCAAAATACGGTTTTTTATCAGTGCGTTGGCAAGAAACGGCTCTTTTGGCTTTGCTGAAGGGTCGGCTTGTGGGTAGGGCAAAGCCAAATGTGCCGTTTGCGGGCTGGCATAGAATTTCAAAATTTTTTGTGCGGTGGGCAAAAAAATTAAAACACAGAAGGGTCGGCAATGAGTGTCGGCTCAGTTGCTGTCCGTTTTCAATATGGTCTGTATTTCTGTGTTCACTTGTCAAAATTTGTTTCTCTTTTTCGTGTCAATGTCCGCTATGTCGTGTCGTTTTACGCTTGCTGCCAACGTCTGTATTTGCGAAAGTACGAACATGCGGAAATTTTTAGAAATAAAAATATTACTTCTGCTAATCAATGATTTATGCCGATTGTGCGTAGTTTATATATATCAAAATGATATTGCGTCAATACAACTTCTATTTT
>JAFDXI010000098.1 GCA_018268035.1 Bacteroidota bacterium | reverse complement strand
GAAAAAATTGTTGCAGCTGCCAGCACAACCTTTATTGTAATAGCAGATGAAAGCAAGATGGTAAATGTTTTAGGAAAATTTCCCCTGCCTGTGGAAGTATTGGCTTTCGGACGGGAGCATACTGCGCGGCATTTGCAACGGTTGGGCTGCAGACCCGTACTCAGGGAAAAAGACAGACAGCCGTATATTACGGATAATGGTCACCAGGTATTGGATTGTCACTTCAACGCCATTCCTGATCCTGCCTTGCTTGATCAGCAGATCAATGCCATTCCGGGTGTGGTGGAAAACGGACTTTTTGTGCACATGGCAAAAAAAGTGATAGTAGGCTATGCAGACGGATCGGTGAAGGAACTGGAATAAAGCATACCTCCGACCACTACCCTCATTACTAAAACAACATATTACTTTAGAAAAGAAACTGGCTGGCGCCATCCCGGACTTAATTATTCAACAGCCTATCCGCATAGAATTTTATGATGAATCGCCACGATTATAGAGGGTAATTTTCCCAAACAATAGAAGTCCCCAGAGTATTATCTTCCCGAAGATCAAAAAGGATTTTAGCGCCAATGGCCGAAGCTAAATCTTTTGCAATCTGTAGCCCAAGACCATTGCTGCTGCTGTTCACAGATTGGTTTTCAAATACAATATTCATATTCGCTCTATTTATATCCGCAATCCTATTATTGATACAAACACGATTACCGCTGGCAGATGATATCAAAATAACGCTTCCATCGCAGCTATACTTTACCGCATTTTGCAAAAGGTTGCGGATAATAATTTCCAGAAAATTTTCATCCGTTTTTAAAACGAAACTTCCCGGTATTTCATTTTTAATAAGAATATTTTTACTATCAGCCTGGTCTTTTAGAAAGGAAGATTCCTTCTCTACCACTTCGATTATCAACACATCTCTGAATTCAGGTTTGAAATGTTGCATCTGGCTTTTGCTCCACAACAACAAATCTTCCATGGTTTCCAAAACATTTTCTGAGGCAATTTTCAGTTTTTCTTCGTGCTTTTTTTTTGATGCCTCATCTAACAGTTCCGGCTTTTCCTTTTGTATTTTCAGCATTTGTACAATCCGGCTCACAGGTGAGCGTAGATCATGACCTATTATGCCGAATAGTTTTGCCTTGGTATCATTAGCTACAGCGAGTTGATTATTCAATGCATCCAGTTGCGCATTGCGTCCATTCAATATCTTGTTCAATTTTTCTTTATTTCTATAAATGAAATATAGCAACAGGGAGAAAATTCCTAAACTTATTAATCCAAGAATCATTAAAGTCCGGGTATTGGAAGCCTGTTTTAATTCAAGGATATTTAATTTATTTTTTTGGTCAAGCGACACAATCTGGTTTTGTTTCTCACTAGTTTGATAGCGTGTTTCCAGGTCGGCAAAAGTTCTGGATACTTTTTCTTTATTAACAGTATCCTGCAGCATTACATATTGCTCATAATATTGTAAAGCATTTTGTTGATTTCCCAATCCTTTATAAGAGAGCGCCATGTACTTTAAAATATTGGAATATAATTCCTTACTAAGTTGTACCGCAACAGGCAAAGCCTGGTTCAATAAAGAAATCGCTTTCTGATAATTCCCTGTTTCCTGAAAATATCGCCCCTCTATCATTTGTGCCTGAAAAATCAGGAAAGGCGATTTAATAGTGGTAGCGAGCGAATCACCTTTATTGATATAAGGCAGGGCTTTATTATACTCTTTATGGTCAATATAAAATATACCGATGTTCAGGTTTGAAGAGACTAATTCTGATGAAAATTCAGGACGATTTTTTGAATGAGCAACAAGTTGCTTATTATAAAATAATGCCGAGTCTATATTACCCGAAGTAGTAAACGCCTCAATAAACGAACTCAGCAACCGGTTACTTACCACAGGGGAAATATCCGCAAAACGCTCACCTTTTCTGAGAGATTCAAGGCTTTTATCAGCCATTTGTGTATTCAGATATAATTTGGAAAGCTGATCGCACTGAATAGCGTAATTAAATTTTGCTTTATCATCTTGCGTAGTGTCCACCTCTTTTTCACGCAATTGAATACTTTTAATATAATAATCCTGGGCAGTGCTGTAGTAAGATTTCTGCTGATAATAACTGCCAAAGGCAGAATAAATATCCTGAAGTATCGCTTTATCTTTCGAAGTATCCGCAATAGTTTGCAGAATATTTTTGCAGGAGTCCACTTTACCTTGTTGTTGCAACTGGAAGTTAATGCTCATTAAGGCTTCCGCAGCTCCGGCAATTAATTTAGTATCATCTGCCTTTTGCGCACTATTAAGACTTTGGTAAAAATAATATTGGGCGCTGTCAAACTTTAACTGGTAATAATTTCCAAGAGCGGTGTATAAAAAGAAACTCGCCTTGTCAGAATCATCATTGGGTTGTACCAATTGCAATCCTTTTAAACCCGCCTGTTGTAAGATGATGTAATTGTCTTTCGCTCCGTTTTTATTCAATCGCAGTTCAGCACAGTAAGCAAGCCATGCTTTTACTTTTTGGTTATCATTTTTAATGGTTGATAAATCAGGAGGAGTCTGCGATTGTGCATTAAAGGCAATGCAATTGGATATTACGGATAGTATAAAAATAAAACAACGCATGATAAGAATTTCAAATTCGATAGCAATTTAAACATTCCAATTAATGCAAAGTATTATTTGTCAAAACTTAGTTCGTGCCGGTATAATTTTCCAATGGGCAATTCCTTAGACTG
>JAFDXI010000097.1 GCA_018268035.1 Bacteroidota bacterium | reverse complement strand
TTTTCTCCTTAGTTGTCATTAAATCAATGACGTTTTCGCCATAGTATTGCCTAAAATTGGTTAGAATTATTTTATCAATTTTCATTTTCTAATGAGTTTTCAATTTCCTTATCTATGGTTTGTTGAATAAGAGCATTACGCTTTAAAAGTTTTTTGGTTTTTTCTGCTTCCAATAATTTTTCAACTGAAATAAAGCTGATATTATTTTTTCGGCAGTGTTTTTCAAGTTCTTCTGCATGACTTTGTTTTATTTTATGAATTCTGCTCATATTGTTATTGTGTTATTGTCGTTACGAATAATTTCACCTGTTTGTATTTTTGTTTCGAATAAACTAATTACCTGCACAGGTGTATAATTATGGGTATTTACATAATGCTCAACAACTCTGTCGTAATCCCAGCCATTGAATTTTTTTAATACTTCTGTACGAAAATTTGTACCAGCAACTCTTTTAAAAACAGTATCAGACGGAGCGTAATTTTTACTTTTTAAACCAATATACCCTCCTTCAAAAAAGACAAACCTGTTTTTATCTTCCGCTTGAATGTTTCTAAAAATACTTGTTCCTGATGTGTTACGGTACTGCTTCACATAATTTACAATATCGTAAGTATGTTGTGGCTTATCGTATTTCTCTAAATATTCTTCTGCAATATCTCTTATCGTTCCACCTTTTAGAGTTTTGTTTTCAAGTTCCCATTTCTTAAGACCATACGTACTGGTTCTACCGATGTAAATATATAAGTCTTTTTCTCTTTGAAGCGTTGCCCGAATTGACTGTTCATTTGTATCAAGTTCAGGGTACTTTTTATTGATGGCTTTTACAATGTCTTCTACTTTAGTCATTTCGCCTAAGTCTTCCAATATTTCATAAGTATATTCAGGAAGTGTCTTTCTTACGTTTCTTTCAAATACAATATAGCCATCATTATTTACAACCAAATCAAACTCATTGTATATTATAGCTTCGCAAATTTCTTTTATGCTTGACAAGTATTGTTTTCCTTCTGGGATAGCAAACTGAAGTAAGTAGCCCTCAAAATGTAAGGCATAGGTTTCAGTAATACGATTTGAGAGATTAATATTAATGTCATTGACGAATGCCTCAAAATTAAAAGAAGTGAAAATATTTGTTTCAATCAGGTAGCAATTTTTATAGCGAATTGTATTTGAGTAATTGCCTTTACCGGATATGTTTTCGTCATCACCGAGAACTGAATGCGAATTTGAAAGAAACACACCAAAGATTATACTGTAAAACAAAACATTGAATTTCACATCTTCGGCAACATTTATTTTCTGGGAAAAATCTTTATCTATTATTTTAAAATGCACATTATCTGATGGAATACTATAAGAAACTAAATCCTGTAAGTTGAAGCTAAGAATAAAGCGAAAATAATCTTGTGTTTCACTTTCAAAATTTACTTTGATTTGCCGCAATCTTTCTTTTCCTAAATCTAATTCTATTGCAATCTGTTCGAGTGATTTATTGCAATTCTCTGTGTATAAAAAATAGAATAGTTGCTTTTCTTTCTGTTTAAGGATATGACCATTTTCTATTAAAAAATGAATTAGTTTGAAAAGCCTGATTTTGCCTGTATTGTCAAAGACATTTTCAAATTGTTCATTAAAGTTTATAGGAAGATTACTGAATGTCGTTTTAACAATAAGTTTTGCGTACTCCCTGCTTAAATGGTCATCTTCGATAAATCTTAATGTCTCTATAAAAGAAGAAATATCCGCTTTGAAATTATTTAGTTCTGAAACGGTTTTACTCCCGATATTTTTAATATCCTGAAAATCGAAAGAGTAAGAGTAAATTGTTTCAATAATTTCCCTTGCTGTGAAAGTTTCTCCGAAAAATTGTGTTATTCCATTTCTTGCTCTTATTTTAAGATTTGAAATGAGATACTCAATATGACGGTTTAATGCTGCCCTCTTAAAAGGATTGAAGTCATTAATTATCTTTGCTAAACTTTCATCTAAGTCTGTAATTATTGTGGGTCGGACATTTTCAGTTGCATTTGTACTACTGTCCTGAAGTTGAAACTTCTTTAAGAATAGCAAAAGGGATTCTGTAAAGCCATCTAATTCGGTTGCTGTTTTCTCGCCAATATTTCGAATTGTGTGGAAACTAAAAGTGGAAGAATAAATTTTATCAATTAATTCAATGGCTTGGGGAGTTCCATTAAATAAACTTTGCAAACCATTTCTTGACCTGACCGACAGTTTAAAAATTAAATACTCGATGTGCTTATTTGTTGCCTCAATTTCCTCATTTGTAAGTTGTGTAACCAGCTTTTTTATTTCATCCCTTTCTTTTATTTCTTGTATTATTACATCTAATGAATGATTACTGAACTTCTTGCATATTTCAGAAAGCTCCTTTTCGGTTTTTTCACCACAACTTTGCAAATTTTTAAAAGAGCCATGTTTTCTATAAAATGTGATAATGTCGTTTAAGCCTGTTAGCCGATTATTCTTACAAATATTAATAGCTCTAACTGAAATCCAGTCAGATTTTTCTAAGTCATCCAACGATATATCTTCAACCTTATATGACATTATTCCAAAGATAATATTTGTGTTTTGATTAGCAGATAGTGTCGGGTGGTGGGTGGGCTTGGGTGTTGAGTAATAATATATTGTTGAAGTTTTGTACTAATGTTGATAGATATTCGTCGGCCGGGGTGGGTGGGCTGTGTGTTGGCATTTTTAGCTCTTTGCAAGGTTGGCTTTGTGCCTGGGTTTTGTGAGCCTTGCAATGTGCTAAAAATAGCGTTGGGTCGTCTAGGCAAAGTCATGTTAGTTTGAATTTAAGTAGGATGCTGTTTAGGGTGACACATAACGACCGAGTATTGACGCAGTTGGGATATTAGAATTCCGTCCGCCCGGTACTGATGCTGATTAAAATTGTTTTGTTGAAGTTAAGCTTTGCTGTTCAAAGTTGCTTGTCCTGCCTTGGACT
>JAFDXI010000096.1 GCA_018268035.1 Bacteroidota bacterium | reverse complement strand
TCGAATATAATCATGATAAACAGTAATGAAGATGCTGTGCGCATTTATCCCAATCCTGCAAAAAATATTTTGCATATTGAAGGTTTATCATCAAAAGCAAAAATTACAGTTATCAGTTTCAACGGTTTTACAGCTATCAGCCAACAGCTAATAGCTAATGGCTCTTACAACTTAAACATCGCTTCATTACAACCAGGAAATTATTTATTGAAAATTGAAATGAATGGAGCAGTGGTAACGAAGAAGTTTTTGAAGGAGTGACAAAACCTTTCGATTATTCAAATTGAATATTTAGTAACCTAAGGAAGTTTATAATTTGAAATAATGGATGCGGTTTGATTTGTAAATACATTCAATAATTCATGATTTCATCAAAATCAAACATTGTTTCTCTTTTCCAGGTTTGTGAACGTTTCCCGGTAACTCATTTTTTAATTGGCCATTAGCATTTATTCTGATAATCATTTTTCTAAATTACAGTAGCTTCGCAGCCGATGAATTTCCTGCGTACTGCA
Source organism: Bacteroidota bacterium (assembly GCA_018268035.1). Taxonomy (GTDB): domain Bacteria; phylum Bacteroidota; class Bacteroidia; order Chitinophagales; family Chitinophagaceae; genus Parafilimonas. The sequence continues at coordinate 91,750 of JAFDXI010000096.1, read as the reverse complement.
TATTATAGAAAAGCCGGAGCACTTGCCCTGATTGCATTGCTCGTTTGCATCCACGTAGTCAAGGCTATGCATACGCATGATATTTCATCATGCGTTTTTCACAGCCTGGATAAAAACGCAACTGCTGTGAAAGCAAACTTTTCCTGTGCTATCTGTGATTTCCAGGTTGCAAAAGACAGTGATGCTGTTGTGGCTGAAATTTCAATTGCCCCTCCTGTTTTTTTCATCGGTTCATATTTCAATTACACTTTACCACAAGCCAATTCATTTGCTGTGGTGTTTGATGGCCGTGGCCCTCCTTCAATTGCTTAAGTAAGGTTTCTATTATCAATTTTTTTACAAACTGGTTTGCCAAAACCGGTTTATTAATCTTAAGCAATGTCTTATTCAACGTTTAAAATTTTATTTACTTCAATATTGTCAACCGGCTTGATTTGCGCAAATGCCCAGAGCGATAGCCCGGTTGTTTCAAAAAATATTTCAAAGAAAACCGGTATCACCATTTCAGGGAAAATCACTGATGCAAAAACAGGCGCTTTGCTCCCGGGTGCATCTGTCTTTATTCCCGATATTCATAAAGGAGCTATTGTAAATAATGATGGTGATTATAATATCAATAATATCCCATCAGGAAAATACCTGGTGGAAGTTTCTTATGTTGGATACGCATCAGAGGCGCAAACGATAGACCTCACAACCCCGACGCAACATGATTTTGCATTGCAGCCTACTGCAGTAGAGCAGGAAGCCGTAACTGTTACCGGTGTTTCATCTGCCATACGCATCAAGCAAAACCCGCAACCGGTGGAAGTGGTAAAGCGGCAGGATTTTATCGGCACTGTTTCTACCAATGCAATTGATGCCCTCACCAAACTGGTGGCAGGTGTGAATGCAGTGAGCACCGGGCCTGCAGTTTCAAAACCTTTTATCCGTGGGTTGGGATATAACCGTGTGCTTACTGTGAATGATGGCGTGCGACAGGAAGGCCAGCAATGGGGCGATGAACATGGAATTGAAATAGATGATTACAGTGTGCAACGTGTAGAAGTTTTGAAAGGGCCTGCATCATTGATGTATGGCAGCGATGCTATTGCCGGTGTAATCAATATTCTGACACAGATACCTGCGCCTGAAGGTATCATCAAAGCCAATTTCCTTTCCGAATATCAAACCAATAATGCATTGCGTGGTTTTTATGGAAATGTTGGCGGCACAAAAAATGGTTTTAGCTGGAATGTTTACGGCACCTACAAAGGAGCTGCAGATTATCAAAATAAATATGACGGGTATGTTTTTAATTCGAGGTTTAATGATAAGGATTTCGGTGCGATGGCAGGCTATGCAGGCAACTGGGGTTATAGTCATTTGCTTGTTAGCAATTTTGACCAGCACCTCGGCATCGTGGAAGGAAACCGTGACAGCGCTACCGGGAATTTTGTGAAAGAAATGCCTGATGGTGAAGAAGCGATAGTGGGTAACGATGATAATAAATCCTTATCAATGGAAGTGCCCTACCAGCATGTACGCCATTTTAAAATATCCACAGATAATCATTTTAAAATTGGTAATAGCAGCATGGATGTTATACTGGGTTATCAGAATAACCAGCGGCAGGAGTTTGGCGATCCTGCCGCTGCGTCAATACCGGATGCGTGGTTCAGCCTGCATACTTTAAATTATGTATTGCACTGGCACCTGCCTTATACCCATCATTTCAAAACAACTATTGGCTTAACAGGTATGTACCAGGTCAACAGGAATATGGCGGATGAAGTTTTAATACCTGATTACCAGTTATTTGATATCGGTGGTTTTGTATTTTCACAATACACAAAAAATAAACTGACGATAACCGGTGGTTTAAGGTATGATACGAGACACGATGCAGGAGATGCTTTGATGCAGGATGGTGAAATGAAGTTTGCAGCCTTTACAAAAAATTTCTCAGATATTTCCGGCAGCCTTGGTATGAGTTATGAATTAACAAAGGCCCTTGCGCTGAAAGTCAATGTGGCAAGGGGTTTCAGGGCGCCGAACTTTGCAGAGTTGGCAAGCAATGGCGCTCATGAAGGTACCAACCGTTTTGAAATAGGAAATAATCAATTGCATTCTGAAGTGAGCCTGCAGGGCGATGCAGGTATTGAATTGACAACAGAACATGTTTCGCTGGATGCAAGTTTGTATTATAACCACATCAATGATTTTATTTTTTATGAACGCGTGCCTGCTGCTTCAGGTGGTGATTCCATCATGATAGACCCTGGGACAGGAGAGCAGTTGGAAGTTTTCAGGTTTGCACAACAGACTGCTAATCTTTATGGACTTGAACTCAGCCTTGATGTGCATCCGCATCCATTGGATTGGTTGCATTTTAAAAATGTATTTTCTTATACCAGGGGAAAATTTTCTCATGCGCTTGATGGTTCTGACAATCTCCCATTTATACCTGCAGCAAGATGGATAACATCATTGGGTGTTGACATCTTAAAGAAAGGTAATGTAGTGCGCAATATTTATGCAGGTATGGAAAGTGATTACAATTTTGCTCAGGACAATGCATTTGCCGGTTATAATACAGAAACGGCAACGCCTGGTTATTGGCTTTTGGGCGCAAAGATTTCTGCTGATATTGTCAGTAAAGGTAAAACGATATGCCAGCTTAGCATTACCGGCGATAACCTTTGTAATATCGCTTACCAGGATAACCTAAGCAGGTTTAAATACCTTGCTATAAATAATGTTACCGGCAGGCAGGGTGTGTTTAACATGGGCAGGAATTTTGGTATAAAACTGAATGTACCGTTGAGATTTGATTATTAGCTGTTAGCCTTTAGCTGTTGGCTGTTAGAGGGAAGCCATTGAAATAAATGATTACAATAAATGTGTTTGATGATAACACTTCATTACGTGATTGATACTTTGAGTGATTGATGAAATTTTTATTGTTGTATTTTAAACAATGATTTTATTGGAATGTTTTTAATTCATGAAATCATTTTACAACCAACACATTTTATATCTCATTTAATTTAAAAATTTCATTTTCCCTGATTCCTCTTTCTGTTTGATGTAATGTGCAACATTCATGTTGGGCATCATGTTCAAAAAATAAAATGTAATTACCTGCAAGCGCTTCCTGTAAGAATGATTTTTTTTCTTCCAGTGTTTTCAATGGCTGCATATCATAAGCCATCACATAAGGCAATGGGATATGTGCCATGGATGGCAACAGGTCAGCCATAAACACAATGGTTTTTTCTTTGTATTGTAGTTGTGGCAACATCATTTTTTCTGTGTGTCCGCTCACAAAACGGATTGAAATATTTTTTGTGAAAGCAGTCTCACTCAATTTTCCATCTTCTGAGTTCACCAGGTCAATAAACTTTAATTGACCGCTTTCCTGTATAGGTAAAATATTTTCTTTGAGAAAAGAAGCTTTCTCTCTATCGTTGGGATACACAGCCCAGTTCCAGTGTTCCATATTGCTCCAGTAAACCGCATTTTTAAATGCAGGGATTAGTTTGTCACCATCACGAATGATGCTGCCGCCGCAATGATCAAAATGCAGATGGGTAAGAAAAACATCTGTGATATCATCTTTGTTAAAACCATTTGCTGCAAGTGATTTGTCTAAACTATCATCACCATGCAAGTAATAATGGCCAAAGAATTTTTCACTTTGTTTATTGCCGATACCATTATCCACTAATATGAGTCTGTTATCATCTTCAATCAACAGGCAGCGCATGCTCCAGGTGCATAAATTATTTTCATCGGGTTGATTAAGTTTTTGCCAAATTGTTTTTGGTACAACACCAAACATAGCGCCGCCATCTAATTTGAATAATCCTGTTTCTATTGAATATAATTTCATTCTTTGTTTTTTCAGTTGACAGATAAGTTTGCTTTGCAAATTTCGTTTATCTGTGTGATAAATTTTGTTTTTTCAAAGCTGTATATAACCATAAAAAGCCAATTACAAAAAACACGATTAAACTTAATACAGAATTCTGCATATTGCCTGTTAGTTCTTCAATATAACCAAAAGCAAACATGCCAATAACAATTGCAATTTTTTCAGTAAGGTCATAATAACTGAAATAGGAAGCTGTGTCTTCTGTTTCAGGCATCAGTTTGGAATATGTGCTGCGGCTCAGTGATTGAATACCACCCATCACTAAACCCACTGCAATTGAAAGTGCATAAAAAAGATATTCAGGGTCGCCTCCATTGAGTTTATAATTTGCGGTATAATAAGCGGCAACACAAATAAGTATCCAGAAAATGATAACACCCATCAACACTTTTATATTACCATACTTCATTGATAAACGGCTCATCAGAATAGCGCCGGGGATGGCTACCAATTGTATGGCAACAACAGTAATGATAAGTTTTGTATCGGCCAATTGCAAAAGTTTGCTGCCAAATAAAGTAGCTGCCAGCATTACTGTTTGTACTCCCATGCTGTAAAAGAAAAAACCACGCAGGAACCTTTTTAATACAGGCATTTTTTTTACCTCGTTGAAAACCTGTTTCACCGCCACAAATCCATCTTTAAAAACATTGCTTTTTTGTGTTGATATTCTTTTTGTCTCTGGTACACGTGAAAATGTTATTTGAGCAAAACCTGCCCACCATATCCCTACTAACAGGAATGTAATTCTTGGCCCCAGGTAATTGGGATCATCAGCGAGTAACAACACCAGGACAAAACCTATTAATTGCATTATCACACTACCGATATAACCGAAGGAAAATCCTCTGGCACTTACCCTGTCCTGGTCTTCGGGCACAGCTATTTCAGGTAAGAATGCGTTGTAAAAAACAAGGCTGCCTACATAACCACCTGCAGCCATCATAAAAGCAATAATGCCTAACCAGATATTATTGCCTTTGAAAAAAAATAAAGCGCTGCAGCCAATCGCACCCATGTAACAAAAAAAGCGCATGAAATTTTTTTTGTTACCCCTTGTATCTGCAATGGAAGTGAGCACAGGATAACACATTGCAATGATAAAATATGCTGCAGCTAAAGTGTAATCATACAAAGATGAATTGACAAACTTTCTACCGAGCAAAGGAATGATTTCACTACCAAAAGCATGTTTGGTAACGGATGTAAAATAGATGGGGAAAAATGTTGTTGTGATTACTAAATTATAAGTACTGTTTGCCCAGTCATACATAGCCCAGGCATTGATAACTTTCTTTGATGCAGTTTGCATGAGTCGGTATATAAGGAATGAAAATAGGCCATTTATTCATTTTGAAAAAAATAAAACAGGTTTTCAGTAGTAACAATGCGAAGCGCATAAATGATTTTTTTATTCTTTATGATTTTGCATTTATAATTCTATTTTAAAATAAAGCAGATAAAATCTGGTTACAGGAAATGGTTAAAGGCATGCTGATAAATAAAGATAAAATTATCCGGTATTTCAATTTGCCAAGCTTAAAAATGCGTTATCCTGATTAAAGAAAAAAACAAATTAATCATTTGAAAAACATTCTTAAGCCGGATTGGCATTTGAATAAAAGTATTTCTGAAAACTTGTCATTGAAATTGATGAAAAGACTGAACTTCTTTCATGAAAAATGTGATGGTATATCCTTTGTTTCAACTATGCCAGAATTATTAAATCAATAAAACAAAATACTATGACAACTTTAGCAAAACGTAATTACATGACATTAGACAACTTGTTTGATGAGTTTTTTGGCAACATACCTACAGCCTGGGGAAAAGAAAATGGATGGAATGTACCACCCGTAAATATTCATGAAACCAGTGATGGTTTTCATCTTGAATTGGTAGCTCCGGGGTTGAAGAAAGAAGATTTTAAAGTAAATCTTGACAAGGGTTTGCTTACTATCAGCTATGAAAAGAAAGATGAAGTAGAAAACAGCGATTATAAAACACATCGCCGTGAATTTAATTTCACCAGTTTCAAACGTAGTTTCCGTGTAGATGATGTGATCAATGTTGAGAACATCCAGGCAAAATATGAAGATGGTGTGTTGAAACTTTATCTTCCTAAGAAAGAAGAAGTGAAAGCACTCCCGAAAGAGATTAGCATACAGTAAGGTTTTTTTCGTAGCAGTTGGTTTTGGTTAGGACCCCACGTTTTTACGTGGGGTTTTTTGCCGTTTATCTATTTGTTTTTTTCAGTTATCAAAATGGAAATTTACTTTTGGATATTGTCATTGTATGAGATAACAAAAAATATTTCAAACAGTTCTAATCATTCATTAAAACATCAATATGCGCTATTATTTATCATTGTTATTTTTCATATTTACCATTCCCCAGCTGCAGGCTCAGGATCTTTTCATGTCAAGGGATATTCAACAAGCCTATAAAAATGGTACAAGAAGTATGGATGGCAATCCCGGAAAAAATTATTGGCAAAATCATGCACGGTATAATATAACAATTAGTGTTGCGCCACCAGACAGAACAGTCACTGGTAGTGAAACTATCATGTATGTAAATGAAAGTACAGATACTTTGCGGACACCTTCTATCAAATTATTTGTCAATATTCATAAACCTGGTGCGCCAAGGGATAATCCGGCACAGGCAGATTATCTTACTTCAGGTATGCATATTGATGCAATTACTATCAACGGTAAAAATATGGATGTTCCTGACCAGGAAAATATTTTCACCAATATGCCTTTGCGCCTGCCTGTTCCACTGGCGCCTAAAGATTCAATGCAAATGACTTTCAAATGGCATTATGATGTATCAAAGCAAAGTGGACGCGAAGGCGCAATTGATTCCACTTCTTATTTTATTGCATATTTCTATCCACGTGTAGCTGTATTTGATGATTATAATGGATGGGACAGAATGGATTTTACGGATAGTCGTGAATTTTATAGTGATTTTAATGATTATGTTGTAACAGTCAATGTGCCGAAAAATTTTATTGTCTGGGGCACCGGTGCATTGCAGCATCCTGAAAATTTGTTGCAACCGGAAATATTAAAAAGATACCAGCAGTCTTTTACATCTGATGCTACAATAAATATTGTAACACCTGCTGACTTAGCTGCAAAAACTGTTACAACACAAAATGCAATGAATAGCTGGCAGTTTATTGCCAATGATATTCCCGATATGGCTTTTGGTATCAGCGATCATTACAATTGGGATGGATGCAGTGTGGTGGTGGATGATAAAACGCAGAGAAGGGCTGTTGCCAATGCAGCATATCTTGATGCTGCAAAAGATTATCATTATGTAGCGCAATTTGCAAAACATTCACTCAACTGGTTATCACATAACTGGCCTGGTGTACCATATCCTTATGAAAAGACAACAGTGTTCCAGGGCTTTGCTGATATGGAATACCCAATGATGGTTAATGATGAAGCATTTGAAGATACTTCATTTGCAAGGTTTGTAGCAGAGCATGAAATAGCACACACTTACATGCCCTTTTATATGGGCATCAATGAAACGCGATATGGGTTTATGGATGAAGGATGGGCCACAACTTTTGAATATTTAATTGGTACAGCAGATGTGGGTGTTGAAGCAGCAACTGAATTGTATAAACAGTTTAGGGTGGATGGTTGGATCAATAATGCAGCTTCTGATCAACAGATACCAATCATTACACCCGGTGATGCAATTTCGGGCGCTGGTCTTGGAAATAATGAATATGGGAAAGCTTCATTGGGTTATCTTGCTATGAAAGATTTGTTGGGTGATGCGATGTTTAAAAAATGTTTGCAGGCATATATGGACAGGTGGCATGGTAAACATCCGACACCATGGGATTTCTTTTATACATTCAATGATGTTGTTGGTAAAAATTTAAACTGGTTCTGGAATAACTGGTTCTTTTCAACTAATTATATTGATCTCGCAATTACAGATGTAAAAGCAAACGGTAGCAATTATACTATCACTTTAAAAAATATTGGTGGTATGGCTGCACCTGTTGATGTGATTGCAACTTACAAAGATGGTAGCACAGAAAAATTTCACCAGTCACCCGGAATCTGGATGAACGATCAAAAGCAGGCTGTTGTTAACATTAAAGCAAAAGAAAAAGTAACAAGCCTTACACTTGATGGCGGGATATGGATGGATGCTGATGAGAGTAATAATACAAAAACATTTTAATGTTATAGTATAAGCTAACCTGGTTTTGACAAACAGTAGAGATAAAGAAAACACTATGGTGGCCGGCTTTTGTAACAGAATAATTGTTATTTAAATTTTGCTCAATATTTTGAGTAAAATTGCTCATGATATTGAGTAAAAAATTTGTATGTTTCAAAGGAATCATTTGCAATTGCTTATAAAAAGATTGTTTTGAATACAAAGACAATTTATTAAGATTGCAGTTGCCATCTAAATCACATGTTACTGCTGAAATTTTATTTCATTGCTCATACAATATTAGAGCAAAGCAATTTTTCCTATCGAAATTTTTACGAAATGATGTAAGTTTGAAAAACAGTCAATCGAATTATTTATGCCGCCGGTATCAACAAAGCAGGAAACAATAAATGCAATTATAAAAGAAGTTGAAAGTCTTGATAAATCAGAGCTCCAGATATTGCTTACTCAATTGCGGGTAAAGAAACTACAGAAAACCGGTGTAAAGCCTGCTGCTAATTACAAGGGTAAAAAAATAAAGCCCCCGACAATGGAACAGATTGATAAGTGGAAACACGAATCAAGAAAATTGTATGCGGGTAAATAGATTTGTATTAGACTGTAATATCTGGATTAGCTATTTCATTACCCGAAAAGAGCAAAAACTGGTTGATATTATTGGCAATAATGACCTGGCAGTTTTTTCCTGCGAAGAGCTTCTTGAAGAATTGAACGTGTATTACATTATCCACGTCTTGAAAAGTATAACGTAAATATTGCTTACGCTTTGAAAACAGTGAAAACTGTGACCACTTATTTTACTCTGAATTATCCAATCAAAAGATATATCCCTGCGGATAAAGATGATGATTATGTAATTGCATTGGCTTTATAAACCAACTCCGGGTTTGTTACCAGCGGCGACAACAATATTTTAGATGTGAAGGAAATGCTCGAAATGAAATTTTCTACACTTGTTATACTTACCAAAGCAGAATTTGAAACACGGTTTGTTTAAAATGTTATTTTTTCGTGGGACTTGGGCGACTTGAAGGACAACGTAATCTTTTCAAAGTCGCCTGAGGTGATCTAAGTTGCTCAGCACTCCTGAAATTTTTTTGTGTCTTTTGCTTTTGCGAAACGATGCACGATGTAAAGGATCTTGTATATGCAGTTAATTATCAGATACGACAAATTCTGCAGATAATGTTCCCTGAAAATCCCATCCAGGTGATATTGCACCTATTGACAATCCCTTTTCTGTAAATAATGATGCTTCTTTTTGTACTTGATAGGCAGTAGGGCTTCCATGTTTGTAGATTCTTACTGAGCCAGGAATGAAAGTAACTTTTTCAAAAGGAGTGGTCATAACTATTGCATAACCTTCTGATCTGTCAATTGTTGTAGATGCTACACCGCCAACAAAAGCATGAAAATTATCTGCGGTACTTCTTTTAGGCAAAAGGCTCAATGTTGCACTATCGGTACGGTATAGAGTGGAATTATGAAAATAAATCTGTACAGCTATCGTGTCGCCAGCATCAGCAAAAATAAATTTTTTCCAGTTTCCGATGCCTGGTTGAGATATGCCATTTATACCACCACCCTCTTTGCTAACATTTAAAACCATAATTGTTGGAATGTCTTTCTCATCTGTATTAAACATTGATTTGGTTTGGGAAAAAGAAAAAATGCTGGCAAAAGAAAGACCGAAAACAAGCACCAGTGATTTTAGTCTCATAAGTAGTATGAATAAAAGTTTAATTTATAATAGGATTTCGATTATGTGAAAATAGCATTGCATATTTTTTATATATTGATTTTTAAGTAGTTTTACCCCCAATAGAAGTAGTTTGAAACAACTTATATGGATAATCTTACAATTGGGCGAAATATTGCGAAGTTCAGAAAGCTGAAAGACATTAAGGCTTTCGATATGGCAGAACGTTTAGGACTAAAAGAAGCTACCTACACAAAATATGAACGTGGGAAACCGCAATAACAATTGACTTTTTGCAAAAAGTCGCTGAAGTATTGGAAATTGACCCACTACAAATTCTTACAACATCACCGAGTAATATTCTTGAAAACATACAGCATTCATCAATTGCAATTCAGCATCATAGCACTTTCCAAACATACAATGAGCAACAAGCGCAATTAATGTTGAAACTGATGGAAAGTATTGTACATCTCAATGAAAGATTAGTAACAGTTTTTGAGAAACAGCCAAAATGAAACGACTACCATAACCCCAATTCAAACAACAGAAAATCTCTTTTCTTATCAGTGTCTGGCACAGTCGGCCCTGCGTAATAGCTATAATATATATTCATTACACGAAGCGTATTATGATAGAACCCAAAGATTTGCTCCCATAAGCGTATCCTGAGTTTTTGCCAACCATCTTCGCGCAACGTGGGCTATGTGTTTCAAGCCATGCTTCATCTGTATTATTTTTTATTTTTTTCAATTGCCAGATGGAGTTCCGCATAAAAATTTTGTTGCAATGGGTATGAAGTTTCCTGAAAATTTTTATACTTCATTTCAAGCATATTTAGTAAGCTGTTGCTTTCCTTTTTTAGTTTATATCCGTATAAGTAAGTGAAAGTCTATCAATAAACAAAAGCTTATTTTTTCGTTTGAAATTAAAAGAGCGGGTAGTGGGCTTGAGCAGGCCGTAATGCAGATTGCAATTCGCAAACACAAAATAAAAATCCTGCAACAGCTATCCGGACTTACCGGAACCGGTTTTGGAAAAAAATCAACCCATTGCCTGATGAGTTGAACTGGTGGATGAAAATTGAAAAAGAACTTAGAAAAAAGAAAAAAATTAATCAAAATGGAATTGAAAAATGAACTTGAAAAATTAAACAGGTATACAGGCAAAGATGAAAAGAAGCTGGATAAACAGCTCGTCTATATAAAAAAAATTTTACTTCTGCAACAGATAAAAAAAAGGTAGGTGCTTATTTGCACAGGTTGTTTGTACAAGATATAAAAGCATCAAAACAATTGCGCAATGAAATATCAATGCGGATTGAGCTTGAAGAAGTATCAGAAATAGTTCCACCCGCTTATAATGCCAATAATTATTTCAATAAATCCCGCAGTTGGCTGCATCAGCGGATTAACGGTGCTGTTGTCAATAGCAAGCCTGCGAAGTTTACGGATGAAGAAGTTAAAACACTGAACTTTGCGTTGAAAGATATTGCGAAAAAAATCGGCTCAACAAAGGTTTCGCTTTAACTCCACTCCAAACTAACGGTTGTTATGTTATGATTATACAAACTTGCATTCGGAAATACATATTTGTTAGTAATTTAGCACCCTTTTAAGAGCAGGTTCAGCCGCCAATTGATTCAACAGTACAAGGGAGTGACACAACGAAGATGACCAGCGAACAACTGCCGGCTAACAAAAAATAAAACATAAAAGATGCAAGCAACTGATGTGAACATGAAAGAAGTGACACAACAAGTGTGGAACAAAAGGCCTTTGGTGATCTCTGGTCCATGCAGCGCTGAAACCGAAGAACAGGTAGTTGAAACAGCGATACGGTTACAAAAGACCGGTAAAGTGGATATGATCCGTGCCGGGATTTGGAAACCTCGTACTCGACCCGGAAGTTTTGAAGGCATTGGTACAAAAGGTCTGCCGTGGCTGCAGAAAGCCAAACAAATTACAGGGTTGCCGGTAACTGTGGAAGTGGCCACCGGCAAACAGGTGGAAGATGCTTTGCATTTTGAAGTAGATGTTTTATGGATTGGCGCACGCACAACAGTAAATCCTTTTAGTGTGCAGGAAGTGGCTGATGCTTTACGTGGTGTGGATATTCCGGTATTGATTAAAAATCCTATAAATCCTGATCTTGAATTATGGATTGGCGCTGTTGAGCGTGTTGCAAAAGCAGGTATCAAACAAATCGGATTGATACATCGTGGATTTAGTTCTTATGGCAATTCAGAATATCGTAATGCACCGATGTGGCACCTTGCAATTGAAATGAAACGCCGCAACCCTGATATGATGATCATCAATGATCCTTCACATATCTGTGGCCGCAGGGATATTTTGCAGGAAGTGGCACAGAAAGCCATTGACCTTGATTATGATGGTTTGATTATTGAAAGCCACATTGATCCTGACCATGCGTGGAGTGATGCCAAACAACAAATAACACCTGAAGTGGTGGGAGAAATGTTGGGCGCTATCAGGTGGAGAAAAGAAGATGGTGCCAGTGAAGCGTTTCATGCACAGATGGAGAAACTCCGTCAGCAGATTAACAACCTTGATGATGAACTGATGCAGATACTGAGCCAGCGTATGAAAGTAGCAGATGAAATTGGTAAATACAAAAAAGCAAATAATATCACCATCCTGCAAACCAACCGCTGGAATTCAATTCTGGAAAGAGCTTACCTGAAAGGAGAGAAGTTGGGATTGAGCAAAGAGTTTATTACAAAATATTTTGATGCTGTACACATGGAAAGTATCAGCCATCAAAATAAGATTATGAATGATTAAATAACTGAGCATTTTGGCGGGATGAGCAAAAAATATTTGCATCATAATTTACAATGACAATAAAAAAAGTTCACTACAATACTTCATCCACCAGTTTTTATTTTGCTGCAGGCTTTGCCCGTTTAAAAGATTTTATTGATATAAAACATGCAGTCATCCTGGTGGATGAAAATGTTTTTAACCTGCATACAAAAAAATTTAAAGGCTGGAATGTAATTGTTTTAAAACCGGGTGAACAATATAAACAACAAGCCACTGTTGATTCCATCATAACACAATTGATTCAATTCAATGTTGACCGCAAAACATTTTTAATTGGTGTGGGCGGTGGAGTAGTGACTGATATTACAGGTTATGTGGCAAGTGTTTTTATGCGTGGAATAAGATTTGGTTTTGTGCCTACTACATTACTGTCAATGGTGGATGCATCTATTGGTGGTAAAAATGGTATTGATGTGGGAGTTTATAAAAACATAGTGGGTACCATTAATCAACCATCTTTTATTTTACATGATCATTTGTTTTTAAAAACGCTGCCCGCGGATGAATGGCGAAACGGGTTTGCAGAAATCATTAAACATGCATGTATAAAAGATGCTGCCATGTTTAAAACGCTTGAAGCAAACAACTTGAAAAAATATCAATCCGATAAAAAATTATTGAACGAACTCATCCACAGGAATGCATTATTAAAATCAAAAGTTGTTATAGCAGATGAGTTTGAATCAGGAGACAGGAGGTTGTTGAATTTTGGTCACACATTTGGCCATGCTATTGAAAATACATACAAGCTTTCACACGGACAGGCAGTAGCAGTGGGGATGGTGATGGCCTGCATGATTTCTGAAGCATATTGCAGCTTTAAAGATACCAACCGGGTGATTGGACTCATTAAGAAATATGGATTGCCGGTACATCAATCATATAATGCAAAAAAGGTTATTGATGTGATGAAAGCTGATAAGAAAAAAGTGAAAGATATTATCAATTATGTGTTGTTGCAAAAAATCGGGAAAGCTGTTGTAATGCCAATTGATGTGAAAGAAGTTGAAAATATTATTTCACAAATGGAAACAAAAAACCTTTCTTAGAAACAGTGTATGAAAGCAATCATAAAAGGGAATAAATTAAACATTACATCAACCAGTGATGCCTCTTTAAATGTAAATATTCATGCGCCGGCTTCTAAGAGTTCTATGCAACGTGCCTGTGCTGCAGCTTTGATAAGGAAAGGAAAAAGCATTATCCGGAATCCTGGAAAAAGTAATGATGACAAAGCAGCGATGAATGTTATCACTGCGATGGGTGCGGAAATAAGTAATAACAGCGATAGTTCATTGTTGATTAATTCAGCAAATTTTTTATTATCAGGAAATAACAACGATACAACTGAAAATAAAACAGTCGTTAATTGTGGTGAAGCAGGTTTGGGCATAAGAATGTTTACGCCCATTTTATCATTGAGTGAAAAAGAAATCCTGATCAACGGTGAAGGTAGTTTACTTACAAGGCCAATGAATTTTTTTGATGAAGTAATGCCAGGGCTTGAAGTAAAAATTACATCCAGCAATGGCAGGTTGCCATTAAAAATACAAGGACCGTTGCAGCTAAAAAATATTGAAATAGATGGTTCGTTAAGTTCGCAATTCTTAACTGGATTGTTGCTGGCATATTCATCTTCACTTCAATATTCAGAAAATGTTTCTAAATACAACCATGTTTCAATAAAAGTAAGAGATCTTAAGAGCAAACCTTATGTTGACCTTACTTTAAAGGTGATGGCTGACTTTCATTTGCCAGTTCCTGAGAATATTAATTACGAAGAATTTGTTTTTGCAAAATCAAAACTGAATTTTGATGAATCACATATGAATGATGTTGTTGATTATACTGTTGAGGGCGACTGGAGTGGTGGAGCATTTTTGCTGGTCTTTGGCGCTATTGCAGGTAAAATAAATGTTGCAGGCCTTGACATTGCATCAACACAGGCGGATAAAAAAATAATTGAGGCGCTGGAAAAATCAGGTGCAGGAGTTGTTGTAGGGAAAAATGAAATTGAAATTTCGCCATCTCTTTCAGGGCATTTAAATGCTTTTGAATTTGATGCTACTGACTGCCCCGATTTATTTCCTCCTTTGGCTGCATTAGCTGCTTGTTGCCAAGGCACAACAAAAATTACAGGTGTGCACCGATTGGCACATAAAGAAAGCAATCGTGCATTAACGATACAGGAAGAATTAGGTAAGATGAACATTGAGGTAGAGTTGAATGATAATGTCATGTTGATAAAAGGAGCTAATGAAATCAATGCTGCAACTGTTCACTCACATCATGATCACCGGATTGCAATGATGTGTGCTTTACTCGCATTAAAAGCAAATGGTGAAACAACCATTGAAGTGGCAGAAGCCATCAACAAATCCTACCCCGATTTTTATCAGCATTTGCAACAGTTGGGTGTGGTGATAGATTTTGAATAATTGTCAATTGATAATTGTTAATGGTTAATTCGTATTTCTTAACCTACCTGCCGGCAGGCAGGTTCGTAATTCGTAATTCGTAATTATTCATTGTAGTATTTCCAAAGCAAAGCAGAAATTTTTCTTGTCAGCACCCATGCTTCATTGTTGGGCTCCCAACTTGTATCCTTATTATTTTTTGTAAAGATGGAAAAGATATAAGGATTTTTCTTGCCGTTCACAAATACCACTTCGTTACGACTTTCATCAACCGCACCATTTTTATCGGCAACAAAAACTCCTGCAGGAATCTGGCTCATTGCTTCTTCATCCCAATATTGCCTACCGAGTAAACGCAGCATTTTTTCACTGGCTTCTTTACTGATGATTTTTCCATCAACTATTTGATTCATTATTGTTGCTATTTCACGAGGTGTGGTTTGTCCCCATCCATATTCAGAGCGATTGGCTTCCCTGCCTGGTGTCCTGCTGTTAACGCGGGTGTTTTGGAAACCGAGGCTGTCAAGAATTTTGTTGATATGCAAACCTCCACCTGCTAAACCCTGCAGCCAGAGACTTGCACAGTTATCACTGATAGTAAGCATCAACATCATAACCTTGCTGAGCTCAATAGTGGAGCTGTCTTTGAAACGGGAGAGGATGTCGTCTCCTTCATCATAATAAAGTGAATCGGTATAAGTAAGACGTTGATGATAATTTAATTCTCCTTTTTGTATTTTATCCATGATGCCAATCAGGATAGATATTTTCACAATGCTTGCTGTGGGAAAAATTGTGTCAGCATTAATAGCAACAATTTTATTATGTTTTAAATCGCGTACATAAATACCGATATCACCATGGAAGCCCTGGATGGCAGATTCTAATTGTTGCTGAAGTTTTGTATCCATCTTTTGTGCATTAGCAAAAAAAGAAATTGGAAACAATAATAAACAGAGCAGGTTTTTCATTCTTAAAATACTTTATTAAGGATAAAAATAACTAACAATGTTTAAAATAGCCAGTGTTATTTATCACTGCTGTGTGAATGTGTATGATGTCAAATCAGATTGAGGTATCGTTTCCTGATTACCTGTTTGAAGGTTGCGGATAGTGCAAGAGTTTGATTGCACTTCATCACTGCCAATAATAATGACAAAAGGTATTTGATTATTTTCTGCAAAAGCAAATTGTTTTTTCAGCTTGCTGCTTTCGTGATATACTTCACTTTTAATACCGGCATTTCTTAATTGATGTAAGAGCGGATATGCAGTTTTTAGTTCGGTTTCACCTAAATTAAAAAACAAAACTTGCGTACTTGTATGCAATGATTCAGGAAAGCGTTTTAATTCTTCCATCACATCATAAATTCTGTCAACGCCAAAGCTGATGCCTACACCGGAAAGGTTGGGTACATCAAATAAACCAGTTAAATCATCATATCTGCCACCACCACCTATGCTGCCCATTTGCACATTGTGCGCTTTTACTTCAATGATGGTGCCTGTATAATAGTTTAAACCGCGGGCAAGTGTAAAGTCTATTGTAAATGGTGATGGTTGTGTTGAAGATGATGGAGTAAAGTTTAACAAAAATTCTAGTTCTTCAATGCCTTTTTTTGCTGTTGCATTTTCGTCGAAGAGATTTTTTACTGCTGATAATTTTTCATCATTACTACCTGTTATTTGAAGATATTTTTCAATGATGCTTACCTGTGCTTCATCTAATCCCCTTTGATGTAATTCATCTTTGACTTTATCAATCCCGATTTTATCAAGCTTATCAATGGCAATCGTAATGTTCATCATCTGATCAGCGCCACCACATTGTTCTGCTAAAGCAGCAAGCATTTTCCTGTTGTTGATTTTTATTTCAACATCAATGTTTAATCTATTAAAAGCTTCCTGGTAAATATGGAGCAGTTCAATTTCATTCAGCAATGAATTACTTCCCACCACATCAGCATCGCATTGATAAAATTCACGGTAACGGCCTTTTTGCGGGCGGTCTGCGCGCCACACTGGTTGTACCTGGTAACGTTTAAAAGGGAAAACCAATTTTCCTGCATTCATTGCAACATATCTTGCAAAAGGAATAGTGAGGTCATAGCGAAGAGCACGTTCCGTTATGCCCGGAACATTTTTTCCATCCAGTACTTTTTCAAAATCCTGTTGAGCCTGTAGTTTTTTTTCTGGCCGGTTCAATCCATTATTTAATATTTTAAATAAAAGCTGATCACCTTCTTCACCATATTTTCCGGTGAGTGTTTCGAGATTTTCTAAAGCCGGTGTTTCCAAAGGTTGAAAACCGTAGAGTTCAAAAACAGATTTTATTGTATCAAAAATATAATTGCGTTTGCGAACTGTAGCCGCATTAAAATCTCTTGTGCCCTGTGGTAATGATGGTTTCATACTTTAGTGCTTTCCGGTTGATTTTTTTTATTATTTGTTGGTAATAAATTTTTTCTCTTTATAATCTGTAGTAACATTTTTTATGATAGCATCACATGCCTGGCTCAACATATTAAAAACTTCACGAAAATTATTTTCATTTCCATACCAGGGATCAGGCACATCTACATTTTGGTTAGGGAAGAGAGCATTTAAGATTAATTCAACTTTAGTTGCATCCCAAAGGTTTCCACTAATCATTTTTATATCGTTATAATTGCTTATATCCATTGCATAAATTTTATCAAACAACAACATATCTTCTTTTACCAACTGCCTGCAAACCTGTTGGCTAATATCTATGCCATGAAGCTTTGCTGTTTTTTGGGACAACCTGTGTGGCGCTTCGCCAATATGATAATTGCCAGTACCTGCGCTATCAACTTTCCAGTTCAGTCCGGCCATATTTGCTTTGTACTGTAAAATGCCTTCAGCCATTGGGCTCCTGCAAATATTACCGAGGCACACCATTAATATTTTCATCAGGATTTTTTTTAAGAGCAGCAAAGATAACAATCTGAGTTGCTCCAAAGCTTTATGGAATTGTAGAATATCTGCATCTTCAATAGCAGCGCGCCCGGTAATTTTTTTATTAACTTTTTTAAAATTAATGTATGATACTTGAAAAAATTATGCAGAGCGATTTGCTTGATATCATTTTTGAAAACAGGAATAAAAATTATGGCGCTTATGTTTTGCGCAGGTCATATCAAAAAAGAATGGCGACTGCAATTGCTGTTACCCTGTTTATTGCCGCAGCATTTTCTGCATTGCAGATTATTCATCATTCAAAAGTTATTGAACAGGGGATACCTGTAATAATACCTGATGATCATGTGCTCACAAGATTTGACGCACCCAAACCACAACCTTTACCCAAACCTTCTCATCAGTCTCCGGCAAGTAATTTAAGCCAGGTGATAAAATCTAATCCAATCATAGTTGATGATAATCAAAAAACGGATATGCCTACGACAGATGACCTGATTCATAATATAATTGGGCTGAAGAAAATTGTAGGTAATGGGGATGTAGATATTATCAAGCCACCAACAGCATTGAGTGCAAGTAAAGGGGGTATTATCACATCTGTCGCTGCAATAAAAAATGATGATGTACCGGTTAAGTTTGCAGAGGTGATGCCGGAATATCCGGGCGGAGCAGATGCCCTGCGAAATTTCATGCTGAAAAATTTAGCCCAGCCTGATGATTTGGAGGAAGGAGAAAAAATTGTTGTTATGGCTTCTTTTATAGTGAATAAAACCGGGCAGATAGAGTCAGTAAAAATTATCGGAAGTGTCCTTTCAGATTTGGACAAAGAAGTAATAAGGGTGATTAAAAAAATGCCGTTGTGGAAACCAGGGATGCAAAATGGGAAACCTGTTTCAGTATTTTTTAATTTACCTGTAACATTTTTAACAGTAGAGTAGATTGAAAAAATAATTTATATTGCCGGCTTCAAAAAAATAAGGGATGGAAAGTGAGTATAGAAACAGGAATAAAAAAAGCTATATACAGCTACGCATGGTGTATGATTTCACTATGGCATCTTTGATATTAGGAGTTGGAATTATTCTCTTATTTGGTAATAAATTTGGCTTGCCCATTATAGGTGATCTTGATTCTAATATTCGTTATGGTTTTGGGGCATTATGTTTATTCTACGGAAGCTTTAGGTTTTATCGTGGCATAAAACATGATTATTAATTTAAAATAATGAGCAGGTTAAAAATATTTGTTGCTTGTATTGGTATAAGTTTGATTTTTGTAAACTGCAGAAACAAAGTTGATAAATACGATTCGCCAATAAAAGGTAAAATTTTTATAAGTGTTGATGAAAGTTTTAAACCGGTTATTACAGAAGAAATCAAAGTGTATGAATCATCACACCCTGGTACTCAAATAGTAGCAAGCTATAAGCCTGAGGTTGATTGTTTTAAAGATCTTGAAAAAGACAGCACGCGATTGATAATAGTATCAAGAGGGTTGAGCGAAGATGAAAATGAATATTACAAACAGAAATTATCTTATAAAGCTAGATGGGAAAATTTAGCTTATGATGCAATAGCTGTAATCGTGAATATTCATGCGAAGGATAGTTTGTTTACGATTGAGCAACTTAGAAATTACTTGGGTGGGAAAGATTCAAGTAAATTGGTGGTTTTAGATGGGACAAATGCTACAAGTACTGTACGCACGTTAAAGGATTCTTTGTTGGATGGCGGAGAGTTTGGAAAAAATGTAAGGGCAGCAACGAACAGCAAACAGCTATTAAGTTTTGTAGCATCCAATATCAATGCGATTGGTTTTATAGGCCTTTCATGGGTTGGAGATGAAGATGATCCGGAGCAGTTGAAATATTGGGATTCTATCAGGTATGGATTAGTAGAATGTAAGCGATGTGGTCAAGGTGTTTTTTCAAAGCCATCACAGGCAACCATATCTGCAGGTGAATATACTTTGTACAGGCCATTATATTATATATTAAAAGAAAATACAACTGGATTAGGTACAGGATTTGTTACGTTTCTTGGCCTTGAGCAAGGGCAATTGATTTTCAGAAGGAGTTACCTTGTACCGGCCAAAATGAATTTTTCAGTCAGGAAAACATTAATGCAATCAAATAGTAACCTTTTAAATAAAAAAATAGACTAATGAAGAAAACTATCTTAACCTTTCTTACTACTCTAAGTATTTACACTTTTGTTTCTGCCCAGAGCATTGCGGACGGGAAGAAATTCCTTGATTATGAAAAGTATGCCAGTGCAGAACAGGTTTTTCAAAAACTGGGTAGTGATTTAAAAGATGCCCAGGCTGTTTATTGGTGGGGTCAGACTTACATCGCTGATGAAAAACTGGATAGTGCGAGAATGCTTTATCAAAAAGCTATAAGTGGAGGATTGAATGATCCGTTATTATGGGTAGGCAGTGGAGAAGTGGATATTTTAAAGGGTGGTGATATCAATACAGCAAAACAAAAGTTTGAACAGGCAATTACAGCAACAACAGCTACAAAAGGAAAACATAAAGGTGAACCTGACCCTTCAATATTAACAGCTATTGGCAGAGCAATGGCAGCCGGTGGAAGTAAACAGGGTGATCCTCATTATGGCATTGATAAATTAAAACAAGCAGCCCAGCTCAATCCACAGGATCCGGATATATTTATAAATATGGGGCTTTGTTATAGAAAATTAGGTAGCGAAGCAGGCGGCCAGGCATTTGAAGCATTCCGTCAGGCAACAACGCTTGCTCCTCAAAACCCAAGACCTTTTTATTTGATAGGCAGGATTTATGAAAGCCAACGCAATAAAGAATCAATGAATGAATGGTTTGGAAAATCCATTTCCGCTGATCCTTCTTTCCCACCCGTATATGCAGATTATTTTAATTATTATGCAGAAATAGATGTTTCAGCAGCTAAAGAATACCTGGATAAATATGTATCTAATGCTGATAAAGATTGCAAAACTGAATTCCTTCTTGGTGATTATCTGTTGAGGGCTGGTAAGTATCAGGAATCATTACAACAGGCAAAACAAATGGAAGCAGGTGATTGTAAAGACTTCCCCCCATTAAACTTATTATATGCTTATGATTATGACAGGTTAGGTGATTCATTGCAGGCAAAAACATATATCCAGAAATATTTGGCAGTTGCAGATTCTAATACTATTCAACCAAGGGATTATGCATTTGCTGGATCTATCTATGCTAAATTCCCCGATATGTCGGATGCTGCTGTATCTTATTTGCAAAAAGCAATTGAAATGGATACAGTGAAGGAAGAACAATCAAGGTTTTTGAAAGTAGCAGCAGGGGTAGCAGCATCTACTGGTAATTTAAAAACAATGCTCGAAATATTACGCAGTGCAGAAAAATTAAATGGTGGTAAGCTGGATGAGATTGAATATTTCGATATGAGTAAGAAAATAGCTGATGCAGCAGAAAAAGAAACAACATATGATTCTGTAAAATATAATCTTGGTCTATCTATTATAGAATCATATATCAATGCTTATCCTGAAAAACCACAGGGATACCAGTTCCTTACAAGATATGCGAAGGGTTCAGATAAAGATTCTACTTTGGGATTAGCAGTTGCGCCGCTGGAACAGTACAATGATTTTCTTTCAAAAGAAAATTCCGATGATGCAAAAAAATCAATGTTTAATAATTATTATTATTTGTTGATTTATTATGCACAATATGCAAAAGATCTTCCAAAAGAACAGGAATATCAGAAAGCAATTGATGTGACTGCAAAAATGAAACAGGTATATACTGACCCCAATTCAGAAGAATACCAGTTTGCAGATAAAACAGGAGCACAAATACAGGCAACACTTGACAAGTATAATAAATCAAAATCATCAGGCGGCCCCAGTTCAAGCAAAGGCAAAGCCCAAAAGAAATAAAATAAAAAGGCCCTTCATTGAAGGGCCTTTTTATTTTATAATTTTATCTGCAATAATAAATCTTTATACATCATTAAATAACTTGTTTTTTATTACCACAAATGCAACTTACTTTTGTGTGTGTCTCAAACCCCGTTATGAATTCAATGATTTATTTTCTTGACTCGATTGCAACTGGTGGTAATACATCAGATTATGCACCTATTGGTATTCAAATAATTTTTGCTGCAGGTTTTGTTGCCACGATGATGATTGCAACACACCTGCTTGGCCCCAAAAGAAAAACTAAAGAGAAACTTGAAAACTTTACCAGTGGTATTGAGAGCCACGGTAATGCACGCCAACCTTTAGCCATCAAATATTTTTTGGTAGCTATCTTGTTTGTGTTGTTTGATGTAGAAGTTATTTTCTTTTATCCATATGCTGTAAACTTTAAAAGTTTAGGATGGTCAGGGTTTATTGAAGTGATATTATTTGTTGCATTCTTTTTAATAGGTTTTGTTTACATCATCAAGAAAGGAGCTTTGAAATGGGAAGATTAATTTCGTTTATGAAAATATTTTTAAAGGAAGTTGATAAAATTTGATTTGTAAATTTACTCCTCTGTAATTAGAGGAAGGGAGGAATTATGGCAAGACCAGTAAGATTTAATATACATCCAAAGCAAACAAAGATTACAGACAATATTGCGTTTGCTGATATGCCTGAAGGCACAATGGGTGAAGGATATTTTGCAACGAGTTTTGAAAAAGTGATAGGGCTGGCAAGAAAAAATTCTATATGGCCGTTACCTTTTGCAACAAGTTGCTGTGGTATTGAATTTATGTGTTTGATGAGCGCTCATTATGACCTTGCAAGGTTTGGTTCAGAGCGGTTGGGTTTCACTCCCCGTCAATGTGATTTACTGATGGTGATGGGTACTATTGCTAAGAAAATGGGGCCGGTTTTAAAACAAGTTTATCTGCAAATGGCTGAACCAAGATGGGTATTGGCTATGGGCGCCTGTGCTGCCAGCGGTGGTATCTTTGATAGCTATTCAGTGTTGCAGGGCATAGACCAAATCATTCCGGTTGATGTGTATGTGCCGGGTTGCCCGCCAAGGCCCGAAGCTGTCATTGACGGTGTATTGAGAATCCAGGATTTGGTGCATAATGAAAGTTTACGCCGTAGAAACAGTGATCATTATAAAGCTTTGTTGGGTAGTTATGGAATGCAATAATTGCACTTTCCTAAATCAGGAAATGCATTAATATGATAAATTAATAAGTCTTTATTTCTGTTTGTAGATTAAAGGCAAAAACATCCTTTAAGACAGGATATGAGTTTAACAAACGAAAAAATAAGGGAGCGGCTCATAGAAAAATTTGGCGAGCAGGTAAGTAATTTCGAAGAGCCTTATGGTATGCTGTCTTTTGAAGTGCCAAAAGACATGAACCTGAAAGTAATGCAGTTTTTATATGATGATGATGAATTAAAATTCAGGTTTCTCACTACATTAAATGCAATTCATTATCCCAATAACACCGGCAGAGAGTTAGCCATCGTATATCATCTTCATAATCTTGTTGATAATGTCCGCATCCGTTTCAAGATTTATGTTGATATCAATAAACCTGATGTATTTACCGCAACACGATTATTTGAAGCATCCAATTGGCTTGAACGGGAAACGTATGATTTTTATGGAGTAAATTTTATAGGCCATCCCAATCTTAAACGCATATTGAATGTGGATGAGATGGATTATTTCCCGATGCGAAAAGAATATCCATTAGAAGATCAGACCAGAAAAGATAAAGATGATGAAATGTTTGGCCGGGGTAAGGATCTTGATTTTAAAAAACCTGATCCAGTAAATGGTATATCCATTACAGGTCATGAAAATATTAGTGATCAAAAAAAATAATTTTTTAAATTTTCAAATTGACTGATAAGTCAAATTGAGTTATGGCTGATGTAGTTCCAATAAAAGATAAACACATAGTACTACCGGATGGTTCCATTGAAAAGCAAACAACCACGCTGAATCTTGGACCAACTCACCCGGCTACACATGGTGTTTTCCAGAATATTTTAGAAGTAGATGGTGAAAGAATTGTTTCTGCAAAACAAACGATTGGTTATATCCATCGTGCATTTGAAAAGATTGCAGAGCGAAGGCCCTTGTACCAAATTACACCCCTCACAGATAGATTAAATTATTGCAGCAGCCCCATTAATAATATTGGCTGGCAAACTACCTGCGAGAAATTGCTGAAAATAAAAACGCCAAAGAGAGTTGATTATCTACGCGTCATCATAATGGAGTTGGCAAGAATTTCAGACCATTTAGTTTGTAATTCTGTTGTTGGTGTTGATGCCGGTGCATTCACAGGTTTTTTATATGTGATGGAGTACCGTGAATTGATTTATGAAGTGTATGAATCAGTTTGTGGTTCAAGATTGACAACCAACATTGGTCGTATCGGTGGATTTGAAAGAAATTTTACAGACGTTTCCTGGCAAAAAATCGAAAAATTCCTGGATGAATATCCACGTGTGCTGAAAGAGTTCGAAAACCTCTTAATGCGCAACCGTATTTTCATGGAACGTACGATTGGTGCAGGCCCTATTAGTGCAGAACGTGCATTAAATTATGGTTTTACAGGACCCAACCTTCGTGCAGCAGGTGTTGATTATGATGTTAGGGTACATACTCCATATTGCAGTTATGAAGATTTTGATTTTATTGTTCCTGTAGGTTCAACCGGAGATTGCTTTGACAGGTTTTTAGTGCGTGAACAGGAAATGTGGCAATCCATAGAAATTATCAAACAGGCTTACCGGAAAATCCAGGACATGAAAGGTGAAGAAGCAGAAATTTATCATGCAGATGTACCTGAATATTATCTCCCGGAGAAACAGGATGTATATACAAAAATGGAAGCATTAATTTGGCATTTTAAAATCATCATGGGTGAAATTGATATGCCACCAGGAGAAGTTTATCACAGCGTGGAAGGTGGTAATGGTGAACTTGGGTTTTATTTGATTAGTGATGGGGGCAGAACACCTTACCGCTTGCATTTTCGCAGACCTTGTTTTATATATTACCAGGCTTATGAAGAATTAGTAAAAGGTGCTATGCTTAGTGATGCTGTGATTACAATGAGTAGCCTGAATCTGATAGCTGGAGAGATGGATTGCTAGAGGGTTTGAAAGTAAAGGACTTTAATGAATGAGGTAAATTAATAGTCAGACAGAAAATATATTTTTTTGAAAGACTGATTGTTTCCTTTTTTGATGATTTGAAAAATATAAAAGACAAGCATATCTTTTATTGATATTTGTAAAAGGATTTGGATAAAATAATTTGAATGAAATGTAGCTGATGAATTTACAGTTTAAAAATATTTAGAAAAATCATTCAGAAAAAAATAAAAAATAAATGATTCAGTTTTCTGAAGAAAATTTAAAGAAGGTTAATGAACTGATAAGCCATTACCCTGAAGGAAAGCAAAAGAGCGCTTTGTTGCCGGTATTACATATTGCTCAGCAACAGTTTGATAACTGGCTTGACGTGCCGGTAATGGATTATGTGGCTTCACTGCTGAATATTCTTCCCATTGAAGTATATGAAGTGGCAACTTTTTATAGCATGTATAATTTAAAACCGGTAGGTAAATATATGTTTGAAGTGTGCCGTACAGGTCCATGTATGTTGAGAGGTAGTGATGATATTATTGCATACATCGGTGAGAAACTTGGAATAAAACCAGGTGAAACAACCAGTGATGGTATGTTTACATTGAAGACGGTAGAGTGTTTAGGCGCATGTGGTTATGCACCGATGATGCAGATGGGTAAATATTATCGTGAGCATCTGACAAAAGAAAAAGTTGATGAGATTATTGAAGAATGCAGGACACAATCTGTTAATCTGAATTAAAATGAAACAATTATTTTTTTTATTCGTAGTCGTCAGTTTTACAGCCTGCAACTCAAATAATTCAGGAGTTGCATCATCAGATAGTGCAACAAACTCTGGCACGCTAATGTCGCCTGTTACTACTGCAGAGCATTATTCCGGTACGATACCCTGTGCCGATTGTGAAGGGATTGATGTATCCATCCAGCTTAACAGTGACTCTACTTTTATTATTAATACTGTTTATAAAGGCTCCAGGGCAGACAGCCTTGATAACAAATATAAATTAATCGGACTTTGGCGATTATATGGTGATACATTGCATCTGACAGATGCCAATGGGGTACTTACAAAATATATAAAAATGGATACAGCATTAATACAACTTGATAATAATGGAAAATTAATAACAGGACCATTAGCATCTATGTATGTGTTGCATAAGAAATAAATGATGTTTCACCTCGTACCATATTTACATTTTAATGGCGAAGCAGAAGAAGTTTTAAACTTTTATAAAGATGCTTTCGATGGTGAGATTGTTATGCTGAACAGGTATGGTGACAGCCCGATGAAAGTGGATGATGACTGGAAAAATAAAGTTATTCATTCAAGAATAAAAATTGGAAATAACCTTATAATGATTTCAGACTCTTATAACGGGAATTTATCAGTCAAAGAAGGTAATATTCAGTTGTCAGTGGAAGTAGAAGATGAACAAAAGCTTGCTGAAGTATTTAATAAAATGGCAGAGGGAGGTAAAATAACCATGCCTTTGGAAAAACAATTCTGGGGCGCCACTTTTGGGATGTTGCAGGATAAGTTTGGAATAAACTGGATGTTTAATCGAGAAGATGTAAAATGAAATACCAGGTAAGAATGATAAGAAGAAAATAAAAATTTTTGCATTCAAATAAAAGAAATAAAATCCCCATTTGGGGTTAGGTGCATGAAGAAATTATTATTAGAAAAAGATCATATCGAAGGTATCAGATTTTATGAAACCTACCGCAGGGAAGGTGGATATAAAAGCGTGGAGAAAGCATTGAAGATGTCTCCTGCTGAAGTAGTGGATGAAGTGAAAAAAAGTGGATTACGGGGTCGTGGCGGTGCAGGTTTTCCCACTGGTTTAAAATGGAGTTTTATTGCAAAACCTGAAGGTGTCCCACGTCATCTTATTTGCAATGCTGATGAAAGCGAGCCAGGTACTTTTAAAGACAGGTACCTGATGGAGTTTATACCTCACTTATTGGTTGAAGGCCTCATAATTTCATCTTATGCATTGGGTTCAAATGTTACCTACATATACATCCGTGGTGAATATGCCTGGATAGTTGACATACTCGAGCAGGCAATTGCTGAAGCAAAGAATAATGGATGGTTAGGCAAAAATATTTTAGGCAGTGGCTTTGATTGTGAAATATATGTTCACCGAGGTTCCGGAGCATATATCTGTGGAGAAGAAACTGCTTTAATTGAAAGCCTTGAAGGAAAACGTGGGAATCCAAGAATCAAACCTCCTTTTCCGGCAGTAAAAGGATTATGGCAGCGACCGACAGTTGTGAACAATGTTGAATCAATCGCTGCAGTTGTTCCTATCATTAATATGGGTGGTGATGAATATGCAAAAATTGGTGTAGGTAAATCAACGGGAACAAAATTAATTTCAGCATGTGGCAACATTAATAAACCCGGGGTGTATGAAATTGATATGACAATCTCTGTAGAAGAATTTATTTACAGTGATGAATATTGTGGTGGCATACCTAATGGAAAAAGATTGAAAGCATGCATACCCGGAGGTTCTTCAGTACCTATACTTCCAGCCAATCTATTGTTGAAAACAGCAAAAGGTGAAACCAGGTATATGAACTATGAAAGTTTATCCGATGGTGGTTTTGCAACAGGTTCAATGATGGGAAGTGGCGGTTTTATTGTTTTTGATGAAGATCAATGTATTGTCAGGCATACTTACACT
Organism: Bacteroidota bacterium; assembly: GCA_018268035.1. Lineage (GTDB taxonomy): Bacteria > Bacteroidota > Bacteroidia > Chitinophagales > Chitinophagaceae > Parafilimonas. The sequence goes on along the minus strand of JAFDXI010000096.1, from coordinate 63,892 downwards.
TTAAGCAGGTTTTACTGGCATGAAAGCTGTGGACAATGTTCTCCTTGCAGAGAAGGTACGGGATGGATGGAGAAGATTCTTAAAAATATTGAATACGGCAAAGGCAAAATGAAAGATATTGACTTGTTGTGGCATGTACAAAGTAATATAGAAGGCAATACTATTTGTCCATTGGGCGATGCAGCGGCATGGCCAGTTGCAGCAGCTATCAGACATTTCAGAGATGAGTTTGAATGGCATGTATTAAATCCTGAGGAATCACAAAGGAGAAATTTTGGTCTTGCTCATTATGCAGACCCTTTGATTCCAATAGGTGAATTGGTATAGGCTATAAATTTGTAAATCTTAAAAGTAATTGGAGATTTAGGATATGGCAGATCAACCATTAGTAAAAGTAACTATTGATAATATAACAATTGAAGTACCTGCGGGTACCACAATATTAAATGCCGCACGAAAAATAGGTGGGGATGTTGCACCACCCACTATGTGCTATTATAGCAAACTGGAAGATAGTGGTGGCAAATGCAGGACATGTTTGGTAGAAGTAAGCAAAGGTTCTGATAAAGATCCACGTCCAATGCCTAAACTGGTTGCCAGTTGCAGGACTGCTGTTATGGATGGAATGGAAGTTAAAAACATCACTTCTCAAAGAGTGATTACAGCAAGAAAAGGAGTGGTAGAATTTTTATTAATTAACCATCCATTGGATTGTCCCATTTGTGACCAGGCCGGAGAATGTGATTTGCAGGATTTAAGTTATGGACATGGCGAAGAAGGCACCCGTACTGAATTCAGACGCAGAACTTTTGAAAAGCATACTTTAGGCAACCAAATACAATTGCACATGACACGCTGTATTCTATGTTACAGGTGCGTGTTAGTTGCTGATCAGTTAACAAAAACAAGGCAACATGGAGTGTTAGATCGTGGCGACCGTGCTGAAATTGCAACATATATTGAAAAGAGTTTAGATAATGATTTTATAGGAAATGTGATTGATGTTTGCCCGGTGGGTGCCTTAACTGACAGAACATTCAGGTTTAAAAACCGGGTTTGGTTTACAAAACCGGTAGATGCCCATAGAAATTGCTCCAAATGTTGTGGTGAAGTTAGGTTATGGATGAGAGGGGATGAAGTTTTCAGGGTTACAACACGCAGGGATATCTGGAATGAAGTGGCAACAGCATCTGATGGTAAGACTGGTTGGATTTGCAATGAATGCCGTTTTGAAAAAAAGAAAGTAAGCGATTGGGTAATTGAAGGACCTACAAAAGTGAATCGTAAGTCTGTGATTTCTGCCAATAAATATGTGGCTGCAACTAAACCTGATGAATTTTTGGAAGAAGTGATGAAAGGAGTTAAGCCGCGTTTTATGCTTGATATACATAATGAGAGTGAAGTGAATGAACCTGAGTTGAGGTTAGATTTAATTGATGGCCCGGCACACAGTAATGATTTTAAAATTGCTGACGAGGCACATAATAAAAAACTATTAAATGGATCTGAATAAAGGCAGAAAAATAATAATTCAAATTTAGTTAGCATAAAAAGAAAAAAGGATTATCTGTTGTAATTGCATTGTAAAAAATTTTAAATGATTCACTTACTTACCATAGACTGGCTCCTGATGTTGGAAAAATTAATTTTGATTGCCATCATTGTAATGTTTTCATTATTGGTTGCCATGTATTCAACTTATGCAGAAAGAAAAATTGCTGCATTTATGCAGGACCGTATTGGCCCTAACCGTGCTGGCCCATTTGGTATTTTGCAACCTTTGGCTGATGGTGGAAAATTATTTTTTAAAGAAGAAATTATTCCAAGTAGTTCCAATAAGATTCTATTTATCCTGGGCCCATCATTAGCGATGTTAACTGCAATGATGACTTGTGCTGTAGTACCATGGAGCACTGACCTGCACCTTTTTAATAAAACAATTCCATTGCAAATAGCAGATGTCAACATTGGCATCTTGTATGTGTTTGCAGTAGTGAGTTTGGGTGTTTATGGAATCATGATTGGTGGTTGGGCATCCAATAATAAATTTTCATTATTAGCTGCTCTACGTGGAGCCAGCCAGGTAATCAGTTATGAACTGGCAATGGGAATTGCTTTTATTGCCTTACTGATGTTGACCGGAAGCTTAAGCCTCCGAACAATTGTAGAACAACAGGTAACATCGCATTGGAATATCTGGTACCAGCCATTGGGCTTCCTGATATTTTTTGTATGTGCATTAGCCGAATGTAACAGGACACCCTTTGATTTATCTGAAGCAGAAAGTGAATTGAATATGGGTTATCACCAGGAATATTCTTCAATGAAACTGGGCTTTTATCTTTTTGCTGAATATGTAAATATGTTTATCAGTAGTGCAATAATGGCGACTTTATATTTTGGTGGTTATGATATACCGTTCTTTAATGAAGCAGCTCATACTGATTGGGGCAACTGGCTTGCAATTGCCGGTGCAGTTTGTTTCATGATTAAGATATCTATTTTCATTTTCACATTTATGTGGATCAGGTGGACAGTACCGAGGTTTAGATATGACCAGTTGATGACATTGGGATGGAAAAAATTGATCCCGCTTGCATTGGCGAATATGCTAATAACTGGAGCAGTGGTTTTATGGATGCATAAATAACAAAGTGATTTTTGAATGAAAAATTCAAAAATTATTGATAGAAATTAGGAATTGGTTTTTTACTTTTTACTTTTGAATTTTTAGAATGATAACTTTAACAAACAGATCGAAACCGGTAAACCGTAAAAAAATGACTTTCCTTGAAAGCATTTATATATGGAATACATTTATCGGGATGATGATTACACTGAAGCACTTCTTTAAAAAGAAAGTTACTTATCAGTATCCTGAACAAACAAGACCGTATAGCCCGGTTTTTCGTGGTGTGCAAATTTTAAATCGTGATGAAGAAGGAAGGGAGCGTTGCACAGCATGTGGTTTATGTGCAGTTGCTTGCCCTGCAGAAGCCATTACAATGGAAGCAGCAGAAAGGTTACCAGGAGAAGAAAATTTATACCGGGAAGAAAAATATGCAGCAAAGTATGAGATAAATATGTTGCGTTGTATCTTTTGTGGTTTCTGTGAAGAAGCTTGCCCTAAAGATGCAATCTATTTATCTGAAACGCATGCACCGGCTGCATATAACAGGAAAAATTTTATTTATAATAAACAGGATTTGTTGATTCCAAATCCAAAAACGCAGCCTGAAGAATATGCACAGGCAAAAGGTTTAAGGGAAATCAATAAAAAGAAGAAATAACTGATGACTGCTACAGAAATATTATTCTGGTTTTTAAGCGCCCTTGCTTTATTCAGCGCATTAATGGTATTAATAAGCAAGAACCCGGTACATAGTGTGTTGTGGCTGATTGTAGTTTTCTTTGCAATCAGCGGGCATTATATTTTATTGAATGCTCAGTTTTTAGCAATCGTAAACCTGATTGTGTATGCAGGTGCAATAATGGTATTATTCTTATTTGTAATCATGTTGATGAACCTTAATAATGCATCAGAACCACAACGAAATTCTTTGATAAAACTGGCAGGCGTTGTGGCAGGATGTTTATTGTTAATGGTAATGGTTTCTGCCGTGCGCTCAGCAGGTGAAATAAGCCATAGCCAGGCTACTTCAGATGGGGGTATTGGGCTCATTGAAAACCTGGGTACGGTTTTGTTTACACAATATGTAGTTCCGTTTGAAATAAGCAGTGTGTTATTCCTGAGTGCAATGGTAGGCGCAGTAGTGATTGGAAAGAAATAATTTTTGACCTAATGATTAAGAAATAATTTGAATAAAAATAGTATTAAATAACAGCTTTATATTCCTTGAGAATTGTGAGCGATAAACAAACACCTTTGTAAAGGTTTATATATGCCAATACAGTATTATATAATTTTAGCTGCAGCAATATTTTGTATAGGAGTTACCGGTGTGTTGGTACGTCGCAATGCTATCATCATTTTTATGAGCATTGAGTTAATGTTAAATGCTGTGAATTTATTACTCGTAGCATTTTCAAAAATGCATTATGCAGTGGCCAGTGCAGCAACTAAAAATATGGAAGTAAATACTGGAACTGATGCGCAATTGTTTGTATTTTTTATAATGGTAGTAGCTGCTGCAGAAGTGAGTGTTGGGTTAGCCATCATAGTTATGATGTATAGGAATGTGCGATCAATTGATGTAAATTTTCTGAACAGGTTAAAGAATTAATCTTTAAGCAGATTTATTTAATCTTTAAGAACAGTTGAAATAATTTTTAATAACTAAATAATAAGTCCCTTCGGGGATGGAGCTTATGGTTTACTTAGTTCCGCTTTTTCCTTTACTGGGTTTTTTGTTAAACGGTATTTTCCGAAAATCGTTATCAAAAAGCATGATTGGCATTATTGGCTGTGGGTCAGTACTGGCATCATTTATTGTAAGCTGCATATTGTTTATTGATATAAAATCTGGTGGCGCATTACAAGTACAGCCATTATTTCAATTCATAAACCTTCCTTCAGTAAAAGTTGATTTCGCATTCCAGGCAGACCAACTTTCTTCTTTGTTTTTATTAATAATTACAGGTGTTGGTTTTCTTATTCATGTATATTCTACTTCATATATGCATGAAGAAAATGAGAATCATTTTGCCAGATATTTTTCCTATCTTAATCTCTTTGTTTTCTCGATGTTGCTATTGGTGTTGGGTGCCAATTATGTGATTATGTTTATGGGTTGGGAAGGTGTAGGATTGTGTTCTTATTTATTGATTGGATATTGGTATAAAAATGATAATTATAATTATGCTGCCAATAAAGCATTTATCATGAATCGTATTGGTGATGCGGCATTTTTACTGGGTGTCTTTTGGGTATTTTCCAAATTAGGAACTTCCAATTATGCTGATGTTTTTGCCAATACTTCCAAATTTTCAACAGCAGAAATTACAGGTATCACAATACTTTTTTTAATAGGCGCAACAGGTAAAAGTGCACAGATACCTTTATATACCTGGTTGCCCGATGCGATGGCAGGCCCCACCCCTGTATCAGCATTAATACATGCTGCAACGATGGTAACTGCAGGTATTTACATGGTTGCCCGCAGCAATGCATTATATTCATTAAGTCCCGTTTCTGAAAACCTGGTTGCTATTATCGGAATTGCTACTGCTTTGCTGGCTGCAACAATTGCTATCAAACAAAATGATATTAAAAAAGTATTGGCTTATTCCACAGTAAGTCAGTTAGGCTATATGTTTTTAGGTTTAGGTGTTGGCGCATATACCGGTGCTGTTTTTCATGTAATGACGCATGCATTTTTTAAAGCATTACTTTTCTTAGGTGCAGGTTCAGTGATTCATGCATTGAACCAACAAGATATGCGGTATATGGGTGGTTTAAAAAAATATATGCCGGTAACTCATATAACTTTTCTGGCTGCCTGTCTGGCCATATCCGGTATTCCTCCCTTTAGTGGATTCTTTTCGAAAGATGAAATTCTTGCTGCCGCATATTCGGCAAACCCTGTATATTGGGCGTTAGGTGTTTTGGGTGCAGGGTTAACTGCCTTTTATATGTTCCGCTTATATGCTACAACATTTTTAGGAGAATTCCGTGGAACTGAAGAACAAAAACATCACCTGCATGAAAGTCCTATAGCTATTACGCTGCCTTTGTTGATACTTGCAATATTATCAGTTATAGGTGGGTTTATTAATGTGCCTGCTGTATTGGGTGGTAGCTCAGAGATGCATCATTTTTTATCACCTGTTTTATTAAAAGAAAAAAGTGTTGAACTGAATCATAGTACAGAATTTATACTGATGGGTGTATCTGCTGGTGTTTCTGTTATTGCAATTCTAATTGCATTATTCAGGTATAGCAAAAAACCTGAATTGGGTGAACCGCAAGGACTGGGTAAGGTACTTGCCAACAAATGGTATATTGATGAGTTGTATGATGCTGTCGTTGTAAGCCCACTTTCAGCATTAGGCAGTTTCTTTAAAAATGTAATAGAAAAATCCGGAGTTGATGGTTTGGTAAATGGTGTTGGCACATTTATTCAGTATTCATCAAGGAGGCTAAGATTGGTACAGAATGGAAAAGTGGGCACCTATATTTTGCTGATGGTATTTTCAATAGTGGTTTTGTGGCTTGCATTCTGGAACCAAACAACAATAACTGAATTCTTTCAAAAAATATTTTAATAAGCATGGTTGCTTTATTACTCATACTTGTTCCTGTAATTGGCGGATTGTTATCTTTTTTTATAAAGAATGAAAAATCCGTAAAAGGATTTGCAGTCTTTATTTCACTGGTTACATTTCTTATATCATTAATGGGTGTATTCTCAACAGATACCTCTATGCTTCATTTCGATAAAGCGTGGATGCCTGAACTGGGAAGTCGTATTACATTAGGTCTCGATGGTGTGGGAAAAATATTGACTTTACTGACTGCAGCCTCAATGCCTGTCATATTAATTTCAACATACAAAAATACTTATCACAACGCAAACAGGTTTTATGGTTTAATGTTGTTATGCCAGGCTGGAATGTTGGGTGTGTTTGTATCAATGGATATTTTGCTATTTTATTTTTTCTGGGAACTGTCTTTAATCCCGGCTTATTTTCTTTGTTCTTCATGGGGTGGGGAAAAACGAATCCGTGTTACATACAAATTTTTTGTTTATACATTTTTAGGTTCCTTACTGATGTTAGTATCTGTCATTTTCATTTACTTTAAAACATCAGATCATTCATTTTCGATGCAATCATTTTATCATGTAAAGCTTTCTGCTACACAATCACAATGGATGTTCTGGTTATTTTTTGTGGCATCAGCAATCAAAATGCCTGTCTTCCCATTTCATACATGGCAACCTGATACTTATGAACAATCTGATACTGCAGTTACAATGCTGTTGAGTGGAGTAATGGTGAAGATGGGAGTCTTTGCTGTAATCCGCTGGCTGTTACCGATTTTCCCTGTTACTGCTCAAAACAACAGTTCTATCATTATAGGGCTGGCAGTATTCGGGATGATATATGCTTCATTAATAGCCATTCGTCAGGATGATATGAAACGATTAGTTGCATATTCTTCCATTGCACATGTGGGTTTAATATGTGCTGCTCTTTTCACCAATCAAAATATAGGTACGCAGGGTGCTATCATCCAAATGTTCAATCATGGAATAAATATTTTGGGATTGTGGATAGTGGCAGATGCAATAGAACAAAAAGTAGGAACAAGAAAATTCAGTGAGCTTGGAGGATTATCTCAAAAAGCGCCAACACTTGCAATATTGTTTGTTGTATTATGTATGGCAAATATAGCATTACCACTGACTAATGCTTTTGTCGGAGAATTCTTGATGTTCAATGGACTGTTTAGGTATAATCCAATAGTTGCAGGAATGGCTATTACCTGCATCATTTTAGTTGTGGTCTATACTTTTGGTATGATTCAAAAAATATTTTATGGTAATACTTCTGCGTTAACAGGAACTGCAAAAGACAGCAGCTTTAATATTAATGCAGTATTGGTGATACTAGTCATCGTAGTTGTGGTGTTGGGTGTGTATCCTCAACCATTGATTAACCTTGCACAACAAAGTTTCAATTTAATTATCACCAAAACCCCTTAACAGAATAGCAGTATGAACGAAATTATATTTTCAGCAATCTGGGGCGTAATTATGATGTTTTGCAGTTTCCTTGTGAGCAATAAATCTGCTTACAGGCATATAGCTGCAATTGGATTATTGGTGTTGCTTATTGTAAACATGATGGAGACAGGCGGTACTGTTATCTTCAAAGTTGATACAATGGGCATGTTATCCTATTCTACTTTTGGTTTGTTATTTAATAGCATAGCAATAGGATGTACATTATTATATGTATTGGTTTCAGGAAAAGATATTGAAAGACTGGAAAAAAATATAGCCGAGTATCTTGTTTTGTTGTTTTTTGTATTGTGTGGAGTAGGCATTCTTTCTGCATATAATAACTTATTGATGCTTTTTATTGGTATCGAAATATTGACAATACCATTATATATATTAACCGGGAGTGACAAGCATAACCTTAAAAGTAATGAAGCTGCATTAAAATATTTTTTGATGGGGTCATTTTCAACTGGCCTCATGTTAATGGGAATTGCATTGATGTATGGAGGCACAGGCACTTTCACTCTTGAAGTGGCGAGGACGGAAACCGGATTATATAAGGGGGTCTCATTTCTTGAGATTGTAGGTTTATTATTGTTAATGACATCAATGTGTTTTAAAGTATCTGCAGCACCATTTCATTTCTGGACACCTGATGTTTATGATGGTGCACCATCAGTTGTTACATCATTCATGGCCACAATTGTGAAAGTGGCAGGCTTTATTGCCTTCCTTAAGTTGTGTTATATTAGGATGATAGGAACATCGAGTGCTATTGACTGGCGATTACTGTTTTCAATAATCGTTGTTGCCACTTTATTATTTGGTAATATAACTGCCATCTTCCAACAGAGTGTAAAAAGGATGATGGCATATTCCAGTATAGCACATGCCGGATTCATGTTATTTGCATTATTCAGCCTGAATGATTTTGCTAATAAAGGATTATTGCTGTATTCAGTAGCATATTGCCTGGCTACAATTGGTGTTTTTGCTGTTCTTGCAAAGGTGAAAGATATTACTTATGAAGGTTATAATGGCCTTGCAAAAACCCAGCCTGTTGTTGCTGCTGCCAACACTGTTTTTTTATTATCACTTGCAGGCATTCCTTTAACAGCAGGGTTTCTTGCTAAATATTATATGTTGAGTGCTGTGATTGCAACTGGAACATATACCTGGTTAGTAGTTACAGGCGTAGTGTTTGCTGCTATTAGTTCATATTATTATTTCCGGGTTATCCAGGCTATGTATTTTAAAACAGGAGATCCGCAAACAGAAGATATTTCTGGTAGCTTTAAAGTTGGATTGCTTGCATTAGCTGCAATCATTATAATAGTGGGTATTTTCCCTCAGATTATTTTTAACTGGTTATATTTTTAATTGGATTTCGAATTCAAATCAACTGCAAATTAAAACCCCGCAATGCAGGGTTTTCTATTTTGAATTTATACAACAATCTTAATCTTAATTTTAGTCTTCAACTTTCACTTTGCCCTTGCTTTTTGCAATTACTTCTTCAGCAATATTGTTTGGTGCCGGTGCATAATGTGAAAATTCCATAGTAGATGCTGCACGGCCTGAAGATAAAGATCTCAATTGAGTAACATAACCAAACATTTCACTCAATGGTACTTTAGCTTTAATTACCTGTGCATTTCCACGGCTATCCATACCTTCTAACATACCACGACGGCGGTTAAGATCACCAGTTACATCACCCATATATTGATCGGGAGTAACTACTTCCACTTTCATGATTGGTTCTAATAATACTGGTTTTGCTTTCTTACCAGCTTCACGAAAACCTGCTTTGGCACAAAGTTCAAAGCTCATTGAGTCTGAGTCAACAGCATGAAAACTACCATCAAATATTCTCACTTTCATATTCTCAACAGGATATGCGGCTAATACACCTGTTCCCATTGAATTTTCAAAACCTTTTTGAATTGCCGGGACAAATTCACGAGGGATTGATCCGCCAAAAATATTATTGACAAACTGGAAACCTTTACCTGGATTCTCTTTCATCCAGTCCTGATCAGCAGGTCCTATTTCAAATTGAATATCTGCAAATTTGCCACGACCACCACTTTGTTTTTTCAACACTTCGCGATGTTCAATTGTTTTGGTGAATGCTTCCTTATAAGCAACCTGTGGATTACCCTGGTTTACTTCAACCTTAAATTCACGTTTCATTCGGTCAACAATAATTTCAAGGTGTAATTCGCCCATCCCGGAAAGAATTGTCTGACCGGTATCTTCATCTGTTTTTACCCTGAGTGTTGGATCCTCTTCAACCAGTTTGGATATAGCCATTCCCATTTTGTCAACGTCTGCCTGTGTTTTAGGTTCAACGGCAACTGAAATCACTGGTTCAGGAATAAACATATTTTCCAAAACAATCGGGTGGTCTTCATTACATAGAGTATCACCGGTTTTAATTTCTTTGAAGCCAACCGCAGCACCAATATCACCTGCTTCGATAAAATCAATTGGGTTCTGTTTGTTGGCAAACATTTTCATGATACGGCTGATGCGTTCATTTTTTCCACTACGCATATTCTTAACGTATGAACCTGCATCCAAATGACCGCTATAACAACGGAAAAACGCAAGACGACCAACAAACGGGTCTGTCATAATTTTAAAAGCTAATGCTGAGAATGGTTCTTTGGGATCGGCTTTCCTGGAAATTTCTTCACCATTGTCAGGATCGGTACCAACTGTATCAGGTAAATCAAGTGGTGAAGGCAGGTAACGACAAACTGCATCTAATGCTGTTTGCACTCCTTTATTCTTAAATGATGAACCACAGAGCATAGGAACAATGCTCAAGTCAATTGTTGCTTTACGGATAGCTTCATGCACTTCATCTTCTGAGATGCTATTAGGATCATCAAAGAATTTTTCCAATAATTTGTCATCATATTCTGCAACAGCTTCTATTAATTTAGCCCGCCATTCATCCACCTCATCTTTCATATCCTCAGGAATCGGGATTTCTTTATAAGTCATTCCTTCAGTAGCATCATCCCAAATAATCCCTTTCATTTGTATAAGATCCACAACACCTTTGAAATTATCTTCTGCGCCAATTGGTAACTGAAGCGGTACGCTTTTCGCACCCAGCATTTCTCTTACCTGGTGTACCACATTCAGGAAGTCTGCTCCGGCACGATCCATTTTATTGACAAAACCAATTCTTGGCACACCATACCTGTTAGCCTGGCGCCAAACAGTTTCACTCTGGGGCTCAACACCATCAACTGCTGAAAAAAGAGCAATCAAACCATCTAACACACGCATAGATCGTTCTACTTCTACAGTAAAGTCAACGTGGCCGGGTGTATCAATAATATTGAAATAATATTTTTTTGTATTTGCAACTGATTTACCCTGGTCAGTTGGAAAATTCCATTGGCAGCTTACTGCTGCAGAAGTAATGGTGATTCCTCTTTCTTTTTCCTGCTCCATCCAGTCAGTAGTAGCAGCACCTTCGTGTACTTCACCAATTCGATGGATCATCCCGGTGTATCTTAAGATACGTTCAGTAGTGGTCGTCTTACCGGCATCAATATGTGCGGCAATACCAAAATTTCTTTGCAATTTTAAATCGGCCATATTATTTCGTATTGTTATTTGTTTATCAACTTTTGAACATCATTGCTGTTTGTATATTGTGGTTTGGCAACATTTTTACAGCTAATAAAATTTCAACAGGTAGTGTAAATTTTTTTGAGCGGCAAAGGTAATGCTTTTTGGAGATGCTAAGGGGTTAAAAATTTAAAATATTGCAATAAAAAAGCCGTTGCATTTGCAACGGCTTTTTTATATCTTATAAATTTCAGATTATCCTTTTCTAAGATTTGGATGTGGAGCAGGAACTGTATTAGGACCGTCTTCTGTAGTTGGAACTAAGTCAACTGTAGTACCATTACCATCCATACCATAAGTGAAGATGATGCGGCTTTCAGAAATTCCTTTCTTCTCAGTAAGGTAAGTCTTAATAGCATTCACATGATCCCAGCTAAGTTGTTGAGCTCTCTTATCAGAAGCACCATAACCAACTAATTTCACTTTACAATCAGGGTTTGATGTCAACTGATTTGCTACATTATCAAGAAGAGAAGTAGCTGTGCTGCTCAGTTTAGCACTACCTGTTTTGAATTGAACACTTGGTAAGCTACCAATGTTACAAGCTGCTGCTGCAGGTTGGATATTTTTGCAACATTCTGGTTCTGGACAAGTTCCAACACCATCAGCATTTACAGGGAAGCAATTCTGAGGAGTAAGTTTTTCTTTATCACGACAATCAGGAACGCCATCACCATCAGTATCAAGACTAACACCATGAACATCAACTGCACATCCTGCAGGAGTATTTGGTTCCATATCAAATTGGTCAGTTACGCCATCACCATCAGCATCAGGTAAAACAACCGGAGGCAATTTCATGTGTTTAGGAGTAGCAACTTCATTATAAATATAATTGTTAGGATTAATCCACCATAATGGCTCAGTATGAGTTGCTGAATTTCCAAGATTGAAGTTCAACTTAATAGTTGAATATGCCATTTTATCAGCATCAAGACCGTGACCTCTTGAACCAACGTAACCATCCAGAATATCAACACCTGTCAAAGGGCTGGAAATCCTTTCTTCAAATGCTAAGTTAACCCTTGGGCTCAATTTAAATGCTAAACCACCACCAAAATCAATATTATGATACAGAGCCTGTGTTCCAATGCCATCTGAATTTTTATGATGGAATGTGCTAATTAGATTGCTATTGTCTTGTGCATAAACATCTGTGCGAACTGAACCGTTAAAATATTTAAGGAATCCTTTTTCGCCAGCAGAAATTTGAGTCGAAGCAATGCTATAACCTACAAATACATAAATATTTGTTTTAGGATTGCCCCTGTGTGAGCTGATTGTATTCAAAGATGCAATCAAATCTGCATTCAATGCATGTGTAACGTTCCCACTATAAGGAATATAATATGAACCAGCATCATTTTTATAACCAGGTATTTTCTGGAAACTGCCCATGTAACCTAATCTGCCAGAAAATACATGGCTGATTGGAAATCTTGCTGAGATACTTCCAGTCATACCACCAACATAAGAACCGCCTTTATCACCTTTATGTAAAATTGGCCTGTCGCCAATCACAATAGCATTGCCGCCGCCAACACTCAATTCCCACATACTTCTTGGCTTTGCCGGATAAGGGGTTTGATAATTTTGAAATTCATTGTACTGGGGCATATTCTTCGTAGAAACCTTTGAAGAATCATAAGCCCAATTAGCATCTGTACTAGACAGTGAAGTCGTAGTATTTGTTTGCGCATAAGACATAATCTGTAAGAGCCCAACGAAGGCTAACAGTAATTTCAGCTTCTTGCTTACCATAGGTAAAATTTTAAATTGTTTAATGTTTCCCTAATTAATTTCAAATGCAAAAGTATTAATTGATTATGAAATACCAAATTTTTGATATTTATTTTGTTTTGATTGAAACTGCATTAATGACAAGGACATTATTAAATATGCTGCTTTCTTATCACCATTTAGTTTTCACATATCTTGCAACAGTTTCAAAAATTAATGAAAAGAGCTATACAATTAATAGACCAAGATTTAGTAAAGTTTGAGGATTACTTCAAAAATGCAGTGAAAAGTAATGCCCCTCTACTTGATAGAATCATGCAGTATATTGTAAAAAGAAAGGGTAAACAGATGCGGCCAATGTTCGTGTTATTATCTGCAAAACTAGGGGGTGAAATCACTACGGCAACTTACAGGGCGGCTTCTTTAGTAGAATTATTGCACACTGCAACCCTTGTTCATGATGATGTGGTAGATGAATCGCTGGAACGCAGGAGCTTTTTTTCTATAAATGCCTTGTGGAAAAACAAAGTTGCTGTGCTCGTGGGTGATTATTTGCTCTCAAAAGGACTGTTATTATCGTTGAATAATAACGATTTTAAAGTTTTGCAAATTTTATCAGAAGCAGTAAAACTGATGAGTGAAGGAGAACTTCTTCAAATTGAAAAATCCCGGAATCTTAATCTTAATGAAGAAATTTATTACAATATTATAAAAGGTAAAACAGCCTCTTTACTGTCTTCGGCTTGTGGTGCAGGAGCTTCCACTACATTTTCTAATGATGCAAGTATCCATAAAATTCAATTGTTTGGAGAAAATGTAGGAATGGCCTTTCAGATTAAAGATGATTTATTTGATTATAGTGATGAAAATATTGGTAAGCCTACTGGTATAGATATAAAGGAAAAAAAACTGACACTGCCCATAATCTATACCCTGAATCACTGCGATAGGCAACTACGCAAAAAAATTATTTACATTATTAAAAATGAAAACAGGAATAAGGAAAAAGTGCATTTTGTTGTTGAGGCAGTGAAAAACGCGGGTGGAATTACCTATGCTACTGAAAAAATGCTTACATTCAGGGATAAGGCTTTGGAATTATTACATGAATTTGAACCTTCTGAAACAAGGGAAGCCCTTGAAGATTTGGTTCGTTACACAACCGACAGGAAGTATTGATGGAAAAAAGATGGACGATATTAACTACCGATGAAGATAAAGTCTTGCAACTGCATCACTCCCTTCAGATAAATAAAACGCTCTGCCGCATATTAGTGCAACGTGGAATTGATAATTATGAATTATCAAAAAAATTTTTTCGACCTGAGCTTTCCCTGCTTCATGACCCCTGGCTAATGAAGGATATGCTCAAAGCTGTAACCAGAATAATTACCGCTATCAACGATAGTGAAAATATTTTGGTTTTTGGTGATTATGATGTGGACGGCACCACTTCTGTCGCCTGCATGTACCAGTATTTAAAATCTATTTATCCGAATGTCGGTTTTTATATTCCACATCGTTATCGTGAAGGTTATGGCATTTCAAAAGCAGGTATTGATTATGCCAATGAAAATAATTTCTCACTAATCATTTCTTTGGATTGTGGAATCAAATCTGCATCATTGGTTGAATATGCAAAACAATTCAATATTGATTTTGTGATTTGCGATCATCATTTACCTGATGATATTGTGCCAGATGCAGTGGCAGTGCTCGACCCTAAGCAACACGATTGTAACTATCCTTTCAAGGAGCTTTGTGGTTGTGGGGTTGGATTTAAACTTATGCAGGCATTGAGTGAAGAATTAAAATTGCCTGATTCAACCTTTCTGAAATATATTGATCTTGTTGCTGTCGCTATTGCAGCAGACATTGTTGAAATCACCGATGAAAACCGGGTATTAGCATTTTATGGATTAAAAAAAGCAAATGAGAATCCCGCTGTTAGTTTAAAAGCACTGCTAACACTGGCTGGCATGCAAAAGCAAATCCATATCAATACACTTGTATTTATTGTTGCACCCCGCATCAATGCTGCAGGCAGGATGGATGACGCCCGAAAAGCAGTTCAGTTATTTATTGAAGATGATTATGATAAAGCTTTGGAATTGGCTGGGTTGTTGCATAATGATAATACTGAACGAAAAGAAGCAGATAGCAATATCACAGAAGAAGCATTGTCTATCATCGAAAATGATGCATCATTAAAAATTAAAAAGACTACAGTTGTTTACAAAGAACATTGGCATAAAGGTGTTGTTGGTATTGTGGCATCCAGATTGATTGAAAATTATTACAGGCCAACAATTGTATTAACTAAAAGTGGTGATGTGATTGCAGGCAGTGCAAGAAGTGTCCCTGGTTTTAATTTGTATGAAGCTATTCATGCTTGTCGTGAACATTTATTGGGTTATGGTGGCCATTTTGCTGCAGCCGGCCTGAGCCTCAGCGAAGTTGAACTCCCAGGTTTCATCGAATCCTTTGAAAAGGTTGTTGCAGCTACAATTGATGAAGATTTATTAGTTCCTGAAATATTGATTGATGCAGAGCTTTCCTTTAAAGAAATCAATTTTACATTGTTGAATATATTGGAACAGATGGAACCTTTTGGCCCTGGTAATATGCGTCCTGTTTTTATTTCCCGGAATGTTACTGATTCGGGTTATTCCAAAGTGCTGAAAGAACAACATATCCGTTTTGTGTTACAACAAAATGGTAAAACATTTACTGGTATTGGTTTTAATATGGCTGATAAATTTGATTTACTTGATAACAGGCTACCAATTGATATTATTTATACCCTTGATATCAATGAATGGAATGGTGAAAGAATGATACAACTTAAGGTCATAGATTTTAAACCTTCCAAATAAACATTTGTATAGCCACAAACGCCATACTTTTTATCTGATACAATCCAATAATTAATTTTGTGCTAATGAAAATTGTTCATGTTACTGAAGCTTTCGAAGGTGGTGTAATAGAATTTTTACGATGCCTTACTAACAGTACCCCCGATCTGGAACATATAATTGTTTACGGGCGTCATCATTTTTTTGAAAAAGCTCATGCTTCTTTTCCTGCTTCAGTAAAATTTATTCCCTGGCCCGAAGTCAGCACAAATATTTCTCCTGCAAAAGATATCAGGGCATTAAGGCATTTGATAAAAATACTAAAATCACAAAAACCGATTGATGTCATTCATCTGCATTCTGCCAAAGCAGGAATTTTAGGAAGAATTGCTGCCCGCCGTATTGGTCAGAAGAAAGTTATTTATGCACCGCATGGTGCAACTTTTTTGCGTAAAGATGTTTCAGCTCTCACGCGCACTGCATTTGCAACAATTGAAAAAGCTGTCAGCATCTTTCCTGCAAAAGTGATTGGCGTTTCCCAATCTGAAGCAGATGCCTATAAACGCATTGGCATCAAAGCCGGTCATGTTAATAATGGGAAATTCTTTCCTGAATCTCCTGTAAAAAATAATAATGGAGATACTTTTACCATTGTTACAACAGGCCGCGCAATGCGGCAGAAAAATCCTGCTTTGTTCAACCAGGTTGCTTCAGCATTTACTGACAATAAAAAAGTAAAATTTATTTGGGTTGGTGATGGCAATGAAAGAAATTTTCTTTCATCTCCCAACATTCATATCACAGGTTGGGTTGATCGTTCTGAAGTTGAAAAAAATCTTCGTCAGGCTGACCTGTATATCTCTGCTGCGTTATGGGAAGGATTATCTTATGCAGTACTCGAAGCGATGAGTATGCGGCTTCCATTGTTATTGACAAACTGTCCAGGCAATAATGACCTGGTAGTAAATGGTGTCAATGGTTTTTTATATGAATATCCTGCACAGGCCATTGATTTTATTAATCAGTATATCAATAATCCTGCTTTAATGAAAGCACATGGGGAAGCTTCATATAATATGTTGCAAACAAATTTCAGTGTAGAGCAAATGGCACAGGGTTACAGGCAAGTATATAGTTCAATGTAAATGGCTGATATAAAAACTTTCAGTTTATATCTTCCTGATGGATGTTATTATAAACTTCCACTAATTTTTCAACCGCTTTTTTCCCCTCATTGCCGAGCGCTAATGAAAAATTATTGACATATAAATCTATATGTTGCCGCATCACTGTCTCACTCATTTCCTGCGCATGTGATGTTACA
This sequence comes from Bacteroidota bacterium, assembly GCA_018268035.1. Lineage (GTDB taxonomy): Bacteria > Bacteroidota > Bacteroidia > Chitinophagales > Chitinophagaceae > Parafilimonas. The sequence goes on along the minus strand of JAFDXI010000096.1, from coordinate 46,631 downwards.
TATTCACTCAGTTGCTCATGGTTGTTTTTAAAAGCATATTCAACACTTTCACTGATTAGTTTGTCAATTTGCTCAATAATTTTTTTATCTAAATTTTTCTTCGCCACAATACCGCCTAATGGAATGGGTAAATGTGTTTTTGTTTCCCAATAATCACCCAGGTCAATTATTTTATGCAACCCTTTTTCCTGGTATGTAAACCTGTTTTCATGAATGATAACGCCTGCATCCACTTTGCCATTTAATACCGCATCTTCTATTTCATTGAAAACTGTAAATTGTTTTTGTTTTGCTAAAGGGAACGCCAATGAAAATAATAAATACGCTGTTGTGTTTTCACCAGGTATTGCTATCATTTTTTTATTTATATCATCGAGATGAATAGGAGACCGGGCAATCAATAAAGGCCCAACACCTTTACCTAATGCGCCACCGCTTTCCATTAAATAATATTGATGTTGCAATAAAGGCCATACACCATAACTGATTTTTGAAATATCTAATTTTCCCTGCATCGCCCAACTGTTCAGTGTTTGCACATCTTCCAGCACAACATCAAATTCTAAACCATGAGCATTTAGTTTATTGTTCACCAAAGCATCAAAGATGAATGTATCATTAGGACAAGGAGAAAATCCAAGTGAAAGTTTCATAATCCTGTTATGCTATTTTATATAATTTGTCAATGTATTGAATCAATGTATCATTCAGGTTGTACAATGCATCTTTCAATACCCATCTTGTTTTATCTCTTTCACCCACATAATTACTGATAGCACGCACCTGCAAAAAAGCAGTGCCGGTGCTCCTGCACACAAAGTGCAATGCAGCACCTTCCATTGTTTCAATAAAAGGGTTATATTTTTTTACCAGTTGTTTGATGCGGTCTTTGCGTGTTGTTATTTCATTTACAGTTATGCCTGTTACAGCTTTTAATTGCAACAGGTTCAGTTTTTCAATATGTGGGTTGGGTAAAGCCCTTTTTTGATAGGGATGATAATTTGGCTTCTCCAATTTTATATTAAATATATCACACCATTTTCCATTTTCTTCAACGCCTGTATTACCATCATATTCCTTATTCACTACCACAACTTTACCGGGTTTTACAGTATTGTCAAAACAACCCGCAACGCCCACCTGAATGATTAAATCCGGCTTTTCTTCTATTGCCAGTTTTGCGAGTGAAAAACAACTGGCCAACATGCCTACTCCGGATTCATGAAAATATATTTTCAGCCTGCTGCTTTGTTCCGTATAAAGTTTATCTATTTTGGAAAAACAAGGCATCCATTCTCCCATTGTTGCTGCACTGATAAATACACGCATAGCCTGCAAATTTCGCAATAAAAATGCTTCCTGTTCATTAATTATTTTGATAGCTTCATTTAATTGAAATCAGTTGTTTTCTTCATGTCAGTTTTATCATAAGCAGGTTGTAAAATTACTATAGCAAATCATGAGCTGTTCTTGTATCTGCTTCTTTCAGAATTTCTTTATTGTAACTTTGCGAAAATTGTAAAAAGCAGCAATGGTTTATCTCACAAGGCTCGAACATTTTAATGCAGCACATAAATTATATAATCCCAACTGGAGCAAAGAAAAGAACGAAGCAATCTTTGGTGAATGTGCCAACGAAAACTGGCATGGCCATAATTTTGAATTGTTTGTTACTGTAAAAGGTGTTCCAAGTGAAGAGACAGGATTTATTATGGATGCAAAACAATTGAGCAGGATAATTAAGACATCTGTTATTGATAAACTGGATCATAAAAATTTGAATATGGATGTTGATTTCCTGCAGGGAAAAATTTGCAGCACAGAGAATCTCATTGTAGAAATATGGAATCAATTACAACCGCACATTCCATCACCTGTTGCACTGCATAGTTTGAAGTTGTATGAAACACCGAGGATTTATGTTGAATATTACGGTGAATAAATATGCAGGTTGTATTTTTACTGAAATACTTTTGATAGGTTTACATAAATTATTTAAACATTCCATTGAAAAAAATAATTGGTTTCATTTTTGAATTGTAATATTTCTTCATAACAAATAAATATTAGTGTTTGATAAAGTAGCCGTTTACCGCAAAGAACATTTTAATGCAGCGCATCGTTTGCACAACGATAAATTTGATGAAGCTACAAACGATAAGATTTTTGGCAAATGCAATAACCCGCATTACCACGGTCATAATTATGAATTAATAGTAAAAATTACCGGTACACCTGATGCTGATACGGGCTATGTTATTGATATGAAATTATTGAGCGATATAATTAAAGAAAATGTGCTCAATCGTTTTGATCATAAAAATCTGAACCTTGATGTGCCTGAGTTTAAAGACCTTAATCCAACAGCAGAGAATATTGCAATTGTTATTTATAAAATTCTCCGCCCATTGATAGATAATCAATATGAACTGCAACTGCGTTTATATGAAACCGAGAGAAATTTTGTTGAATATCCTGCATAAAATACTAATCAATAAAATTGAAACATGTTATACAAAAAGAAAACAACCTACGACGAAACAGCAATCAATGCACTCAAAGAAAATTACGAAAATGTTTTATCTGCAATTGGTGAAGATCCATCGAGAGAAGGTCTTTTGAAAACACCGGAGCGCATGGCAAAAGCTTTATTATACAATACACAGGGTTATCAGATGAATGCAGTGGAGATTTTAAATTCTGCAAAATTTCACGAGAATATCAGCGAAATTGTTATGGTAAAAGATATTGAATTATACAGCATGTGCGAACACCACATGCTGCCTTTTTTTGGTAAGGCGCATATTGCATACATTCCGAATGGATATATAACCGGGTTAAGTAAAATCGCAAGAGTAGTGGATGTGTTTTCAAGAAGGTTGCAGGTGCAGGAACGGTTGACAACTCAAATATTAGATGCTATACAGGAAGCGCTGAACCCGCTTGGTGTTGCTGTGGTGATAGAAGCAAAACATTTGTGCATGATGATGCGGGGTGTACAGAAACAAAATTCTATAACCACAACTTCTGCTTTTTCCGGTGAGTTTGAAAAACATCCGACACGCGATGAATTTTTAAAGCTGATTAGCAACAGGAATGGCTGATGCCGGAGTGTTTACTTTTGAATAGTTGTTTAGTTTGTTTATTTCTATGATGGTTGTAGTATTATCGTCATTTTCATAATACATCTTATCAAATTTTGCATCGAATATGATTTCATTATAACGGTAAGATGTCTTTTGCAAAACAGTATTGGAGAAAACATCATCAAAACCCCTTACCAATACATACACTTCTGCATCTGTTAATGATAAATCTTCTTCTGTTAAACCATAAAACGGGCTGTCTTCATTAATAGGATGTACTACCGTCCAGTTCATTGATAAACTATCAATACGGCTTCTTTCGAGAGGTAAATTGTAAAAATTAAAACGTTTGGTTTCCTGGTCAGTGATGCCAAGCGTAACAAAAACTTCAACATTAGTGAGGGTATGATTTTCTTTATATGAAACAAACCTGAACATAAATCCTGTACCCTTATGGTAGGGTGATATCAAAGCATTTTTGCTAAAACGCAGATAGGCCCGTGGCCGTGAAAACCTGCCATATAAAATGCCCGTGATTAAAGCAAATGATGACAATCCTGTCAATGCTTCTGCAGAAGCCACAGCGCCTGCTAAATAACCATCAGGATTAATTCTTCCATAGCCTACTGTTGTAAAAGTTTGTACGCTGAAATAATACAGTTCAAAAAAATAATGAACCGGCCCGCCGGCTAACACACCAGTAAATTCTGTCTCGCCTAAAGAAATATAAATTAAAGTGAAGACAAGATTGATTGAAATTAAAAAAGTGATTAATACTAATCCAAATTTCATGACAGGCATCATCAGCATTTTATAAAAAAAACTAATGCGCTCATAAAACGGTACTCCACGCTTTACTATATTAAAGCTTCCGTCTTTGTTGATAAAACGACCACCCTGCGATTCGGCACTTGTGCCAAAACCAGTATCAGCATTGCTTTTAAGCGTTGATTTTATTTTTTTATGTAAAGCCATATTGTATAACCTGTATTTTTTTATTGAAAAAAATTAAAAAAAGTATTTTAGGATGAAGTTATACAATAGCTGCTTCCTTTTTTTGTCTTGTCATTTTTTCGAGCATAAATATGCTGACAGATGCCAGGATGCAAATAGTACATACTATCCACCACAATGTGTTAAAACTATAATCTGCTGCAATAAAACTTCCTGATAGTGGCCCGACAATTTGTGCAAGGCTCCATGCCATCGCATAAAGAGCTGTGTATTGCCCACGATTGTGTAATGCACTACGCTCAATGCAATAAGAACTCATAAATGGCATTGAAAACATTTCGCCGAAAGTCATCAGCGTGATAGCCAAAACTGCAGTGATCATACTTGCATGCATTATATTTAATACTGCAAATGAAATAGCACAGATAAAAAATCCTATCCTGATAAAAAATGTATGCGCTTTTTTCCCTTCAATAGAATATATCAGCACCATTTCAACAAAAGTGATCACAAGCCCGTTTAATGCCATTAAAAAACCAATGAATGCTTCATTGAAATGCCATTCAGATTTATAAAATACAGGCTGCATAGTAAACAACTGGAAAAAACAAGCTGCGAAAAAGAAGGTTATGATGATAAATGCTATATAAGTTTTGTCTTTATAAGCATGATGAGAATTGATCGGTTTTTCTTTTACCACACTTGCTTTTGTGCCCGCATAGGGTAAAATATTAAACAATAAAATTGCTGCAATGATATTGGTGCATCCATCCACCCAAAACAATAATTGATAATTGATAGCGGCGAGGAAACCACCTAATGTTCCGCCAACAGCCCATCCTAAATTGATTGCAAGACGATTTAAAGAATAAGACCTCGTCCTGTTTTCTTCTTCACTATAATATGCTATGGCCGCTGCATTGGCCGGCCTGAATGATTCGTTGCAAACACTCAATATAAAAGTGCCTATGCATAACGATAAAAAAGAATGCAGGAAACCAGTTAAAATAAACATGGTGCCACCTAAAAATAATGAAACCAGCTGTTGCCTGTAAAATCCAAATTTATCTGTGATCTTTCCACCTATAAAAGCTCCAACAATTGCCCCTGCGCCAAACAATGACATCACCACACCTGCCTGTGGTAAAGTGAAATTCAATTTTTCAGTACAATAAATTGTCATGAAGGGTATGACCATGGTACCACTTCTGTTTACCAGCATCACCACCGATAAATACCATGTATTTTTCGAGAGACCTTTAAATGCACTTTTATATAATGATGTTGCTGCAGTTAGCATATTGCGAAATTATATACAAGCTTTTGTATTGGGTGTTTTTTTGCTTACCGCTTGTAAATTATTTTAAAGGTTTTTAGCGATCTAATGAAGTGATGATTTTTATTACAGGATTTTTTCATTCATATTTTTTCATTACCTGGTACAATACTTTTTCTTGTGATGTATCCAGGCCTCCGGCCAAAGTATCCTGAAGCCAATGCCGTTTAAATGCTGTAATTGCAGCAGTTGTATCTTTTACTGAATAACCGATTATACGCAAAGCAAGGATATCGTTGAATGATGAAGGCAATACAATATTCGTTGTGTCATCATACCAATATCCATATCCGTTTTCTGCAAGCTTTTTCCAGGGAAAATTTACATTCGGATCGTTTTTGCGGGTGGGGGCAACATCAGCATGACCAATAAAATTTGCCTGTGGAATGTTATATTGTTTTTTTAACGCAGCCAGCAATCTTAATAAACTTTTAATCTGGTCAGCAGTAAAAGATTCATATCCGTTATTGTCAAGCTCAATACCTATACTACTGCTGTTGACATCTGCATCATTTCCCCATTTGCTCACACCTGCATGCCATGCCCTTAAATAATCATTGAGCATGTGGTGTATAGTCCCATCTTTACAAATTACATAATGGGCACTCACCTGTGTCCTTGATAGCGTAAATGTTTTTAATGTTTGTTCACAACTGTTTTGTGCTGTATGGTGAATGATTACAAAATTGGGTTTGCGCAAATTAAAATTGGTTGTTCCCACAAATGCAACAGTATTCAATGAATCTTTTACCGGATAAGTTTTTATCACTTTTGCAAATTCATTGCTTTGTTGTTTATAAATTTTGTTGGTTGATGCATAAGGGTTTCTTGCACATCCGAGGCAGAGTAAAATAAAAATATAAAACCTGTATTTCATTCGCAAATATTACAAAGCCTAAATGTAGTAATTGATAGCAACGATTGTGAAAGAAATTTTATTAGGTTAATTTCTTCTATTAGATGTTTTTTGAAGAAAGTAGCCAGGCAGATTCTTTTGATGAAGTAAATGCATCATTGATTTTATTAAGTATAATTTCTTTTTTATTAAATGTTTCAATCTTGTTTAGTCATGCCAAACCTGTTGATTGATTGTTTTGTATTATTCCGGAGTGCAAATGAAAGTTCTGACCAGGCAGTTCCCTTAATCCCTTTCAACGCAATACCTTCATTATTCTTTGTGATAGTAAATAAAAAATCTGCAAGCTCTGTGTCTTTTGCAGATTCAGTTTTATTGGATGATGTCATTCCAAATTGGTTAACAGCCTGTGGTATTTCATCATTAACTGTGAAAGCCAGTTCATGCCAGGAGCATCCTTTTATGCCCTGCATTTTTATTCCATTATTTGTTTTTTCTATAGCTATTAAAAAATCATTTGTTTCATCAGATGATTTTACCTGGGAAAATAATGTGTGGCAGGGTAGTAAAAGAATTACTGCAATTGTACTTGCTGAAAAAATGTTTTTTCTAAGCGAAAGTGTTTTCAACAGGGAATTTTTTATTGCCATACAAAGTCGTTTGCTTAAACCAAAAATAATTCTTTTAAAACGAACATGAGCGCTTGAGTTTTAAAAATGAATATTCCAGGTTATAGAAGGAATAATCGGGAACAGGGACACCTGTTTTGCTGATATAGTTAGATTGCCGTCTGCGATATTTCCTTCCTGGTCGTAATAATAAAAGTAAGGATTTTGCCTGCTGTACAAATTATAAATACTAAACACCCAGTTGTCAGTATATTTTCTGGGTTTTTTATGTTTGGGTGTATAAGTAACTGCTACATCAAGACGGTGATAGGGTTTCATCCTGTAAGCATTGATGCTGCTGTATTCCTGGGTGAGAACGCCATCAATAAAATAAAATCGCTCTGGTAACGATATGGCATTGCCGCTGCCGTAGATAAATGTGGAGGATAGCTTCCATTTTGTTGAAAGCTGATAAATGGCTACTACGGAAAGGTCGTGTCTTCGGTCATATTTACTGGGGTATTTATTGCCGTTATTGAGGTCAGGGAATTGCCGCCATGTCCAGGATAATGTATAACCTATCCAGCCGGTCAGCCTGCCTTTTACTTTATTGATAAATAATTCGCTACCATAACTCCAGCCTTTTCCAAATACAAAACTTTGTTCGGGGTCGCTGAGAGAAGGTGTATATCCTTCAGCATATTCAATCTGGTGTTTCATTGTTTTATAATATAACTCAATAGAAGTTTCAAACATGCTGTTGTTGAAATTTCTGAAATACCCTGCTGCATATAATAATCCATCCTGGGGCTTTACGAGGTAGGTAGAAGGTACCCAAATATCAGTGGGTAAAGTTGTGCCTGCATTGCTTACCAGGTGTATGTATTGCAGGTTGCGTGTAATGGATGCTTTTACAGAACTGTTATTGTTGAAAGAATAACGGATAGTAAATCTCGGCTCAAATCCACTATATGTTTTTACACTTTCGCCCCTTTGGTAAAATGTGCTGTCCAGCTTATTTCCATTTGCATCAGTAGTATAAGCAGTGTATGGCCCCAACTGCTGAAAGAGACTAAATCTTATTCCGTAATTTACCTGTATGCGCTGGCTTACATTCCAGTCATCCTGAATGTATATACCATATTCGTTAGCATATTTTTTTTGTGTATTGGCCGGATGGAAGACAACAGTATCCTGGTTGCCGCTTGCAACACTTGGATAGAATGTATGATAAGTGAATTGCGCGCCGAATTTTATCTTATGGTTTGTGGAAGCAAAAAAATCTACATCAGTTTTGGCAGTAAAATCTTTGATGCCCGATGATAAATCAAAATTGAAATTATCCTGTTTGCCAAGGAAATCAAATTTGTAATCATTATAGATCAGCGAAACATTTGAAAAGAGTTTTTTATTGAAACTATGATTCCATCTGAATGTTGTAGTTGCATTACCCCAGGGAATTGTTGTGCTAAATGAACGATGGTTGTTGTTAAAAATAAATTTATCCTTTCCAAAGTAACCGCTTAAAAATAAATGATCATGGGCTGAAATCTCCCAGTTCATTTTTGCATTCAGGTCATAGAAATAATAACCAGAACCATAGAAGCTGCTGCTTTTCGGCACAAAGGGTTTCATCAAAAGATCAATGTATGTTCTCCTTGCAGAAATGATAAAGGATGCTTTATCTTTTACAATAGGGCCTTGTATAGACAAACGGGAAGCAATTAAACCTATACCTCCATCCACTTCTGTTTTGTTCATGTTGCCTTCTTTCATTGCTATATCAATAACAGAAGATAGCCTGCCACCATATTGTGCGGGCATACCACCTTTTATCAATGTAAGATTTTTTACAGCATCAGTATTGAAAACAGAAAAGAAGCCAAACAAGTGGCCGGTATTATACACCACAGCTTCATCCAATAAAATTAAATTCTGATCAGGGCCCCCGCCACGAACATAAAACCCACTATTGCCTTCACCTGCATTGCGAACGCCTGGTAATAACTGCAATGTTTTTAAAATATCAGTTTCACCCATAAATGATGGCAAAGATTTTACAGTATTCATACTGATATCCACCTGCCCCATCTGTGCACTCTTTACATTGTTCAATCTTTTTTGTGTTGATACAGTTATATTTTGTATTTGTGCAGTTGCAGGAAAAAGAAGAATGTCTTTTGAAAAATTTGAATTGAAATCTATGGTTATTGTTTTTGGTGAATAGCCAACATAAGAAAATACCAACTGATGCTTTCCTTCCGGTAGTGTAATCGAAAAAAAGCCATATTTGTTGGTGGTGATTCCCTGCATATTATTGTCAAGAAAAATACTGGCATTAATCAATGTTTCCCCGCTCAATGAATCTTTTACATAACCATCCCAGGTGTATTTATGTTGTGCATTGAGTGGAATGCACCATAACAACATCAGCAGAAATAAAAACCCGCATTGTAGCCTCATTGCATATTATTAACCGAGTCTTCAACAGTGCCACATTCAAGCATGGCGTTTTTATATTTGGGATCAAATTTTCCAAAATATGGGTTATCAATTCTCTTGGTTTGAGACAACCACCAACCTTCTTTATCACCATTAAAAGCCATTGGGCATTTTTTGTGATAAATGACTGCTTTATCATAACCCGTAGTTTTTATAAGATGATAAAGTGTTTCTGAAAGTGTGTAGAAAAAACGCCTTTTATTTTGGATGGAATCAATTTTAATCAACTGTTCTAATGCACCCATTGCATTTTGGGTAATACTGTTGGCATTGGTAGCAGCAGCTTCATCTTTTAATTGTTCGTAAGGCACATCCAGCAATGATGATTGCAAAAGCATTGCATATTTATCTGCAGCCACTGTGTCCCAGTTTATAAATGCATTGCGCATACTGTCGTAATTCACCAGCACTTTTTCAAATGCAAGATTAAACGAATCAGAGTTTTTACTTTGATAAGTCGTTACAGTAGTGTTGTTTTGAGTCTTATTATTGTTGCAGGCGCCTAAGATGCATACGGCAAGGATTATCATTGTATTTCTTACAGTAATCATTTATAAAGATTTTGTGCTAAGGTAAACCTAAACCTTGTTGTAGATTATCGGGAAAAATTGTTTAACAAAAATAGGTAAGGCACCATGTTTTCAAGGAATATTAATGTTGGGTTTTTCGCAATAATATTATGCTATTTTTCAAAATGATTTCTAGTTATCTATCGTTGTTGTCCGATTAAAATTATTCAAAATTGCTGAAATCCTTTCCCAGTAAGGGCTTTGAGTCCGCCATAGGCAGATGAGGTCTTGAAAAGCAAATGGTTATTATATTTATTCGGACAACAATGTTTATTTATATAAAATCATTTTCTTATTTGCACATGCTTAATCGTTGAACAGGATATTTAATTCAACATTAAAACTGCAATTGTTTGTAAGCATGAATTCATTGATGCCATCCATCTGTTTATACCTGTTATCAATTAATTGAAAGCATTCGATTTCATGCCTGTCAATATCAGCGATGAGATAATATCTGACACCATAAGATTTATATAAATTGAATTTGGTATTTCTGTCTTTTAATAAATTTTGTGGTGATAATATTTCCAGGATTAGTGAAGGTGGTTTCGTAGGATAATTTCCTTCGATAGGTTCACAGGTAACTAATACATCGGGCCTGACAACAGTGTCTTCATTAATTATCCAATCGCATTCATATAATACTTTATAGTTGCAATTTTTTTTTATTATTGAATAAGGCCTGGCTACATGCAGATACAAACCTGCTACCAAAATGTTGGTGCTTCCAGTTCGGGGCTGGAGACATTGCATAAGGGATTCCCTGAATTAATTCCCAGTCACCTTCCCATAACTCATAATCTTAATAAGTATAATGTGGTATATCCTGAAATGTTAATCCAAAACTCATGTAACAAATTTATACAAATCATTTTTCTTAGCGCTACACCCTTATTTTTGTCGGATAAAAAAATGCTCTATGAGTAAACATGCTTATATTTTTCCAGGCCAGGGCTCTCAGTTCAGTGGTATGGGTAAAAATTTATATGAGAACAATGCACAGGCTAAAGAATTGTTTGAAGAGGCAAATGAAATTTTAGGTTTCCGTATCAGTGATATTATGTTCAATGGAACCGATGAAGATTTGAAACAAACAAAAGTTACACAGCCTGCTGTTTTTTTACATTCGGTTGCTGCATTCAAATCTTTGACAGATGTAAAACCTGATATGGTTGCAGGGCATTCTTTGGGAGAGTTCTCTGCTTTGGTAGCCAATAATGTTTTAAGTTTTGAAGATGCTTTAAAACTGGTAAGCATCCGTGCCAATGCTATGCAAAGAGCCTGCGAAATAAATCCATCCACAATGGCTGCTGTGCTTGCATTGGCTGATGAAAAGGTAGAAGAAATTTGTGCTGCAGTAACCAATGAATTAGGGTTTGGTCTTGTGGTTGTAGCGGCAAATTATAATTGTCCCGGTCAGTTGGTCATTAGCGGTTCAACAGAAGCAGTTGATGCCGCCTGTCTGAAGATGAAAGAAGCAGGCGCCAAACGTGCATTATTATTACCAGTTGGCGGTGCATTTCATTCACCATTGATGGAGCCGGCAAAAGAAGAACTTGCTGCAGCTATTAATTCAACTGTATTTCATGAAGCAAGTTGTCCCGTGTATCAGAATGTTGTAGCGAGGGCTGTCAATGATGTTGCTTTAATAAAAAATAATTTGATAGCTCAACTTACTGGAGCAGTACGATGGACTCAAAGTGTGCAGGCAATGATTGCTGATGGCGCCACAGAATTTACAGAAGCAGGGCCCGGTAAAGTATTACAGGGTTTGGTGAATAAAATTGATAAAACAGTTGCCACCAATGGCGTGAATTAATGTTGAATTGAAAGATCAGTATTAAGATGAATATTTTTTTGATAAAGGCTGCATTGAATAATTTATTCAGCCTTTATTTTTTGCCGGGGCATTGTTGAAAAAATGAATTTAAAATTAAGTATTGGCATTTCTGTTAAAGGTCAGGTTAATATTAGGATGTTGAAATAACAGATGATCCGGCCAGAAAATATTTATTATAAATTTGCGTTGTTTGATATCCGTATTGTCCCTTAAAAATTTTATTCAGGTTTTTAATAATTTTTGTCAACATGAAATTTTTTGCAGCAATTGTTTTCTTCTTTTTTTGTTTAAATGCTGATGCACAAAAATCATTTATTGAATATCAGGGTAATTTTCCAAGGGTTGCGGATGCAATGAACCGCAAGGCAGATACATTGAAAAAACAATTTGAGAAGGCCGGGCTTCAATGGCCGGCATACCAGATATTAATCCGCTCTTTTAAATATGACAGCCAGTTGGAAGTATGGGTGCGGAATAATCAGGACGAAACATTCAAACTTTTTAAGACCTATAATATTTGTGCTTTGGCCGGTTCCCTTGGACCAAAAAGACAGGCAGGCGATTACCAGGTGCCTGAAGGTTTTTATTATATCAATGCATTTAAACCAAATAGTTTGTATCACATGTCTTTGGGCATCAACTATCCGAATGTTTCTGATGAAATCATAACCAAAGGAATTAATCCTGGTGGTGATATTTATATTCATGGCAGTTGTGTTACTGTTGGTTGTATTCCTATCCAGGATCCTCAAATTGAAGAGTTGTATATCCTGGCTATGAGTGCAAAAAGTAACGGACAAGATTTTATTCCGGTACACATTTTCCCTATCAGATATAATAATCCTAAAAGCGTTGCTTATTTTGATAAAGTAACAAAAGACGAACCCGATGTACAACAGTTTGCTGCAACGCTGAAGAAGGCTTATGATTATTTTGAAAAAGAAAAAAAGTTACCAATCATTTCAATTGATCCGAAGGGAAATTATGAAATATTGAATTAAGATTTTGGTGTCTTTTACCCACCCCCACCGGTTAACTCTTTATAAACATCAACAATTTCATGCACCTGTTTGGTAAGTGAATAATTTTTTTCAACAAACATTCTTGCATTCTGGCTTTCAGTTTTGAACTGTTGCGGGTTGGCTGCATAAGTTGCAATCGTTTTTGCAATAGCCGATGCGTCAAAGACATCAAATTTATTTCCAAAACCATCAAAGGGTAATTGTTTTATTCCTCCCACATTGCTGACTACAGGCACACAACCAGTACTCATGGCTTCCATGATAGCGAGTGGCAAACCTTCAAAATCACTCGTGAGCAGAAAAATATCAATGCGTTTAAAAGCATCAACAGTATTGGACAACATGCCGGGCAATTCTATCTTGCCTTCCATGTTCAGTGATTTTATTTTTTCACGAAGCATATCATCATCCGGGCCATCACCCACCATTAAAAATTTTATTCCTGGGTTTATTTTATGTACTTCGGCAGCTACCTCCGCCCAATGGTCAACTCTCTTTTGTGGCCGGAACCTGGCGACGAGACCAACTGTAAAATTGTTGTTGGTAGCTTCATAATTGCGGTGTTGATTGGTAAACTTTTCCGTGTTGATTCCATTAAGGATAGTAATGTCTTTTTTTGTTTTGAAAAACCATCCCTTCCTTACCTTCTTTACCACTTCGCCTACCTCATGAGACACATAAATCAAACAATCAAACAATCCATAAGTGAGGCCGCTCAGGTAATAATTATATTTTGCATAAAAGGTTACAAGGTTGTGCTCGCTGTAAATAAATTTTGATTTACGGTTGAACAATTTTGCCGGGATTGTCATCCAGCCTGCAACAGGCAGATGGGTATGAATTACATCATATTTCCCTGCAATCATGTGCCTTAAAAATTTTAAGTATGCTATAAAAAATTTCCAGGTAGTAATGCGGTAATAATGGATTTCGTTGATGTTGGGTTTTACTTCAGGCACAAGGCCTAATTTTTTATGGTCAAGAATAAACAAATCCGATTCTACTTCTTCTTTAAAATAAGGATGTGCAAAACATTCGCGCAACAATACCTCCGCACCTCCATAACTAAATACACGGATGACATGAGCTGCTCTTATTTTCTTTTCCATTTTTAGTTGCGTTCTCGATTAATAATGATTGCCGGTGATGGCCAGTATTTGTTTTTTTGTTTCTTCCGGCATGGCACTTTTTTTTGATACAGACTGCCTTTCATTCCTGTTGTCCACAATCATATTTTCAAGATAGGCATCTACATTTTTTGATGGGGGCAATTGCATAAACTCCATCATATTATAAATAAATTTTTTTGGGTCTTTTACAAAATCTTCATACCTGCATTCATACACATTCAAGCCAAGCTTTTTTATTTCTTCCTGTGTTGTTTCCATCAGCTTTTTGTATTGCAAAGCAGTGATCAGTGCCGGCTTATCTTTGATTGTTTCTGCATAGGCAATTTCTTCAGGTGAATATGCACCACGCCACCATAATTTATCAATGCCCATACGTTGCCAGAAACCCACTTCAAGCCATGAACGCACAGTGGCAACAGGCTCTCTTACCACATTTACAATCAAAGCATCAGGGAAGATACTGGTAAGATATTCAAGCCTGGCAGGGCCTGTAAATTTCATGATCAGTCTTTCACGTCCCTGGTATTTTACCTGCTTGTTTAGAAATGAACGGATACGTTTTACTTCATCAGGCGTTGCTTTTTCATTCATTAAAAAACCACGGGAAAAATCAATACGTTTACCGGTAATATATTCCCAGAAATTATATCGTTCTATTGGATTGAATAATACAAGATCAATTTTTGACTGGTTTTTTTGTCTTGTATTCTTACTGACGCCAACATATTTATAAAATCTTTTGGCACGCCACAACCTGTTGTTGAAAGCACTGCGTAATAAGTTTATCAATGGCGTGAAAACAATTATTTCCTGCCAGTTGGAATGCCAGGCTAGTTGTTCATGTTGAAAAATTATTTCAGACATGATGGTTGTGCCGCTGCGGCCGCTGCCAATTATTATGATTGGTTTTTGAAGATATTTTTCATCAACAGATTTTGCCATCGGCAATAAAATTTTACAGCAAATGATCAGGCATTTACAATTTCAAGGATTTCCTGTTTGACTGTATCGGTGATTTCGGTTTTTTTAGAAACGGATTTTCGTTCGTTGCGGTTGGCAATCGTTACTTTATCCATGAATTTTTCAACGTGCTTTGACGGTCCTAAATGCAAATACTGCATCAGGTTGCTGGCGAATGTTTTTGGATCTTTTACAAAATCTTCATAAGATGTATTATAAATGTCCGGATGCATTTTATCAATTTCCTGTTGAGTAGTTTCCATTAATTTTTTATATTGGAATGCTGCAAACCGGAATTTATTTTTTGAAAGTTCTTTTGCTTTAATAAGTTCATCATCTGTATAAGCGCCATTCCACCAAAGTTGATTAGTGATTTGTTCATTCCAATAGATTTCCATCCAGGAACGAATTACTGCCACCGGATCGCGGATGATATTGACAAATTGGGCATCGGGAAAAATGCTCATCAGATATTCCATACGGGCCGGACCTGTAATTTTTACAGCCAGTCTTTTTCTTTTTTGATATTTTATCAGCTTTGCAAAAAAAGTTCGGATATGTTCTCGCTCTTCAGGTGTCGCTTTTTCGTTCAATAAAAAATTCCTTGAAAAATCAATTCTTGGGCCTGTTATTGCTTCCCAAAAATCATATCGTTCAATGGGGCGGAATAACATATAGTTGGAAAATGATTTGTTGTTTTGTGTATTCATTCCAATAATGCGCCACATATTATTATCAAAAAGACGGCGTAAATAATTAATACCTGCAAACCTTGGAAACAATTCCTGGTAGTTGTTGTGCCAGGCTAAATCTTCATGTTGGAAAACAATTTCGGAAATCAGGGTTGTGCCAGAACGACCAGACCCAAAGATGATAATTGGTTTCTCCAGCAATTCTTCATTTTTAGAAAGAAAATCGCTCATTATTTATTAGCTGTTTGAAGATGATTTAAAAGTGCGGGATCGTTTTTTTCTAAATCAGCTTTAATATCTGATACGAGCTGTTTTGAAAAAAGTTCTGCACCGATGGTGTTTAAATGAAGATTATCGTAAAAATATTGTTTCTTATAAAATGTAGTATCAAAAGCATAATCCCAAAAAGGTTCATCATATCTTTTGAGGATGGCCCTGATTGTATCGAGTGATACAGATGTTTTAAACTTCTGTACCAGCATAGGTGATTGAATTACGTATAACCTTACATTTTTCTCTTTTGCTAACTTTACGAAGTTTTCAAAATATTTTTTTGCTGTTGTATCTGTTTTGCTGCTTTCATCAGTGAAAGCTGGCATGTTACTGTCTGCTTTATTTCCTTTCAATGGTTCATATCCATTGAAGTTGCCACCTTTTTTTATTTTTCCCCTCTTACCAATTGCCAGAGATAATATCATTGAATTGTATGGATATATTTTTGAAATTTCTGCTTTTCTTAATTCATCCGGGAAAAGTTCGGCAGCAATATTTTTAAAAGATGTGTCCATACCAACATAAGGTAATATCATGGAAGATAGAACCTGCTTACTGTTTTCAGCAGAACGCCATGTGAGTTCTTTTGCAGAAACATCGAGCACAACCATTTTAGGGGTGTGTTTGCGCAACATTTCTTTTAAAATAGAACTGTGATATAAGATATTTGAATTTTCTCTGCCACTGTTGAAGCAACTCATTCCAAGGCTATCTGTAAAGACCCTCGTATCATATCCATGCACAGCTCTTGAACTGCCATAAATAAATATATCTTCTGTGGGATTGGTGATGCTGTGTGCAAATGTTTGAATATCTCCCTGCGGAGCATGTTTATATGCATTTTGAAGCCACGCACCTATTAACCGGTCGCATATAAATAATATTACCAGCAGGATGAAGAGCTTTTTAAATAAACGCCCGACTTGTTTTACTTCTTCTTTTGTCATTAAGAATTATTATATAACTATTCTTAAAATTGAAAATAGATAAACTGGCTGCCATTGAAAATGCCAATCAGCAAAATAACCAAAACAGCTATTACATAGCCTGTATATCTTATTACTACAGATTTGTTGCCTATCAATTTTAAATTGGGAAAATACTCCATGAAAAATTCCACTGCAACAAGAATAAATGCAACGATCAGGTAATAATAAAAATTAATTGGAGGGCTGCCCCTGAACAGGGCGCCGTGTTTCATTGTTAATATAGACTTTCCAATATGTAAGGCATCATGTACTGAATTAGCTCTGAACCATAAACAGGAGATACCTGTAACAGTAAATGCTATTATGGTTCCTAATATTTTCATCCAAAGCTTTGAAATATATTTTTGAGGCCTTACTTTATCCTTGTAAATTCTTTCAATTACAATTGTCAATCCTGACAACCCTCCCCATATAATATAAGTCCAGTTGGCGCCATGCCAGAGGCCACTTACCAGGAAAATGAAAACTACAATTAAATATAATTTTGCTCTGTTGCGTCTTGCCTTTTTAGCCAATGGCTGATACAAATAATCCCTGAACCAGGAATATAATGACAGGTGCCACCGGTTCCAGATACCCTGGATACTTCCACCAAACATTGGCCGCCTGAAATTTTCCATTAAGTCATATCCCATTACTTTGGCACTACCAATGGCAATATCTGAATACCCTGAAAAATCACAATATATCTGAAACCAAAAGAAAAATGTAGCTACAAAAAATGTAATGCCACTATGATGTTCAGGGTTATTATAAACTGCATTCACATAAATACTCAGCCGGTCTGCAATTACCAGTTTCTTGAAAAATCCCCACAAGATAATTTTCAATCCTGCAACTACACGTGTATAATCAAATTTCTTAACTTCATAAAACTGGTGCAAAATATTTTGAGGTCTTTCAATAGGGCCGGCTACTAATTGTGGATAAAACATTACATATAATGCATAGATACCAAATTTTCTTTCTGACTTCTGGTGGCCACGATATACTTCTATTGTATAACTCATTGCCTGGAATGTGTGGAAAGAAAGACCGATTGGTAAGATAAAACTTAAATCATGGACAGGGTTGGTAAACTTGAACAGGTGCAGGAACCATGTTATATTATCGTTAATAAAATTAAAATATTTAAAGAAGCCAAGGATACCAATATTGGCCACAATACTCATTCGCAGGTACCACTTTCGTCTGGCACCAGTGGATTTTTCAATCAGGATGCCGGCAAAATAATCTATCACTATAGTAAATGCCAGGACAAGAATATAGATAGGGACAAAGTCCATGTAGAAAAAACAACTACTCAAGAGCAATAACAGCCACCTGAATTTATGGGGCAGAATAAAAAAAAGTGATGTAACAATCAGGAAAAACCAGACAAAGTGTAACGAATTAAATAACATTTATGGGCAGTATGTTTTTGCGCAATGTTAGTACATATTCCAGAATAATTGCAAAGAAAACAACACATTATGAATAAACATCAGACATTTTAAGGTTTTTTATTTCACTGTTAATTTTCATACAGATACGGAACGATTTTTGCATTTTACTGAAAAGCTGTTAATTGTATTAACGGCTTTCTTTTACCTTTGTCATATATCCTTAAAAAAACAAAATCTAAAATCTGAACTAAAGCATGGAATTAAATCTAAATAAAACTACTACTGCTACCAATACTGATGTAATGCGCATCCAGGTTGTAACAACGGAAAAATCAAAATTCCGTGTCATAGAAAATTCGGTTGCCGAAAAGAAATTTGATTTTTTCTTAAAACGAACTTTTGATATTGCAATAGCTTCAATACTCATTATTTTGTTTGCACCGATTCTGATCGCTGTTGCCTTAATTATAAAAATAACTTCAAAAGGTCCAATTTTATACAGTAATGAAAGAGTGGGTTTAGGTGGTATTAATTTTAAATGCCACAAATTCCGTTCAATGGTTAATGACCAGGCTAAAAAGAAAGCTGACCACAAACGCCATGTTGAAGAAGCTCAAAAGGGGATTTTGCATAAAGATAAAAATGATAGTCGCATAACCTGGATAGGTAAAATTATTCGTAAAACTAGTATTGATGAACTACCTCAATTGTTCAATGTATTATTTGGTGATATGAGTATTGTTGGCCCAAGACCATTGGTTCCTTTTATGCTTACTCCTTATCCTGAATTTAAACAAATACGTTGCCTTGTTCGCCCGGGTATCACTGGTTTATGGCAAATCCGCGACAGGGAACATAATACAAGCGCTGAATTTATGATTGAACATGATACTGAATATATAGAAAACTATAGTTTCCTTTTAGATATGAAAATACTAGTAGAAACCCCTCTTGTAGTGCTTTCCGGAAAAGGTGCCTATTAATATATTGTTCTGCCGATTACCCATGAGAACAATTATTAAAAAGTAGAATTCAAATGATTAAAAAAGATTTCGTTATTGTTGGCGCAGGTCTGACAGGTAGTACTATTGCTCGTATTCTTACAGACAATGGACAAAATGTAATTATTCTTGACAGAAGAGAACATCTCGCAGGAAATGTTTATGATTATAAACATGAAAGTGGGGCAATGATCCACAAATATGGCCCGCATTATTTCCGGTGTGGTTCTGAAAAAATATGGAACTTTCTCAACCGGTTTACTGACTTCTATGATTGGTCTGCCAAAATACTTTCTAAAGTTGGAGATGAATATTTAAACTGGCCGGTTAACCAGGATTATATTGAAAAAATTGCAGGTAAAAACTGGCAGGAGTCTGTTTTTAAAGGTGAAGCTTCCAATTTTGAAGAAGCATGTCTTGCAAAAATGCCCCGTGAATTGTATGAACTTTTTATAAAAGGGTATACAGAAAAACAATGGGGTGTCAGGGATATAGAATTGGATAAAGACCTTGCTGTGCGCATCACCATTAATAAATCTAACGTACAAAGCCTTACGCCCAATCATAAATGGAATGCTTTGCCAAGACATGGTTACACTGAAATGGTAAAGAATATGATTGGTGATATTCCTGTTAAACTTGAATATGATTATTTGTTGCACAAGGATGATGTGGTAGCTGACAAAATGCTCATTTTTACCGGGCCTATAGACGAATTTTTTAGTTACAAATATGGTAAACTAAAATACCGTGGACAAAACAGGAGGGTAGAACACCTGAAAGAGGTAAACCAATATCAACCTACCATTCAGGTAAATTATCCTGGCCATTACGATCCCCGAATCAGGACGATTGAATGGAAACATTTGATGCATCCTGATGAAAAAGAAAAAGTGAATGGCACATTACTTACTCATGAAACTCCATTCACCCCGGAAAATTCTACCAGCTATGAATATCCTTTTCCGGATAAGTTCAATAAAAATTTATATGAGCAGTATAAAGCTGATGCTGATGCATTAGAAAATATATTGATCTGCGGTAGGCTGGGTGAATACCGATATTATGATATGGACCAGGCTATTGGCAGAGCTATGAAACTGGCTTCTGACATTATGCAAAAGTTTGAAATTGCTCCTGTAGAAGAACTTGCTTAATGCCTTTATTGCTTATCACAACTATTGACCACACCTGTAAGATAAACCTGTTTTTTTATACCTTGTTGCACATCTTTTAAAAAGCAAAGGATATTATCAATACGGAAATTTTCTTCGAATACTCCATGCCCTCCTTTTGGGTCAACATGTGCTATAGTTAACTCACCTAATGATTTTAACCTATTATACAATGGTAATGTCCCATACACCATAGTAGAAGATGGGCATGGCGTGAATGCTCTTGTATTGAAAGGTACTGCTTTGTCTAACTGACCCTGGAAAAAGATTGTAGGTAATGCAGTTTCTTTTGTTATCAGTTCTGGATTGACAAAAGCGCCCCACATACTTATCACACCTTTTAATTTATAATTTGCTGCTGAGTCAATAAATAATGGTCCCAGATCCTGCACAACTTTGTCAGAGAAAAAAGCATTGACTTCGTTGGGCTTGAGGTAGGCTGTTGTCAACGCAGTTATAGCACCTGCACTTTGCCCCCCTAAATAAATTGCATTCCTGTCAATATTATATTCATCAGCATGTGCTGCAATAAAATTCAAAGCTGAATGTGCATCCTGTACTGCTCTGTAAATTGCTTTTTTCAGTTTTACTGTATCACTGCAGGTAAATGAAGCTTTTGATACAAAGCCCCATCCCAACCTGTAATCAATAGATATGGCTACATAACCATTGTTGGCAAGTTTGGAACAGGTAGATGCCAATCCCTTTTTATTACCACCAATGAAACTGCCGCCATGAATTAAAATAACTACCGGGAGTTTTTTCCCAGCAGCATTAGCAGGTTGATAAATATCGAGGCCGAGTTGTTGAGGGTTTCCGTTATAAGTTATGGATGAAGTATAAATCACATCTTTTATAGCTTTTCCTGTAAACACATCACTGGTGTCATAACCAGTGTTGCCGGCAGTTGAATTTTGGTTGGGCTTACGCTGTTTTGCTGTTGGTCTCAGAAACTTGTTGCATGAAGAAAGAACGATAATGCAGGCAGTAATAAATCCAATCAGTTTTATAAGATTTGACATACAAATTTGTTGTTTGAAAAAATCAATTATTTAGTTTTATTTCAAATAATGCAGGCCATAATTTACCTGTTATATAAAAAGTATTTTTTACAGAATCATAAGCAATACCGTTTAATACATTTCCTGTATTGGGAGTGTAATTCTGAAGATTAACAGCCATGCCACTCTTTTGTAAAAGTCCACTCATATCTAACACGCCAACTACATTTCCGTTTTGTGGGTCTATTTTTAAAATAGTATCCGTTTCATATACGTTGGCATAAATAAAATTATCTACATATTCTAATTCATTAACACTGCTCACCGGGCCATAATTATTGTTGACACTTACCTGGTTTAATATTTTGAAAGTTTCCGGATCAACAAAATATATTATACTACCACCGGTATCAATAATCAGGTGCTTACCATTATTAGTCATACCCCAACCTTCGTAAGGCCATTCAAACTCACCAATTTTTTTGAATGTTCCTGCATCATATACAAACACTTTATGTTCCTTGTATGTCAACTGATAAATTTTTCCATTGAGCATTGTAATGCCTTCACCAAAATATTCTTTAGTAAGCGATACAGACTGCAAAGTTTTTCCATCCAGCGAATATCTTGACAATTTGCTACTTCCATAATTGCCTCCACTTTCATACAAACTATTGTTTCTCCATTCAAGACCTTCAGTGTATGATGATGTATCGTGTGGATATACTTTTACAATAGTATAACTAATTGCAGGAGGTGCGGGATTGTTATAATCTATACTATTGCCGCTATTGTTGGAACTGTTATTGCAGGATGTGGTGATAATAGCAAGAAAAAATACAATGCGTTTTATTTTCATTCGCAATACTTTTAATTGATTTCAGCTAAATAAAACCCGGCAGTTTTATCTCTCTTCACAAATTTGAAAAATGAATGTGAGAAAAAATATCCGGTTTCGTTTCATTATTTTTTAAATTATAAAAAGTGCAAATTTATATTTCGAAACATTAATATTTTGCAATAAATAACTGTCTGTATAAAACTGAATTTATTTTAAACCTTTAACAATAAACATAAAGTCAATGATGAAAAAAACAATTGTATTAATTTTTATTATTCCTTTTTTATCCTGTACTACTTTGCAACAGGCTGCAGGATCATTACCTACAACCGACTCTGGTGCCAACCAACAATCACAAATTGCAGAAGCTTTAAAACAGGCTTTAACGATTGGTACGCAAAATGGAACAAATCAGTTAAGCGCAGTAGATGGTTTTTTTAAAGATGCTGCAGTAAAAATTTTATTGCCGCCGGAAGCAGAAAGTGTAGAAAAAACATTGCGCACATTTGGTATGGGCAGCCTGGTGGACAATACTATTCTTTCATTGAACAGGGCAGCAGAAGATGCGGCAAAATCTGCCTCACCTATTTTTGTGGATGCCATCAAACAAATGACAATTACGGATGCGTTGGGTATTTTGCAGGGAGGCAACCTTGCGGCAACCAATTATTTTAAAAAGACAACTACTGATGCATTGACAACAGCATTTATGCCAATAGTAAAAAAATCTTTGGGCAAAGTGGATGCAACAAAATATTGGAATGATATGTTTACCACCTACAACAAATTTGCTGCTAAAAAAGTTCCTACTGATATAAATAAATATGTAACACAAAAAGCTATTGACGGTATTTTTTATGAAGTAGGAATAGAAGAACAAAAGATAAGAAAAGACCCTGCAGCTCGTGTTACTGATTTACTGAAAACCGTATTTGGCGGGAGCCAGGCTATTAATTCCACAACCACGCCGAATAAGAATAAAAATAACCCATAGAAATGATTTTGTGTTTCTTTGTTATAGACCTTGAAGGTTTTTAAAATCCTTCAGGGTCTTTTGTTATTAAAACCAGGTGGATTGCTCAAAACTTCGGTGTTTTACAATTCCCCTTCCTGTAAAAAAATGTTTGTATGAAGAATGGCGGCAACACTCAGTGCATCTTTTATTTCTCCCTGCATCACCATTTTAAACGCTTCTTCAAAAGGTATTTTTTTTACAACAAGTTGTTCTGTTGCTTCCGGCATGGCTTTGTGCTGGCTAAGCCCGGTAGCTAAAAAAATAATAGCCAGTTCATCAGAAACAGAATTGCTTAAATGCATTTCTCTGATTTTTTTCCAGTGATTAGCTTTTAAACCTGTTTCTTCCAGTAATTCTCTTTGTGCTGCTTCAAGAGGTGCTTCATAAAAAGGCCCGCCACCTTCAGGTATTTCCCAACTGTATTCATTGATGGTGAAACGATATTGCCCCACTAAATATATATCCATGTTTTCATCTAAAACAACAATACCTATTGCCCTGTTTTTGAAATGTACTTTTCCATAAATCCCTTTTCCTCCCGATGGATTGATAACATCAAATTCTGTAATATGTATCCAGGGATTATCATAAATTTCTTTTTGACCGGTTATCTGCCAGGGGTTGTGTTGCTCATCCATGATTTTTTATTTTATGATTGCGGTTGTATGTAATGACTTTTAAAAAGAATTTTCTGTTGTAAAGTTTATCATTTGTGTTGATATTTTTTGAGTGTATATGTTTTTTAACTGAAATATTTTAGAAAAAAGAAAAGGCGCAGAGTATTTTATCTTCTGCACCTTAGTTCCTTATTTTATTTGATGTGTTTTATTTATCTTCTGGATATAACACGCCGGTTAAAACATTTTCGCCGGTTAATAATTCATTCGCAACCTTTTTAATGTCGTCAGTTGTAATGGCATTTACATTTTTATCATAATCGAAAATACGCTGCGGGTCATCATTTTCGAAATAAATACCCTGCAGTTTGCTACTCCAAAAACTGTTTTCTTTTAATTGTACTTTATATTGTTCCAGCCAGGTCTTCTTTACCTTTTCCAAATCAGATGCCTCTGGGCCATCATTCTTAATATTTGCAATTTCAATATCGGCTGATTTTAATAATGTGTCAACATTTTTTGGACCACAGGGTAGTTGCATCACAAAAGCAAAATTGTTATATGGTAATTTATTCAACCCGCCATAGATACCACCACCATAAATAGCGCCCAGTTTCTCACGTAAGTCATCAACAATTTTAATATTCAGGATTTCTGTCAATGCCTTTGCTTCCAAAGCAAGCTGAGGGTCATATTTCACTTCGCCGGTATAAAATTTTAGTATCAGGCTTTTTTCTTCTGTGCCTTTGTGTACATCAAGATTGATATCGCCATTTACTGGTCTCACACCATTATCTGCAAAATTTGCTGTCTTATTTGTATGTGGTAAACCACCAATGTATGTTGCCAGTAAATCTTTTATTGAATCAACATTGAAGCTGCCTGTAAAAATGAAAGTAAAATCATTCGCATCACTTAACTGTTCATGATAAATTTCAAGGGCACGGTCTAAATTAATGTTGTCAAAATATGAAGGCCTTGGCACCACAACAGGCATTAAAGCATTATGCTGGAAATAAACCTGGTAGAGCGAATCAATAAAAGTTGTTTGTGGGTCCTGCATTGCATACTCTACTGCAGATTTTTGTTTTTCTTTCCATGCATTAAATAATGCTTCATCTTTTCTCGGTGATGTTGCATATAAATAAATCAACTGCAGCATTGTCTCAAAATCTTTTTTACTGCTGCTGCCACTGAGCCCTGCACTCAATCCTGAAATTCTCGGAGCTACACCAACATTTTTTCCTGCAAGGAATTTAGTAAGGTCTGTTGGTGAAAAATTACCAATACCCATTTGCTGAACAATTGTTGCAGCATAGTTGACATTGAATTTATCAGCAGCGCCATAAAGGCTTGTTCCTCCTTTATGAAATGAAGTCAGTAAGATTTCATCGTTCTTAAAATCTGTTGGTTTTAAAATAACTTTTGCCCCATTTGCGAAGGTTATTTCTGTTGTGCCCAATAATTCATTTTTTGTTTCGCTTTTGATTGTGCCTGCTGCAGGTTTTTTTGTAATCAATGCTGATGCAACTGCCTTCTCAGTATAAGGAGTTACAGGTGCTTTCATTGCTGCATAAGTATTCTGTAATAATTGTTCGTTGCCGGGCATCGTAAAATTGCTGGTTGATGGCCCGGTTAAACTCACAAAAATATGTGGGTCCTTTTTCAACGGGTCAATCAATGCATTCACTTCATCCAGCTTAATGGTAGGCAACAATTCATTATAATATTTATATTCCAACGCAATGCCGGGTGAAGGTTCCTGTGTGAGGAAATTATTAATGTATTCCTGCACATAGTTAGATGATTCTTCTTTGTCCCTGTTATTATATGACTGTTCAATATATGAAACCTGGCGCTTCTTAGCCCTCTCCAATTCTGCCTCTGTAAATCCATATTGTTTTACTCTTTCAATTTCATGAACCAATGCAGCCAATGCTGTATCAGGCCCGCTTTTACCTGCAACAGAAAATCCCCTGAAACCTTCATAGCCTCTCGCATAACTGCCAAAGCCTGTGGCTGCATATAAAAACGGGGGTTTGTCGCCTCTTGCAAGTTCACTCAATCTTTGATTCAACATTGAAGAGAATAAACTTTTTATTAAATCATTTTTGTAATCACCTAAAGTAACATTTGGTTTTATTTTATAAAATGGATAATCAACTTCTACAAAAAAACTGGTGGCTTCTTTATCTGTTACAACAATGCTCTCATCTTTTGCCCTTGATGGTACATCAGCATAAAATCTATTCTTTTCGTTAGCAGGATTTTTTAATCCACCGAAATATTGCTTTACAAGATTTTCAGTTGCTTTCACATCAATATCACCAACGATGATTACAGCCATGTTATCAGGCCGGTACCATGTAAGATAAAAACGTTTTACTGCATCATAAGGAAAAGTTTTTATGATACTGTCTTTACCAATGGGTAAACGTTGAGCATATAAAGAACCCTGGTATTGTAAGGGTAAAGTTTTTTGCATCATACGGTCATCAGCGCCTTTTCCCAAACGACTTTCTTCCAGTATTATCCCACGTTCAGCATCTATCTGATCATTATCAAGACTGAGGCCGCCTGCCCAGTCCTGCAACACTGTTAACCCTTTTCTTAAATTGGAAGTATCGGTTAATGGAATGGGAAGAATATAAACTGTTTCATCAAAACCGGTATATGCATTAAGGTCTGCGCCAAACTGCACACCGATGCTTTGCAGGAAACTTACCAGTTCATTTTTCTTGAAATGTGTGCTGCCATTGAAAGCCATGTGCTCATTAAAATGTGCAAGTCCCTGCTGGTCCGGGTCTTCGAGAATAGAACCTGCATTGACAACAAGCCGCATTTCTGCTTTTTTTTCAGGCTTTTCATTATGCCTGATATAGTAAGTAAGACCATTAGATAATTGGCCTTTAAGTACTGAGGTATCAAATGGTAATTTTTGTGAAAGATCCTGTGCGTTGAGGGAGGTGCCTGCAATAATAAATGCGAGCAAATATGTAATAGTTTTCTTCATTAAAAAATAATTAGTGGCGCAAATATATTATCAAAAAGTACTTTTAAATGTTATGATTAATCAAATTGAAGGATGGTATAAAAAAATTAGATTATTAAAATGAGGTGTGGATTTATTATGACAAATATTGTTGAATAAATTATTCGGATGCTGTGCTCAAATTTCTTCTCTGTCATGATTTGATATCAGATATATTTATTCATTGTTTTTATTATCATTGCCACTAAATTGAAAATTATGTTTAAATCTTTGAAAGTTGCTTTTGTTGCAGTTACCAGTTTCAGTTTTTGTTTTGCATTTTCACAAGACAATTCAATTATTGATGGACATCCGGCATGGATAATGCAGGGTAATATTTATGAAGTAAATGTGCGGCAATATACACCTGAAGGCACTTTCAAAGCATTTGAAAAGAGTTTGCCACGATTAAAAAAAATGGGTATACAAACCTTGTGGTTTATGCCGATAAACCCAATTAGTAAAATTGACAGAAAAGGCTCTTTGGGTAGTTACTATGCTATTGCCAATTACAAAGCTGTTAATCCTGAGTTTGGCACAATAGATGACTGGAAGTCATTGGTGGAACAGTGTCATAAATTAGGTTTTAAAGTAATCATTGACTGGGTAGCTAATCACACCGGTGCAGATAATTATTGGCTTACTGCTCATCCTGATTTTTATGTATTGGATTCAACAGGTCATCCTGCATCCCAATTTGACTGGACCGATACACGTAAACTTAATTACAATAATCCTGCAGTGGGAGATTCAATGATTGATTGTATGAAATTTTGGATTGATTCAACAGGCATTGATGGTTTCCGTTGTGATTATGCAGTGGGGCCAACAAAAAGTTTTTGGGAAAAATGTATTCAAACATTAAGGGCAGATAAAAACCTTTTTATGCTTGCTGAAAGTGATTCTGCATGGTTGAATGAAGCCGGTTTTGATGCTACTTATGCATGGCCGCAGTTTCATACTATGGTTGATATTGTTTCTGGCAAAAAAAATGCATTATCACTTGATAGTATTGTGAACGTAATTAATACAACATTTCCCGCAAATGCATTGCAATTATATTTCACCAGTAACCATGATGAGAATAGCTGGAACAAAGCTGATTATGGCACTATGCCCGGGGCATCTCATGCTCCATTTGCAGTACTTACTCAAACATTGCCCCGCTCTATTCCATTAATCTATAGCGGACAGGAAGAACCTTTCCTTGACAGCATTTCATTTTTTTATAAAGACACTATTAATTTTCATAATTATGCAAGGGCACATTTTTACAATCAACTATTGCATCTGCGCGAAATGAATGATGCACTTGCTGCTAATGCTGCTTACAAAAAATTACTTACATCAGATGATAAAAATATTTTTGCATTTATGCGGCAGAATGGAAACAATAAATTATTGGTCATTGTAAATCTTAGCAACCAGCCTCAGCATTTTACCATCAATGATGCAACCATCAATGGTAAGCCTGTCAATATATTTTCTTCGGAAAAGGAAAAAATCAGTAACAGGCAGATTATGGATTTTGAAGCATGGGCTTATAAAGTTTATACATACTAAGTTTTTATTATCTTGCCAGCGATTGACTTTTTATACCCATAGCACATGCTCTCAAAGAAAACAAAATATGCCATTAATGCATTGGTTTACCTGGCCCGTGAATATAAGAGCGGTGTACCTGTGCAAATCAGCAGGATTGCAGAATGTGAAAATATTCCAAGAAAGTTTCTTGAAGCTATTTTGCTGGAGTTAAGACATGCAGGAATGCTCAACAGCAGAAAAGGAAAGTCAGGTGGTTACTATCTTCATAAGAAACCAGATGAAATCAACATCGCCGATGTGATGCGGCTGTTTGACGGCCCCATTGCTTTATTGCCTTGTGTGGCTTATAAATATTATGAACGCTGTGAAGAATGTATTGATGAAGAAACCTGCGGCATCCGGTCTGTTTTTTTAGATGTAAAATCTGAAACAGTGAAAATGTTGAAGCAGGCTACGCTTGCAGAAATTATGAAACGCAGTGAAAAATTAAAAAAACATTTAACCGGAACTGGAAAAACAGTAAAAAAGAAATAATTTTTTTTCTATAAAAAACTACTAATCCGATAGGAATTATATATTTGCTTTATTAAAACCTGTTTTTATTAAAAGCCAACTACTGTCTGCCAGACATTTTAAGGAAAATTACCTCTTGCGTATTATTTGTTTTTTATTGATGGTGTTTGCATGCATGCCTTCAAAACTGTTGGCTCAAAAAAACATAAAGCATCAGGCACAGCTTTGGTATGCATATTTTAATGATATCAAATTCAGCAACAATTATCGTTTGCTAACAGATGTGCAGGAAAGACAGTTTATTAAACCAGTGGGTGCACAGGGCAGTATTCATTTCCGTTCAATATTGTATCATAATCTCGGTAATAATTGGGAAGCAGGTGCAGGGTTTGGTATTTTTTTGAATAGTCCGCAAAACATACCTTCAACCAGTGATTTAGTAGTGCCTGAATTAAGACCTACTGTTGATGTTTTAAACCGCCAAAAGGCAGGTAAATTGCAAATAAGCAATCGCTTAAGGCTGGAAGCAAGATTCCACCATGAGGTACAAAACAATGAACTGGATGGTGGATATGAGTTTAATAATTTCCGTTGCCGTTACCAGGTTACAACCAGTTATCCGGTAATAAAAAATACAAAGAATAAACCTATTGTCAACCTTAAGGTACAAGATGAAGTGATGATAAATTTTGGGAAAAAAATTGTTGAAAACACTTTCGACCAAAACCGATTTTATACAGGCTTAGGTTTTGATGTCATTCATCATTTTTCACTGGAGCTCGGATATTTAAACTGGTACCAGCAAACAAGTAATGGCACCACTTATTATAACAGGAATATTTTTCGGTTAGGAATAAATCATCAACTGGATCTTTCAAAACATAAGCCCATAGTAACTGCTCAATAACATTTCATCAACATAGTATTATTTGAATTTTTTCTAAGCTGAAAGAAACAGAAAAAGGAAGCCACTTCTCTTTAGAAGCGGCTTTTTAGATGAAGGGAATTGAAAAGCTTTAGTAAGTAAAAAAATTATTTGCCTGTAAAATACTGAATCCTTTTTTGAAGACTGAGCGTTTCTTCTGCCTGTTTTATCTGCAGTTTCAATTCATTGATCTCATTCAAAGTGTTATGCCTGTTTAATAAGGCTTTATAATCATTATATAAAAACTGAATTTGTTTTTCAAGTTTATTAATCATATCGGATAAATCATAATTCTTCATGAGGGATTTTTCTTAAATAACTATGAATAAATGCTGTTTAGTATTTAGGTGTCTTTTAAGGTTTTGGTAAAATCTTTTTGCAACAATGCTGCTGCAATGCAAAGCAGGCTTAATCAAGCTTAATGATTTGTGTTTCGCAGGCTTAATCAGGATTGAACTTGCTATTTTTATTTTGTATTTACATTCTTATTGATGTGATAAAACACATTTAGCGCTTTTGTTTTTTTTGATAAAAAATGAAAGTGCATTTTTTTAATTTATTTCCGTTCAATCATTGTCCGCTTTCGTACAGTGGAAAATAAGCAATAAAAAACTTTCAGCCATTCATCATTTTATACAACCGTTTAATTGCCCGGAACGCTCTTTTTTCTCATGAAACAGTAATTGGTACCGGCTTTGAAAATATTCTGGCATAACACAAACAAAATGTTTTCAGGAAAAATAAATACTGAAAAAATAATCAAAGAAAAAAATATCGCGGCTCAAGGCTTATCAAAAAAAACAATTAAAAATATAAATATGAAAAAGCTAATCATCATCGCAATTGCTGCACTGTTAGTTACAGCAGCTATAGTTTCACCTGGTATGAAAAAAACACAGGTATCTGAAGTAAACAAGCATATTAACCTGGAAGTGTATAAAATGGCGAGCTATGGTTCTCCGGCTTATGAAAATACAACAGCTACATTGGAAGTGACTATTGTAAGGATCAGGGGCAATCAAAGGGATACTGCATTCCAATACAAATTCCAGCCAAAGCAATTAAAGGATTTTCCTGACTCCAATCAGCCAATGGTTCAGAAAATCATTATTCCAAATGTGAATGATAAAAAAGAAAAACTGGAAGTTTATTATAAGCTCAGCTATGATGCAAATGGCAGTGTATTAAACTTTTTGAATACATCTGTGATTGGAAAGGGTGAACAATCCGGAAAATTGAATATACAAATTTAGGTTTAGGTTTTTTGTGTGCTTTAATAAAGGGTGGCTGCACATAGCCACCTTTTTTATTTGTGTGATTCTTCTCCAAAATGTTCGATGTGCACCAGCTTGTATATTACCACACCGATTACAAAAGAAATTGAATAAATAATTGCGCCGCTTTTTAAAGATTCGACTATCACTTTCCATTGCCATTCAAAATCTGCTTCGCCAAAGGAAAAATAAAAAACACAAAAGGCAATGAAACCCGCTATTAAAGATATCAGGTAATTGCGTGTGCCATACAGGAAAAGCAAAGCCATCATTACTCCGCCAAAATAGTGCAAAAAAATGTTTAATGGTGTCATGTGTTGAATTGAGTTGCTGCAAAATAAACAAATTTTTGCCATCCTGTCATTTGAATAGTGTTTGGTATTTTCTTTGTTTTGCAGACTTGAATTTAAAACCGAAGCTGCGCTAAGCTATTCAGCACAAGGGAGTGACACAACGATGTTGAATAGCGGGCTGAAGCTGATTAAATAAAAATAAATCTTATGCAGAAAGGACAAATAAGAGTACATACAGAGAATATTTTCCCCATCATTAAAAAGTTTTTATATAGTGACCATGATATTTTTCTGAGGGAACTGATAAGCAATGCAACTGATGCCTCTCAAAAAATAAAAACACTTGCATCTATTGGTGATGCAAAATGTGAACTGGGTGATTTGCGGATTGACATCGTCATTAATAAAGAAGATAAAACACTGAGTATAATAGACCGTGGTATTGGTATGACTGAAACAGAAGTGGACCAATACATCAATCAGGTAGCATTTAGTAGCGCTGAAGATTTTTTACAGAAATATAAAGATGCAAACATCATCGGCCATTTTGGTTTGGGTTTTTACAGCGCATTTATGGTGAGTGATAAAGTAGAAATTTTCACCAAAAGCTACAAAGATGAACCGGCAGTTTACTGGAGTTGTGATGGGAGCCCTGAATTTGAATTGTACCAGGTAGAAAAAGAAGACAGGGGCACCCGCATTGTACTTCATATCAATGAAGAAAGCCAGGAGTTTTTAGAAGCAGACAGGATAAAAGGAATCCTTGAAAAATTCTGCCGCTTTCTGCCGGTACCCATTTATTTTGAAGACAAACAAATCAATAATACTACTCCAATCTGGACAAAGAAACCATCAGACTTAACTACACAGGATTACCAGAATTTTTATAAGGAATTGTACCCGTTTGGCGAAACGCCATTGTTCTGGATTCATTTGAATGTGGACTATCCTTTTAACCTGACAGGTGTTTTATATTTTCCAAAAATCAAACAGAGCTACGAGATTCAGAAAGATAAAATTCAATTATACAGCAACCAGGTGTTTGTAACGGATGAAGTGAAGGATATAGTGCCTGAATTTTTGATGTTGTTGCATGGTGTGATTGACAGCCCTGATATACCATTGAATGTAAGCAGGAGTTATTTGCAGGGCGATCCGAATGTGAAAAAAATAAACACATACATCACAAAGAAAGTTGCGGATAAGCTGGAAGAAATTTTTAATAAAGAACGCAATGAGTTTGAAGAAAAATGGGAGAGCCTCGGTTTGTTTGTGAAATATGGTATGATGACAGATGATAAATTCCTTGATAAAGCCAATAAATTTTTTATCATGGAAGATGCAGCAACCAAAAAATTCCAGACACTCGAAGAATATAAAACTGCAACTGAAGCCATTCAAAAAAATAAAGATGGCAAACAGGTAATTTTATATACTACCAATCCGGTGCAGCAGGATGGTTATATAAAAGCTGCTACGGCCAAAGGCTATGTAGTGGTAAAGATGGAAACACTGGTAGATGCTGCATTTATCAATACCATGGAAATGAAATGGGAGAATATCACTTTTAAAAGAGTAGATGCTGATATTGTAGATAATCTGATAGACACACAGGAAAACAATGAAAGTGTTTTAAATAAAGATGAAGAAGCGAAATTGAAAGAATGGTTTGGTTTGCAGATTGGAGAAACGCATATAACTGTTGATGTAAAAGGGCTGAGCGCTGATGTGGCACCTGTAGTGGCAACCCGTCCTGAATTTATGCGCAGGATGAAAGACATGGCCAATATTGGTGGTGGCATGACGGCATTCTATGCGCAAATGCCAGATGAGGTAACGCTGACTGTGAATGGTAATCATCCTATTTTTCAACAAATATTAAAAGAGGAAAATGAAGATAAGCGTAACAAAGAGGTACGCAACCTGGCCGACCTTGCATTGCTTTCTCAGGGATTATTAAAAGGCGAAGAGCTCACCAGCTTTATTAACCGAAGTGTGGAACTGATGGAAGGCAAAGTAAAGAGCAAAATTATCCTGGATGCTTAAAAGCATATATCAATAATAAAACAACACAGGATTTTTATAAAGATTAGAAGTCTCACCAAACAAAAAAACTCCATTCAGCGAATGGAGTTTTTTATTGTTGTTTTACCAATCGTTTAGTCTTAATTATAAACAGGTGCAGCAGCTAAAATTTCTTCAGAAACTTTAGACGCATATTTCTTGAAGTTTTCTATAAATAAACCGGCTAATTTATTAGCCTGTGCATCATAATCATTACCATTTTTCCAGGTATTGCGTGGATTTAATATTTCATCCGGTACTCCGGCACAGGATGTTGGCATATTTACACCGAATACGGGATGTTTATGAAATTCAGCTTTTGCAAGGGTGCCATTTAATACGGCGTTGATGATAGCCCTTGTGTAATTTAATTTGATACGGCTGCCCACACCATAAGGGCCGCCAATCCAACCTGTATTGATGAGCCATACGTTAACATTGTTCTCTTTGATTTTCTTACCCAGCATTTCTGCATATTGTGATGGATGCAGTGGGATAAATGGTGCACCAAAGCACGTGCTGAACGTAGCTTTAGGTTCTGTGATACCTACTTCTGTTCCTGCAATTTTTGCTGTATATCCACTCAGGAATTGATACATAGCCTGGCCAGGTGTCAACTTACTTACCGGTGGCAATACGCCATAAGCATCACAGGTTAAAAAGAAAATATTTTTTGGAAGGCCGCCGATACTTGGCAACTCTGCATTAGAGATAAATTGAATCGGGTAACTTACTCTTGTGTTTTCAGTAATTTTTTTGCTGGCAAAATCAATTTCATTAGTGCCTTCAAAAAATGTAACATTTTCAACGAGGGCGCCCGGCCTGATGGCATTGTAAATTTCAGGTTCTTTTTCTTCACTTAAATCAATACATTTTGCATAGCAGCCACCTTCAAAATTAAACACGCCTTTACCATTCCAACCATGTTCATCATCACCAATTAATTTTCTTTCAGGATTGGCACTTAAAGTTGTTTTACCTGTACCACTTAAACCAAAGAATATAGCAACATCATTATCATCACCAATATTAGCGCTGCAATGCATACTTAATACATTTTTCTTTTTGGGTAATAAATAATTTAATATGGTGAAAATGCCTTTTTTAATTTCTCCTGTATATGCTGTGCCACCAATTAATACTGTTTTGTGTGTAAAAGATATGATAGCAAAATTTTCTTGCCTTGTGCCATCTACATTTGGGTCTGCTTTGAAGGAAGGGGCATGGATGATGTGCCATGATGGTTCAAAGTTTTCCAGGTCATTTTCAGAAGGAGCGATAAACATATTGAGCGCAAAAAGATTGCTCCATGGACATTCATTGATTACACGAATGTTTATTTGATATGCAGGGTCAGCACAGGCATGGCAATCACGCACCCATATTTCATCTTTGCTATTCAAATATTTGATTAATTTATCCCGAAGCTGTAAGAAATATTTTTCATCAATAGAAAGGTTGAAATCATTCCAGTTTACTCCATCTTTAGTTTCATCATCCATTACAAAGAAGCGGTCTTTGGGGCTACGGCCTGTGAATTTTCCAGTATTGATACAAAGTGCGCCTGTGTTGTTGAGGACACCTTCTCCGCGTTGTAAAGTCTGTTCAGTTAATTCATTTGCGGTAATCTGATAATGAAAATTTGCATTACTGATTCCCAATTGCTTTAATTGTTGAGTTGGATTCGGCATAGTTAATACTGACATAGTTTAAGTTTAATGACAGAAAGGGCAAAATTATTACACAATTACTTACGGTTGTTAGTTTTTTTGAAAAATTCTTGTAAAAGGGTTAAACTTTGATGTTAAAATACAGACTAACCAGTCGAATTAAGAAAGTCTTAAAATTTCAAAACAAGCGCTTAAGAAATAAATTCTATTTTTATACCAGCAAATTTTAAATAATCAAAAATGAAAAAACTTGTAGTATTAATGATTGGTGTAATGTCAACGTTTACACTTTTTGCACAAACTGATCCTCAATCTGAAAGCGATATTACAAAAGTGATCCAGTTTAAAGAAACTGACCATGACTTTGGTAAAATACCTTATGGCAAATCTGCTGAATTTACTTTGCCCATGAAAAACATTTCCAGTGATTCAGTGACTATTGAGGATGTAAAAGTTGGTTGTGGTTGCACCACTCCTAAATGGAAACCAGGACCTTATGCACCAGGTCAGGATTTCGGTATTGAAATTGGTTTTAATGGTTACACTCAGGGTGTATTCAATAAAGTTGTGACAGTATATTTTAAAGGGGGGCTGAGCCAGCTTATAAAATTCCATGGAGAAACTTATACGGCACCAGATGGTGCAGCACCTGCTAATGGAACTGCTCAGGCTTTAAAAAAAGCAGGAGGTAAATAATGCGTATCATTTTAAGTTGTATAGCAGCATTGTTTTTTCTTTCAGCCAATGCTCAAACTGATAGTACCGTTACTTTTAAGACTATTTCTTATTCTTTTGGTAAGGTTAAACAGGGAAAGCCTGTAACAACAGAATTTACTTTTGTCAATAAAGGAAACAAAGCTGTCGTCATTGAAACTGCAGTGGCTGAATGTGGATGCACTACTCCTGAATATCCAAAAGCTCCAATCATGCAGGGAAAATCAGGTGTGATTAAAGTAACTTACAATGCTGAAAGCGTTGGGAAATTCACAAAAAAAGTAACTGTAAAATTTGCAAACTTCAAACTTCCGGTTGAGTTAACCATCAGTGGTGAAGTGATTCCGTCTTAGCAGTTTAAAAACTATTATAAAAAAGGCTCTGAATAATGGAGCCTTTTTTATTGTTTGCATATTTTATGTTTACAAGTACAGCACAATATATTCCCATGCCTGTAATACAAAAGTTTGCTCTGCACCAAGCTTATATTGAATGCCGGAAAATAAATTGGTAAATACTCCTTCGATTAATGGATGCGATAAAGTGATTTGCAATTTTTCATTATTGCTAAAATTGAATATTCCAATTACTCTGTTTTTATCCGAATGTCTTAAAAATGCAAAGATGTTATTCTCAAAAGCAGAAGGTAAAACTGTGACATTGCCAGCTTCATGTAAAGCATTATTGCCGGCTTTTAAATGTAGTAATTGCTGATAAAAATCTTCCAGCTTAGGTTTGCTGTTGCCCCATTCAATTTCATCTTTATCAAAAAATCGCAAACGTTTTAGATTAGGTAATTCCTGACCACTATAAATTAAAGGCATACAACTCCATGTGAAACTAAATACAGCCAGCAATTTTGCAGCATTGCCATATTTTTCATATTCTGTTCCATTCCATGAGTTTTCATCATGATTGGCAGTAAAAAATAATTTCAATGCGCCGGTGGGATAACCTTCATATTTATTCAGAACATTTTTCAGTCCTTGCAAATCTGTGCTGCCTTTTATAAAATTTTCAGTGGCATGCATCCATTCCCAGGCATAAGTTACATCAAACACCTGATGATAAGCGGGCACTTCACATTCTCCCAGCCAGAATAAATGTTTTAATGTTTCGCATTGTTGTTTTGCATCTATCCAGAAATCAAGCGGCACTAAGTGAGCCATATCACATCGGAAGCCATCAATATCAACTTCCTTAACCCAATAATGCATACATTCTATCATGGCAGCACGCATATTTTTATCTTCATAATTCAAATCAATTACATCTTCCCATCCATGTATCTCTGTAAAATTTCCTGCTGCATCATGCACATACCATTCAGGATGTTCTTTTGTCCAGTGATGGTCACAACCTGTATGATTAGCTACCCAATCAATAATCACTTTCATGTTGAATGAATGTGCCTGCTCAATTAATTTTTTCAGATCATCCAGGTTGCCAAACTCTGGGTTCACACTTACATAATCACTACATGCATAATAACTACCTAAACTACCTTGCCTCTTCAATTGACTGATAGGTGTAATGGGCATCAGCCAAATTATTTTTACACCCATCTTATTTAGTCTTGGTAAGTGAGCGGCAAAAGCGTTAAAGGTTCCTTCCTGTGTATATTGGCGCACATTTACTTCATAAATATTCGCGCTGTTCTTCCATTCGTTTGTAAAAATATTTTCTGACATAAAATGAATATACGGCAAATTAAAGCAATTGATAAATTGATATTGGTTTAATGCATTCAGAATGATTGTATATGACCATTGTGATAAATGTTGTTTTTTAAAAATTTTGTGCTTCATTGCATACAGAAATTTTTGTAATGCTTATGAGTGAAGAAAAGTTATCCCGTAAAATTGGTTTATTACAGGCAAGCGCTATCAATATGATTGATATGGTAGGTATCGGGCCGTTTGTGGTGTTGAGCCTTGTGGTGGACAAAATGCATGAGCAATATTCTTTTTTGTATGCATGGATTGCAGGCGCAGTTTTATCTTTTATTGATGGTATGGTTTGGAGTGAATTGGGCGCAACTTTTCCATTAGCAGGTGGCAGTTATAATTTTTTGAAAGAGGGCTTTGGTGAAAAATGGGGCAAGCCC
Organism: Bacteroidota bacterium; assembly: GCA_018268035.1. GTDB lineage: Bacteria > Bacteroidota > Bacteroidia > Chitinophagales > Chitinophagaceae > Parafilimonas. The sequence goes on along the minus strand of JAFDXI010000096.1, from coordinate 8,640 downwards.
ATGAGTTTTTTGTTTGTATGGCAAACGATGATACAGGCGCCTTTAGTCATTGCATCAGCAGCAATCGGATTTGCCCAATATTTCTCTTACCTCATTACATTAAGTGAAGTGGAAAGCAAAATAGTCAGTGGCGCTGTCGTTGTGCTCATTGTTTTTCTTTTGTACAGGAAAATTGAAGCGATAGGTAAAATAAGTGTGCTGTTGTGGATGGGTGTGTTTGTTATAATGGGTTGGATTATTGCAGGCGCTGTTATACATGGGAATATTTTAATGCCTGTGCAACACATCAATGATAACATTGAATTGAATGAAGGATTTGCGGCAGCTTTTGGTTTTGCATGTGTAAAAACAGTATATAGTTATTTGGGGTATTATAATGTTTGTCATTTGGGTGGTGAAATTATTAAACCTGAGAAAAATATACCCCGCAGCATGTTTATATCAATTGCTGTGATTTGTTTTTTATACCTGATGATGAATATTAGTGTTGCATCAGTATTGCCATTACATGATATTGCTGCAAGCCATTTTGTAGTCAGCGAATATATCAATGTGATTGCAGGGCCTACTGCTGCGATTGTTGCTACAGCCATCATTTTATGGGTGGCATTTGCTTCGGTTTTTTCTGCAACATTAGGTTACAGCAGGATACCTTATGCTGCCGCAAAAGATGGCGCTTTCTTTCCTGTCTTTGCAAAATTGCATCCTACAAAAAGCTTTCCTTACATATCGCTTCTTTTCCTGGGAAGTGTTGCATTCCTGTTTAGTTTTTTATTTAAGTTGTCTGATGTTATCACTGCAATTCTTGCTATGCGTATTATTATCCAGTTTGTTGGACAGGCAATCGGCCTTTTAATGTTGCACAAAAGAAAAGGACGTAATTTTTTTAAATGGAAAATGCCATTCTTCCCTTTGCCGGTTATCCTTGCTATTGCACTTTGGTTGTTTATCTTTTATTCCACTGAAGCGAAGATGATGCTGATGGCTTCTGTCATCATAGCTTTGGGTATTTTAGTCTATTTAATAAAGGCAGGTTACAGAAAAGAATTTCCTTTTCAAAAACATTAAGCATTTGAAAAGGAAATTAATTGTTTAAACTACTAACTAACATATTCCTGTACTAACAAATCATATACTCCGGGTAGCAATGTAGTTGGTTCTTGTGGAATCTTCATAACGGATGTTTGGATTTACACAGCAAATATCCGATGCTAATTTTATATTAAAAGACTTTGTAATATCCCTTTTGAACATTTGGGTTTTTATGGCAATGTTGATGCAACATGTTTTAAATCAGGTATACTGCTTTCATGAAAACGTGAAATGATTGAAGGTTTGGCATTAACCTAACGTTAATGCATTTGCGAATGAATGAATGTTATAAATTATTCTGTCAGCTTATCTAATACAAAATCAACGATAGGGCAGAATTCTGCATTTTTTAAAGTGATGTGTGGACGTTTGATGAAAACATCTTCGTTGGTATAAGGGAAGCGGCTGCAGTCTGATGGGCGTACATCATAAATACTGCAATAATTATCTGCACCAAGAAAAGGGCATGGCGTTGATTTCACTACATAGTCACCTTCATTATCCAGTCGCAGGTAGTTGTCAATGAATTCACTTTCTTTTTGTTTCAGGTGCCGGCTGATTCTTTTTATATCCGGCGTTTTAAAACGAGGTGAATAATTTTTGCAACACAAAGCACAGTTTAAGCAATTGATTTTTTCAAAAGCTGCTTCATGCAGTTCAGGCAAAGCTTTCAGCACTTTATTCTTATCTGCCTTTTGTAAAAACTGTTTATATTTTTTTAGTTGTTGTTTATCACCCAGCTGCATGGATGCAAAGGTATAGCCTTGAAATGGTTTTCAAATTTCAATCTGAAATATGAATAGGTTGAAAAACTGTGCTTGCTGTTGTTTTCTTAACAATTTTGCATACTATCTTTTGAAAATATTTTTTCATTGATTTAAAGTAATCTTTCCTCCAGTTCGTCTTCCTTACTGTATAGTCTGCAACATTCAGAAAGTGATTTATACTAATCATTAAAAACAAAAAAATAAATTATGTACAACAAACATGGATTTGCGCCTTTTATCGGCGCCGTTCACGGAAGACGTCAGCATCCGTTTATTGCATCTGTTTTCAGGGCTCCGGTTAATGTGTATAAAACAGACAACAGTTATGAAATAATGGTGTTTGCTCCGGGGCGCATTAAAGAGAATTTTAATGTTTCAAACAAGGGAAATGAGCTGGTGATTTCTTATGCACCACCTGATGGTTTGCCGGTTCCTGACTGGACAAAAAAAGAATATAGCCGTGGAGGTTTTGAACGTAGCTTCACATTAGATGACAGTGTTGATGCCAGCCGCATTAATGCTGTTTATACTGATGGTGTTTTGCAGGTAAGCATTCCTTTTATTCCCGGTAAAGAACCAGCACATCAGGATATACCGGTTAATTAAGCAGCAATGATGATTAAGGCTTTCGTAATGAAAGCCTTTTTAAGTATGAAGAAAAGGTTTGTTGCTGATGTGTTGTGGTAGTGAAAATTTTGAATTAACCAGGAAGAATTGTTTTCAATGCGCATGGTTTTATTTTTACTTGATGTTAATAAAAATGCCCTGTGAACCAGGGCATTTTTAAGTGCATGTTTTTGTGAATTATTGTTTGACAAATTTTGCTGATTTTTTATCAGTGCCATCACTGATTTGAACCATGTAACTTCCGGATGCTAACATGCTGATGTCAATCTTATTGGCAACAGATGGTGTAACTATTTTTTGTATTACCTGTTTGCCGTGTATGTCAAAGACCTGCAATGTTGCTGATTTATTTTTTGAAGGGAAATTAATATTGATTGAATTAGTAGCAGGGTTAGGGAATATTGAAAACTGTGTATTGTTAACTTCAATTTTTGCATTATCAGCCACACGGTCATTATCATCATTGCTGAAAGGGCTTGACACTTTCAACACTACTTTATTGGCTATGTATTGTATGCTGCAATTGGCAGGCAAATCTTTTACTTTAATTGTACCAGTCCTGGTGCCAGTAAATTTGACAATTGTATAACTGCCTGCAGGTATTGTTCCGGTTGTTGTTACCCTCAATGTATCACTGCCGAATTTAACGTTCCCATTAACTTGTAAACGGTCGTAACTGATGCCCGGTGAAGTGCCATTCATTTTTATGAGCAATGTTTTGTTTTTATAATCAGTACCAGTTGTCAGGATGCTTGTTGCTGTATCTATGCCAGGCGCAAATACGCCCGAGTTAGAAAGCCCTGTGCCGAAATCAAATTTGCCTGTCCCGCTGATGGCACCTTTATTGTTTACTGTAACCGTTGCTAATGTAGTACCTAGCGTATTCTTGACGATTTTTCCTTTTGGATTATTGACAAACGAACCGGTGGTATATTTATATAACCTGTAATCAGCCAAAATATTAAAGGTTGCATTGTTTTCAATAGTACCACCATAAAAATAAATATCACTGCTAAGCCAGTTAACTGTTCCATTATTGGTAAGTGTAGAATATAAACCGGATGCACCACTGATTTGTAATAGCCCATTACTTAAAATTGTTACTGGTAAATTGATATCACCATTTTGCCAAAACATTTCTCCATTGATTTTTAAACTGCCGGTTCCGGCGATGGTTGCACCTGAGCTATAAGTTAAAACAAAGGAGACATTGGAAGGCAAGGTTAATGAAGTATTTATATTCATTGTATTATATGAATTGATTATTTTGCCTTTGCCTGTCACAGTTGAGCCACTGTTGAAATTTGCAGTTGCCTGGTTTTCAAAATTACCATTATTCAAATTTAATACACCGGTATTGGTGAATGTAGCTGAATTAATATTAAAAAATTTGCCACTGTTGATATTCATTGTTCCGGCATTATTAAATGTAATTTGGTTACTTAAATTGCCGGTGCCCACTAACCTGTTGAATACGCCACCTGAACTGTTTGTAAATGTCCCTCCGTTACCATTATAAAAATATCCATTGCCATAAGCATTAAAAGTTTTGTTGTTGATGATGCTTCCGCCTTCAAATGTAATGTAGCCGCTTAACCAGTTTATTGTTCCGTTATTGGTCAAGGTTGAGTATAGGGTGGCTTCGTTATAACCGATATTTACAACTGAAGTGTTTTGAATTGTAAGCGCTAAATTAATTGAACCATCATTCCAGGTTATAATGCCTTTGGTTGTAAGCGAACCAGATCCCGCAATACTTCCATTGGTAATGATAAATTCTATATCTTCCGGTAAAGTCAATGTGAGATTAATATTTAAGAAATTATATGCTTGAGTTATTGAGCCTTTGCCGGTTATTTTTGTGCCTCCGTTCAGGTTGGTTGTTGCTTCATTCAGAAAATTGCCACCATCAAAATTCAATGTCTTTGTATTTTTAAATACACCCTGATCAACATTGAATACACCTGCATTAAAATTCATTGTCCCTTTATTGTTGAAAGTAATCCTGCTGATGGTTCCATCATTACCAAGCTGGTTATAAATGCCAGTAGCATTGTTATTGAATGTGCCGCCATTGCCATCATACAAATAATTTTGTGTCAGTGCATTTACAATACCATTATTGTTGATAGTGCCACCCTCAAAAGTTATATAAGTGCTCGACCAGTTAATGTTTCCTGCATTGGTGAGAACCGAATACAAGTAAACATTTCCTTCAATGTTGATGGTGCCTCCATTATTCGTAGCTACCTGCAAAGAGCCGCCATTCCAGAGAAATGAACCATTTATAACTAAGTTACCCGGACTTGCAATAGTTCCGTTAGTCATATAAAGCATTCCATCAATAGTGAGGTCATCTCCTGCACCATTGTTTAATGTGATAGTGTAATTTGAGTTTAGATTAAGCTGTCCACCTGCTTTTACAACTGTTTGGTCTATTGTTAAATTCAGGTTGACTGTAATACTGGTAGTGTCTGTAATAGTGATTTTGCCGTTAGTATTTGTCGGGTATGCTGTAGCTGCAACCCAGGCTGAACCATTATAGGTCTGCCAGATGGTTTTGTCGTTCCAGTTGCCTGTTTTAATACTGCGAAAATCACCGCTGCTTTGAGCGTTTGTTGTAATTGCAAAAGCAATGATGCAACTGATTGTAATAAAAGTTTTCATGGTTTTTATTTTTTTGGTTTAAAATTTTTTTGAGATAATATTTTATTTCCATTCACCCTCTTCTTTTATGAGCATGATGTTTATATTGTTGAAAGCTTCTTTATGACCTTTGGAGAGAACAGCAAATGTCTCATTGCAGCCATCCTGCCAAACAATTTCTCCTGATACTATTAGTTGCAATGCCGGTTTACCCAACAGGCTTTGCGTCTCGGTTTGTTTAATAATTTTCAATCCTTCCACCCTGGCATTTTCCGGGCACACGTATTCAGTTAATATTTTTCTTGAAATATCTTCAGAAGTTGGCTCTTTGTTGCAACCAGTTATTATAACTGTTATTAGAAAATATGGTAAAAAAGTTTTCATAAGTTGCGTTTCCCTTACAGTTACTATGTAAACTTATGAACCAAAGATGTTCAAAATATCGTTGTTTATTTTTCGTGAATACCCAATTATTATTCGCCGGAAAATCGCAGGGATTCGCAGGAATTATTTTATTTTGATATACCAAAATGCACACTATCTTACTTAAATAAGTTTTAACTCTACCAAATGAAAACGCTTTTATTGTTTACTTTTTTAATTTTTACTTTTAGTATTGTTGCACAAAACAAGACGGATTCCTTATTAGTTGAATTGGGCCGTCATCCACAAAAAGATACAATAAGGTATCAGTTACTTAAAACCCTTTCCTATCAATATAGTTTTTCCAATCCTGAAAAAGGAATAATTGCAGCTGATTCTGCAATAGCGCTTGCAAGGCAACTCAACAGCAATACCAGGATTGCAGGAGCTATGACAAATAAAGCAACCAATCTGCATAAACTTGGAAGGGATTCCGAAGCGGTAGCATTGTATCTGATAGCTGCTGATTTGCAATTAAAGGCAGGAAACAAAAAAAGTGCAGCCAACGTGTTTTATAACCTGGCTTATGTTTATTATGATATAAGCAATTATTTTCTTTCTATCAAATATCAACAATCAGCTATTGAACTCTATAAAGAAATAAATCTTACGGTGGATGAAGCAGATTCATATAACAGTATTGCCGGCAATTATTTAAGACTCAATGATTATACAACTGCATTAAAATATTATCTGATGGCATTAAATGTCTATAAGAAAGTAAAAATGCCATCTAATGAAGCAATGGTCTTATCCAACATAGGAATGGTTTATCATGAATTAAATGACCCTGGCAAAGCCATGCAATATTATATGCAGGCTCTTGAAATAAATCAAAACATTAACGACAAAAATAACCTTGCACACGACTACCAGCACATAGGAATATTGAATGATGAAGCTGGAAATTATCAGCTCGCAATAAAATACTTCATAGATGCGCTGAATTTGAATATTGAATTAAATAATGAAAGGGAAATTGCTTCTTGTTATTCAAACATTGCTTATACAAGTATCAGGACAAAAGACTTTGTCAATGCTTTATCCAACATCAATAATGCGCTGTTGATTTATGAAAAACACACAGATAAATACAACACTGCTTTGCTATTAAATACCTGGGGAAGGATGTTGATTGAATGTTCTGATAATTTCCTGTTGCAGCAAAAAATACCGGTTGATAAAAGATATGAAAATGCTTTGTTTCATCAGCACAAAGCATTGCAGTTATCAAGGGAAATACAATCACGTTCATTAACTATAACTATTTTAAATGATATCAGCAGTTCTTTTGAGAAAGCTAAAATGTACAATAAAGCTTTAATTGCCTACAGGCAGGCAAGGGAGTTACAGGATTCATTGTCCATTGAAGATCAGAAAAAGCAGATAACAAGGCTTGAAATGCAAAATGAATTTAGTGCCAGGGAAGCAGCCATCAAAACAGAGAATGATAGAAAACAACTTCTATCATCCCAGGAAATTTCCAGGCAAAAATTGTTGAATAAATTATTATTCATATCAGGGGGAGTCATACTGCTTGCTACGGCAATTAGTTTCATTTTTTATAGAAGAAAAAAAGAAGCTGAAACAGCAAAGAATGAGTCTGTATTAAAAACTGAAATTCTTGAAACTGAAATGAAGGTATTGAGAACTCAAATGAATCCGCATTTTATTTTTAATTCACTCAACTCTATTGGTGATTATATTTTGAGAAATGATATTCAATCAGCAGAAATTTACCTGAAAAAATTTGCAGCAGTGATGCGGTTGATACTTGAAAATTCTGAAAATTCCTCTGTTACACTTGCTGATGATATCAAAGCATTGAAATTATATATGGATGTCGAAAAGCTGCGGTTGAATAATAAGTTTATTTACGAGATTAATATGGATGCATCCGTTGACCCGGAAAATATTATGGTGCCACCGCTGATATTGCAACCTTTTGTTGAAAATTCAATCTGGCACGGGTTCCAGGGCAAAGAAGGAGAAGGAAAAATTAATATCAGTTTGATGGTGAAAGATGACATGCTGGTTTGCACAATTGAAGATAATGGAATCGGAAGGGGCATGGCTTTGCAAACCAGGAATGGTAAAGATGGTGTGACCTCAAAAAGCCTTGGTATGAAAATAACTGATGAAAGGGTCCTGATGATAAATAAATTGAAGAATTCAAATGCCTCAATCAGTATAAAAGATAAGGAACAAGGTGTTTGTACAGAAATAAAACTTCCTGTTGAATATAATTTTTAATTTATGATTAAAGCCATCATTATTGATGATGAAATGCATTGCATCAGGAGCCTTGAAGCTTTGCTTTCCGGATTAAAGGAATCAGTTGAATTGTGTGGTTCATTTCAAAACGTTACTGATGGTTTGTCTGCCATAAAAAAATTCAACCCGCAATTGGTTTTCCTGGATGTTGAAATTGGAAATGAAACTGGCTTTGACCTGCTGAAACAATTACCTGCAATAAACTTTGAAATAATTTTTACAACTGCTTATGATAAATATGCCGTGAAGGCTTTTAAGTTTAGTGCCATAGATTATTTACTAAAACCGGTAGAGCAATATGACCTGGATAGTGCAATAAAAAAAATAGAAGGGAAAATTTCTGCAAAAGAATCAATCAAAAAATATGAGAACCTTTTTTATAACCTTTCACATACATCAAAGCGTATCTGTATTACAGACATAACGGGCAGCGAATTTGTGCAAATCACTGATATTATCCGGTGTGAAAGTGATATTAATTATACTATTGTATTTCTGAAGGATAAAAGAAAGCTCTTGGTCTCAAAATCCCTGAAGGAGTTTGATGAGCTATTGGCTGATTATAACTTTTTCCGGGTACATAAATCTCACCTTATCAATATTGACCTTGTAAAAAAATATCAAAAAAAATCTGGTGGCACAGTGATGATGGAAGATGGATCAGAAGTAGAAGTTTCTACCAGAAAAAAAGATGAGTTTTTGCAAAGATTGAAACTTGCCTGATCAATTAAAATGAATCTGCAATTGTTTATTCTTACCGAAGAATTATAACAAATACCTGAACAACAATGCTGCTAATACTGCACCAATA
>JAFDXI010000095.1 GCA_018268035.1 Bacteroidota bacterium | reverse complement strand
GCTAAATTGACGTCTTGTTTTCATTGTTCCTAAATTTACTGTGACTAAATTGTTTTACAATTTTTGTCCAGTCTTTTAGGGGGCTAAGACAAATGCACTTGATACAGTTCGTGATGTCAAAGACCAAAGCTATTTAAATACTGAAAGCAATTCACAACCTGATGACATTATTAATTTAATGAATGAGCGATGTCAAAGACCAAAGCTATTTAAATACTGAAAGCAATTCACAACTGTGCGTGAGCAATTTTGCATACCTTTGTTGATGTCAAAGACCAAAGCTATTTAAATACTGAAAGCAATTCACAACAACCGTGGGTTAACGGAAGCGACTTATTTTGATGTCAAAGACCAAAGCTATTTAAATACTGAAAGCAATTCACAACCTTTTTTAATTTCGTTGTATTACAAACTTAGATGTCAAAGACCAAAGCTATTTAAATACTGAAAGCAATTCACAACACATAACATTTACATTGTACATGCCAGGCTGATGTCAAAGACCAAAGCTATTTAAATACTGAAAGCAATTCACAACAACACACATCCTGCATCATTGTAGCAATCCGATGTCAAAGACCAAAGCTATTTAAATACTGAAAGCAATTCACAACACTACTAATTATTCTCTCTCAAAAAGAGTTGATGTCAAAGACCAAAGCTATTTAAATACTGAAAGCAATTCACAACTACAGGTGTAGGAGCAAATACTATTGATAAGATGTCAAAGACCAAAGCTATTTAAATACTGAAAGCAATTCACAACTTGACTGGGGATTGACTGGCGTTACTTTGTGATGTCAAAGACCAAAGCTATTTAAATACTGAAAGCAATTCACAACGCAGAATGCCGTAGGTTGTTGATGCGCTATGATGTCAAAGACCAAAGCTATTTAAATACTGAAAGCAATTCACAACTGCTGTGGTGTTGCGAATAAAAGCAGTGTGGATGTCAAAGACCAAAGCTATTTAAATACTGAAAGCAATTCACAACTACAGAACCGGGATGCAAATTTCAGGTATGATGTCAAAGACCAAAGCTATTTAAATACTGAAAGCAATTCACAACACAAAAGATACTATTGCAGGTAATTTCTTTGATGTCAAAGACCAAAGCTATTTAAATACTGAAAGCAATTCACAACATTAATGCACCATAGATTGAAGTTGGATAAGATGTCAAAGACCAAAGCTATTTAAATACTGAAAGCAATTCACAACGTCGTTGCTGTATAGAGAGCTGACCGAAGCGATGTCAAAGACCAAAGCTATTTAAATACTGAAAGCAATTCACAACGAGAGGCGGTCGTCCTATAAACAAGCTGATGATGTCAAAGACCAAAGCTATTTAAATACTGAAAGCAATTCACAACTGCATTGTTTACAGACTGAAATTAGTGAGTGATGTCAAAGACCAAAGCTATTTAAATACTGAAAGCAATTCACAACTTAATGAAAATACATTGCCTGAACAGATAAGATGTCAAAGACCAAAGCTATTTAAATACTGAAAGCAATTCACAAATCAATCAGATTCTTATATTATTCAAATATTGTTAAGTCATCAAAGCCAAATAAATATTGTTGATGACGGTCAGGGATTTTTGCCCAATATTTATTGGCTTGTTTTTGAAGGCCTCTTAATTCAAATAAAAGCGCTAAATCAAAATAAGCATCATCCTGCGATACTGCATCTATGTATGCATCTTTTGATACAGGTTTAGGAATATCAATACCGTGCCGCAGCATTAAAGTAATTGAATTTATTCCTATTTCATCCAGTTCTGATGATGTCGGGTTATAATCAAAAATCGTTTCCATAGAATGAAGATATGAAATGGGGGGAATAGCAGCTGAAAGCTTTTAGCTGGTTGTTGTTAGCACAACAAAGTTTAGAGTTTAACTATTTATAAAAAAATAAAGCCTGACATTCCTATACTTATCCTGGTTAGGGAACAATAGTTCCGTCAGAATTTATTCAATTGAAATACAAAAATACAAATGAAAAATGCTTTCAATTAAAAATTAAAATATGCGGGGATAAAAATGATGATGCCAGGAGAAAAGTTTATTTATTTTCTGAATACATATCAGAGCCTGCAGCTTTCATTTTATAGAAGTAATTTTCAGCCATCTGTAAAATATGATTTATTTTTAATGATAATAAAAACACCATGCCTTTCTATCAAAACATCAATGCGCATTCAGCCAATGGTAAACGCACCATTGACAGGTTGCTGAAACTGAGGACAAAACTTATCAATGAAATTCCTGAAAAACATTTGGAATCAAACCTCATCATTGCTTCCTGGAATATAAGGGAGTTTGACTCTCCGGCTTATGGCGATCGTGCAGATGAAGCATTTTATTACATTGCTGAAATCATTTCAAAGTTTGATATAATAGCTGTTCAGGAAGTGAGGCAAGACCTGAAAGCACTAAAAAAATTAATGAACATTTTAGGTAATGACTGGCATTATATTGTAACCGATGTTACTGAAGGCTCGCAGGGAAATAAAGAGCGGCTTGCATTTTTATTTGATACAAGAAAAGTAAAATTCGGAGGGCTTGCCGGCGAAGTGGTGTTGCCTCCTTTTGAAACAAAAGATCCGCAAAGCGGGCAAACAATTTATCAGCCTGTAAAGCAATTGGCAAGGACGCCTTATATGTGCGGTTTTAAAGCTGGATGGACAAATTTTATTCTTTGCACTGTGCATATTTTATATGGCAGTGGTGTAGCAAATGACCCCGACAGGATTAAAGAAATTTCTGGCATTGCACAGGCGCTGGCAAAAAAAGCTGACGACCAGTATGAATGGTCAAATAATTTTATTCTGTTGGGCGACTTTAATATTTACAGCCCACAGGATCAAACCTACTCTGCAATTTTATCTGCCGGTTTCCAGGTGCCACCACAATTACAAAACCTGCCATCAAATGCTTTGCAGAATAAATTTTATGACCAGATTGCTTTTAATGTAAAGCCCAATGAATTTGAAACAACAGGTAAAGCAGGTATTTTTAATTATTATGATGTTGTGTTTACTGAAGCAGATGAAACCACTTATATCCCATTGATGGGAGATGCATATTATAAAACAGAGAAAGGAACAGATAGAAAAGATAAATCGCTTTATTATAAAACATACTGGCGTACCTATCAAATGTCTGATCATTTACCTATGTGGGTTGAAATAAAAATTGATCATACCGATGCTTATCTCCAGAAGAAATTAGTGCCGCCGCAGGTATCGGATGATGGAACAAATTAGAGAAGGAATTTTTATTGTTTCAGATAAAGAAAAATAAATATTATTAACTTCATATCAGATTCTAATTATCAAGGTGAAAATTTTTTAGTGATAAGAAAATCTGTAATTATATTTTTCAAATCCATGATAACAGCTATCATTATTTGTTTGTATTCAACAAAGGCATAGTATCCGTGTTTTTTGATTGTTTTTGCATTTGGAATTAATTTATAAAATACTCAGTTATGAAAAAAAGTTACTGCTTCCTGTATTTTTTTTGTATTACAATCACTGCATTTACTCAGGCTGGAAAACATGATCTTTCATTTAATGATAGTGGGAAAGTAATTACTGATGTACATGGTCATGCTTATTTTAATACAGCAATGATGCTGCCTGATGGAAAAATTCTTTGTGCCGGCGCACAAAGACCTTTAGATCCTTATGCAATTTTCGTAAATGCTTTAGCCAGATATACAACAGATGGTCATCTGGACGCAACTTTTGGTAAGGGGGGCATTGTTAATTTCCTGTTGGGAAATACAGATGCATTCATCAATTCAATAGCAACCCAGGATGACGGAAAAATTATTGCTACCGGCTATACTGGTAAACATGGATATGACACCAGTATCAATATGCGCATAACTGTGATGCGGTTTTTATCAAATGGAAAAATTGATTCTTCTTTTGCAAATAATGGTGTTTTTTTATTTGGCCTGGATCATTACGATATATGGGGTAACGCAATTGTAATATTGTCAAATGATAAAATTGTTGTAACAGGTTCTGTTCAATCTTATGGGTTGAGTGAATCGAAGTGGGGGGCATTTGTGTTGAGGCTTACTGCAAACGGAAAACCTGATGCTTCCTTTGGCACCCATGGTTATGTTATAACGCGACCGGCAAAATATTGTGATGCGAGGGCATTGGCTCTACAGCCTGATGGTAAAATTGTTATCGCAGGTTATGCACTTGATGAAATAAATGAACCTGTGCAATTTGCTTTATCACGTTTTACATCTTCAGGTCAGCCGGACTTTTCATTTGGGAAAAAAGGTGTGGCAAAAACAATGTTTGAAATTGAAAGTGTAGATCAACCGAGATCAATGGCAATACAAAAGGACGGGAAAATTATTGTCGGCGGGAGAGGCTACGGCAATGGCAAATATGCAGATTTTGCACTGGTGCGATTTGATGTAAATGGTATTATTGATTCTGCTTTTGGAGATAACGGTTTGAGCTTAATTGATTTTGGTTATGATGATGCTATACATTCCATTGCGCTACAACCTGATGGGAAAATAGTTGCAGCAGGAGAGGTAAATGATTTCGCTATTACAGGAAAAAGTTCTTTCGGCATTGCCCGTTATGATAGTGATGGTAAACCTGACAGTAGCTTTGGTAAGGATGCTAAAGTGGTGACTACATTTTATAAAAGAACTTACAGCGCTGCCAATAAAGTGTTATTGCAGGTTGATGGTAAGATTGTAGCGATAGGATATGCAAGTAAGATGGTAGGGCAAAACAGTGCTTTTGCATTAACAAGATACCTGGGAGATGAGTTTCAATTTTCTGAAAATAAAAAATCCATAGACAAACAAAATTTAATAAAAATATTTCCCAACCCTGTTCGCGATAGACTTTTCATAAAAGGCTTGCCTGCCAATCAAAATATTTTAAAAATTACAGATAGGTATGGAAATATCATGAAATCTGTTATTGTAAACGGTGAAAGTTTTCAATGGAATATTGATGAGTTGATGCCAGGGGCTTATTATCTCAATGTATTGGATGATAAAAGGGTTTATACTTTACTTTTTCTAAAACTATAATAATGGAGAAAGGAGGTGTTTGAAAATTGTAGAACCTTGATAAGGGCATTTTGAATAAACATTCAAATGAATAAGAATTGATGAAATTGGAATGAGCATAATTATTTCACCATGATGACTCTTCCTGGAAATTCAGATTAAATTTATATAGACTTTCCATCAAAATTTTGGAGCAATAGTTTGCAGATATATCTTTGCACATGGCAACAATAAAGAGTTCTTCCAAACCACAACGTTTTTTTGGTGAAGGTTTAACCTTCGATGACGTTCTCCTCGTTCCGGCATACAGCGAAGTGCTGCCGCGTGAAACCGATACTTCTACAAGACTGACAAAATCAATAAAACTGAATATCCCTATGCTGTCTGCAGCAATGGATACAGTCACTGAAGCCAACCTTGCTATTGCATTGGCGAGAGAAGGCGGCCTGGGCATCCTGCATAAAAATATGTCAATAGAAAAACAGGCTGAGCAGGTGAGGAAAGTGAAGAGGAGTGAGAGTGGGTTGATTATTGACCCGATAACTTTATTGACTGATGCAACAATTGGCGATGCGTTGAGGCTGATGAAAGAAAATAAAATTGGCGGTATCCCTATTGTTGATAAAACCAAAACTCTTGTTGGCATCCTCACCAACCGTGACCTGCGTTTTGAAACTGATAAAAGAAAAAAGGTGAGCGATGTAATGACAAAAGAAAACCTCATTACTGCACCTGATGGTACCGACCTTAAAAAAGCAGAAATCATCCTGCATAAATATAAAATTGAGAAATTACCTGTAGTAAACAAACAGGGTAAACTGACTGGGTTAATAACATACCGTGATATTTTGCAACTACGCAATTATCCCAATGCTGTGAAAGATGAATTTGGCAGGTTGCTGGTTGGTGCAGCGCTTGGCATCACAAAAGATATTAATGACAGGGCTTCTGCATTAATACATGTAGGTGTTGATGTGGTTACACTTGATAGTGCACATGGGCATAGCAGGGGAGTGATCAATGCGCTGAAAGCATTAAAGAAAAATTTTAAAAATCTGCAGGTGATTGCAGGGAATGTTGGTACTGCTACAGGCGCAAAAGCATTAGCTGCAGCCGGCGCCAATGCGGTAAAGGTTGGTATAGGGCCCGGCTCTATTTGTACTACAAGGATTGTTGCCGGTACGGGTGTGCCGCAATTGACAGCAGTGATGGAAGCTGCTGCGGCATTAAAAACTTCAGGCGTACCGTTAATCGCGGATGGTGGCATACGTTATACCGGTGATATGGTGAAAGCTTTGGCTGCAGGCGCTGATACTGTAATGATGGGTAGTGTGTTTGCAGGTACGGAAGAAAGCCCGGGTGAAACCATCATTTATGAAGGCAGGAAATTTAAAGAATACAGGGGCATGGGCAGCATTGCTGCAATGGCACAGGGTAGCAGCGACCGCTATTTCCAGGATGTGGAAGAAGATATTAAAAAGTTTGTTCCGGAAGGTATTGAAGGCCGTGTTGCATATAAAGGTTACCTGAGTGAAGTGGTGGCTCAATTTGTTGGAGGCTTGCGGGCAGGAATGGGTTATTGCGGCGCCGCAAATTTGAATGAACTCAAAAATGCAAGCTTTGTAAAGATCACCAATGCCGGCATGCGGGAAAGCCATGCACATGATATTGAAATAACGAGGGAAGCGCCTAACTACAGCCGGAAATAAAATATGGTAATGGTGAACAACAAACCCATTACATCATCTCTCCCTGCAGCACAGGTTTATTTACATTGCTGCGCAATTCATTATAATTTTTTGCCGCAGCAACAAATTCAACAAATAACGGAGCAGGATTTTCAACAGTGCTCTTTAATTCAGGATGGTATTGCACCCCGATGAAGAAGGGATGTTCTTTCACTTCAAGGATCTCAACCAGCCCGGTATCTGGATTGATACCGCTGGCCACCATTCCATGTGCTTCAAATTGCTCCAGGTATTTATTGTTGAACTCATACCTGTGTCGGTGTCTTTCACTTATCAATGTTTTAGCATAAATTTTGTGTGCCAGTGTGCCCGGTTTTATTTCACATGGATAAGCGCCTAAACGCATTGTGCCACCTTTCTTTTCAATCTTCTTCTGATCTTCCATTTTATCTATAACCGGGTCTGGGGTGTTTTCATCCATCTCTGTGGAGTGTGCTTTTTCTATACCTAAAACATTTCGCGCAAATTCAATGGCTGCCATTTGCATACCGAGGCAAATACCGAAGAAAGGAAGATGATTTTCACGTGCATATTGTACTGCCATAATTTTACCTTCAATACCACGCGAACCAAAGCCAGGAGCAACCAGCAACCCATCCAACGGTTCCAATTTTTCTTTTATGTTATGCTTGTTCAGTGTCTCGCTGTGAACGTCCACCACATTCACTTTTACTTCGTTCATAGCGCCTGCATGAATGAAACTTTCGAGAATGGATTTATATGCATCCTGCAGTTCCATATACTTTCCAATCAAGCCAATATTGATTTTGCTTTTTGGATATTTCAGTTTGTCTAAAAATGCTTTCCAATTTGTAAGGTCTGCTTCAGGAACAAGTGTAGTGTTTAATTTTCTTAATGTGATGATGTCAAGTTTTTCACGCAACATAGCCAACGGTACTTCATAAATTGTAGAAGCATCCATTGCTTCAATTACTGCTTCAGGTTTTACATTACAGAACAAGGCAATTTTTCTTTTCAGGTCGTTGTTCAGGCTTTCTTCTGTTCTGCAAACAATAATATCTGGATGCACACCAGTTTCACTCAACATTTTTACACTATGCTGTGTAGGTTTTGTTTTTAATTCTTTGGCTGCTTTTAAATAAGGTATCAGTGTTAAGTGAACGACACACACATCGCCATCAGGCAATTCCCATTGCAACTGTCGTACTGCTTCAATAAAAGGAAGGCTTTCTATATCGCCTACAGTACCACCGATTTCAGTTATCACTATGTCATAGTTGCCATCTTTGCCAAGCAGCAACATGCGTTCTTTTATTTCATCGGTGATATGTGGTACTACCTGCACTGTTTTACCTAAAAATTTTCCCGCACGTTCTTTATCAATAACAGTTTGATAAATCCTTCCTGTTGTTACATTGTTGGCCTGGGATGTATATATATTAAGGAATCGTTCATAATGGCCTAAGTCGAGATCTGTTTCAGCGCCATCTTCTGTAACATAACATTCGCCATGTTCATAAGGGTTCAATGTACCGGGGTCAACATTAATATAAGGATCGAATTTCTGGATAGTCACCCTGAAACCCCTCGCCTGTAAAAGTTTTGCAAGCGAAGCGGCAATAATGCCTTTACCTAAACTGCTGGTTACACCACCGGTAACAAAAATATATTTGGCCATAAAAATGAATTAATATCTTAAATTATAAAGTTGATAGTTTTTTAATAGCAATAGTTGAATGTTGTTACAATGATATACCATGAATCTTTAATTATTGATTGAATCTGCCACATTGCTATTATAACTTTAATCAATAAAAAAAGAAAACCCGCACAGAAATACTGTGTTTAGTTTTTATCAGCATTGTTAAAAAATGATTATTTCCGGTGACCGGAGAGATGAAATTTCTCAGTGGTCATGCAAAGCTAAAATATATTTTTTGAGCTTCGAAATTTCGTTTGTAAAACTGTAAACAAAGTGGAAAAATTTTTATTCTTTTTAGGAATTGGCACAGTTACATAGCTGCTTTATTACCTTTGCAACCCGAAATTATTTAATTCACCATAAAAAATTACGAATGAAAGTTACTGTTGTAGGCGCCGGAGCAGTAGGTGCAACCTGTGCCGATAACATTGTGCGCAAAGAACTGGCGCATGAAGTTGTCCTGCTTGACATTAAAGAAGGTTTCTCAGAAGGTAAAGCCCAGGATATGATGCAGACGGCTGCATTGCTTGGCTTTGATACGCGTGTTACTGGCAGCACGAATGATTATGCCAAAACCGCAGGCAGCCAGGTAGTGGTCATCACATCAGGTTTGCCGCGTAAACCCGGGATGACACGTGAAGAACTGATTGGCACCAATGCCGGCATAGTAAAAGGTGTGGTTGACAATATTTTGAAACATTCACCCGATGCCATCATTATTATTATCAGCAACCCGATGGATACGATGGCGTATCTCGCATTGACATCGAGTAAACTGCCAAAAAACAGGATCATTGGTATGGGTGGCGCATTGGACAGTGCCCGTTTCCGCTACCAGTTGAGCCAGCATTTGGGTTGCAGCCCTGCTGACTTGAATGCCATTGTGGTGGGCGGCCATGGCGATACCACCATGATCCCTTTGATCAGCAAAGCCACCTGGAACAGTGTGCCGGTTACAAAATATTTGAGCGCAGAACAGCAGGAACAAATTGTAAAAGACACGATGGTTGGCGGCGCTACGCTCACCAAATTAATTGGTACATCTGCCTGGTATGCACCTGGCGCCGCAGGCGCCGCTTTGGTGGAAGCCATTGTGCGGGATGAGAAGAAATTGTTTACCTGCTGTGTTTACCTCGATGGTGAATATGGACAGAAAGATATTTGTTTGGGTGTGCCGGTAGTTATCGGAAAAAATGGCTGGGAAAAAATTGTTGAGATTGATTTGAATGAAGCGGAAAAAGCCGCATTTGCCAAAAGCGCGGAAGCTGTGAGAAATATGAATAATGTGCTGAAGACATTATAAGAAAAAACGAAACCCCGGGTATTTTTACGCCCGGGGTTTTTTATTTTCAACTGCTAATACCGGAATGACCCTGATTGTGCCATGCCTTTTAAGAAAAATTGTGGCAAAGGTTCTCTTTGATATGTTGCCTATTATATCATAAATTAGCGAGTTGAACCAACATCGCCTGTACAGGCGATGAGTTTGGATTCTTCCTAACTTGGTAGTTTATTTTTAATCAAAAAACTATTAAGTCGTGGAAAAAAAAATCATTAAGCCCGCAAGCTGTTGTGGCACTGGAAAAAACTAATCAGTATTTGTCTATAGGCCATTACAGCCCACTCACTATCCGCAATTACCTGGCAGAACTTCGTTTTATTTTTGTGTATTATCCTGATGTAGATCCCATGGATTTTACAGAAGATATGCTCATGGGCTATTTGCTTTACCTGAGTAAAACACTTGGATGCAGCCGGGTAAAATGCAAAATGGCTGCCCAAAGTATTTCCTTCTTTATGCGCCATGTAGCAAAACGCCCTTATGTAATTCCTACCGTTATTTATCCGCGGCCTTCCACTACACTTCCTTCAGTAATGACAACCCCGGAAGTGATGAAGCTCATTGATGGCGTGCAAAATATCAGGCACCGCACTATCCTGATGTTGCTCTACAGTTCCGGTATGCGGGTAAGTGAAATAGCTAATTGCAAAATAGCTGATATTGATTCAAAGAACATGCGCATTAAAATAGTGCAGGGCAAAGGAGCCAAAGACCGCTATACCATTATGTCTGAGCAGGTGCTGCTGGAACTGAGAGCTTACTATCTTATTTATAAGCCCAAAGAATATCTCTTTAACGGATACAAGCCTGGCAAGAGATACAGTGTACGTTCTATTCAACACCTGATGCAGAAAGCATTACTAAAAGTAGGGCTTGAAAGCAAAAACTATACGATACACACCATACGCCATAGTTTTGCCACCCATCTTTTAGATAACGGAACGGACCTTTATACTATTAAAGAATTGCTTGGCCACAATAACATTCAAACTACCATGAGGTACATGCACCTGACCTCACGGCGCATAGATGAGATTATAAATCCTTATGATGCCTTGCTGGTGGCAAAAGATAATAACATCATTAATCAGAATTTAAAATAATGTGTTATGTTATCTTATACAGCGCCGCGGGCAACGGTACAGCAGGTATTACAAAAACATGAATTAGCTGTAAATAAAAATCTTCATGTACAAAAGGTATTACAGCGGATAAAAACGTGCCGCACTTCAGCATTAGGCTATCATGTGTATCAGTGCAGTGATGAAAAATGTGGTCATGTAAAATATCAATACCATAGTTGCAGAGACAGGCATTGCCCTAACTGCGGCGCTGTAAAAAAGCAGGAATGAATAGAAGCCAGAAAGCAGGAACTGCTTCCGGTAAAATATTATCACGTAGTATTTACATTGCCTCACGAGTTAAACAGTTTGGTGATGGGT
Organism: Bacteroidota bacterium; assembly: GCA_018268035.1. GTDB lineage: Bacteria > Bacteroidota > Bacteroidia > Chitinophagales > Chitinophagaceae > Parafilimonas. The sequence continues at coordinate 49 of JAFDXI010000095.1, read as the reverse complement.
CATCGTAAGCTTTTGTATAAACTATTGTTCGATGCTTCTGCGCAGACGC
>JAFDXI010000094.1 GCA_018268035.1 Bacteroidota bacterium | reverse complement strand
TTATCAATTCACAATTATCAATTATCAATTCACAATTATCAATTATCAATTCACAATTATCAATTATCAATTCACAATTATCAATTATCAATTAAAATAATGAAGGATGATTAATACAACAATACCTGACAACAAAGGCAGTTTTAAGCAACCGGATATTTTTGGTTATTATGGCAAATTTGGTGGAGCTTACATACCTGAAATGTTGCACCGCAATGTGGAAGAGTTGCGTGATAATTATTTAAAGCTGATGTATGAAGAAAGTTTTCAAAAAGAGTTTCATGCTTTACTGAAAGACTATGCGGGGAGGCCTACGCCATTATTTTTTGCTGAACGTCTAAGCGAGCAATACAAAACAAAAATTTATTTAAAGCGGGAAGACCTTAACCATACAGGTGCACATAAAATCAATAATGCTATCGGCCAGGTTTTGCTGGCACAACGCTTGGGCAAGAAAAGGATCATTGCAGAAACTGGTGCAGGCCAGCATGGTGTTGCCACTGCAACTGTTTGTGCATTAAAAGGGCTGGAATGTATCGTGTATATGGGCGAAGTGGATATGGAAAGACAGCAACCTAATGTAGCCCGCATGGAAATGCTTGGCGCAAAAGTGATGCCTGCAACAAGCGGCAGCAAAACTTTAAAAGATGCCACCAATGAAGCCATCAGGGATTGGATCAATAATCCCAATAATACGCACTATGTAATTGGCTCTGTTGTGGGGCCACATCCTTATCCTGATATGGTGGCGAGGTTTCAAAGTGTCATCAGTGAAGAAATAAAAAATCAGTTGCCTGAAAAAGAAGGTACAACATACCCAACACGAGTGATGGCATGTGTGGGTGGTGGCAGTAATGCAGCAGGTGCTTTTTATCATTTTCTTGATGATCCGTCAGTGCAGTTGATAGCAGTGGAAGCAGCAGGTTGTGGCATCAATAGCGGCATGAGTGCGGCTACAACGCAATTGGGGAAAACAGGTATTTTACATGGTAGTAAAAGCCTGGTGATGCAAACCACAGATGGCCAAGTGGTAGAGCCACACAGTATTTCAGCAGGGTTGGATTATCCGGGTATCGGGCCTTTGCATGCACATCTGTATGAAAGCGGCAGGGCAAAATTCTTATCAGCCACTGATACTGATGCTTTAAAGGCAGCATTCAATCTTGCCAGGAAGGAAGGCATAATTCCGGCATTGGAAAGCGCTCATGCTTTAGCTGCACTCGAACAATTGCAGTTTAATCAGCATGAGGTAACAGTAATTTGTTTAAGTGGAAGAGGTGATAAAGATTTATCAACATACATGAAGGTGATGGGCAATATCAAAAATGTATAAGTCTGAAATCAAAATCGGAGATAATTTTGTTGTACTTATAACATTCTTACCAATTCTTTAAACAAGGCAGACATTTTTGGTTCAGTAGCATTGGCAGCAGCCAAAACTTCTTCATGTGTTATAATATTGTCTTCATCCCGTATTCCTATGTCAGTGATAATGCTCATAGCAAAAACTTTCAAACCTGCGTGAACAGCAGCAATCACTTCCTGAACTGTACTCATGCCTACCGCATCACCGCCAATTGATTGAATGAGTTTATATTCGGAACGGGTTTCAAATGTCGGGCCTGTAACACCACAATACACTCCTTCTTTCACATCATAACCTAAACGGTTTGCAATATTTTTTGCTTTACTTATGATTTCTTTATTATATGGTTCGCTCATATCAGGGAATCTCGTACCAATTTCTTCAATATTTTTTCCTACTAATGGATTTACAGTAAACAAACTGATATGATCAGTAATAATCATCATATCGCCGACTCTAAATGACTTGTTTACTCCACCTGCAGCATTGGAAATCAAAATTGTTTTAACACCCAGCATTTTCATTACACGAATTGGATACACAACCTGTTGCGGAGTATATCCTTCATAATAATGAAACCGGCCAGACATAACAACTATATTTTTTCCTGCCATTTTTCCGAAAATAAGTTTGCCACCATGTCCTTCAACAGTGCTTACAGGAAAATTAGGCAACATGCTATATTCAATCGCATATTCTACCTGAAGGTCATTTACAAAATTGCCAAGACCGCTTCCGAGCACTACGCCGATTAGTGGTTGACCCGAATAGTGTTTTCTTATATAATCAACTGTTTCGTTCAGATTTTCCAACAAGTTATTTATCATTGTTTCTTAATTGCCTCAAAGATAAAGGGGTTCATATTGCAGCAGATTAAAAAACTTATCAAAACTTATATCAGGCACCACAATCTCTACAATCATTGCTATCAAAAAAAATTCATATAATATTTTGGGAACCGGATAAATAATTTTCAGCTAAAAAAGCAGGATGTTTAACATTAGTGCATTTACCCTATTTTTGCCGACCACAAAAAATCAGTAATGTTTTATGAATGAGACCTTCTTTTTGCTTGTACCGGTTATGGGTATAATCGGACTTTTATACACTTTTATCAAATTTAATTGGGTAGCTAAACAAGATCCCGGTAGTGAACACATGCAAACAATCAGCAAACATATTGCGGATGGAGCCATGGCTTTTCTAAGATCAGAATGGAAAATTTTAGGATATTTCGTAGTTATAGTCGGTTTATTGCTTGGAGTAATGGCAATGAGTAACCCACATTCAAGTCCTGCAATTGCTGTATCATTTGTAGCTGGCGCAGTATTTAGTGCAACTGCCGGATATATTGGAATGAGAATAGCTACCAAGGCAAATGTACGCACAACACATGCTGCAAGAACTAGTTTATCAAGAGCATTGAGGGTTTCATTTACAGGTGGTTCTGTTATGGGTTTAGGAGTTGCTGGCTTAGCAGTACTAGGTTTAGGTGGGTTGTTTATTGTATTAAAACAAATTTTTGCACCAGGCGCTGCTGTTGACTCTGAAGGAATGATCAGGACTATTGAAGTGTTGACTGGATTTTCTTTAGGTGCAGAGTCAATTGCATTATTTGCCCGTGTGGGTGGAGGAATATATACAAAAGCTGCAGATGTTGGCGCAGACTTAGTGGGTAAAGTGGAAGCAGGCATTCCTGAAGATGATCCCCGTAACCCGGCCACTATTGCTGACAATGTGGGTGATAATGTTGGTGATGTTGCAGGTATGGGAGCAGATCTATTTGGTTCTTATGTAGCCACTATTTTGGCAACTATCGTTTTAGGTCAGGAAGTAAGGGGACCTAATGGAGATATACTCACTGGAGCATTTGGTGACACTGCTCCGATACTTTTACCAATGTTGATTGCTGGTATTGGAATTATTTTCTCTATAATAGGAACTTTGTTTGTAAGAATCAGTGATTCTGCCGGTATCAGCACATCTGTTGTACAGAAAGCATTGAATATGGGTAACTGGGGTTCAATTGTTCTAACTGCAATAGCCAGCTTCGCCCTTGTAAAATATATCCTCCCTGATCAGATGGAACTGAGAGGAATCAGTTTCACCAGCAATGGTGTTGTAGGTGCCATATTTGTTGGGCTTGCTGTAGGAACACTGATGAGTCTTATAACTGAATATTATACTGCAATGGGTAAACGCCCTGTATTAAGTATCATCCGTCAATCAGGTACAGGTCATGCAACCAACGTTATTGGTGGTCTTGCTGTTGGCATGGAATCAACATTTCTGCCTGTCTTGGTTTTAGCTGGAGGTATATACGGCTCTTATGAATGTGCAGGCCTTTATGGCGTAGCCATTGCTGCTGCCGGCATGATGGCTACAACTGCTATGCAATTGGCAATAGATGCTTTTGGACCGATTGCAGATAACGCAGGAGGTATTGCAGAAATGAGCGAACTACCAAAGGATGTGCGTGAAAAAACTGACATTCTTGATGCAGTTGGTAATACCACTGCAGCAACTGGTAAAGGATTTGCGCTGGCATCAGCAGCCTTGACTTCGCTTGCTTTATTTGCTGCTTTTGTGGGAGTTGCCGGAATTTCGGGAATTGATATTTATCATGCAGATGTTTTAGCTGCATTATTTGTAGGTGGAATGATTCCATTCTTCTTTTCTTCATTAGCAATTAGAGCTGTTGGTGAAGCTGCAATGGCAATGGTTGAAGAAGTACGTCGCCAGTTCAGAACTATCCCTGGTATCCTCGAAGGAACAGGCAAACCAGAATATGAAAAATGCGTTGCTATTTCTACCGATGCATCAATTAAGAAAATGTTGTTGCCTGGTGCAATAGCCATTTTATCTCCATTGATTATTGGGTTTCTTATGGGCCCTGAAGCCTTAGGTGGTTTCTTAGCCGGAGCAACTGTTAGTGGTGTATTGATGGGTATGTTTCAAAATAATGCAGGTGGCGCATGGGACAATGCTAAAAAGTCTTTTGAAAAAGGTGTTGAAATTAATGGTGAAACACATTACAAAAAAAGTGAACCACACAAAGCTTCTGTAACAGGTGATACTGTTGGTGATCCTTTTAAAGATACTTCCGGTCCTTCTATGAATATTCTAATTAAACTCATGAGTATTGTTTCACTGGTAATAGCGCCTACATTGGCACAGATGAATCATAAGGATGACGCTGCTATAATGAAACAAAAAGCTCCAATAGAAGCCACAACTACAATTGTAAAAAAATAAAAACTGTTGTCATTTTTTAAAAAGGGGTTGCCGATAAAAGCAACCTCTTTTTATTTTTACTAAATAATTTTAATTAAATAAATGAAAACGCAATTTTCAATCTTATTACTATCAATATTACTTTACTCTTGTTCTTCTGATACAACTAAAAAAAACATTAATGATTCGAACATTATATCAAATGAAAAAATTAATACAGTAAGGTCAACAGTAAATCCAGATGCAATAAAAACATACGAAGAAACTGTAAAGAGCTTTGAAACAACTGACAACTTTAATGTGTCAGTTTTTGAAACAAATCAAACTTTCAACTATTTAATTAAAATCAGTTATAAACAATTGAATGTAACAGATACTTTACATGTGCCCGATTTTAGCAGCATGCCTTCCGTTGACATTATCAAAGGTGATTCCATTCGTCCATCGTGTGTTATCGGGTTTTATGACAATGATAAAAACTTCAAAGTATCAAAGCTCATTTATTTTAAAGACAAAAATCTTAAAATTAAAGTATTAAAATACTATGCAGTTTATTCGAAGTAATTTTATACATTTAATAGATTTATGATTTTATTTTTTTAACTCTATCAATCCAACAATGTTTAAATAATAGTGAAAAATATTATAAAAGTTCTCGCAATAATATTCTTCGCCTTTATACATCATCAAGCCATTTGTCAACAGGAAACATAACCCAATATCATTTTTATTTTAACAATACTATGACTACAGTAAGCTGGACCGATGCAGATTTTCCATCATCGGGTGCAACTAAAAGAGGGTATGTTTTGATATTTTCATCCAATGATTCATCTATAATAGTAAATGCAAATGGCAAGGATCCTGAAACATTGCAGCTAATGGAACAACAATAATTATCTCTTCTGTTACTGAACCTGTCTATGCAAATAAAGTAATTAAATTCCCATCTTTACCAAACGACAGGAATTATTATTTTACTCTAATTCCATATACTTGGGATGACATCTCAACCGAAACCTGTAATTACCTTACCGAAGGCGCTTTGAAAGCAAAGATTTTAAATATTCCAATCGCTGCTATTAAAAAGAGAAAGAGCCTTAAAATTTTTTAAAAAATATCAGGGAACATTTTAAAACTCAAATATTCTATTGGACAAATCACTGTTTTATTATTCTATATTAAATGAAGTTCACCAGGGAACTCAATAACCTATCATGAAAAAAATCAGTTTTTACAAAAACTTTCATAATGTATGTATTTTTTTAGCAACAGTTCATTACCTTTGCCGTCCCAAAAAAAGATTTTATGGCAAGAGTTTGCGAAGTAACCGGTAAAAAACCAATGGGTGGCCATTATGTTTCTCACTCAAACATAAAAACCAAACGTCGTTTTCTGCCAAATCTTCAAAAAAAGCGTTTTTATTTTGCTGAAGAAGACCGGTGGGTTACTTTAAAAGTTTCAACTGATGCCATCCGTACAATCAATAAACGCGGGTTAGCTTCAGTTATTAAAGAATTAAGAGCCAACGGCAATAATATTTAAAGTAATTACAATGGCAAAAAAAGGAAACAGGGTACAGGTAATTTTAGAATGTACCGAACATAAAACAAGCGGTTTACCAGGCACCAGCCGTTATATTTCTACAAAAAACAAGAAAAATACACCAGAACGCCTGGAGTTAAAGAAATATAACCCAATATTAAAAAAGGTAACCGTTCACAAAGAAATCAAATAGTTTGCTGTAAAAAGTTGGATAGTCATAATCCTCTAATTCTTTCAGCAATAAAAATTTTCAAATAATATAAAATGGCAAAAGCAGCAAAAACGGCGATTAAGTCAAAAGACCAGAAAGCCGCAGCAGAAGCAAAAAACTGGAGCAAGGTAATCCGGAGTGTTCGCAGCCCAAAAACAGGTGCTTATACTTTTAAAGAAGCCATTGTGCATAAAGACAAGATCAAAGAATTTCTTGCCGGTAAATAAAATTACTAAGAGGCTGTCTCCAATGTTAAGGACAGCCTTTTTTTATTTCCCTAACTCAAGCACTATCATATCCATACCATCAATTTCAAATGTTGAATTGATGTTATAAACAGATTGATTTATTACATCAATAGCCTTTGAAAACCCGTTTGTGCGTTCAACATAATTTGAAAAATCAACAGTTTTAGGTTTATCGCTTGTATTCATCACACACATGATAGTTTGGTGATCATCATACCTGAAATAAACATACAAACCATCAACTGGAATATATTGCATCATTTCCCCTGTCTTCAATGCAGAAGAATTTTTCCTGAAATTGGCCAATTTTTTTATCAACGATTGTACAGATAACTGATCCTGCGATAAACCTGTTCCGGTAAATGCATTCACCTTATCACCTTTCCACCCTCCCGGAAAATCGAGGCGCACCCATCCATCCGGGTTAGTAACACCAGCCATTAATACTTCATCGCCATAATACATTTGTGGAATCCCCCTCTCTGTGAGCAACCATTCAAAACCCATTTTATCTTTTTGTAAATTACTGTCAACAACAGAATACCAACGATTCAAATCATGATTATCGAGGAATATAGCATTGCGTGCTGGATCAGTATATAAAAAATCATCACTCAAAGTGAAATATAATTTATTCACGCCATTTGTCCACCCAAATGGTTCCATTAATGCAGGCTGAATACCATAAAACAAACATTGAAAATCTGTCACACCCTGCAGGTTACTTTTAAATTTTGTATTGATATTGTTTTGGGCAAAATAGGCTTCATTCGCAACTCCATGCACCCATGCTTCGCCAAACATTGTAATATGAGGATATTCATCAGTTAATGCTTTATTGCATCGGTTCATGAAGTCAAGGTCATTATAAATGTAGGTGTCAATGCGCCAACCATCCACACCAAACTCTTCCACACAATAAATAGCATGCTGAATTAAAAAATTTGCAACCAGTGGATTTGATTGGTTCAAATCAGGCATTTCAGTTGTGAACCATCCATCCACTAATTTTTTTTCATCAGAAGCTGCAGCATGCGGATCGAATAATGGTTGATCACGATAATTGGTTTGTGTAAACTGTGGCCATTGATGCAGCCAGTCTTTTGAAGGCAAGTCCTGCACCAGGAAATTATATAAGCCAACATGATTATACACTGCATCCTGTATCAGTTTCATTCCACGTTTATGTAATTCATCACTTAATTGCAGGTATGCATTTTCACCACCCAACCGTGGGTCAATTTTATAATGATTGGTAAATGCGTAACCATGTTCTGTACGATTGGGCATATCATTTTCTAAAACAGGTGTCATCCACAATGTAGTTACACCCATGTCTTTTAAATAATCCAGATGATTAATGACGCCCTGCATATCGCCACCATGCCTTAAGAAAATAGAATCCCTGTTGAGCGACTGGTCGCGCATGCCAGCAATACGGTCATTCGTTACATCACCATTGCTGAACCGGTCAGGCATCAACAGGTAAATGAAATCAGATGAATTTACGCCTTGCGCAAATAGGGTACCGTTACCTGCTCTCCTGTTCTTCAATTCATAATTAATTTTCACCGTGCCTGCACCAGTACCAAAACTGAATGTGCGCACACCGGCTTTTGCATTTTTATCAATCACTAAATCAAGGAAAACATAATTGGGGTTTTCAACCCTTTCAATTTGTTTTAATGTGATGCCATCAGCAATTTCAACACCGCCGGCAACCATTTTAACCATTGGTATCTTATCAGCAATTTTTTCTGAGTGAACCATAAGTTGAAGATTTGGGTTCTTCATTCCAATCCACCAATGGGTCGGATACACTTCAATGTTTTGCGCTGATAAGTTGATACAGCAAATTATAAGCAATAAAAAATAAAAAAGCTTTTTAATCATGTTCATTTTAAAATATTTTGAAACCAAATTCTTTAACTCATTTGGCATATACAGCACTTCAAATACTAATCACATTTATTCATTATTCTTTTATTTCCAACAAGGCAATTTCACCTTCATCAACTATTTCATTCTTCTTCTCTTTTATCGTAACATAACAAATTATACCTGATAGAACCATCATTACACCACCAATCTGCACAGCTATCATTCTGTCGTTGTTGAGCCAATGTTCCATGATCCAGCCAAAAAATAATGATGCAATAATTTCCGGCAATACAATAAAGAAATTAAATATACCCATATACACACCAATCTTATCTTCCGGCAAAGCGCCTGCAAGCATTGCATAAGGCATGGAAAGGATGCTGCTCCATGCAATACCAACTCCAGTCATACAGAAATATAATTCATACGGCTGTGTAACAAAGCGAACAGATATCAAACCAATAGCGCCGCAAATCAAAGAAAGAGAATGTGTAGTTTTCCTTCCTAACTTTTTTGCAATAAACGGAATCAATAATGCAAATAAAAATGATATAATATTGTAATAGGCCAACGTTAATCCTCCATATTCAATTCCTTTTGTATAAACCGGATCTGCAGTATTTGCAGCATGAAAAACATCTCTTGCCACAGCAGTATTATAATAAAACCACATTAAAAACAAACCCGGCCATGTGAAAAACTGTACAAGTGCCAGCTTTTTCATTTTTAAGGGCATATTCATAATGGCATCATTGATTTCTTTTATGCCATGAGCAAAACCTTTTTTTGATTCATTTGATTTTTCTTTATTGGATAAATCTGCCGGGGGATATTCTTTTGTAGTAAACACAGTATATAAAACAGCCGTTAAGAAAATTGTCCCTCCTACATAAAATGCGAATTCCACAGACTGAGGAATACTACCATCTTTTGAAACGTTAGAAATATGAAACACATTTGACATCAGCCAGGGCAAAGAAGATGCAATAGTTCCTCCCAGTCCAATCAAAAAACTTTGCATCGCAAAACCAATTGTACGCTGGCTATCGGGAAGTTTATCAGCAACAAAAGCCCTGAAGGGTTCCATAGCAATATTGCCAGAAGTATCTAATATCCATAACAGCCCTGCAGCCATCCACAACGAGCCGCTATTGGGCATGAGGAATAAACAAATTGTACTCAGCAATGCGCCAACAAAAAAATAAGGTCGCCTTCTGCCCCACCATGGATGCCATGTGCGGTCGCTCATGTAACCTATTATAGGCTGAACAATTAAACCTGTTAACGGAGCTGCAAGAAATAAGAGTGGTATTTGTTCTGGCTTTGCTCCAATGTATTCATAAATAGGCCCCATGTTAGCCCTTTGGAGATCCCATCCAAACTGAATCCCAAAAAAACCAAAACTCATATTAAAGATATGAGCAAAACTTAATCTTGGTTTTTGAATTGATGTAGTCCCATTAACTGGTTCAGTTGCAGCCATAACAATCGTTTATGCACAAATATGTGTAAAAAATACATACTTATGTTTTATCGGGTGGAATATTTTTAACGAATGGTGTTTTCATCAATTAAAATTTTGCCACATCTATTTTCTATTTTTGCTGTATCAATAGTGAAGTTTTGAAAAAAATTATCAAGGTTATCAGGAATATTTTCTTTCCAAAAAAGAAATGTTGTCAATAGAGTTTGGCAGAATTAATTTCAACTTGTAACATTGCACTCCTTTTTAAAGCCCGTGTGGCGGAATTGGTAGACGCGTCAGACTCAAAATCTGGTTCTCGCAAGGGAGTGAAGGTTCGATTCCTTTCGCGGGCACATCACAATCACAATAAAAGGCTGCATCTGCAGCCTTTTACTTTTAATAGAATTTATCTCTCTAATATTTTCAGTTAAACAATTTAATTGTATCAAAAATTTTTCTAATCACAAATCTCCTTTTATAAATTTCCTCTCAAAGCCTGTTCCCTTTCTATCGCTTCAAACAATGCTTTGAAATTCCCTTTACCAAAACTCTTTGCGCCTTTGCGCTGTATGATTTCAAAAAATAAAGTAGGCCTGTCTTCAACAGGTTTGGTGAATATCTGCAATAAATAACCTTCATCATCCCGGTCAACCAAAACACCTAATTTTTTCAGTGGCTCAACATCTTCATCAATAGTGCCAACTCTTTCGAGCAGGTCATCATAATAGGTAGTGGGGACTTTTAAAAATTCCACTCCCCTGTTTTGCAAAGCAGTAACTGTCTCTACAATATTTTTTGTAGCTAACGCTACATGTTGTACACCTTCGCCATGATAAAAATCAAGATATTCTTCAACCTGTGATTTTTTCTTTCCTTCTGCAGGTTCGTTGATTGGGAACTTCACAAATCCATTTCCGTTGCTCATCACCTTACTCATCAATGCAGAATATTCAGTTGATATATCTTCATCATCAAAAGATAAAATATTCCTGAACCCCATCACATCTTCATAAAATTGGACCCATTTATTCATTTGGTTCCAACCTACATTGCCCACGCAATGATCAACATATTCAAGCCCCGTTGATGAAGGATTATACTCTGTTTCCCATTTTTTATATCCCGGCATAAATGCCCCGTTATAATTTTTTCTTTCGATAAACAAATGAACTGTATCACCATAAGTATGGATGCCACTCATAATGACTTCACCATTTTCATCCTGCAATACCTGAGGCTCCATAAAGCTAATACCTCCTCTTTGTGTTGTCTGGTGCCATGCATCCCGTGCATCATCCACCCGCAAAGCAAGAAATTTTACACCATCTCCATGTTTAAAAATATGCTCAGCAATTTTGTTATCTTTTACCAATGGTGTTGTTAACACAAATGTCAGCTTGTTTTGCCGCACTACATAACTGGCTTTATCTTTCACACCTGTTTCAGGGCCTGAATATGCCAGGCTTTGAAAACCAAAAGCCGACTTATAAAAATGTGCTGCCTGCTTGGCATTTCCAACATAAAATTCCACATAGTCTGTTCCCTGTAAGGGCAAAAAATCTTCCTGTACAACAGGTGTCTTCTTTTTGGCAATTGCTGTTTCCATAAATGATAAATTTACACTAACAACCGTTAGTAACAGGCAAATATAATATCATCCTCAATAATTTGATTTGAATTAATGTTAAAGAAACCACTTCTCACATTCAAAAAATAAGATTCAACATAAAGTCATTTTTTCAGGAAAATATTTTCGAATTGCAAAAAGGGTTATTGTTGAGTTGATTTTTAATAGCTCGTGCCTTTCAATTTATCAACCAGGATTTATTTTAATTAATTCGCAGGCTTTTTACTTACCATGATTTTTATTGAATTATTTTATCGGTTTAAACATAGAAACAAACAAACATTTCCAGGCAATACTGTCCTAAACGTTTTTAATCTAAAATAAAATTATTGATTCTATTGAGTTACAGGCTGCCAAAAACTGATTTAAAATAATAAACCCTGTATAACCGGATTCTGCTCAGGATTAGGAGGTT
>JAFDXI010000093.1 GCA_018268035.1 Bacteroidota bacterium | reverse complement strand
TATGTGTGCAACCAAATTAAAGAAGGAGCAGTAAGGGCAAGAGGAAAACCAGATAAGCCAAATCGTCAGAAATCTTTTAGTTTCTGATAGGAGACTTTTATTCCAAAAAGTATATTTAATAATGTAGTAAAATCAATACTTTCATGGACATTATCCTGTGTTTTTAAAAAAAGTCCGGATGGTAGTGGAAATAACTATAAAACAAAGTAAAAATTAATCAGGACAAAGTTTTCTAACTAATTAATATTTCACTATTTTGCCGGTGTCTTTTGAAGAAAGCGGCAACCATACTATTACTTATTTTACTCCTGTATAATTTTATTGGTTACAGGCTGATGTTTTATACATTACAATTGAACGCGGAAAGAGAGTTGTCAGCTAAGATAGACAAGGATGATTATGATGAATCACAGCTCATCACCATCACCGTACCTTTATCAATGCCATACTTAAGTGATACAAAAAAATTTGAAAAAAAGGATGGCGTCATTGCGCTGAACGGAAAAATTTATCATTATGTAAAAGAAAAAATATCCCAGGGCAACCTGGTATTAATGTGTTTGCCCGATACCAAGAAAATGGATTTGCAAATTGCAGAAAACGATTTTATTAAAAACCAAATTGACCTTCAGAATAACGCTTCAAAAAAATCCGGCGGAAATAATGCTGCTTTTAAACTTGTAATGAGCGATTATATTAAAACAGATATTTCCTCAATTAGCTTTTCAAATTACATACTGAATAAAATTTACGCCGAAAACAATTTTATATATCTTCAAAAAGGAGAAACCCAAATTCCTGAAAGACCTCCGCGTGTTTAATTTCCTATACTTAAAACTAATTCCAGCTTTGTTTATGCTGGTTATATAAAGCTGTTATCAACAGCAGGCTTATTCATTATTATTATTGATTAATCACAACATATTTTTATACAATGCAAACTTTTATTAAGTGCAATGTATTTGCGTTAGCATTACTTGCATTATTTCAAATAACCGCCGAGGCACAAACAGATATGGATGCCATCATGATGGGTCAACATAATCTTTGTGTAGGCCCTACTTTCAGCCACAGCAGTTGGAACAAATATTGGGAAGGCACTTTGAAAAGAGATAACGACAACATCGGTACTGTTTCTACCAATACATATAGTATTATGGGTGTTTATGGAATCACAGACCGGTTAAACTTTTTATTTGGTGCTCCTTATATCAGCACAAAAGCATCCGCAGGCACGCTACACAATTCAAGTGGTATTCAAGATCTTTCATTATGGTTAAAATGGATGCCAATAGAAAAAAAGTTAGGTAAGCAATCACTTTTTTCTGTTTATGGCTTAGCGGGGTTTTCAACACCACTCAGCAATTACCAGGCTGATTATTTACCACTGTCGCTGGGCTTGCACAGCACCACAGCATCAGCAAGATTGATGTTTGACTATCAGCACCACGGATTTTTTGCAACTGTTTCCGGCACTTATCAATACAGAAACAATATTCATATTGACCGCACTTCATATTATACAACAGAAATGCATATTACAAACGAAGTGGAAATGCCAGACATGGCAGGTTTCAATGTGAGAACAGGATACAGGAGTTTTCGTGTGATTGCTGAAGCATTCTTCAGTCAGAATAATACATTGGGTGGTTTTGATATCCGCAGAAATGATATGCCATTTCCAAGCAACCGCATGAATGCAAGTATTGCTGGTGTTCATATAAAATATGTGCCTAAAAAACTTCCTGCACTCTCAATTGAAGCTGGCAGCAGTTATTTGTTGCACGGCAGAAATATTGGTCAGTCAACAGAATACAATGCATCTGTGTTTTATATTTTCCCCTTATCACATAAGAAAAATAATCAACCACACACTTGTAAACTGTGTACAATAAATTAAACATCATAAAAAAAATAAAATGAAAAAAATATTTTCAATCATAACAACAACAGCAATCATAAGCTCTGTGTTGTATATATCTTGTTCAAAAAATATTGTTGAAAGAACAGATAACCTGCCTGCATTAAATCCAGTTTCTCAGGATCTGAATGCAGGAACATGGAAAACTGTTTTGGTTTCAAGCCCTGATAACTTTTCAGTTGCGCCACCACCTGCTACAAATTCATCAGCTTACCTTGCTGATCTTAACGAAATAAAAGGTTACCAGCAAAGTTTAAGTGATGCTGAATTAAATCAAATCAAATATTGGGGAGCCGGAGGTGTATTAAGATGGAATGAAATCATGCGTGAACTGGTAGCCAAACACAATCTTCCGCCTTATCAACTGGAAGACGGAACATATCCTGCACCGAGTGCAACCAACCCGTTTAATTATCCGGAGTTTCCATTTTCAAATCCACCTTATGCGGCAAGGGCATTTGCATATTTAAGCGCAGCACAATACGATGCACTTGTTACATGCTGGCATTTTAAAAAATTGTACAACCAACCTGCACCTTATACTGTTGATGGTGCAATCAATGCAATCAATGGTAAATCAGATTTACCGTCATATCCATCAGAAGCGGCAGTGCTGGCAGGTGTAACATCTGAAATAATGAAGATGATGTTTCCAACAGAAATTGCAAACATTCAGCAAAAAGTAGAAGCTGAAGAATTAGCAGCAATTCAAAGCGGCGCTGCAACACGCTCAGATATTACAGCAGGTGAAGCTTTGGGCAGGCAGATTGCTGCTTTATTTACTGCCCGGGCAAAAGCAGACCATGCAGGCACCTCAGGTGGAAACCCTGATGTATGGAATTCATTTGTAACAAACACATCAGCACGAGGTGAAACTCCCTGGTACAGTCTTGAAGTACCCAAGCGCCCACCTATGTTGCCATTATTTGGCAGTGTATTACCATTTTTGTTTGATTCGTCAACGATAGCATTAATTCGCCCTGGCTATCCTTTCTCAACAGAAAGTGGTGAATTTTTAGAACAAAACCAGGACGCATATCAACAAATAAAAAATCCAACGAGGGAACAGGAAAGAATTGTGCAGTATTGGGCAGATGGCGTTGGAACATACACGCCAACAGGTCATTGGAATGCAATTGCAGCCGAAGATTTCATTCAACAAAATTATAGTGAAGTACGTTGGGCACGTAATATGGCATTGCTCAACATGGGGCAAATGGATGCAGCAATTGTTTGTTGGGATACAAAATATTTTTATTTCAACCCGCGGCCAACGCAAATAATACCTTCAATAAAAACACTGACGGGTATTCCAAATTTTCCTTCATACATCTCAGGGCATTCTACATTCAGCGAATCAGCTTCAACAATTTTAGGACATATCATTCCGGCAAATGCAGGGAAATATGAAGCCTTTTCTGCAGAAGCTGCACAATCGAGATTTATAGCCGGCATCCACACAAAAATGGATTGCGATTCCGGAATGGTTGCAGGCAAAAGAGTTGGTGAATATGCAATTGCAAGAGCTAAATCTGACGGGGCAGAATAAAAAACGAATAATTTATATGATAATAAGATGCTTTACAACCCGCTTTTTTGCAATACATTTTACATTTAACCCATTTCGCTTAGTAGTTTGGTAATTTTCAAAACGGATAGACAGAATAATATTAACAATTACAAAAAGCCTTGTTAGAAATATCAAGGCTTTTGCTTTTTAAAATGATGAAAAAATAAAAATCATTGAGTGCATAATATTGAACAACCAATACTATTAACTAAAAAATATTAACCGTTTTTTTATCCATTATGAAGTATGATTAATATTGCAGGCAGAAACTGATGATAGCGCTTTTTCATAAAACAAGTAGCCAATGTAGTAAAATCACTGTGCAGAATTACAGCAATTCTTTTGCAACTGCCATAAGATTGTTGCATAAAGATTATCGTGAAGATATCAGGAATATTTATGGATTTGTTCGTTTCGCTGATGAAATCGTGGATTCATTTCATTCTTTTGACAAAGCACAGTTGCTGGCATCTTATCAAAAAGAAACCTATCTTGCCATACAACAAAGTATTAGCTTAAATCCCATCCTTCACAGCTTCCAACGCACTATTAATAAATACCAGATAGACCTAACATTGGTAGATGCTTTTTTCAAAAGCATGCAGGCCGACCTGGATCAAGTATGTTACGATGAAAATTTGTATAAAGAATATATTTATGGAAGCGCAGAAGTGGTTGGGTTGATGTGTTTGACTATATTCTGCAATGGCGATACAGGACTTTATGAACAATTAAAAAAATATGCCCAAAGTTTTGGAGCAGCTTTACAAAAAGTGAATTTTTTAAGAGACATGAAATCTGATCATGATTTGCTCAACAGGATATATTTTCCAAACTGCAATTTTAACCAGTTTAATGCAGAACAAAAAAGTGCAATAGAATCTGATATACAAAATGATTTTGACAATGCCTATAAAGGTATTATGATGTTGCCAGCCAAATCAAGACTGGGAGTGTTTGTCGCTTACAGGTATTATTTGTCATTATTTAAAAAAATTAAAAAACTGAAACCTGCCACCATTTTTGAAAAACGGATTCGCATCAACGGATACAAAAAAATTTATATTGCTGCCAAAGCAAGTCTGCAATATCATTTCAACATTTTATAAATTGATATAAATGTGACTGCAAAAAATTTTATATTTTTAGCGCAATTATGAGCCAGGCATCTTCAGTAGCGTTACAGGAGTTTAAGAATCATGTTGCCTTAAAATTCCAGTTGTACAACAGTTTATTTACATCATTACCCTTTCACAGTATTGAAAAAACCGGTGTGTTACTTTCACTGTTTTTGTTGCAATGCGAGGAGGGTTTTGGAAAGGAACAAAGTCCTTCCAAAATCATCAATGATTTTTTAAGGCAAAACACTTCTTATGAAAAAGAAGCAGATCGAATTGATTTATTATTCCGTTTTGTGCAATACGTCGAAAGACAAGTTGTTTTGTTTGATGCATTGGAAGATGCAGCATTCAAAGAAGTAAATGACACCAATGGACCAGGGACAATAAAACAACTTTGTTCGCAAACGGGTCAAATGCACAAAGAAAAAGAGCTTATAAAAAAACTGAATGATTTTGCAGTCCGGATTGTGTTGACTGCACACCCTACTCAGTTTTATACAGGTGAAGTGCTCGGCATCATCAATGACCTTGCAAAAGCTTTAAAAGAAGATGATACCGAATTGGTGAACACTTATCTGCAACAGTTGGGCCGGACACCATTTCTAAAAAAACATAAACCAACGCCTTATGATGAAGCGTTAAGTTTATTATGGTTTCTTGAGAACGTTTTTTATGATGCTGCTGGAAATATCATGTCAATTCTTAAGAATGAATTTTCCGAATCAATACAGGTAAAACATCCATTGATACAAATGGGTTTCTGGCCAGGCGCTGACAGGGATGGTAATCCTTTTGTAACAACAGCAGTTACTTTAAAAGTAGCGGAAGCATTACGTTTTGGCATTTTACGTTCTTATCATAAAAATGCAAGATGGTTGAAACGCAGGCTTACATTTAAAGGCGCCAGTGAACTCATCACTCAATTGGAAAAACGGTTGTATGATAACCTTTATAATAATGTATCAGATAAAATAACGCAACAAGAAATAATTGACATCCTTGAAAACATTGTAATCGTTCTTCGCCAGAACAATAATTTATTTATTGAAGATGTATATAAACTGATTTTCAAATGCAGGATTTTTGGTTTGTATTTTGCATCGCTCGATATAAGGCAGGACAGCTCCATTCACAATAAATTTTTTGATTCTCTGGTACAACAAAAGATTTTACCAGCTAATTATTCATCCCTCGATGAAGACAAAAAAATTGATATACTGCTAAAGTTGAAAAAGACGGAAGTATCATTTGATGGTAACGAACTTTTTGCTGACACACTTCAATCTGCAGATGCAATCGGGGCAATACAGAAAAATAATGGCAAGGAGGCTTGTCACCGGTATATCATCAGTCATTGCGAGAATGCGTTGCACATGATTCAGGTATATGCACTGTTTCTGCTGTCTGGTTGGAAAAAAGAAGAAATAGCTGTTGACATTGTGCCATTGTTTGAAACTATTGATGATTTAATCAATGCATCTGCTGTAATGAAAAAATTATATTCTAATACTGCATACCGCCAACATTTGAAATTGCGCAACAATACACAAACCATCATGCTTGGTTTTTCTGACGGCACAAAAGATGGTGGGTATTTGATGGCCAATTGGAGTATTTATAAAGCCAAAGAAACGCTGACAAGTGTTTCAAAGAAATATGGCATTGATGTAATATTTTTTGATGGTCGTGGCGGCCCTCCTGCACGGGGTGGCGGCAAGACGCATAAGTTTTATGCATCAATGGGACAGGAGATTTCAAATAAAGAAATACAATTGACCATACAAGGACAAACAGTAAGTTCAAATTTTGGCACCATTGATTCTGCACAATATAACATTGAACAATTGCTCAATGCCGGTATTTCAAATGACCTGTTTTCTGCAAAAGAAAATACTTTATCAGGCAGCGAAGAAAAACTGTTGAAGCAGTTATCAGCAGACAGTTACGAATCTTACCTGCAGTTAAAAAACAATCCGGTTTTTGTGGATTACCTCGCAGAAATCAGTGCGTTGCGTTTTTACTCTGAAACGAATATCGGTAGCAGGCCCACCAAACGTGGTAAAGCATCTACGCTTACTTTGAATGACCTGCGTGCCATACCATTTGTTGGTTCTTTCAGCCAGATGAAACAAAATGTTTCAGGTTATTATGGTGTGGGTACAGCTTTGAAAAAAGCAGAAGCCAATCATAAGTGGAAACATGTGCAGGCTTTGTACAAGAATTCATTATTCTTTAAAACACTCATTGACAATTGTGAGATGGCAATGATGAAATGTTATTTTCCATTAACGCAATACCTGTCAGATAATCCACGGTATGGCAAAATGTGGAACATGATGAATAATGAGTATAATCTTACGGTTGAGTATATCAAAAAACTTTCAGGGCACGATACATTAATGGCCGATTATCCAGTGGAACAATCAAGTGTGCAGATGCGGGAACGCATTGTTTTGCCACTGGCAACAATCCAGCAATATGCATTGATGCAAATTCGCGAAAAGAAAGATTCACCTTTTAAAGAAAAGTATGAGAAGTTGGCTATGCGTTGTTCATTTGGTTTGATTAATGCCGGCAGGAATTCAGCTTAAGATAATTGTATTTTGCAAGTTTCGCAAATGCATAGTACGTTATTAACGGCAAAAAGTTTCAATGAATTTATTGCCGGCTGATTTTTATTTAAAGAAAATATAGCCGATGATGATAGCTGCAATTACACCAATGATATCTGCGGCGAGGCCAGCCCATACTGCATAACGGACTTTTTTAATTCCTACGCTACCAAAGTATAAAGCAAGGATATAAAAAGTAGTATCTGCGGAACCCTGGAAAGTGCAGGCGAGTTTACCTACAAAAGTATCAGGGCCATAAGTTTTCATTGCATCAATCATCATTCCCCTGGCGCCACTACCGCTGAATGGTTTCATAATTGCTGTGGGCAAAGCAGGCACAAAATCAGTATTCAATCCTGCTGATCTTACCAGGTATGCAATACCATCGGTGATATAATTCAATGCGCCACTATCGCGGAAAACACGGATAGCTACAAGCATGCCTACGAGGTAAGGAATAATTTTCAGTACAACATCAAAACCTTCTTTTGCACCATCAATAAAAGCATCAAACACTGAAACTTTTTTATACACACCACCGATGATAATAGCAACGATGATGACCAATAAAACAAGATTGCCGGCAACAGAACTAAAAATATGTTTTGTTTCCGGCCCCATAAAATAAACACCAAACATGAGCGCTGCAACTATAGCGATTAAACCCATCATCCAGGCAACCAGAACAAAATCCCATTTTAATTTTTGTTTTATACCAACAACAATGATTGAAGCCAGCGTTGTTATAACAGTACCCAGTACACATGGAATAAAAACACTTGTCGCATCATGGGAACCAACAGAAATCCTGTATGTAAAAATAGAAAGTGGTATCAATACCAACCCGCTTGTATGCAACACCAAAAACATGATTTGTGCATTGGAGGCGGTGCCTTTATTTGGGTTAATTTTTTCAAGACTTTCCATTGCTTTCAAACCAAAAGGTGTTGCTGCATTGTCAAGCCCCAGCATATTGGCGCTGAAGTTCATCACCATTTCACCCATCACAGGATGGTCGTTGGGTATTTCAGGAAACAACCTTTTCATAAATGGATTTAACCTGCGTGCCAGTAAGTTGATAGCGCCTGCTTTTTCTGCAATCTTCATCAGTCCCAAAAAGAATACCATGGTACCGGCAAGCGGAAATGCCACATCAATTACAGATGATTTTGCTGTGTCAAAAATGCCATCCACCAAAGTTTTAAAAATGGTGGTATCGCCTAAAAAAATGCATTTGATTAATGCAATGATAAAAGCGATAATAAAAAATGCAATCCAGACAATATTTAATGCCATGCACTGTCTCCCGGGAATGTTTTGTAAGTCGCTAAAATAAAAGAAACATTTTATAATTGCCATCCATTATTTTTGCGCACTTTTAAAAATTAAAAAAATCTTCTTCAGGAAGTTGAAAACTTCATTATTAGAATTATTATTTTATGGCATTACAAGCAGGAATAGTAGGGTTACCGAATGTAGGGAAATCAACTTTATTTAATGCGCTCAGCAATGCAAAAGCACAAGCTGCCAATTTTCCTTTTTGCACCATCGAACCCAATGTGGGTGTTATTACAGTGCCGGATGCAAGGTTGTTTGAACTGGAGAAATTAGTGCATCCTCAGAGGGTAGTACCCGCTACAGTAGAAATAGTTGATATTGCCGGCCTCGTAAAAGGCGCCAGTAAAGGTGAAGGTTTAGGCAACCAGTTTTTAGGTAACATCCGCAACACAGATGCTATCATTCATGTGCTGCGTTGTTTTGATGATGATAATGTCATCCATGTTGATGGCAACATCAATCCTGTACGTGACAAAGAAATTATTGATACCGAATTACAATTAAAAGACCTGGATACTGTTGAAAGAAAAATTTCAAAAAATGAAAAGGTTGCTAAGAATGATAAAGATGCTGCAGCAGGATTGGAAATATTGAAAGCATTGAAAGCGCATCTGGAACAGGGAAAAAATGCAAGAGCTTTTATCGTGGATGAAAAAGAAAGAATAAAACATGTGGACGACCTTTTCCTGCTTACAATTAAACCTGTAATTTATGTATGCAATGTGGATGAAAAATCTGTGATTACAGGCAATAAATATACTGAAGCAGTGAAAGAAGCGGTGAAGCTTGAGCAAGCTGAGATTTTATTTGTCAGTGCAGCTATTGAAAGTGAAATTGCAGCGATGGATAGTTTTGAAGACAGACAGTTATTTTTAGAAGACCTTGGATTAAAAGAAAGTGGTGTGGTGCGATTGATACGTTCCACTTATCATTTATTAAACCTTGCAACATATTTTACAGCAGGCGAACAGGAAGTGCGAGCATGGACTATACATCGTGGCATGTTGGCGCCACAGGCAGCAGGTGTTATTCATACTGATTTTGAAAAAGGTTTTATAAGAGCTGAAGTAATTAAATACAATGACTTCATTACATTAAAAAGTGAAGCAGCCTGCCGCGAAGCAGGTAAACTTGCAGTACAAGGAAAAGATTATTTAGTGGAAGATGGTGATATTATGCATTTCAGATTTAATGTTTAAAAGAATTTTACTGAACTGTTTATAACCCCGTGTATTCAAAATAAACACGGGGTTTATTTTTTCGTATCTTTAAAGGGATTCCTTTCATTTATCCATTCTCATATTTTTATCATGAAGAAAATAAATACATTCTTTTTGATACCCGCTGCAATTCTTTTTATTGTTCCGCAAAATTTATCTGCCCAGGTGAATGTCAATGATTCGTTGGCATTGGTTGACTTTTACAATAGTACAGATGGGCCACACTGGGATAATAACCATTTATGGTTGACAAAAAAACCTTTGTCATTATGGTATGGCGTTACAGTAACAAATAACCGTGTTACCGGTTTTAATATGGGCAGATATGGTACTGATGACTTTCCTCAAGGCAATAATATTACAGGTGAAATACCAAAATCGTTCTGGAACCTCACAGAACTTACCCACCTGGATTTTGAACTCAACCATTTAAAAGGTCGCCTTTCCAACAAAATTGGTAAATTAAAAAAACTTACATATCTGGATTTTAACGGCAATAAACTGAGTGGTAAACTACCATCCAATATAGGAAAGTTGGTCAACCTTGTTCATTTTGATATTTCATTTAATAAATTTAGCGACAGCATACCACCTGAGATAGGAAACCTTATAAACCTCACAGGGCTTTTTTTTCCGAACAACCAATTTAGCGGAAGCATACCTTCTGAATTAGGCAACTTAGTGAGTATAAAAGATATTAATTTATCAAAAAATAATTTAAGCGGAAACATTCCACCTAAATTATCAAAATTATTTTCAACTATTGCATCACCAATATTAAGTATTGAAAATAACAATTTTGCTTTTGGAGGACTCGTTAATCTTATCAAGAAATTTCCTGAAAATGGGACACTTCATTATTCCCCACAGGCTAATATTCCATTACATCAAAATAATAATATTCTATCAGTTTATACCGGTGGCGCATACCAGTTAACACTTGATACTTTTAAATGGTATAACAACGGGTCTTTAATTGCAACAATCATCGGTGATTCAACCTTTACGCCTTCTGAAAATGGCAACTATTCTGTAGCCGTTACCAATGCAGTTGCTACTGAGTTAACTCTATACAGCGATACAATCAATTATGTAGCCAATGAAAATTTTATTGCATCCAACATCAAATCAGAAAAAAAGACTTTTGCATCCGTTTTTCCTAACCCGTTTAAAACAAATACTACACTCACATTCACAGCATCGGGTAATTACATCATCAGCATCGTTGATATTAACGGAAAAACACTACAAACAATAAATGGTGTTTCTAACAAAACACAAAATGCTATTGTATTAAACCTTTCTCAATATGCCAGCGGTGTGTATATGGCAGTGATCAATGATGAGAAAAACGATAAAAAAGTTTTGAAACTTTATAAAGAATAAAAGATAAAATTTTAAATTTAAATTTTTGCAATTTTGCTTTCCATAATTCGCAACTGGCAGAAGATATGCTTGTAGTTTATTTTCCTGCCAGTTTTTTTACTGCGCCACCTTTATAGTGCAAGGCAACCGTTTTTTTACCACATAGTTACCCGGTAAAAATACCGGTAAAGCCAATCTCTTTTTTCTTATTTTTACAGAAGAACAATTGGCTTACCTAAAATGGGATCAGGAATAGCTAACCAGAAGAACAGACTAAAATTGCTTTTTATTTGACTATTGCTAATCATAAAAAAAATGAAATACTGCAAATAATCTGCATACCATTCTTTGTCATTTTATTTATTAATCACCAAAAATTGTATTATGAAAAAATCCTTCTTTGTTTTTTTAAGCGCTTTCCTTTTTTTTATCAATAAACCTATTTTGATAAAGGCACAGGTAAATGTAAGTGATTCACTCGCTTTAGTTGATATTTACAATAGCACTGATGGGCCTCACTGGAAAAATAAGGAGCGATGGTTAACAAGCAAACCTCTATCTCGCTGGGAGGGGGTTACAGTCACAAATAACCGTGTTACCGGTTTAAATTTTACTGAAACCGGGATGAACGGGAAACTTCCTGCAACAATTGGAAACCTTTCTGAATTGACTTCATTAAACATTTATTATAATATGAAGTTACGAGGCCCTATTCCCCATGAAATAGGCAATTGCACAAAACTTACTTCTTTAAATTTAGGATATACAAAGTTAAATGGCTACCTCCCACATGAAATAGGCAACCTGATAAATCTCTCAAAACTGATAATTACCTACTGTGATATTAAAGGAAAAATACCCAACATTTTCAGCAATCTGACCAATCTGACTAACTTTGCGATAAGCAACACTCAAATCACTGGTGAAATACCCCGTTATATAAAAAAATTTACCAGTCTCACAAATTTATCACTTTCGCATAATCAGCTATCCGGCAAGATACCGTATGAAATTGGAGATATTAAAACGCTCGTTTCGATTGACCTTGGATACAATCATTTAACCGGAACAATGCCGGCCTCTTTCGGACGGTCAAAAAAAAGATACCTCATTGACATAACCAGTAACGAAATTTATGGGCCTGTTCCCTCATCTTTCCAAAACCTGAAATGGAAAACGAGAGTTTATATTCAATATAATAATTTTACGTTCGCCGGCATCGAAGAAACGAAACATCATTTACAATATAAAGTTGACCCGCAACATGAAGTGCCGCTCTACCAGTCTGGAAACAAAATATGGGTTGCAGTCGGCGGCACACCATCCAACAATACATTCAGTTGGTTTAAAGATGGGCTTTTAATTGCTACTATTACCGCCGATTCAACTTTCACTGTTGCTGAGAGCGGCACCTATTACGTAAAAGCAAATAATGCCGTCATGAAAAATTTTACCCTTAAAAGTGAAAAGTTGTCAATACATGTATCAACAAATCAAGTTGCCTCAAACAGTAAGATTGTGAAAAGAAATTTCGTATCCGCTTATCCCAATCCAGTCAAAACAAATACTACGCTCACTTTTTCAGCCGATGGAAAATACACCATTAGCATTGTTGATATTACAGGTAAAACATTACAAACAATAAATGGTGTTTCCAACAAAACACAAAATGTAATAAACTTAAATCTTTCCCACTTTACAAACGGTGTTTATAATATTATAATTACTGATGGGAAAAATGAAAAGAGGGTTTTGAAAATAATTAAAGAGTAAGATGTAAGATTAATTTTTTCTAACGAAATAACCCCGGGCTCAGTAATTATCCCGGGGTTTTATTTTATCATAGTAGTTTTGCCGCCAATGGAAAAAAGCAGCTTCATAGATTACATCAGGATTTTCTGCCGCAGTGGGCATGGTGGTGCCGGGAGTAAACATTTTATGCGCACTAAATACAATCCCCATGCTGGCCCTGATGGAGGTGATGGTGGCAGGGGTGGCCATATCATTTTAAAAGGCAATAAACAATTGTGGACATTGCTGCATTTGCGTTATCATAAAAATGTTTTAGCAGGAAATGGAGAAGGCGGCAGCAAATGCAACAGGACCGGTGCCAACGGAAAAGATATAATCATTGAAGTGCCTTTAGGCACTATCGCAAGAGATGAAATAACAGGGAAAAAAGAAGCAGAAATTTTAGAAGATGGACAGGAAGTAATCTGGCTGGCAGGTGGAAGAGGCGGACTGGGTAATGCAAATTTCGCTACTGCCACTAACCAGGTACCCGAATATGCACAGCCTGGTGAAGAAGGAAGTGAAGCCTGGAAAACACTTGAACTGAAAGTACTCGCCGATGTAGGGCTGGTAGGTTTTCCCAATGCTGGTAAATCAACACTGCTTTCAGTTTTAACTGCTGCCAAACCCAAAATTGCTGATTATGCATTTACAACACTTACACCTCAGTTGGGCATTGTAGATTACAGGGATGGAAGATCATTTTGCATGGCTGATCTGCCAGGGATAATTGAAGGCGCTGCTGAGGGCAAAGGACTCGGGCATCGTTTCCTCCGTCATATTGAACGCAATTCAGCTTTATTATTTGTTATTCCTGCAGACAGTGAAGATCATCGTAATGAATTCAATATTCTTCTGAATGAATTGAAAGAATACAATCCGGAAATGTTACAAAAAGATTTTATCATCGCTATCAGCAAAATGGATATGCTTGATGATGAACTGAAAGCCGGAATTGAAAAAGAATTACCTGCATCAATACCACATATTTTTATTTCTTCTGTAACACAGCAAGGCTTAATGGAATTGAAAGATTTATTGTGGAAAACTTTAAACCAGACTAAGCTTCAATAAACATTGTCCTATTCTTTTTTATAAACATCTTAAATATATTTTACCTACTAGATTAATTTGTTGTAAAAGCTATAAATTCTGCAAAAAGCCCTTTTCGGGCATGATTTTAGCGCACTCCGAAAAATATTTTACCAATTCTTCTGTTTAATGAGTATTAAATCGATTTAAAGAAAAAAGAGAAGACTGATGAAGAAGTTATTGGCGGCCTGTGCAGCATGTATTATTTTATTCACCTCGATGGTGGCGATAAATACAGATAAAGAAATTCCCGGAAAAAAAGTAACAGTCACCAAAATAGAACCCCACACTGATAAGGCAACAGTAAATAATTATTGGGTTGATTCATTATATAATGAAATCGGGCTTGAGGCTAAAGGCCTTTCCCGGGATGTTTTTTTTGCAGCTTGTAAAGGTTATGAATATATGCTTGCCAATAACCTGTTAGCTAAAACCGGAATAATCACTATTTGCGATTTCAGCCAAAGCAGCGATAAAAAAAGATTATATGTTTTTGATTTGGATGAAGGCAGACTTTTATTCAATACCTATGTTGCTCATGGTCGCAATTCAGGAAATGACTTTGCAACAAGTTTTTCAAACCGGAATGAATCCCATAAAAGTTGTTTAGGCTTTCTAAGAACAGCAGAAACATATTTTGGAGATAATGGTTACAGCATGCGTCTTGATGGCATGGAATATGGCTTTAATGATAATGCAAGAGAACGGTCAATCGTCATGCATGGTAGTAATTATGTAAATGGCTCAAGGGCCTCAGCAGGCGCAATGATGGGCAGAAGTTATGGTTGCCCTGCAGTACCCGCAAAAGAAGCTAAAAGTATTATCAATTGCATAAAAGACGGAAGTTGTTTTTTTAATTATTTTCCTGATAAAATGTATTCTAGTACATCCAAAATAATGAATGCTGATTTTACCTGGCCCATTACAGCTTCACTTCAGCTTGCATCCAATACAATCACAGACAGCATCAAAACCTTGCTTTCCAACCCCGGGTTATTCAACTAAATGCTTATATTTTAATGTTAAACAACAAGAAAAAAACATTAATTCAATATTTTGTCCTACTTTTGCCGCCTTATAAAAAGAAGAATAAAT
The DNA here is from genome assembly GCA_018268035.1 of Bacteroidota bacterium. GTDB lineage: Bacteria > Bacteroidota > Bacteroidia > Chitinophagales > Chitinophagaceae > Parafilimonas. The sequence goes on along the minus strand of JAFDXI010000093.1, from coordinate 27,974 downwards.
CTGGATGCAATTAAATTAATTTGAGATGTCTTATTTAACTACAGAAAAAAAACAAAACATTTTTACCGAATTTGGCGGTAAAGCAGAAAACACAGGTTCTGTGGAAGCACAGATCGCGCTGCTTACAGAACGTATTTCAAGTATTTCAAAACACTTGAAAACCAATAAAAAAGATTTTGATACCAATGCTGGTTTATTGCACATGGTAGGTCAACGAAAAAGATTGCTTTCTTATCTTCAAAAGAAAGACCTTCAAGGTTACAGGGCTTTGATTGAAAAGCTAGGTTTAAGAAAATAATAATGCCTAAATAAAAATAATAATCCCAACTTATTTGAATGGTTGGGATTCATTTTTTTAGATGGTGTTATTGTTGCCGGTAGATTAACTGCTACAATATTTTGTCACTCTTTGCTTAGCAAGCAAACTTACCATGCTGCCAAACATTCAATTAACCAGAAAAAATAAATATTATGTTATCTCAACCAATACAAACAAGTTTTAAACTGCCTGATGGGCAGGAAGTAATTATAGAAACGGGCAGGCTCGCCCGTCAGGCTGATGGCGCTGTTACAGTGCGCCAGGGCAAATGCATTATTTTGGCAACTGTTGTTGCATCTAAAGAACCAAAAGAAGGACAAGACTGGTTTCCATTAACTGTTGATTACAACGAAAAGTTCGCATCAGCAGGCAGGATTCCCGGTTCGTTTTTCAAACGCGAAGGCAGGTTAAGCGATTATGAAGTGCTTATCAGCCGATTAATTGACCGTGCACTTCGTCCTTTATTTCCTGATGATTATTTCTGTGATGTGCAGGTATTGGTCACTTTGGTCTCTTCAGATCCTGAAGTAATGCCTGATTCATTAGCATGTCTTGCAGCAAGCGCAGCGCTGGCTGTTTCAGATATTCCTTTTAAAGAAATTATTTCGGAAGTACGTGTTGCCAAAGTTGATGGCGAACTGAAAGTAAATCCGGGCCGCACTGAATTAGCAAAAGCCACTATGGATTTTATCATTGGCGCCACCGAAAAAAACCTGATGATGGTAGAAGGTGAAAGTGCAGAATGTAGCGAAGAAGATTTAGTGAATTCATTGCAGGCGGCACACGACGCAATCCGCATACAAATTGCTGCACAACAGGAATTGAGGAACAAAGTAGGCATCACCCAAAACAGGGACTATGCTAAAGCTGAAGTCAATGAAGAAGTTAAAACCAAAGTTGTAGAATTTTCTAAAGAAAAAATTTACAAGGTTGCAAGTAGCGGATCTTCAAAAAAAGAACGCTCGGTTGCATTCAAACAAATAAAAGAAGACCTGTTATTATCTTTCCCAGAAGATACTCCGGATGATCAAATCAAACTTGCAAAAAAATACTATGACGACCTGGAGTGGGAAATCGTTCGCAATATGATTCTGGATGATCGTAAACGTCTTGATGGCCGTAATCTTGATGAAATAAGACCATTGAATATGGAAACTGATGTGCTGCCATCACCACATGGTTCCGCATTGTTTACCCGTGGCGAAACACAATCTTTAACCACAGTTACCTTAGGTACTCCTTTGGATGAATTATTGATTGAAAGCGCTGCTACCAGTAACTATACAAACTTCATTTTACATTACAACTTCCCTCCTTTCTCCACTGGTGAAGTAAAACCAATGCGTGGCCCCGGCAGGCGTGAAGTAGGCCATGGCAACCTTGCCATGCGTAGTTTAAAACAAATGATGCCTGGTAAAGATTATGCATACACAGTACGTGTTGTGAGTGATATACTTGAAAGCAATGGCTCATCATCAATGGCAACAGTGTGTGCAGGTTCACTGGCGTTGATGGATGCAGGTGTACCAGTTCCAAAACATGTCAGTGGTGTGGCCATGGGCCTGATTACGAGAAGTAGTGATAATAAATATGCAATCCTCACTGACATCTTAGGTGATGAAGATCATTTAGGTGATATGGATTTTAAAGTAACCGGTACCCGTGATGGTATATGTGGTGTGCAGATGGATATTAAAATTGATGGGTTAAGCATGGAAGTGATGCGGGAAGCATTGGAACAGGCACGCAAAGGCAGGTTACATATTTTGAATGCTATGTATGAAGCTATCCCTGCAGCAAGAGAAGAAGTGAAATCACATGCACCACGCATGGAGAAACTGATTATTGATAAAGAATTTATCGGTGCAGTCATCGGGCCTGGTGGTAAAGTAATCCAGGAAATACAAAAAGAAACTGGCACTACAATTAATATTGAAGAGGTGGGCAATTTTGGTGAAGTAAGTATTTTCTCTACCAATAAAGAAAGCGTTGTAAAAGCATTGAATTGGGTGAAAGGAATTGTTGCAGTACCACAGGTTGGCGAAACGTATGAAGCCAAAGTAAAAACAATCCAGCCTTATGGCGCCTTTGTTGAATTCCTTCCTAAAAAAGAAGGTTTATTACACATCAGTGAAATAAGCTGGAAACGTCTGGAAACTATGGATGGTGTCTTCAAAGAAGGCGATATCGTTAAAGTTAAACTGGTAGGTTTAGATCCTAAAACAGGCAAGTTCAAACTTAGCCGTAAAGCTTTGATGCCAAAACCTGAACCGAAACCAAAACCTCAACAGGAAGATTAATTTATTACTATATAATTTTTTTCAAAAGCTCTGCATTGCAGGGCTTTTTTTCATAAAAGCTGATTCTTATAAAAGTATTTTTCTGTATTGCATAGTTGTTTATCAGCAGCACCTCTGAATATTATTCTTAACCGCTATCAATTTATTTTTAACTTACGGGTGCAATCTGTTTGTTCCAACAAAACCAATACATAATGAGAAAAATCTTATACCAAAGCTGTTTGACTATTATTTTTATAACAGCCGGTTTTAGTTTGTTGCCAGCTGCAAATGCGCAGGTAAGCGCTGAACCTTTACTTCCATTTCTCATCAATGAATATTCCAATGATTTGAGTGATCTGAAAAGTGTTTATATTTTTCCTTACAGTGATGAATATCTTATCAGGTTTGAAAAATTTCATAACGACTGGTTGAAAAAATTACAGGCTATTGATTTCAACAACCTGGATGTATCATCACAGGTTGACTATATTCTTTTAAAAAGAAATATTGAGAGTGACGGTTACGAATTAAATGAAAACAAAAAAGATTATGCACAAATCAAATATACCCTTCCGTTTGCATCCGCAATAATGGATATGCAAAAAAAAAGAAGAAGGGGCACCACTCCTGACGCTATCCAATGGGCTGCATCATTAAACAATGTTCAAAATCAAATAAAGCAGGCAGAAGACAGCATTACCCACAATCCTATACCCACAAAAAAACTAAGAGATGTTGTGATTAACATTACAAGAAATCTCAGGGAAGGATTGAAAGATGTGTATGATTTTTACAATGGTTATGATCCACAGTTTACCTGGTGGATGCATGATACCTATCCAGGTACAGACTCAACGCTTGCTGCATTTGCGAAATGGGTAAACTGCCAGCCGGTAAAAGAAAAAGACATAGCAATGGATAGCTCAGGAATTATTGGCCATCCTGTAGGCAGAGATGAAATAGTGAGGCAGTTGAAAGATGCTATGATCGCTTATACTCCGGAAGAGCTGATCTCCATTGCCGAATCTCAATATGAATGGTGCCAGGAACAAATGATTAAAATATCTCAGCAAATGGGGTTTGGTAATGACTGGAAAGCAGCATTGGAAGAAGTGAAACATCACTATCTCCCACCTGGCGAACAGCCGGCTATGATCAACATGTTGCAGGAGGAAGCAATCAATTTTATAGATAGTCTCGGCCTTGTAACTATCCCTCCGTTGGCAAGAGAAGTATGGCGTATGGATATGCTCTCTGTACAAATGATGAAGTATGCCTCCTATTTCCTGGGAGGGCCTGAAATACTCATAGCTTACCCACACGAAGACCAAGACTTTGAAACAAAAAGAATGATCATGCGCAGCGGTAATTATGGCTTTGCACATGCAGAAGTTTTTCATGAATTAATACCCGGCCATAACCTGCAATACTTTATGTTTCGCAGGTATAAATCGTACAGGGAACCATTTGAAACACCTTTCTCAACAGAAGGCTGGCCCTTTTACTGGGAAATGACTTTGTGGGATAAAGGCTTCGATAAAACTGCGGATGAAAAAGCCGGCGCACTATTCTGGAGAATGACAAGATGTGCAAGAATTGTTTTTTCATTGAATTACCATTTAGGAAAATGGACACCACAACAATGCATAGATTATTTAGAGGATAAAGCAGGGCTTGAAAAATTCAGTGCAGAATCTGAAGTGCGACGTTCCTTCACCGGTGGATATGGACCATTGTATCAACTGGCCTATATGACAGGCGCATTACAGTTGTATGCTTTGCATAATGAAATGGTTGTAAAAGGGAAAATGACAGACAGGCAATTCAATGATGCATACCTGCATACCGGCAACATACCGATTGAATTGTTTCGTGTTATTTTGCTAAATAAAAAATTGCCTGAAAATTATGTTGCCCAATGGAAGTTCATGGATGATGTACAGATGAAAAAATAACTACCACCAAAAACTAATTGAAAAAAAATTCAATCAACACAAATTGCTTTACTTATAGCAGGTTATGATGATTGCCTCATTATTCTTTTCCTTTTATTGATACAAGATATTTTATAATTTCTTTTGCTGATGAATCGTCAACAGGCGCTCCAAAATTTTTCTGCATTTTAATTACAATAGCAGACCATGTTTTTTCAGGCAGGCTGGGCTGTATTTGAATATAACGTGCAGAATGGCAAATCATGCAATTTTGTTTAAACGTAGCATATCCAGGTTTGTCTGGCAATTCTGTTGTAATAGCATTAAGGTTGGTAATAACAGTGTCCTTTCTGTTGTCAGAAGTCTTTCTGTTGCTACAGGCAGTTAAGATAAAAATTGTTGCGATTGCTATCAACATTCTAAACATCATGCTGAATTTATTGTTATTGTGCTTTAATTAATAAGCTTTCTATTTCATTGCGCATATAACCACTGCGGTTCCATTGATGAAAAGGCTGCGTTTCTCCTTTGTTATTAGTAGCTTTTGCCCAAAAGACATACTCACCTTTTTCAGTTGGTGCAAAGCTGTAATGCCAGCGCCTCCATGAATATTTTCCAAGATCAGCATCTAATACTGCAGGCCTCCATGTTCTTCCACTATCCTGCGATATTTCAACTTTTAATATTCCATCACCACCATCAAAAGCAAGGCCTTGAATATCGGTTGTCTTACCAACAGCAATAACGTTATCGGGCTCCGGTGCAACAAATATTGACCGCACATCCATCCTGTTTATTGGTTCGAGATCTTTGCTCAGTGAATCCGGATTTTCATCACCATTACTACTGCTTTTCGGAATGAGGTAAGCTTTCATCATCCAGAAACCATCAAATGGTTTGTCAAGTACCAGAATCTGTGATAACATACCCACCCAATAAGTGGCATACCAACCTGGCACTACTAATTTTAATGGATAACCATTTAATATGGGTAATGGCTCGCCATTCATTTCATAGGCCACCATCACCTCGCCATCAATCGCGTGATAATATTGCAATGATTTTATAAAATCAGGAGTTGTTTGAAGTGGTGGCATATCGAGGCCATTGAAACTCACATCCACAGAACCCGCCTTTGCTTCTGCATATTCCAAAATATCTTTTAGTTTAACGCCAGTCCATTTAGCATTTCCCATAGCGCCATTCTTCCACTGCCCACCGGGTACACGCGGGTCAAAAAAACTTCTTGAGTTACCTGCACACTGGCATAAAGCTGTTATTGTAAAAGGTTTGAATTTGGTTTTCAAATCTTCAATAGAAAGTTCCAATGGCTTCGCAACGTTTCCACTGACCCTTAAACGGAAAGTATCAATATTAATTTGAGTAGGTAGTGAAGCCAAATGCCAGCGAACAAAAAACACATTATTGGGAGTATAATCTTTCAAAAAATATTTTAAAGGAGTCTCCAGATTGGGTGGCTTGTCAGTTAGCAATAACATAGAATCCTTTCCTTCAGGACTAACCAGTATTTCTTTTGCATTTGTCGATGCAGAGTTTTCAGGTTGATTTTTTTTTGAATTGCATGAACAAACAACAAGTATATACAACAGAATATGTATTTTTAGATTCAAGTACTTTACAGATGTCATAGGAATAAAATAAAAAAAACAATGGTGATTTAAAAAACATGAGCAATGCCAACAAATTAAAGAAATTTTATCAATTTTTATAGGCACAAAATATGAGCAGAAACACGAATTACAAACATTTACTCTAAGCTATTTCCTTTATACTTCATCGTGATATTTTTCCATTATTTTCCAGATAAATGAATATACCCGTGCAGCATACATATTAGTTTAAACCCGACACGATTTTCTTGATAATAATTTCCACGCAAAACACGAAGCCATTATTTTGAAAAACATTAGGATAATAATTCTAATGATCCTGGTTGGGTTCCAAAATACAATTGACTGTATCAATCGCATAAACCATCGGGCTATATTTATTATCAACAATAAGATTATTGGTAAACCTGACATACCTGCCTCCTGAAATGCGGCCACCCCATGTTTTATTATCGTGTAAATAATTTTTATGAACATTTATGTTCGTTATTACTGTCTGTGGATTTTTTAATTCGTAAGTCTGGATGCCTGCTCCCATATTATAAGCACATTCACTATTGATAATACTGATATAACTGGCAGTATCATAATTAGGCTCAATATCTATACCTGCCTGAGGTGATGTGCCGTTAGTATAAATAAATTTACAGTTAGCAACATAAATAGCTGTTGCTTTTATGATTGACATCCCCTGCCGCCGGTTGTTTCGGCTGGTAACATTTTTCAAACTCACAAATGAGCTCGCACGTGTTTTTGAAGCATTATCACTAATATAAATCCCATCGCCCCAGCAATCTGCTATTACCACATTCGTAATAGAAATATTGCTGCTGCCATGCACGCCGATACCCATTCCCCACTCTCCTCTTGTGCCAGTATGCTGGTATCTTTCTCCTAATATTTTCCCTCCAATGATCCGTACATCCGATGCATCTGCAATCATCAATACCGTATAGATAGTTGTATCATTTGGGATAGCTTTCAATACAGAATTTGAATCAGGCATATAAAGGTCCACTTTACTTTTCATCTGCAATCCAATCTTAGCATTAATGGCATATATTCCTTTAGGTACCTTCACAGTCCCTCCACCAATTGCGGACAAAGAATCAATTGCTTTTTGAATGGCTTTTGTATCATCAGTTATTCCATCACCAATTGCGCCCGTCTTTTTCACATTTAACACTGGTCCTCTGAGTGAAGCAGTTGCATTCATCATTTCATTTTCTGATACCATCATATCGCTGTCATTATTTTTTCCGGATAATTCAGGGCTATTCTTTGAACAGGCACTTAGCAGAAAATATATCACAGATAAAAAAAGGAATGAAAATCTTACAGTATAAAATTTAATTAATTGAAATCTGGTCATAAAAAAAAATTTAAAAGATTTATACTAATTAAAGTACAATACGGACAATAGGTTATAATATTTAATTTCTAAGCTTAAATAAAAATAATAAAAATCGAGTGCCTAACAAACTCTAAACATATTAGATGATTTTTTTGAAATTCAGGTTAAAGCGCCAATTGAATCAAATTGTTTTTATACTGAATAATATTTCATCAAACAAAATGCATAATGCGTTCACTTTTAATTTTCTCCGATAAAAGTTAAACAACTTCTCTGTATAATGTCAACCAAACATCATGTTTGCACAATCTAAAATTATTACAATGATTAAAAATTATGATGCATTGTTATACGCCTTCAACATCATTCGCTGCAATTATCATCAATCAAAATTATTGTACTGTTCAAAGAATCAGCTCAACAATTCCTGAATGAAAAATAATATTTATAAATAAAAATACTTTCACAATGGCATTGATAGCCATTATTTTTGTCCCTTATGCTTCAGTTTAGTTTAGAAAAAGTTGATATTGGTTCAAATGCGAGGGCCGGAAAAATCATTACTGCACATGGAGAGATTTCAACACCTGTCTTCATGCCTGTCGGTACAGTGGGGTCGGTAAAAGCAGTAACGCAGCAGCAATTGGCGCAGGAGGTAAAAGCACAGATCATCTTAGGCAATACCTATCATTTATACTTAAGGCCTGGCATTGAAATTTTACATGAGGCAGGTGGTTTGCACAGTTTCATGTATTGGAATAAACCAATACTCACTGATAGTGGCGGATACCAGGTTTTTTCACTTGCTCAAAGCAGGAAGATAACAGAGGAAGGAGTATTGTTTCAGAGCCATATTGATGGCAGCAGGCATTTATTCACTCCCGAAAAAGTGATGGAAATTCAAAGAAATATCGGCGCAGATATCATCATGGCTTTTGATGAATGTCCCCCTGGGGAAAGTGAATATGTTTATGCAAAAAGCAGTTTGGAATTAACTCAACGCTGGCTTGACAGGTGTGTTGCTCATCTCAACAAAATGCCACCATTGTATGGTTATGATCAAAATCTTTTTCCGATTGTACAGGGCGGACAATACCATGACCTCAGAAAAATGTCTTGTGAACATGTAGCTTCTGTTGATGCACCAGGAAATGCTATAGGTGGTCTAAGTGTAGGTGAACCTGAAGAAGTAATGTATGAAATTACTGCACTTTGTAATGCATACCTGCCTGCAGAAAAGCCACGTTACCTGATGGGGGTAGGCACACCATGGAATATCTTAGAATGCATTGGTAATGGCATTGATATGTTTGACTGTGTTATGCCCACCCGCAATGGCCGAAACGGGATGTTGTTTACCACAAATGGAGTCATCAATATTAAAAATAAAAAATGGGCAAACGATTTCAGCCCTATTGATGAAGGCCTGACAACAGATGTGAGCAACTATTACTCCAAAGCTTATCTGAGACACTTGTTTGTTGCCAATGAATTGCTTGGCCTGACAATTGCCAGTCTTCAAAATTTAAGTTTTTATTTATGGCTGGTTACAGAAGCAAGGAACAGGATAATCGAAGGCAGTTATTACAACTGGAAAAAGGACATGACAGTGCAATTGAAGCAAAGATTATAAGTCACAATAATTGTAATGATAGGATAAAACATTTTCAGAAAGCAGCCGGGAAAATAGATGTTGTTAACAGCTTTCAAACTTACCAACATATTAACCACCTGACATATCAACTAATAGCTATTTTTGTTTTTTTAGAAAATAAACCGCTTTGAAAAAACTCGACTGGTATATACTCAAAAAATTTCTCACCACTTTTTTCTTTTGTGTTTTCCTGTTTACCATCATTGCGGTTGTGGTTGACATCAGCGAAAAAACTGATGATTTTGTAAAATCAGGATTAAGTGCCACACAGATTTTCACACAGTATTACTTGGGTTTTATACCATTTATTGATGCTTTATTATTTCCACTTTTTGTATTTATTGCTGTAATATTCTTCACTTCAAAAATGGCTGGCCGTAGCGAAGTGATTGCCATCCTGGCCAGTGGCACTTCCTATAACAGGTTTCTAATACCATATTGGATCGGGGGTGTTTTTCTCGCATTGATATTAATGTTTTCTCTTGCCTTAGTTATCCCAATTGCCAATGTTAAATACACGACATTCCAGACAAAATATATTAATGTAAACTCATCTTACGATCCATTGGTTGCCAATAATCAGCGGAGCGTATATTTCAGGATTGATTCATTCACTTATGCGGGTATCCGAAATTATGATACAACCACCAAATATGGCGGTCCGTTTTTTATGAACCGTATAAAAAATGACCAGCTCATTTATAATTTGCGTTCATCATCCATACAATGGGATACTACGACAGGGAAATGGAAATTGTCCGGCATTGTTGAAAGGTATCTGAATGGCCAGTTAGAGACCATAAAAAAACAACAAGCAATGACACTGGCTTTTAACTTTAAACCTTTTGATCTCAGTAATGATGAATATGCAAAAGATAAATTAACAACACCTGAGTTGCAACGTTTTATTCATGACCAGGAATTGAGGGGTACAGAAGGCTTAAACACTTTGAAGGTGGAGGAATACCGTCGCTTTGCTACACCTATTTCAGTATTAATATTATCCTTGATGGGTGCAGTAATAGCAAGCCGTAAAGTAAGAGGAGGCAGTGGTGCACACATGGCTATAGGTTTTGTTGCCTGCTCTATATTCATGCTGATGGACCGATTTTCAACTATGTTTTCAACAAAAGGAAACCTGTCTCCGTTATTAGCTGCCTGGCTACCCAATATCATCTTTATAGGAGTACTGATTTATTTCTACCGTAAAGCTCCGAAATAATAAATTCATTTTAAATTGATGCAATTTCTTTTTTAAAGGGCCAAGTTATGGTATCTTTAGCCGCCGCATTTGTGATGGCCCTTATCCCCCGTTGGATAAATGATAATGCGGTAATTTAATGTTTGTTGCCAAAGTTTGAAACGAAGCATGACACAATTTTTACTCTGAGCGGAATTTATTTTAGCAGTTCCATTCGTATAAAGTCAACAGAACATTTACGATTAGAAAATAATTAGCCATATAAATAAAATAAAATTATGGGAGTTTTAAAAGACAGGTTTAAAGAAAAAGCAGATGTTGCTATTGCTGAAATCAAAGACATCCTCGCCAAGAATGGTGATAAAACAATTGGTGAGGTAAAACTGAAACAGATTTACATGGGTATGCGGGGTATGACAGGTCTTGTAACAGAAACAAGTTTACTGGATCCGCAGGAAGGAATTCGCTTTCGTGGTTATTCCATTCCGGAATTAAGGGAGAAGTTGCCCAAAGTACCTGGAGGTAAAGAGCCATTACCTGAGGGGCTTTTTTACCTCTTATTGGTTGGTGAATTGCCAACGGATGAAGATGTAAATAATATTACAACTACCTGGCAACGCAGGAGCCATGTTCCCAACCATGTTTTTGCTGCCATTGATGCGCTGCCATTAACAACACATCCCATGACGATGTTTATCACGGGTGTGATAGCATTACAAACTGAAAGCAATTTTGCTAAGCAGTATGCAGAAGGCATGAATAAAAAAGATCATTGGTCTGCAGTGTATGATGACACGATGGATTTGATTGCAAGGCTTCCCCGTATTGCTGCTTATGTTTATAGGAGAAAATATAAATCAAGTGTGCATATCAACCCCGATGGATTATTAGACTGGGCTGGCAACCTGGCACACATGATGGGATATGAGGATGAAAGTTTTAAAGCATTGATGCGTTTGTATATGACCATTCATTCAGATCATGAAGGTGGTAATGTATCTGCACATACAACACATCTTGTTGGCTCTGCTCTCAGCGACCCATACTTATCTTATGCTGCAGGCATGGCAGGTTTAGCCGGACCATTGCACGGACTTGCCAACCAGGAAGTGATTAAGTGGATATTTGAAATGCAGGATGAATTAAAAACAAAATCTCCCTCTAAAGAACAGATTGCAGAATATGTAAAGAAAACTTTGTCCGAAGGAAAAGTGGTGCCGGGTTATGGCCATGCGGTATTGCGTAAAACAGACCCCCGTTTTACTGCACAAATGGAATTTGGGAAAAAATATATGCCGGATGATCCGCTTGTTCAAACTGTATGGAATATTTATGAAGTGGTGCCTCCTATTTTGCAAAGTATTGGTAAGATAAAAAATCCATGGCCAAATGTAGATGCACATAGTGGAGCTTTACTTGTTCATTATGGTCTGGTGGAATATGAATTTTATACCGTCCTTTTTGCAGTAAGCCGTGCTTTAGGTGTGCTTGCAAGCCTTTGCTGGGACAGAATTTTAGGATTCCCATTAGAGAGACCAAAGTCAGTAACCACACATTCTGTTAAGCTTTGGCTGGAAGGAAAAGATGAAATATGGGATTGATGGAATAAAATGCTTCTTAATATTTCTTATGGAATTTCAAAAACTGAATAAAATAATTTTTGAAAATTCAGAAATGAGCTTTTCAAGTTAATCCACGAATAGTGTAAACTCAAAAAGTACAGTTGTGCAACATATTCATTCAGCAATACATTCAGTTCAGTTTTCTTTTTTTTGACTAATTGTGTACCAGCTATCTTTATTTTTTGTTGTATGTATTTTAATTTTGTTTTTTCCTCTTTTGAAAGCTGAGCATTTTTTTTATCATTCTTCTCAATAATCATAATTCAAAGTTTATTGATGAATTAGTCGTTTTTAAATGAAAAATGAAAACATTTCAATTGATGTTTTTCCATGTATCTATAGTTTAAATAAAGTTTGTTGCAATAACATTATTTTTATCCCGGAGAAAGAAATTACTACGTGACCGATATCATTAATTTATTACCCGATAATATTGCCAACCAGATTGCAGCCGGTGAGGTGATTCAACGCCCTGCCAGCGCTGTAAAAGAAATGTTGGAAAATGCAGTTGATGCTGGTGCAACAGCTATCAATTTAATCATCAACGATGCAGGCAAATCTTTGATACAGGTAATTGATAACGGGAAAGGCATGAGTGAAACAGATGCGCGCATGAGTTTTGAAAGACATGCCACCAGTAAAATCCAAAACATAGATGACCTCTTTCATATCAGGACGATGGGGTTTCGCGGTGAAGCATTAGCATCAATTGCTGCAGTGGCACAGATAGAATTGAAAACAAGAAGAGCAGAAGATGAACTGGGAACTTATATTGAAATTGATAACAGCGTTGTGAAAAAGCAGGAACCATGCGCTTGCCCTGTCGGCACCAGCATCAGCATGAAAAATCTTTTTTTTAATGTACCGGCACGAAGAAATTTTTTAAAAAGTAATGCGGCAGAAATGCGGCATATCGTGGATGAATTTATCCATGTTTCGCTCGCTTTTCCGGGGATATTTTTTACACTGACAAGTAATGGCCAACAGGTTTTCCATTTGGAATCCGGCAATCTTAAACAGCGTTTCATTCAATTACTCGGTCATCAATATAATACCAGGCTTGTTCCTGTAAATGAGACCACTGATTACCTTGACATCAATGGATTTGTTGGCAAACCTGAAGCAGCAAAAAAGACACGTGGCGATCAGTATTTTTTTGTAAACAACCGCTTTATCAAAAGCGCTTATTTAAACCATGCAGTTACCAGCGCATTTGATGCATTATTGCCTAAAGACAGCTTCCCTGTTTATGCTTTGTTTATTGATCTCAACCCTGCACAAGTGGATATTAATGTGCACCCAACAAAACAGGAAATTAAATTTGAAGATGAAAAAATAGTTTATGCATTTGTGCAGGCTGCTGTAAAACATGCATTGGCACAATTTAGTGTTTCACCCTCACTCGATTTTACATTGAATGCAGATATCATGCAAACAGAAGCTGTCTCACAACCTTTCACTGATCAACATAAAGCTTCTGTAACTGCTTCAGAACTATATAAAAAGTTTTCTCAAAAAAACCAGGCACACCTTTTAGATCCCAGGCATGGGAAAACAGGATTGGGAAACTGGAGGGATTTTTTCGAAACAAAATCAAACAAAGAAAACATTCCAAATGAAGAGTTGGTAAAACCATCATTGTATGAAGAAGTTGAAAAAAATATACCGGTAGTACAAACCCAACTGCTAAACACTTATATTGCTGCTATCCTAAACGATGGATTTTTGCTGATACACCAGCAACATGCACATGAAAGGATTTTATTTGAAAGATATGCAGCAAGCATACAAAGCATACAAGCGCCAACACAGCAATCGTTGTTCCCTGTCACTTTGGAATTATCTCCGCAAGATGATGCACTGTTACAGGAGCTCCTCCCCGATCTAAGGTTACTGGGTTATAAAATAGAACCGTTTGGAAAAAGCAGTTTTATTATCCAGGGTGTACCGGCAGATATTTTACAGAGAAATGAAAAACATTCTGTTGAGATATTACTAGAACAATACAAACACTTCAGCAGTGAATTAAAATTCAGCCCCCGTGAAAAATTAGTTCATTGCATGGCAAGACAGCAAGCCATTAAAGCAGGGCAATCTTTAACTGAAAAAGAAATGCAGGTGTTAGTAGAAGAATTATTTAATTGCACCATGCCATCTGTAACACCAAATGGCAACCCTGTTTTTGTTGAATTTAATGACGAACAATTACTGAAATTGTTTGGGAAATAATCTTCTGCCTGTTTTATTCTGCCATCAATTTTACAATAGCATCGTAAATATCTTCTGCGTTTGGCTTACTAAAATAATCGCCATCACTACCATAAGCAGGCCTGTGCTCTTTTGAAGTAATAGTTACAGGGGCAGCATCAAGATGCCGGTAACCATTTTGTTCTTCCATTACTTTATTATACATATAAGATGAAGCACCTCCTGGAACATCTTCATCAACAAAAACTATACGGCTCGTTTTTTTCAATGATTCAAGAATCAGGTGATTGACATCAAATGGCAACAATGTTTGCACATCCACAACTTCACAACTGATGCCAGCTTTTTCAAGGTTCTTAACTGCGTCCATAATAATTCTTAAAACTGAACCATAAGAAACAATCGTAACATCAGTGCCTTCATGGATGATTTCAGGAATTCCCATAGGCACCCTTATCTCAGCAAGATTGGATGGTAATTTTTCTTTTAAGCGGTAACCATTCAGACACTCGATCACCAATGCCGGATCGTTGCTTTGCAATAAAGTATTATACATACCTGCAGCCTGCACCATATTTCTCGGCACACACACATACATTCCTCGCAATGAATTTATGATCATTCCCATGGGTGAACCACTATGCCAGATACCTTCTAACCGGTGGCCACGTGTACGCACTATAATAGGGCAAGCCTGCAATCCTTTCGTCCTGTATTGCAGTGTAGCTACATCATCAGACAATGGTTGTAATCCATACATCAGGTAGTCAAGGTATTGAATCTCAGCTATAGGTCGAAGGCCACGCAATGCAAGCCCAATGCCTTCTCCCATAATGGTAAGCTCTCGGATGCCTGTATCAAAAACACGATGAACACCATATTTTAATTGTAAACCTGCAAATGCCTGATTCACATCTCCAATCAATCCAACATCTTCACCAAAAGCTACAACCCTTGCATCCCTTGAGAATAAGCCGTCAAAATATTTATTCAAAATTTCATAACCATTATTCAATGGCGCATCAGCATTATAAACAGGTTTTATTTCTTGCGCATGCAGGGCACTTTTTTCATTATAGTTATAGTTATATGAATTGTATAAGGACGCATTCAATGATTTTAGTTCATTGTAATATTCGCTTAATTCTTCATGACCGGGATAACCTCGAGTTGCATTGACTGCTGTAAATAAAGTTTTTAATACTTCTTTTCTCAAAGGTTCAGCGTTTGCCTGCAATTGCCTTGCTGCATCTTGCAAAATGGTGAAAGCATCCATATCATTCACCATTGCAGACTGTATCAGCTCAACCGTTTTTGCTGCCTGTTCTTTAATGGGATCTATATATTCTTTCCATGCATTGTTACGGCTTTGTACTACCAATTGCCTGGCAGCTTTTTCTATTTCTTCCAATTCTTCTTTGGTAGCAATATTATTTTCAATGATCCATTCTTTCATTTTTTTAATGCAGTCCCATTCATTTTCCCATTGTAATCGTTGTGGCGATTTATATCTTTCATGACTACCAGATGTTGAATGACCCTGAGGTTGTGTGAGCTCTTCCACATGAAAAACTGCAGGAATATGTGACACCCTCACTTTGTTCAAACCGGTTTCAAACACTTCACACATACCAGCATAATCCCAGCCTTTCACTGTATAAATATCAATACCGTTTGTATCAGGCCTCTTTTGAAAACCTTTCAAAGCAGCAGAAATAGAGCCCTTAGCAGTTTGTTGTTCTTTAGATACTGAAATACCATATCCATCATCCCAAACAAAAACAGCCAATGGAATTTGCAATACTGCTGCAGCATTGATAGATTCCCAGAAATGGCCCTCAGATGTAGAGGCATCTCCAATGGTGCATATACAAATCTCATTACCATTATCAGATAAATGGGTTAATGGTTTCAGCACATCACTGTTACGGAATAATTTTGATGCCAAAGCGAGGCCTATACTTCGGGGCATTTGCGAAGCTGTTGGAGCCATATCAGCTGCTGAATTTTTCTGAATGGTAAGATTTTTCCAATCACCATTGTCATCAATATTGGGAGTAACATAATGGCAAACCATCTGTCTGCCTGCGCTGAATGGGTCATGTGCTAAATCTGGGTCAGCATATAATTGTGCAAAGAATTTTTGTGTGTCACCAATACCTGAAGCAAACATCCAGGTTTGATCACGGTAATATCCTGATCTGAAGTCTCCATTTCTGAAAAACTTAGCCAATGCCACTTGAGCTATTTCTTTGCCATCGCCAAAAATGCCAAACTTTGCTTTTCCTGTAAGCACTTCACGTCTGCCCATGATACTTGCTTCACGGCTTTCTACAGCCACCCTGTAATCATTGAGCACTTCATTGCGAAAGCCTTCATAAGAAAGCATATCTCCTGAAACTGTTGATGCAGCAAAACTATCCATAAGGCAAATGTAAGTATTACGATTTTAATAGCTGATTTGCATCGTAAAATACAAATCTCAGACTAAGATTTTATTATTTTCTTTTTGATTTTTTTTCAGGTACAGAATCATTTTCATCAGCAAGATTAATATCATCATCTCTTCCAAACATTTTATCAAAATCCCTTGAATATGAAATGCTGATACCCTGTCTTGTAACACGGCCAATAGCACCTGCTGTGCCTCCATAACCAATACTGCTATGATTAAAAACAATCGCCCTTAACTTCCTGTCTCTTGATAAAATTATCTGAACAGAAATATCAGGCAACCACTGAAAGCCATTATTTGAAGTAGTCGCTGCAGCGCCACTAATATTAAAATCAAGATCTCCTCCAAAAGTTATAATCACTTTATTATTAAGCAGGCTTTTATTTACTTTCAACTCTACTGCAGTTCTGTCCAAAGTGTTGGAAGATGAAGCGCCACTGAGGCTATAACTGCTGTATGTTTTTGCTCCTACATCAAAGTGAAGTGTTTTATCACCAGTAAGCTTATACAAAAAATCAGAGATATATGAATTTAAAACGCCGGCTACTTTTTGTGAGATTGTATTAATACCGGTTGATTGCACAAAACTCTGGCCTGCTGCCAGCTCACCATAAGGTGAAAATGAATTAAATACTATCAGCCAGGTTACCTGTTTCAACATTTCATTTTCATCACTTTCCATCTTTGCCAGCAGGCGATTAAAATTATCATTGCTGCGGATGGCACTACCTTCCGGAAAATCAAGTTTAAATTTTATATCCGGATGACTGAGTTTACCATTGAGATCAGCAATCACATATACATCACCGCGATAACCAAGAATATTCTGATCAAGTAAAATACTGGATGCAGAACCTGATGTGAGATCACTTAAAGTAACATTCTTCGCTGTATATCTTGCAGTAATATTGATATTCGCATTATAAGGGTTTCCATTCCATTCTATATAACTGTTTTGTTCGGGTAACAATTCAAATGGCCTCTTTACTAAAGACTGAAAATTGAAATTATAATTTCCTCTTTCAATATTATACCTGCCGCTCATGCTTACATCACCAACTGCCGGAACGTGAATAGAAAGTTTTCCGTTACCTGTTGCTTCAATGATATCTCCTGTTAATTCATCAAGTATAACAGAAACAGTTACCAGGTTGTTTGCAGTTAAGTTCAGGTCAATATTAAGGTTGGAATTATTGGCTTCATTCTCCGGTTGCAATTGCACACCATACTGTTTAAAAACAATAAAGTCAGCATCTGAATTTTTACTGTTCGCATTGGTTTGAATATAAAAATGTGAAATGTCTGCCGGCTCACCATTAATTGACATTCGCATATTTTCTTCTGGCCCGGTTAATGACAGGTTAACTTTACCAATTACATTTCCATAAAACAAAGGGTTATCTTTTGCTTTTGTGTCCAGTACCAACAATTTATTTGTTGACATACTTAAATTGTAGCTATTGTTTTTAAACCCGCTTTCTTTCAATACTCCTTTTACTGTTCCGGTATTACCCAACTTATCTTTTATATCAAATGTTCCAAAATCAATTTCATCTTCTTTAAACACAAAATCTGCTGATGGAATTGTATATCTGACATTTGTATATTTTACTGTTAATGCGCCGCTGTCAAGATGCGCTTCCCCTGTTAAATGTAAATCCTTAAAACTTCCATGCAGGCTGATAGTCCCTGTTGCAAGACCGGTGATATTGTCAAACAATGTTCCGAGGAAAGTATTGAGTATTCCGATTTTTGCATGATCCAGTTTTAAAGTTGTTGCCAAAGGTTTTCCAACAGAATCTTTCAGATCATAATATCCATTCCCATCCAATACAAATTCATTATTATTGGCTTTTACCTGATAAATAATTTTCCCTGATTTATCATAATTGGCAGTCACATCAACTATGCCTATTGAATCGTTATTTAAGCGATATTGGGTTAGTTGAATTTTAGCATCGGCATTGAAGTTTGTATATATATCTCTCAAAAAAATATTACCATTTGCAATACCTTCCATTGAAGGGCGATTGATGAAAAGTGGAAATACATCTCCCATATTCAAATCTTTCAGCCTTACAGCCAGCGCATTGGATGTGCCATTGCTCTCAACAGTTTCTATTGAAATTTTCTGAAAGCCTTGTACAAACTCCATATTCTTTGCAGAAGAAAAATGGTTGCGTATCACAACCTCACCCTGGTTTTGCAGGTTCCATGTTTTATCATTCAACACAAAACTGGAAGGATGAAAATTAATCCGCACACCATCAGGCATTGTTGTCACTTCAGCATCAAGGTTTGCTTTGTTGAGTGTGGCATTGGCGCTGGTTGAAATGAACACATGTGAAAGATCATTGGATGAATGGATTTCAATTTTTGTATTAGGGAAATATGTGCTGTCACTGATAAATATCTTATCAATATTACCCGTCAGTAATAAACTATCTGCAGTACCTGCACCGGTAAACTTCGCATCCTCCAATGAGTAATGTTTATATTTTGCTGATGGCACATTCAATAACCAGTCAAATTTATTTCCTTTCACCGTATTAATTTTACCGGTCAATAAAATATCATTAAAATCAGAGAGGTTTGAATCTATCAACTGTGCATAGGAATCAAAATCAAATGTCTTCAATGTCACCACAAAATCCTGATTGGAGATATCGCTTTTTGGCGGGTTGATATATGAAGGGAAATACCGGCTTAAAAATGCCTGGAAACTTTGTGGCAATTGTAGGATACTGTATTGCCCTGCAACAGAAACATTGAACTCATTGCTGGCAAGTGTTAATTCTTTATGATTATTTGAATCAAGCGCAGCCGTCACTACCAAAGAATCAAAATCGAGTGTATGGTTATTATGCGTAACTGATGCATTTAAGACTTTGGCATACCCCAAAAAATCATCAATATTATGACCACGGAAATTCAGGTCTAACAAACCTGTAATACTCACACTGTCTGTAGTAAACTTCATTGCTCTCAGGTTGGCATTAACCAGATCACCCAACACGTTAAAAGATGGCGCTTCTCCATTAAGATCTACAATTATATTACTGGTAAAATTAAAGTTGGTATCTGCTGCTTTAAAATCACCTGTGAAATTTTTATGTTTAATTTCTCCGTTGAAAGTAAGATTGGAATAAGCATAATCTTTATATGTCAGCGATGTAAAATTTCCATTGAGCCGGGTAGAAATATTTCCAATTTTAAAGCTCCTGCCTTCAACAGTTCCATTAAAAGTTACATTCCCCAAATCGGGTACTGATAAAAATTTTCCAAGATTAAATTGCTTCGCCCTCACATTGCCTTTATAAGTGGGTTCAGCATTTTTAGGAAATGCCATTGCAAGATTGGTTGACATACCTCCTAATGCACTCGCCAAAGCTCCATTTGCATTAATGACAGCATTTTTTGTTTTAAAATTTACTGTTCCCACAAAATGTACATTGCCCAATGCAGTGAGGTCTGGGCTTTTTACTTTAGCAATATCAGGAAAGAGGAAACTAATCTCACGACTATTGGTTTGCAGGTTAGCATTGGATAATGTGAAATCTGATTTTGATGGATCAGTTACATCTTTTACATGCAGATTGCCTGAAGCATAAGTGTTGTAACCATTTTTCAGAAAAACATTCTGAACAAAAAAATCAGAGACTGTTCCATTAAAATCTCCATTTACCAAAAACTTTTCTTTCCAGTTGATCAGTGCCGGGGCAAAATAGGCAATATCATCAGTACTCACAATGCTATGTCTGATATTTGACCTCATCACTACCTTATCCACATAATCTTTAAGGTCTGCATTAAAGTCTTGAAACTGCATCTCAAAATAATTAGTGATGATGCTTCCTCCGGTTTTGATATACAGTTTTGATAACTCCATTTTCTGTGGAGTAAGTTTATAATTAGTTTGCAACTCTTTTACCCTGAAACCACTGCGCTCTACTGCACTCACATCCACCTGTGCCGTAATTGTGTCTTTTATAAAATCAAGATTTTTTACTGTGCCGCTAATTCTGGAAATTTCAATTTTCCTGCCATCAAAAAATCCTTCCACAGGAATTTCATCGCGGAGGCCAGTCGCTAAAAAGCAATTTTTTAAATTGATAGTGCTTGCATGTACTCTTATATTTCCAGGATTAAACAAAGGCTTTGTCTTATCTCTTTTTACACGGACAATTTTTACTGTATCAATCCCATCATAATTTTCAACTTTGTAATATGCCCTGTCCATATCAATAGAATGGATAAGAAAAAGATTTTTTGTTAAATCAATTGTATCTGCATCCACCAGCAGGCTCGAAGCCTTAAGCGTCATCAATTGCCCATACCAATCATCTTTTTTTGTATAAACCACATTTTTCAAATCGAGTTTCTGGATTTTGAGAACAACCTTGTTTTTAGTTTTATTTTTTTGTGGTGAAGCAAAATAATCAATAAGAAACTGGAAGTTCCAGACTGAGTCAGTGCGATGTTGCCTGATGATAGCATCTTCAAGCCCGATGTATTTTAATTCAATATTCTGCTTGAAAAAAAACCAGTCAGTGATTCGCAATTTCAGAGCGCCAGCACTCAGCAAAGTATCTTTGTGTTGATCAAGAATAAGTGTGTTGTCAAGATCCATTTTATCAAACAATGAAAAATCCACTTTATCAATCTTCACTGTTGTATGCAGGTCTTTTGATAACCTATCCGTCACTTTTCCAACTAAATAATTTTGAACAGGACCCGTTTGCAGAAGCAACCACACTAATAATATCAATGCTACAATGCCAATGATGAATTTGAAGAAGACTTTTGGCCAGATCATCAACCAGGCTATTAACAACCAAACAATAACCAGTAAAGCAATATTGGGCCAGAGATAAATCCAGGACAACACAGCTAATATTAATCCAAAAAATATTTTCAAACTATTTTTATACAAACCAGGTTGTTATGCGGTAAAGATAGATTGAAGATTGATTTTACAGTTGTTTTACTGATGTTAAGTTATACCTGTAAACAGAAAATATGAGGATAAATTTTATTCTATAACTTAAAAAATATTTTTTTCTTATAGAGAAAATAACACAGCCCCCATTCAAGCAGGAAAATACATAGTGAGGAAATGATTTGCATTGGCACATCCGGCATCCGGATAATCTGCATCAATCCATTGGTGATAGCAGAGATATAATCATTGAACCAACGATGACCTACAATTTCAAAAAACAAATAAATAAATAATGAATTCATCCCGACTATTACAAAAAACACAAGATGTTGCCGGTGATTCTTAATATCAATCCACCAATAACAAATTGCAAGTCCAAATAAACACCAGCCCAAAGATGCCAGTGTAAATGATGAAGTGGCAATTCGTTTTATAATGGGAGTAATATGTAACCAGTCTAAACCAAAACCGAGGATGAGGCAGATGGTGCCGGCAAGCATCAATGGTTTTACTTTATTTTTTTCATTGCTGAGAAATAATTTACCACATATTGCGCCTGCAATCGTATGCACAGCAGTAGGGATACAATTAATCGCCACCCACCCGTCATGATTGATTTTATTCATCAGAATGAGGTCAATGTAATTACCAAAATTATGTTGGTCGGTAAATGGCTGGTCAAAGTTTGGAATGTTGGTAAACCGGTATAAAACTTCGGTCAACAACAACAGGAAAATGCAAAATACAATTTGAGCTTTTGCACTCCATTTGAAAATTAAAAATGTGAGCAGTGTGGTAAATGATAACTGGGTCAACACATCCCATAATTCAAATGACAAACCATTTTTCCTTACAGCATAATCTAACACTCCCCAAAAAAATAACCAGCCACTACGCCTTAAAGTTTTTCTAAAAGACATATTCCAGGTATAACCCAGTTGATTTTGTTTTTTTAATGAATAAGCCATTGAAACACCTGCCATAAACATAAAGCCAGGTTGTATCAAATCCCAGAAATGCAATCCATTCCATGGATGATGAAAGAATTGTTGCATCAACCCATGAAAAAAACTATCCTGTGCAGAAGCATCAGACAAGTGTTCATACAAACCTGTGCTTTCCAATGCGAGCATTACCATAATAAAGCCACGTAAAAAATCAAGTGATAGTAAACGCTGAGATGATTGTGGGAGTGAGATTTTATTTTCCATAAGCAATCAAGTGGTACAAAATAAAAAAAGTTTTGAAATTTCAATTATGTTTTTCAATTTCGCAACGCAAATGCAACAAAAAAGTTTAAATATGAATTGGTGGTGGCATACAAACTCCGGCTGGGGAATGTAATGCTATTACTATATAAGTATATTACTAAGCCCCGGCATTAAGCCGGGGTTTTTTATTTGGATAACTGCCCAACAGGATGCAGAAAAAATAAATATTAAGATGAAAAAAATTGCAATAGAAACAAATTACAGGAAGATGCTCTCTGACATCTATACGCCCGTTGGTATTTACCTCCGGTTAAGGGACAGGTTCAGGGATACCATACTGCTGGAAAGTGCAGACCACCACTCAATTGAAAACAGTTTTTCTTTTATTGGCATCAATGCCATTGCAGGTATTGAGATTACTAATTTCAAAGAGATAGAATTCAAATATCCAATTCACAACCCTGAAAAAAAACCTTTGGATAAGGCCACTAATGTGCCAGGATTGTTGTGGGATTTCATGCAACAATTTGAGGCCAACCAGGTGGACGATAAACAGGCAAACATTGCACAGGGGTTGTTTGGTTATTGCAGTTATGATGCAGTGCAGTTTTTTGAAACGGTTGAGTTGAAATCATCAAAAAAAGATTTGGAAATAGAAATTCCTTTGATGCGTTACAGGTTGTATCAATATGTGATTATCATCAATCATTTTAAAGATGAAATGTTTTTATGCGAGAACAAAATCAATGGTCTGAAGAGTGAAACTGAAGTAGTGGAATCACTGATAAAAAGTAAAGATGTGCCGGTATATCCTTTCAAACCCGATGCAGAAGAAACCAATAACATCACAGATGAAGCATATATTGAAATGGTAAAGAAAGGTATTGCCAGTTGTTATCGCGGAGATGTTTTCCAGATTGTATTAAGCAGGCGGTACGGCCAGAAATTTACCGGTGATGAGTTTAATGTATATCGTGCCTTGCGCAGTGTGAATCCATCACCATATTTATTCTATTTTGATTATGGTGATTACAAACTTTTTGGTTCAAGCCCTGAATCGCAACTCATCATTAAAGATGGTAAAGCAGTGGTGCATCCTATTGCAGGCACATTCAAACGCACAGGTAATATTGAAAAAGATGAAGCACTGAAAGAAGCATTATTAAAAGATGCCAAAGAAAATGCTGAACATACCATGTTGGTTGATCTGGCAAGAAATGATTTGAGTCGTTGTTGCGACCATGTAAACGTCAATCATTTCAGACAGGTACAATACTATTCTCATGTCATCCATTTAGTGAGTGAAGTAACAGGTGATGTGCAACCCAACTCAAACCCATTTGATTTGCTCGCACAAACATTTCCACAAGGCACACTAAGCGGCGCTCCGAAATTTAAAGCCATGCAATTAATAGATGAATATGAACCGACAACCCGTGGTTATTACGCAGGCTGTATCGGCTTTATTGGCTTTGATGGCAGTTGTAATACTGCAATTATGATACGCACATTTTTAAGTAAACAAAACACATTGCATTACCAGGCAGGTGCAGGTATAGTAGCAGCATCTAACCCTCAAAATGAATTGCAGGAAGTGAATAATAAATTAGGCGCTTTGAAACAGGCAATAGAGATAGCTGCTTCATTGCTTCCTGCAAACAATGTCAACATTTAATAAGTTTAAAAATTAAAATAAGATGCCGGCCAACTCAATAAAAACTAATACAACATCATCGGAAACAGTAAATCAAAAGAAGATATTGATTTTTGACAACTACGATTCATTCACATATAACCTCGTTCATCTTGTTGAAAAAATTATTGATGACAAAGTGGACGTATATCGCAATAATAAAATTTCATTGGAAGATGTGGAAAAGTATGATAAAATCATTTTGTCACCCGGACCCGGACTTCCTGTTGAAGCAGGCTTATTATTGCCTTTATTAAAAAAATATGCAGCTACCAAATCAATACTTGGAGTGTGTTTGGGGCACCAGGCAATTGGTGAAATTTTTGGAGGAAGGCTCACTAACCTCACATCAGTTTTTCATGGCGTTGCTACACCTGTGCATCTGAAAAAAATAAATGGACAACAAAAATACAGCCCACTGTTTGAAGGACTGCCTGCAACATTTAATGCAGGCCGTTATCATTCATGGGTAGTGGACAAAGAAAATTTCCCAGGAGATCTGGAAATAACAGCCGAAGATGATAATGGTTTTATCATGGCACTGCAACATAAAACTTATGATGTGCAAGGCGTACAGTTTCACCCCGAAAGTGTACTGACACCAGAAGGTGAAAAGCTGATGAGGAACTGGCTGAACCAATAAACTTATAATTGAAAAAATTCAATACTTCAATTGTATGAGCAAAGAAATTTTTTAGACACAACAAGAATTGAAACAAAAAATTAAAATGAAAAAAATCTTGCAATATTTATTCGAACACAAAACACTGTCATACCAACAGGCGAAAGAAATATTGATTGCTATTTCAAAAGGCATGTATAATGATGCTGAAGTCACAGCATTTGTGACAGTATTTTTAATGCGTAGTATCAGGATTGAAGAGTTAGAAGGTTTTCGGGATGCATTGTTGGAGCTTTGTGTAAAAGTTGATTTGAGTGAATACAAAACTATTGATATAGTGGGTACAGGTGGTGATGGAAAAAATACTTTCAACATTTCAACACTTGCCTGTTTTATCGTTGCAGGCACAGGGCAAAAAGTTGCCAAGCATGGAAATTATGGCGCTTCATCTATCAGTGGCGCATCTAATGTGATGGAAAAAATGGGCTATACATTTAAGAATGACAGCTCAAAACTGAAAGCTGAAATTGAAGCGGCTAATATTTGTTTTATGCATGCGCCTTTATTTCACCCTGCATTAAAATCTGTTGGCCCTATCAGGAAAAACCTAGGGTTAAGAACATTCTTCAACATGCTGGGGCCTATGGTTAACCCGGCATCACCCGACTATCAATTGGTAGGTGTTTATAACCTTGAAATGGCAAGGATATATAATTATCTTTTACAACAAACAGGGAAGCCGTTTACTATCATCCATGGACTGGACGGCTATGATGAAATATCATTAACCAACGATACAAAAGTGATAACCAACAATGGTGAAAAAATTAAAACACCAATTGAACTTGGAAAGCGTTTTGTTGATGCTGATAATATCCTTGGTGGCAACACCACTGAAGAAGCTGCAGATATCTTTTCAAAAATCATCCGGGGTGAAGGCACCTGGGCGCAAAATGCTGTTGTATTAGCCAATGCTGCTGCAGCTTTACAATGTACCGGCAATTACAAAAATTATGATGATGCTTATAATGCTGCTGTTGATAGTTTAGATAACGGCAAAGCACATGCTGCATTACAAAAATTAATTTCCTTGCAATGAATATTTTAGAAACGATAGTTGAGAAAAAGAAAATTGAAGTAGCTTCTAAAAAGCAAATGGCCGGCATTGACTTGCTTATTTCAATGAATAAAAATTTCGACAGGCCATGTTTGTCATTGAAAAGAAAACTGCAACAAGGAGATGCTAACATTATTGCGGAGTTTAAAAGAAAATCACCTTCAAAGGGGTTCATGAATGAGCATATCCCAATTGCTGATGTGGTGCCTGCTTATGAAAAATTTGGCGCTGCTGCAGTTTCAGTACTCACAGATAATGAATTTTTTGGCGGAGATATTGAAGAATTAAAAACTGCACGCAACTTAGTAAACATACCATTGCTACGCAAAGATTTTATGATTGATGAATACCAGTTGTATGAAGCCAAGCGTTATGGCGCTGACCTGATTTTATTAATCGCCGCATGTCTATCAAAAAAGCAGGTGCAATATCTTGCTGCAAAAGCAAAAGAACTGCAACTGGAGGTTTTACTTGAACTACATACTAAAGCTGAAACAGAGTATATCTGTGATGAAGTGGATATAATCGGAATCAACAACCGCAATCTTGAAACCTTCGTTACTGATGTTAAAACATCCCTTGATCTGATTGACTTTTTACCTACAAACAAACCGGTAATTTCAGAAAGCGGTATAGCAGATACTGATGTAATCATCGAATTATACAATGCAGGATTTAAAGGTTTTTTAATTGGTGAAATATTTATGAAAGCTCATCAGCCTGCAGTTGTTTTTGCCGACTTTATGCAAAACTTAAAGTCTTCAATAAATGGTAATGAAAACAAGAAATAAAATATCAACTTTAATACACACAAAATCGTTGAATGTATTTTATAAAATATTTTTATGATTCACGAAGAAGAAAATAAAATACATAAAAATTTCAGGATAAAAGTCTGCGGTCTTACTCAACCTAACCAGGTGCGTCAACTGGATGAGATGGGTATTGAATTTGCCGGATTTAATTTCTATAAGCCTTCACCACGTTATGTATTTAAACATACGCCAGCAACAGCCATTAAAAAAATCCATGGCAAAATAAACAAGACAGGCGTCTTTGTTGATGAGGATCTAGAAAAACTTTTAAAAACAGTAGATGACTGCGGTTTATACCTCGCACAGTTACATGGCAATGAATCACCCCGTTATTGTGAAAGGCTATCTAATTATATTTCCGTGATTAAAGTTTTCCATTTAACAGATAATGATAATGTGGAATGGAAGATTAAGGATTACTATGATGTAGCAGATATGTTTTTGTTTGATACAGACACCTCTTCATTTGGTGGCAGCGGAAAAAAATTTAACTGGCAACTATTGAAAAACCTTGACATCCATAAATCATTTTTTTTAGCCGGTGGTATTGCTTTGGATGATGCAGATGAATTGAAAACTTTTGCTCAAAATACAGTGGCAAAAGATATGTTTGCTGTTGATATCAACAGCAAATTTGAAATAGCGCCAGGTGTGAAGGATTTGGAAATGGTGAAGAGGTTTAAAGATCGGTTGAATGGGAAGTAAAGTGGCGCAGGGGAAGCCGTTTTATCAATTACGAATTACCAATTATCAATTCACAATTATCAATTATCAATTCACAATTATCAATTATCAATTCACAATTATCAATTATCAATTCACAATTATCAATTCACAATTATCAATTATCAATTAAAATAATGAAGGATGATTAATACAACAATACCTGACAACAAAGGCAGTTTTAAGCAACC
>JAFDXI010000092.1 GCA_018268035.1 Bacteroidota bacterium | reverse complement strand
TTCTAGTCGATTCAAATCTCCTTTAAATGCTTCGTCCACTTTAAACACATAAGACCGCGGACCACCAAACTTATTTTTTGCTTCAACGACCAAACGATTCATACTGAGTATAGGTGAATCCATATTATCAAATACTAAATAAAATTGTTCTCCACTCTTTGGAACCAAACTAAACCCATTTCTATGCTCCGTTATTGCTAGTGCTTTATCAAAAAAGATCGTTCCTGCCATTTCATTGGGAACTCCTCTATACGCTTTTCCAAAACCATACACTAGTTGCTTCTTCTTTTTAAAATCATAGCGATACCAAACAGAGAAATAATACCATCTTGGTTCAGTACATTTTGTAGTTAGCTTCACCAAATACATTTCCTGGGCAAATCCCGTTCTTGGTGGTTTATAATCCACTATTTCTCTGGTACTCGCATCATTGATAGATGCGTGTATCAAAATACTTCCATCTTCTATATACTTTTCCCGAAAAGCTGTTTTATAGACGTCAATTTGAGAAATAAGATTTGTATCGCCAGACGGACAACTAGATTCCAAAGCCCGGCTGTATAATGCCCTATTATAAATATAATTCCGAGTAAACTCCGACTTTAATCCAATACAACTACTGAAAAATACAAGCAGGATAATTGGTACGGTTATTCTGATTTTATAAACCTGCATCTCTATTGTTTTGATAGGTACCACCAAGGAAAAATCTATTCGCATCATTATTTGGATGCAATGCGTAATTACCTAAAGTATGAATAATATCTTGCAAACCAAAGGGTATTCCTTTCTTTGTTCTCAAGGATCCTATCATACCAAGATCGAATCCAAAATTCCGATAAGGCATTATTCTTAAATTGTATGCTGAGGTGTTGAAATTATCAGGAAAATTTCCACTAGCTCCCAATTCATTTAGATTATAATCGGGCACTCGAATTCCCAATAAAGACGACATTTCATAAAGCATCGGTTTGTAGCCGGTAAATTGATCAAACAAAAATTCGACACTATTAAATTGATCATTATTATGAAAAAATAATCCTAGTCCACCTGTCCAATACCGATCAAAATGATCAGAAACTGTCAGCCATTCTATTGGAGCACCGCCATCATTATAATAGTTTATGGTAAAGTCCCCAAAACTCCCTGTTAGTGCGCCAAGAGCCTGATTTCGTTTGTGATTATTAAAGATGAAAATTGTAGAAAGTAAAACAGCATTTCGAACATCAGTATAGAAATTATAGGCTGCTGAATTACCAATTGTTCTAAAAAATTTATTATAGTAAGGATCACCCCACCATGCACCCGCTGTAAAAGAATTTGAAAAATCTACCTGGACATCGTTGCTTAAGGGATTCAAATTAGCTCCTAATGATTTACTATATACAGCAACCGTAGGCCCATAATTAAAGAGAAAATTATGTTTATTAATTGCGGATACACCTACCCCAACAAAAATTTTCCATCCTGGGAATTTTTGTCCTTGCCCGGAAAAAAAATAGAGATTTCCACCAAAATTAAAACTGGACTTATACCGCCAATCGGCATCTGCTTGGGCTAGTGCAGGTGTAGAAAATAGCTGCAGCAATAAAAAAGTTACCAAATACAGGTATCGATACATTACTAGAAGGCTTTATTAATTGCCAAGATAAAAAGAAATATAATTTTACCAAACAATTTAATAGTATTTCCTTATTAATTTCAAGCAAGCAACTCAAGTTTTTAAAATAAAACTTAAAGAACTGTGAATAATAGTGGATAAAGCTTAGGAAAACCTAGCGGGATGAAGTGGATAATTATTCACCGGTACGGTCGGTGTTTTTTGATAGTCAATTTCCCCACAAGAATCAATAATTATCAACAGGGTTGATGCAAATACACAGGCTAAATTTTATCCCGAGCGTTGCTATACACAAATCCACAAAAAACTGTGGAAATACCTTGTTTATTGAGCTATTGTCTGGGGAGAAAACGAGAATCATCATTGGAAAAATTGAAAAGCAGTAATTTGCCTTGTGAATAGCAATTTTATTTCAACAGGTCAACACTCCTAATGGTGGTAGCTTGTTTTTTAAAAAATTTTTGAGTCATTATTTATGAGTGTGAATTTCTTGGAAAGAGATAAAGCGGTAGCAAGAGATGGTTTTTTTAATGAAGCAATCGATCCATCGCTTGATTTGTTTGATGCGATAGCTCAACTAAAAAAAGAGAAGAATGCGATAATTCTTGCCCATTATTATCAGGAACCGGATATCCAAGATATTGCTGATTTTATTGGTGATAGTTTAGGTTTGGCACAAAAAGCGGCAACGACGGATGCTGAAGTCATAGTTTTTGCTGGTGTTCATTTTATGGCCGAAACGGCAAAGATTCTTAATCCAAACAAGAAGGTGTTGTTACCGGATTTGAACGCTGGTTGTTCGTTGAGTGATAGTTGCCCTCCGGAGCTTTTTCAGTCGTTCAAAGCCCGTCATCCGGATCATACAGTAGTGACCTATATTAATTGCTCTGCCGGGATGAAGGCTTTGAGTGATATAATTTGTACCTCATCAAATGCAAAGGCGATAATTGATTCATTACCGAAGGATCAGAAGATTATTTTCGCGCCGGATAGGAATCTTGGAGCTTGGTTAAAGAAGGAATCGGGTAGAGATATGGTATTATGGAATGGTGCGTGTATGGTACATGAATTGTTTTCCGTTGAGAAGATAACTAAATTAAAGGTTAGGCATCCGGAAGCAAAGCTTATTGCCCATCCGGAATGTGAAGAGGCTGTTTTACGCATTGCTGATTTTATTGGCTCCACCTCGCAGTTGCTTTCCTTTATTGTGAATGATGCAGCCAGTTCCTTTATTGTAGCTACAGAAGCGGGTATCCTTCATAAGATGCAGCAGCAAGCACCTAATAAGGTCTTGATACCGGCTCCACCTGATAATGCCTGTGCGTGCAATGATTGCCCACACATGAAATTGAATACCTTGGAGAAGTTGTATCTCTGCTTAAAGAATGAAGTTCCTGAGATTACAATGGATGAGGATTTACGTCTTGCTGCGAAACGTCCTATTGACCGGATGATGGAAATTAGTCGAGCGGCTGGCCTAATTTAGTATTTTGCCTAAAAAGTTTTTGGTTGTGTGAAATAATCCTTATTTTTATCAAAATAATTTTGTCCAATGAAAAGAATTTTTACGTCGCTTTCAATGGTTTTGGCAGCAGCGTTGTTTGCACCGCTAGTACAAGCACAGAACCAGCCCATGTCTGATAGCAAGATCAAGACAAATCTAGCTGCAGCACGTTTTTCGGTGAATACACCTGCGAGCCTCAGTGGTATGAAGAAGGTTACAATTGCACCTTGGGGTGACCAAGCTGTAGTACCTATTATCAATCAACCTGTCGTTGCCGGTATTGATAGCTTAGCTATTAATCCTCTAACTAACGCTGCGGCTGTAAATGGGAAGGTTTGTTTGTTGTTTCGCGGTAGTGCAACTTTTAGGCAAAAGGCCGATTATGCAGAAAATGCCGGGGCAATTGCGCTCATTATCGTGAATAATATTTCCGGTGGTCCAGTTGGTATGGGGAATACCGGTACAGGTAATGTGAATATTCCGGTTGTGATGGTTTCTGATGTGGATGGGCAGGCTATAAATAATGCATTACTTGCGGCACAAACAGTAACAGTTTCCCTTGGTTCTTGGAACTTGGGTGGTGCACATGATTTGGCTTTGTTAGGTGGTTACCAATCGGCCCCACACGCAATGGTGATTCCTAAAGCTCAATTAGCTAAGGGAGCGTCAAGTCAACCGTATAAGAATTTTACAGCCGGAGCTATTATAAATTTTGGTACAAGTACCGAGACAAGTGTTGCGGTATCAGATTCAGTAATATGGACACCGACTGGTGGTAGC
>JAFDXI010000091.1 GCA_018268035.1 Bacteroidota bacterium | reverse complement strand
CTCAATTTGCCGTCCATGTTAGTAGTTACTTTATACCAGTCCACATCAGTAGATGTGCCTATGGCGCCTGACTGACTGCCATTCAGCGCTAAAGTATTTGCCTGTGCTTTAGTGTCATTTGGTTCGCTTTCATTGGCTTTGGCATTTCCATAAATCAACAAAGCGGGCAAAAAGAAGAGAAGTAAAATTTTTTGTTTCATTTTGTTCGGATTTTTGTTATGAAAGAATTGGTGTACCAAGTAAATAAGATGCTTCTAATTATTACATCTTGTTGATGAAAATAATTATAAAGAATTTACTGAGGGCGGTTATTATGTAAGATGGTGGATATCCTATACAAGGGCAACAATTTGCTTGATAAAAAATTTAAGCAATTTGATTAAATATGAATTGCATTGTGTGAAGTTTTGATGTGTATTCATTTTTCAATGAATTTTTTGTTGCATATTATTGCGCAAAGGCAATCGTTTTGTTTAAATGAAATTTAATCTTTTTTGATTGTTTTTGTATGTGTTTGCCTGAATGAAAATGCAGTGCTAACTTAAGAGGTTATGTTTCAAAATAAATTGAATTAATGAAGCTTCTCCTTTTGTGTTTGTTTTCCGGTAAATATTTTTACGATGTGTTTCCACGGTACGCTCACTTATGAAAAGCTCATCTGCAATTTGTTTATTGCTGTAATGTTTAATAAGGCATTTTATTATTTCCAGTTCTCTTGGAGTCAGGTTCAGTTCTTCGTTTTCATTTTTTATAGCCTGGTATATCTCATATTGTTGTAAGACATTTGCTGAAAAATATTGCCTGCCTTCGGCAACTTCTTTTATGGCTGTCAATAACTCCTGTTGGCCTGCAGATTTTGGAATGTAGCCATTTACTTTTGCAATATCAATCATCCGGGCAATCATTCCGCCTTCTTCACTCATTGACAATGCCAGTATTTTTAACTGAGGTTTTTCCTGTTTTATTTTTAATGAAAATTCAAAGCCACTCATTCCACTATGTGGCATTGTTATGTCGGTTAGGATTACATCTACATTTTTTGTGTTAAGCTGTTCCAGCATTGCTTCTGCTGAGTTGGCCTCTGCTACAATGTCCAACTCCGGATTGGAATGCAACAATAATTTAAGACCGTCAATCACTATCTGGTGATCGTCTAAAATTGCAAGATGTATAATTTGTTTGTCCAATAAGAAAAATTAGGAGATTAATCGGTTTATAAAGGTAAAAAAATTGCAATAACTGTTCCTTTTCCGGGAACGCTGTTTATTTCCAGTTTTCCGTTTAGAAATTCTACCCTCGATTGTATATTTTTTAATCCGTTGCCTTTATTATTTTCATTTACTTCAAACCCCTTTCCATTGTCTTCAACAATAATATCAGCTTCATTATTTGTACACAACAGTGATATATCCAAATTTGTTGCGTCAGCATGTTTTAATGCATTCTGGATACATTCCTGTATAATACGGTAAATAAAAATGGCTTTATTTCCAATTATCATACTGAAATCTCCATCTGCATTAAAATTAATTTTCAAATCTTTTTTATGAATTTTATTCAGTGAATCTTTTATTGAATTAGTAAGCCCATATTTTTCAAAAGCATGTGGCATCATGCTATGGCTTAAGTTCCTTACTTCATCAGTTGAGTCTTTCAGCAGGGTGCTTATGTTTTCAAAAATTGTTTTTTTCTTATTATCAAAATCCATATTTATTCCCAGCGCTTCAAGGTTTAGTTTGGCTACTACCATCTTTTGTGCAACACTATCGTGTAAGTCTTCAGCTATCCTTTTGCGCTCTTCTTCTTCAGCATTCATGACAGCTTGGGTTAGTTCCCTTTTTTGTTTCATTTCAATTGCCTGCAATTTTAATCTTTGATTTTTTTTCCTGTTTTGAAAGAGAAAAAAACCAATGAGCAAAGTGATAAATGAAATACCCCCAAAAATATAAATGAATAAATCTTTTTTTACTAAATCATAGTGTTGGTGTATAATAGTATTTTCTTTTTTCTGTACTTCATATTTTGTCTGCATCTCTGCCAATGCATCAGCAGAATTTTTTTTATACAATGAATCTTTCAGTTGGATTAATGTATCAAGCGTGAAGGCGTATTCTTTATAATTACCGGCAATTTTATAATTATGGGCAAGCGCTGAGTATAGTATTGGTAATTTTTCAAACAGCTTGTTTTGATATGCCATAGCAATGCCATCATGCAAAATTGCAATGCCCTTTTCAGTTTGTTGGTTATCGGCATAAAACAAACCCATTTGATAGATGTCCGAAACAATAAAAAATGGATCACCAATCAATTTTCTTACCTGTAACCCTTTTTCAAGCAAGCTGACTGCTTTATCTTTTTGACCCATATCGGCGCAAATGCCGCCATAAATAAAATAAGTGTTGGCCAGGTAGGAGAGATCATTTTTTTGCAATGCTTCTTCTAATGATTTTTTAATATAAAAACTGGCAGAATCATTTTTTTTAAGTTCATTATAAACTGCAGCGATATCAGAATACAGAAAGGGTTGCCATTGATCCTGGGGTAAAGTTTTTTGAAGTTGTTCCGCTGCAAAAAACCAGTTAAGTGCATCCCTGTTTTGACCAAGTTCCATAAATGCCCATCCAATGGTTATTTTTGCCCTTGTTTGTGCTTTTACATCTTTTGCTACATCTGCAGACTGTAACAATTGCAGGCTGTTGTTTATTGCTTCTTTTTGCCTGTTTTCCCTGATGAGTAAATTTGATTTTAAGAACATGAAACTGTTACTAAGGTCGGTATAACCAGTATTTTCCATGGCTTTAATGCACGAATCAACGATAGCTTCCGCACTATCAAACATGCCTTTTCTTGATAAGAACATTGCTGCATAAAGCCGTGGCCTGATGATCTTTTCACTGTCTTTTTCATGTACTGCGAGGCTGCTTGCTAAGTTATAATACCTGTAAAGTGTATCAGGATGTAATGAGTTTGCTTCTTCTAATAAATTAAAAACAGCCACTAATTGGCTGTGGTTATTATTTGCCTGATAAACC
Organism: Bacteroidota bacterium; assembly: GCA_018268035.1. Classification (GTDB taxonomy): domain Bacteria; phylum Bacteroidota; class Bacteroidia; order Chitinophagales; family Chitinophagaceae; genus Parafilimonas. The sequence goes on along the minus strand of JAFDXI010000091.1, from coordinate 446 downwards.
TTTTTACGTAAACTGTCTAAATATCTTGTTTGTGAAAAACATTGAAACAACTGTAACAACAGGATTCCTGTTATTAATAACTGCTTTGGAGTTGTACGGCATTGTTTAATGATTTTCAGCACTTCATTTTCATTTAAAATACGGGTTACAACCAATTCTATTGTTTGGATTTTAAATATGCAATTTAAATTGTTTAGTCTTATAACCCTTTTTTGTTTGCAGGGACAATTCTATGCCATTATTATCAAAAGTGCTGTGCTGTAATATTCTTTACAAGTAGCATATTTTACTTGACAAGCAGGATTTTAATTATAAAAACTTACCAATACTGTCCTAAACGTTTTTAATCTAAAATAAAATTATTGATTCTATTGAGTTACAGGCTGCCAAAAACTGATTTAAAATAATAAACCCTGTATAACCGGATTCTGCTCAGGATTAGGAGG
>JAFDXI010000090.1 GCA_018268035.1 Bacteroidota bacterium | reverse complement strand
TAATGGAAATCAGTTATCAGAAATCACTTCACTTGTGGAAGCAGGTGTTATTCGTCCGGTAGTGGACAAAATATTTTCTTTTGAACAAATCAACGAAGCAATGGAATATATAGCCAATGGACATACCAAAGGGAAAGTAGTGGTGAAACTGAAGTAGGATAAAGAGCGATTTAATTAACCCCTCAAAATTTAGAAATTTAGTAAAGTTTAATTAGATTTTTTAATGAAATCATTTCCCTCTAATTCCAAAGAAAATAGTTACAGCCGATAAGCACATAAAAAGAGCGATAACCCAGCTCATCATCCAGGGATTACCATTCTGACTGGCTAACACAGCAAGTAAAAAACTTGAAATGACTCCGCTACCATATTGAAGTGCCCCCAAAAAAGCGGCTCCAGAACCCGCCATATTCGGTACTCTGTCTAAAGCAGCCGCATTGGTACAGGCAGCTATAATGCCGTTGGTGCTGAATATTACAAACATTGGAAGTATGATGGTTATAATGCTACCCAATTCCATTTTTTCTAATGCCAATAATACCAAACTTGCCAACATCGCTACACTGGTTGCTATTTACAACAAAAAGTTCAGACTGTATTTTCGAACCAATACTCCGTTTATAAAACTTAAACCGGCAATACCTAACATATTCACACCAAATAAATAGCCGTAATGCTCGGGCTTTATTCCAAAATATAGAATATACACCATTGGTGATGCAGCAATAAAAGCATACGCACCTACATAGAAAAAAGTAACATAAAGTGTATAAACCATAAAAGGCCGATTTGTAATTAATGCTTTGTATTGGGCAAAAGCCGACCATAAGCTGTTGTGATTGACACGGTTTTCAGGCAAAGTTTCAGGAAGTAAGAAAACCACTAAAAACAATAAACTTCCAATAACAACCAGCAATCCAAAAATGCTGTGCCAACTGCTAAGAATCAAAATCTGACCTCCCACTAATGGTCCTGCAATGGGAGCAATCGCCATTACAATCATTAAGGTTGAAAGCATTTCGGCTGCTTTGGTTTTTTCATACAAATCTCTAATCATCGCTCGGGAAAGCATAGGTCCAGTACAAGCACCTAAAGCTTGTATCATCCGCCAGATAACGATTTCGACCATTGATTGCGATAAAGCACAACCAATTGAACCAATCACAAATAAAATTAAACCGGCAAAAAGAGGTTTCTTTCTTCCGTACTTATCGCTTATCGGGCCCCAAAAAAGTTGTCCGATGGAAAAACCCAAAAGAAAACCGGAAATGGTGAGTTCTACATTGCCTTGCAAATCTTTTTGCATCACCGGCATAGCAGGAAGATAAATGTCAACAGACAGGGAAGTGAGAGCCATCAATGCACTTAAAATCCCGATTAAAACCAAGCCGGAAATTATTTTTTTCTGGATATTATGGCTGCGGCACTTTGCATCGTATTATTTTTAACAGTACAAAATTAAAATGGAGCCTAAAAAATGCACTTACCTGAATTACGGAGAAATGTACCTTTTTTACGGATTGAGAAATTTCGGGAATGAAACAGCCAGGTTTGATTACCTTCCACAGATAAGATCAATGAAACTTTAAACGGTTATTTTACAATCATCACTATCGTGCCTGCAATGATTAATCCTGCTCCAATGGCCGTTTTCAACGAAAGTGTTTCGCCTAAAAAAATAACGGCTAAAATAAGAGTTAGTGCCACGCTTAATTTATCAATAGGAGCCACCTGTGATACATTTCCCATTTGTAATGCTTTAAAATAAAACAGCCAAGACAATCCGGTGGCTATTCCTGAAATAACCAAAAAGAAAAGATTTTGTTTGGAAATGTTTTCAAAACCTTTGGCTTCGCCCCGTGCAAGTATGATGCACCAGAGCATTACTAAAACAACAATTGTTCGTATACCGGTTGCTAAATTAGAGTTGATGTTTGCTACTCCCATTTTTGCGAAAATGGCTGTCAGCGAAGCAAACAAAGCAGATAGTATTGCGTAAATCCACCACACCATTTTAAATTTTAAATGATTTCATTCATTATTAATTAACCTGACGAAATTACAAAAATGGACATGAGTAAGTGAGGTAAATAATTTTTTATACCTGTGGCAATTTCCAACCATCTGTTCACCAAACTCTGCTGAAAAGCCGGATACCTTTCTCTCTGAATGCTAATCTTCGCAACAGTGGTTGCTATCTCCTGTAAGACGGCAACGCAAAGTTTCAAATCAATAGCTCCGAGGTTTTACATTTCCCAATTGGATTAGGCCTTTTACAACACGTGCTACATCTTCTATCTGAACATTGTGGTCCACCCGATGCTGGTAATACAAATCAATAGCTTCTATTCTCAATCTTTTCAACGATTCTTCCATTACTTTTTTGCTATGCTCCTGGCGGCTGTTTAATGCGTTCCACCAGGCATCGGTTTTGTTCTTATTGTCGGAATCCCATCCAAATTTGTGATAACTGCTTCATTTTATATGGAGACAAGGCTTCACCTGATAGATCTTCTTTGCTCAAAAAACAATAAACTTTTGCTGTATCAAAAAAGAAACGCTACGTTTCAAAGCATGAATAAGTTCAATCATTTCTTACGATAAATCAAGAATGGTTCAGCTTCATCTCTTTTCGGGTTTACAATGATATACATACTTATTGTGTTACAATTCTTCACACTTTTAGTCGGGCAATAATTCCTGAATTTGTTCGCCAGAGGAATATCCAACATTAACTGCTGATTCGGGTGGAATCCATTTTGAAAAATTAAATGGGTTGGTTACTTCAATGACAATTTTATTTGTAATATTTTCTTTTCCAGTAAAAGCGATGGCGTTTACTGCATTTCCGGAATAAGTAATCTTAGTAGAAAGCAATAATACACTTTTCTGCTTCAAAACCTTTCCTAAGATGAAGTCATGTTTGTACTGCACGGTATTAGTTTCTACTGATGAATGCAACCATCCTCACTTAAAAAAATAAAATGCAACCTTTTCCACTCAAAGGCTGTTTAATTGAAAATAAAGCACTATTCACATTTGATGAATAGTGCTTTTTATTTCTGCGGATCGTTAACATGGTATATTCTCCTATTCTGTATGACTTATTTTCTAAGTCAGGAAAGCTGCGTTACATTGTAATGCTGATATGATAATTTATTTTTCTTAAACCACCGGTAATCCAATGATAATTTCCCTGGGCCTGTGAGCGTCAATGTCAAAAAAGAAACCAGGTAAAAGATAGGCAATTCCATAACATCAAATCCGTGACCTGACATTAAATGGAAAATAATAACAACAATAAAATTGATAGATAATACAGAGGAAGCAAACCTTGAAAGCAAACCAGCTATCAATAAAATAGCACATATTCCTTCTGCAAATCCTGCTAAATAGTAAGAGGGGATTGCACCAATACCGATGGGATCCATAAAATTAATTTCCTGCCCTGTGAGGATGACAGAAAGTTTTTGAAAGCCGTGTCCATACAATAATGCAAATCCTGCTGACACACGTAAAAGGAAAAGCCCTATATCATTTCCATTTTTCCAATCCTTTGTAAGATAATTTGTGAGTTTCATAATATTTCATTTTTTTAGATTAAATAAACAATGCAAAGAAAAATCATACTTGCACTTATCGAAAAGCGAAATAGATTTAGACATTGATTCCATCGTTTAAATACCACATTTTCACGACGAATTTATTTGGGCTGGAATCAACTAAATATCAATTATTGTAAAACACTGAATAAACTGCCCGGGGTTATTGTTTTTTTTACTGGATTTTTTCATCTATAAAATAAAGAACTTCATCGGTAAACCTTTTATATACTTCTATTTCATTTTATCACAGCAATAAAAGCAGCAAATTTTGTGTCGTTAAAAAAATCAGACATGAAATACTTCTTAATCATACTATTAATTTTCAGTGGTATTAATTCGAAAGCACAGGATACAACTACTATTAAATGGAGCCTGCAGGAATGTATCAATTATGCACTGGCTAACAATATTCAGGTAAAGAAGACTTTGTTGAGTAACCAGACAAGCGATGCCAATTACCAGCAGCAGAAAAATAATAAGTTGCCATCTGTATCTGCAGGTAGTTCATTTAATTTTTCCAACGGTAATTCTATTGACCCTATTACGAGCAACTTTGTCAATCAATCTATTCTTTCCAACAGTTATAGTGTTTCAGGCCAGGTAGTACTTTACCAGGGAAACAAGCTCAACCTGCAGATTGAGCAAAACAAATTACTGGTTGACCAAAGTAAGTTGTATCAGCAACAAGCGGAAAACAGCATCGTATTGGAAGTGATACAGAATTATCTCCAGTCATTGTATTATGCGGAAGGAATTACCATTGCGCAAAATGCATTAACTACTTCTGCTGAAGAAGTAAAACAGGCGCAGATAAAATATGACAATGGCGCCATTGCACAATTAGATCTGGCTGATCTGAAAACTCAATATGCATCTGCACAATATTCAGTTGTAACAGCAAAAAATCAATATGAACAACAAGTGTTGGTGTTGAAACAATTGCTGGAACTGGATCCTTCAGTAAACTTCCAGATTCAACCGGTTTCATTTTCAGAGTTACAAACTGTGATTCCTGACAAGCAAACAGTTTTTGCAAATGCTGCAGATTCATTTCCTGACCTGAAAATATATGATGTGCAGGCTGAAATTTTAGATAAGGCATTATCTATTGCTAAAGCAGGTTATAAACCTACATTGTCGTTAAGTGCGGGGGTTAGTACAGGTTTTACAAATTCATTAAATAACAAATTTGCTACGCAATTACATACTAATTTAAGCCCGCAGGCAGGCATTACATTAAGTATTCCTATTTTTTCTAAAAAACAAAATAAGACTAATGTAACTCTTGCTAAAATAGATATAGAACAAAATAAACTGGATAAGATTGCTGCCGGTAAAACGCTTTATACGAATATTGAAAATGCATGGCAAAATGCAGTTGCCAATCAATCGCAACAGGCATCAGCAAAAGTTGCACTTGACAATGCAGAGCTATCATACAACCTGGCACGCAAGAAATTTGAATTTGGCGGGTTGACGGCAACAGACCTATCTGTGAGCAGGAATAGTTATCTCGCTGCAGAACAAACATTGCTTCAAACAAAATATCTCACCACATTATATACATCGCTCCTGAATTTTTACCAGGGTAAACAAAATTTTAATTAAATCAAATTCAACATTCATCATCATGAACAAGTATTTTAAATATTCTTTGATAGCATTGGCTGTCATTATCATAGCCATTACTGCTTTTCGTTTTCTTGGCAATAATAGTGCAACTGTAGTGCAGCTTCAGACTGCAACTGTTCAGCCGGATTCAATTGTTACTGCAGTGACAGCAACAGGAACAGTTGAACCTGTTGACCAGGTGGATGTAGGAACACAGGTCTCCGGGTTGGTTGATAAAATTTATGTGGATTATAACAGCGCTGTAAAGAAAGGGCAATTGCTGGCAGAGTTGGACAAGACAACGCTGCAGCAATCAGTTCAGAATGCTGAAGCATCTTACAATGCAGCGCTGAATGAACAGAATTATTATCAGCAGAATTATACCCGCCAGCAAAACATGTATAATGCAGGTGTTATCAGCAAAGCTGATTATGAACAGGCCAGCTATCAGAAAAATAATGCAATCGCTACAGTGGCACAAAGAAAAACAGCGCTCATCCAGGCAAGATCTAACCTGGGATATGCTTATATCTATTCTCCGATTGATGGTATTATTATTTCAAAAGAAGTAGAAGAAGGACAAACTGTGGCTGCATCAATGAGTACACCTACTTTGTTCACTATAGCAAAAGACATCAACAGGATGCAGGTGGAAGCAGCCGTGGATGAAGCCGATATTGGTGAAGTAAAAGAAGGACAACGGGTTTCATTTACAGTTGACGCTTATCCTGAAGAGCAATTTTCAGGCAAAGTACGCCAGGTGAGGCTTGGTGCTACTACTACATCAAACGTAGTTACCTATACTGTAATTATAGATGCAGATAACCCGGATAAAAAATTGAAACCGGGATTAACAGCCACTGTAACCATATATACACTTGAACGTAATGATGTTCTCACTGTGGAGGCACAGGCATTAAATTTTGAACCGGATAATAATTTGCTCAGTCTCTATTATACACAAAAAGGTATAACAAAGGCATTGCCTGATATCACTGCTACCAAAACAGATAAAAAATATGTGTGGTTGAAAAACAGTGATGGCAGCCTGGAACATAAAGAAGTGGTTACAAGTACAAGTAATGGCGTGAAGGTTGAAATAACGGAAGGATTAAAGCAAGGCGATAATGTAATACTTAATATGGAAAGCGTAGTAGCAGGTAAAGCATCGGCTAGTAATGAAAACAGCAACAGTCCTTTCATGCCTACACCTCCGAAAAGAGAAAACAAAAAAGCAAGTGCACAATAATTAAAATATCATGGATAAGGCAATTATAGAAATAAATAACCTGCACCGGAATTTCAAAATGGGTGAAGAAATAGTACATGCTTTGCGGGGTGTGAGCCTTAAAATAATGCGAGGCGATTTCGTTACCATCATGGGAGCGAGTGGTTCAGGAAAATCAACATTGTTGAATATACTTGGATGTCTGGATAAAGCTTCAAGCGGTGATTATTTTATTGATGGAATAAATGTAAGTGAATTATCAAAAAGAGAATTAGCAGGAATTAGGAATCAAAAAATAGGATTTATTTTTCAGTCATACAACCTGCTGGCAAGGACTTCCGCTTTGGAAAATGTTGAACTGCCATTATTGTATAATCCCGATATATCAGCAATAGAAAGAAGGGAGCGTGCCATTACAGCATTGAAGCGTGTGGGGCTGGAAAGCAGAATGAAACATATACCCAGCCAGCTTTCAGGTGGTCAACAGCAACGTGTAGCCATTGCCCGCTCATTAGTTAACAACCCTGTAATACTTCTCGCTGACGAAGCAACAGGAAACCTGGATACTCGCACGTCTTATGGAGTGATGGAGATTTTCCAGGAGCTGAACGACAATGGTATCACTATCGGGTTTGTAACACATGAACCAGATATAGCCCGCTTCAGCAAAAGAACTATCATACTGAAAGATGGTTTGATAACTCAAGATGGAATTGTACAGGACAGGCTTATTGCCAAAAATGAATTAGCAGCATTACCTGTTATAAACTAAAAAAATATTGAGATGAATATTGTCAATTTATCTAAAATAGCCTGGAAGGCAATCCTGCTGAATAAAGCAAGGACTGTACTCACTATGTTGGGTATCATCATCGGTGTAGCCGCAGTGATTGCCATGTTAGCAATAGGTGAAGGCTCAAAGGAAAGTATCAAAAAAAATATTTCGAGCATGGGCGCTAATATGATAAACATCCGTCCGGGGGCGGGTATGATGCCCGGCGGTGTGCGTGATATGAGCAGTATGCAAACTTTAAAGCTCACTGACTATGAAGCTTTAAAAAGTGCAACCTTGCTTAAAGCTGTTTCGCCTTTAGTAAATGGAAGTGGCCAGGCTATTGCAGGCTCCAACAACTGGGCTACCAGTATTTACGGAGTTTCACCTGAATATCTCACCATAAGGGAATGGGGTTTGGAAAAGGGTACAGCATTTACAAATGAAGATGTAAAAAAAATAGCTAAAGTTGTTGTGATAGGAAAAACCGTTGAAGAGAATCTTTTTGCTGCTGGTGAAGACCCTTTGGGAAAAACAATCCGGTTTAATTCCACACCATTTACTGTAATTGGTGTATTAAAAGAGAAAGGTGAAAATACATTTGGACAAGACCAGGATGATATTATCATCGCGCCCTATACTGCTGTGCAAAAAAGAATTTTAGCGCAGAACTATTTGCAATCCATCGTAGCATCTGCTATCAGTGAAGACCAGGCTACTGAAGCAGTAAAAGAGGTTACCGGCATCCTGGAAAAAACACATAAAATACCGGAAAATGAAGAGAACGATTTTAATGTGTTCTCACAACAGGAACTCATCAGCACTTTCAGTTCAACAAGTGAAATGCTGACGATTTTGTTGGTAGCTATTGCCAGTATCTCACTCATCGTTGGTGGTATAGGCATCATGAACATCATGTATGTTTCAGTGAAAGAAAGAACACGTGAGATTGGTTTGCGTATGGCTATTGGCGCCACTGAAAGTTCTATCCTGTTTCAGTTTCTTATAGAATCTCTATTGATAAGTATTTCAGGAGGTATATTAGGTGTGCTATTGGGGCTTGCTGCAACATTCATCGTTTCTTCCGTAATAGGATGGCCTGTATCAGTTACTGTTTTCTCAATCGTTATTTCCTTTTTGGTCTGTACATTTACGGGTATATTCTTTGGTTACTATCCTGCCAAAAAAGGCGCAGCGTTAGACCCGATAGAAGCTTTGCGCTATGAGTAAGAATAAAAATTATAAAATATTTATTGAAGTGGCCATTCATGTTTTGATATGGGTGGTCCTTTTTTATATTCCTGTAGCATTAAGCTCTGGTACGGCTATTGGAATAAAAGAAATTGCATTAATATATTGGTTGCAGTTGTTTTTTATGGCAATCATTTTTTATAGCAATTATTTATGGATTGTAGAGCGTTTCCTCTTCAATCGCAGAAATTGGTTTTTATTCATCGCGATTAATTTTTGTCTTTTTGTTTTGTTGTATTGGATAAAACATGAAATTTTTACGAGTCTGATACAGCAACCTGATGACGGTCGCAAAGGCCCACCCGTTACTTTTATCTGGTATTCCGATTTTTTAATTTATCTCATCCCCATTGCCTTCGCCATTGCCATCAAATCAGGAAGAAGGCTTACTAATTTAGAGGTTTTTAGAACCGAAGCAGAAAACGCCAAATTGCAGGCAGATTTGCAAACGCTTAAGTTTCAGTTGCAGCCTCATTTTTTCTTTAATGCACTCAATAATATTTATTCGCTGATAGAAACAGAACCCGATAAAGCACGTAGTTCTATTCATAGCCTGAGCAAGCTGATGCGCCACCTGTTGCAGGCTTCTGAAATGGCTACCATTTCACTCAAAGAAGAAATGGATTTTTTAAACAAATACATCGCTTTGATGCAGGTGAGGCTTACATCATCAACCAGTGTTGTAACAGATTTTCCGGCATCCATTCCCGATTTAAAAATAGCGCCGCTGCTATTTATTTCTTTGGTAGAAAATGCTTTCAAGCATGGTGTTTCTGTTAATCATACAAGTGAAATTTACTTTGGGCTTCAGATTACAAATGATAGGCAGGTTATTTTTACTTCGAGAAATAAAAATTTTTCAAAACCAAAAGAAGATTTAAGTGGCTCGGGCATTGGCTTAGATAATCTGAGAAAAAGACTGGCACTACTTTACCCAGGCAGGCATCAACTGACCACTCAATCTGAAAATGGTTTGTTTGAAGCAGTTTTGGAAATTAACCTTAATAACATTACACCATGACAGAACCACTTACTTGTATCATTGCAGATGATGAACCGGCAGCGCTAAACCAGATGGTACGTTATGCGGAAAAAACACCCTTCCTAAAAATCGTAGGTGCTTTTAACAGTCCGTTGCAAGTACTTGAATATTTACAAAAAAACGAAGCGCCACAACTTATCCTTCTGGATATTCAAATGCCTGATTTAACAGGATTGGAATTATCTAAAGTACTTCCACCCGATGTCATGATTATTTTCACCACAGCATTTGAACAATATGCTATATCGGGTTACAAAGTGAATGCAATAGATTATCTGCTTAAACCGATAGATTATTCAGAATTCCTTACCGCTGTTACAAAAGCCAAAAGCCGTGCAGAAGAAAGGACTGCACCACACAACAAGCCGGAAGAAGATTATATTTTTCTGAAATCAGAATACCATCAACTGAAAATAAATCTTTCTGATATCATTTACATTGAGGGATTGAAGGATTATGTAAAGGTTTATCTTTCCACTGAAGCAAGGCCCATACTTTCTCTTACCAGTCTAAAGAAATTGGAAGAAAAATTGCCGCCGGATCGGTTCATGCGGATCCATCGTTCGTTCATTGTTGCGTTAGACAAAATAGATCACATAGAACGAAGCCAGGTCATCATCAAAGACCAACGTATCACAATTGGCGAACAGTATCGAACAGATTTTCAAAATTTTTTGAACAAAAGAAGCCTGTGAATTCATTGAACTATTTCAGATCAACTTCCGGTAATTAAAATTGTTTCTGGTTGTGTGAAATCAATGCAGCAAACAACCAGGATTTGTGTGAAACTCAGGATTGCGCCCTCTCCAAAAGGGATGAACCTGAAAAGCCAAAATAATAAAAATGATGAAAATTGAAACTATCTTTTCTGAATTGATTTTTAACTTGTTTTCTTTGTTCAGAACATCTATCTAATACTAAAGTACGAATATGAGTAATAAAATAGTTGAATTCATAAACTTACACAACGGAGAGGAAGATAAAAAGAAAGTGCTGGAAAATGTGTTTAACAACATTTCCTTTCGTGGCTCTAATCTTTGGATACTGGCCTGTGCTATCATTATTGCCTCTGTTGGGCTGAATGTCAATTCAACTGCCGTTATCATTGGCGCCATGCTTATCTCCCCACTGATGGGGCCGATTGTAGGCGCCGGTTTTGCATTGGGCACTTATGACTTCCCGTTATTGAAGAAGTCTATGAAAAATCTTGTAATTGCTACAGGTGTAAGTTTGCTGGTGTCTGCTTTGTACTTTTATTTCAGCCCTTTTAAGGACGTACAATCGGAGTTATTAGCCAGGACTTCGCCCAACATTTACGATGTACTCATTGCATTCTTTGGAGGACTGGTAGGCGTAATTGCCGTAACGCGGGTCGAAAAAGGAAACCCCATACCCGGTGTGGCTATTGCTACCGCATTAATGCCACCGCTGTGTACTGCCGGCTATGGGATCGCCATCTTTAACTTTCAGTACTTTGCCGGGGCATTTTATTTATATACCATTAATTGCTTCTTTATATGTATTGCCACTTTTTTTGTGGTGAAATACCTGAATTACCCCGCAGCCAGTTTTAAGAGCATACGATATAGCAGGCAGATCAGAATTGGTATTACAACGTTAATTTTTATTATGATCATTCCCAGCTTTTACCTGGCATACACCCTCTGGAATGAAAAAAAATATACCAAAACAGTTGAGCAGTTTATCAATACAGAATTTGTGAGCAACGGCGATATGGTTGTGTACAAAAAAATTGATTACCACAGCAATCCTAAAAAAGTAGAGCTTGCTTTATTAAACAGGAAGTTGAGCGAAAAAGATATTGAGACTTATAGCCACATACTTTCCAATATGGGTGCAGCCAATACGGAGCTAACATTCAAACAAAATGATGAAGATTTAAAGGCCGAGATATTAAACGAGATTAATAAAAAGGAAAATGTGCTTACAGAAAAAGATATTACGATTAATAACCTGAAAAGCGAATTGGATAAATATAAATTAGATGACCCATCACTTACAAAGGAATTAAACATCCTTTTTCCTACCATGAAAAACATTTCACTTGGTAAAATTGAACAATACCCTGGCACAGACAGTGTTCGGATACAATGTGTCTTGCTTTACAGCGCTTCGAAAGATATTGAAGAAGAAAAGCTGAAACCCTGGCTGGCTGAAAGGCTGAAAACGAATAATATCGTTTTGATCAGGCGGTAAAATATATCTGCTGCTTTTTAGACGAAAACTATAAGCCAATGCGATGAACTTCAGTCGTTGAGAATTTATTTTGATACACAAACCTTTGTTGCTAATTTAAAAAAAATAAACATTCCTGATGGCTTATGATATTCAACTTGCATCCCGCGTAAGAGTCTATATTACTCAATTTCCAAATCTCAAAATCGAAGAAAAGAGCATGTTTGGCGGCCTGGCATTTCTTGTCAATGGTAAAATGTGTGTGAATGTAAGTGGCTATAATCTAATGTGCAGGTTTGCCCCTGCCAAAACAGATGAACTATCAAAAAGGCGGGGTTTTTGCAAATGGTAATGCGTGGGAAAATTTACCGTGGATATTGTTATGTGGAACCAAAAGGAATTAGAACTAAAAAGGACTTTGAGTTTTGGATAAATGAACGTTTGGCATATAATTAAAGAAGCAAAAATCATCAGAATAAAATAAATGGTATTACTATTTCTTAGCCTGCACATATTCCAAATGCTTCTGCCCGGTTTGCGATTTAAAAAACCGGCTTAAGGCCTGTTGAGAAGCGAATCCCAGATTGTAGTCCGTTTCTCACACTGAATGATTTGCAACTAAAGCGCTTTTGGCTTTATCTAAAACAAAAGCTTGTATGAAATGATTGGGAGAATTTCCGGTTTCTTTTTTTACTAAATCCCCAAAATAATTGGTAGAAAGAAATAATTGCCCGGAACAGTATTCCACAATCGAAATTCCTTGTTCCAACTGTTTGTTGTTTTTGTAGTAATCTATCAATATTTGTTCAAATCGGGCTAAGACATCGCTATTTTCAAACTTTCTGGTGGTAAATTGTCGGTTGTAAAAACGCAAACAATAATTCAGAATAACTTCCAGTAAACTGACAATTATTTTTTCCTGATTGGTTTTATCTTCATTTTCCAATTCATCTTTCAACAGCTCAAAACAACATTTTAGCGTTTCTCTTTCTTCTTCTGCCATAGACAAGGCTTCAATAATCTGATAAGAGAAAAAGGAAAATTGCTCCATCTTATTTTCCAATGCAGAGCAACGCAATAAGTCCGGATGAAAAAGTAAAGCCCAACCCTTTATTTCAAATGTATTTCCATCATCTTCTCTGCCACCTATTTGCCCCGGTGCAACAGTGATTAGTGTGCCCGCCTGGTAATCATATTTTCCCATTCCATAGTTCAGCTCATCAATGTTGTTCTCCAACAAAAACAAGGCATACACCTCGTATTGGTTCAGGCTGTTGTGAATAGGAATAACGGCTTTATAAGGAATCACACACTAATGGATGCTTGTTTTTGTATCTCACATAATTCTCATAATCAGAGTCAGTATCCACTTTCAAAAACCTGGGCATATCCGGGTAATTTGTAATCAGTTCAAATTTTACAAAAAAAAGAATTCAGTAAAATGGGTAAAAATTTCAGTAATCCATATAAAGCCAACAATTTCTAAAATATTGAACTTTGTGCCCACAAAATGAAAGAAATAAATCAGTACAATTTCAGATACATTAGAATATGATTTTGGAAATATTATGAAATACAATTTCAATATTTGTAGTAACTATTTGAAGTATTTTCCTGTTTACTGCCTGCCATTCAAAAACTGATTCAACAACACAAAAAGAAAATACTATGGAAACAAACAGCCCAAAAATCAGCGACTTCCCTTTAGGAGAAGAAAACACTGGATATGCCCAATACTTTACGGGTAAATCGTGGTTGGCGCCCTTAACCACCAACAAAGATTTGAATGTACCCATCAGCAATGTAACCTTTGAACCGGG
>JAFDXI010000008.1 GCA_018268035.1 Bacteroidota bacterium | reverse complement strand
GGACGACCTGTGGTAGGCGGACAGCCTGTGGTAGGCGGACGACCTGTGGTAGGCGGACAGCCTGTGGTAGGCGGACGACCTGTGGTAGGCGGACGACCTGTGGTAGGCGGACAGCCTGTGGTAGGCGGACGACCTGTGGTAGGCGGACAGCCTGTGGTAGGCGGACAGCCTGTGGTAGGCGGACGACCTGTGGTAGGCGGACAGCCTGTGGCAGGCGGACAGCCTGTGGTAGGCGGACGACCTGTGGTAGCTGCGACAGCACTAAACATCTGCCCGTAGTGCAGCACTATATCAATCTGTAAGAAAATACTGTTCGTCAATGTCAATCCCATTATCTGCTATCAATCTGCGATATTCGTCCTTAAACGCTTCGTTTTTATGATGCTCTCGCTGGTTTTTGATGTACGCTATCACAATGTCTTTTTCTTGATAACGGATAGTGAAAGCTCCATATTTTTCGCCCCACGATATAAAATTGGGGAACTTATCTTTATTAGTTTTAATCCACGAATTAGTAGAAGTTTTAAGTTCTTTTACAAAATCAGCAAGTGCAATAGTAGAATGAATGCCCACCAAAATATGGATATGATTGGGCATTCCGTTGATACGATATAAAAATGATTTTTTATTTTTGATATATCCCCATATATATTGGTACAATTCTTCTGAGTGTTCGTTTGGTAGCACATCATCACTGTATTTTGTCCGTATGATGATGTGATGTAATGACTGTATGTAACTCATAGTATGTGAATTGTTCCGCCCTACGGGCGGAGCTTGTGGCTGGTCGCTTAACTCGTAAGATAAATCTTACGGTTAATCAAATATTGTCCTACGGACAAGGCTTTTACAAAAGTACGTCTTTATTGAATCTCAATAAACCCAATAGTTCTTCTTTCTTCTTCTGTCAATGAATATAAGTCAAAAATTCTTTCATCAATCTCGATTTCTAATTCTTTAGTAATCAAGTGTGATTGATACAGTACTTGAAGCTTTAAAACTAATTCTTCAAATTCTTTATTTGTTTCTTTCGTAACCTTTACAACAGGAATTTTATCCAGAAATATTTTGCGAAGTTCTCTTGTACCTCCTTGTAGCTCAGGAAAATTATCAATAAAGCAGTACTTAAAAATTGAAGAATTAAGAAATGCAGTCAAAAAAGAGATGTTATTTCCTGTAATCATAAAAGATTTGTCATTTTGCATAAAACCCTTGTCATCCAGATAAAATGGTAAATACTTTGTCATATTAGGATACATAATTTTCTGCTCAAAAAAATCCTCCATATAAGCACAGTTCCGTAAATTGTACGGAGTAACTCCTTGGTCGGCTCTTGTTTCAAGCTTGTTCCAATACTGGTCTAAGTGTCTTTTTATAGCTGGATAATCGTTTACATCAATAGGCTTTATGCCTTCTTCTCTAATTCCATTGTGGGTATTTATGAGCCATAAATCGGCAAAGTCATACCCATATCTTTTGATGTCTCTGCCACGTAAAATTGGTCGTATAATTTCATCACTTTTAGGGTCTTGCGCAATAAGTTCTTTTCGCTTTGCTCCGTCTATGATGAAAGCTGCATTAAATCCGGTTTTTATGCCGTAATTTATTTGAATATCCCAGTTCTTTAACGGAGTGCCTATTCGTTCAATTTTTTCTTTTATCCTTTGTTCAATATCAGAAAGGATAACCCAACTTTCGGCACTATTAAAATTGCAAATAGCACCCTCTTGTCTAACAAAAACGCTCAGTTCGTTTAACAGCTTTTCTTTTACCACACAAGCCTGTGTTTTCTGTTGGTTTTTATCCTTTGCAAACATTAGTATATTCACATCTACCGTTGCACTTTCAAATATTTTCTGTCCGGCAAAGTCAATCAGCAAAAGCGGGTTGGTGTTTTCGGCAAAGAACTTTCGGGTGCTCTCGCCATAGCCTGCCCGCATCCATTTGTTGGAGGTGATAAAGCAGAGGTGCCCTTTGGGTTTCAGCAGTTGCCAACCTCGCTCATAAAACAGCGAATAAATATCTCCGGTACGGGCAAAGGTCTGGTAGCCACAACCTGCAAATTGCTGTGCCATTCTGCCACCGTCTTTTTGCAACTGTATATACGGCGGATTCCCAATCACAATATCAAATCCGTCCTTAATGCCGAACATCCACTCCACATCAAAAAACGGAGCACTGCTGTTTTGGTCGTAGGGATTCCATTGTGCCAACTGCTTGGCATCTTCGGGGGTAGAATCGTGGTTGGCTTCCAGAAAGCTTGCCAGCTTGTTGCGCAGCGTGGCATCCTTCTCTCGTAGGGTTCGTTTGCTATTGGCAGATTTGGCATTAAAATGCTCGTGCCTTACGTGTATGATTTCTTGTTTGGTGGTATCAATCGCGGGGTCTTCAAACAAAGTACCTACAAAGTCGCCTTCCTTTTTCTTTTTTATTCCAATCAAGGTATTGGCGGCTACAAATTTGGTTTCCAGATTGGGCAGAGTGAGCACACCATAGTTTTCTTGGCTTTCGTCCTTCTGGTGCTGCTCTACAATAAGCGAGATAAAGAAGCGCAGTTTACTGATTTGTGCCGCTATGGTTTGTATATCCACGCCATAGATGCAGTTCTCTATCAGGTGCAGCTTCAGCCGGTACATATCCAGCGTTTCGGCTACGCCTATTTTGGTGAGCAGAGCAATGATGCCGTTCAAGATACCCATCGGAAAAGCTCCCGAACCGCAGGCAGGGTCTAGGATTTTTACTTTCAAAAGTGTGTCATACACCTTCTTTTTCTGGGCATCGGTCAATTCATTATTTAGGTTGATGTCGCCTAACTTTTCGTTGAGATAAGCTTGCAGGCTTTCGCTCACCATAAAGTCCACAATCTCGCGTGGGGTATAAAACGAGCCACTTTGGTTGCGAGCCGTCTCTTTGGTTTCGGTATTGTATGCCCCCAACAGGTTTTCAAATACATTGCCCAATAGTTCGGGGTCAAGGGCTACCTGCACATCTTCGGGGCTATGCTCTTCTACCGTAAAGTTGTAGCGGTTGAGCAGGGGAATGATACCTTTTGCCTCGTCAAAGAAGACACAATTTGGGATAAAGGCACGGTGCTTGAAATTGCCATTGGTAGCACGTTTATCATTGCGACTAAAGCCATCTAAGAAATATTTATTGCCTTCCACATCTTCTTTGTCCAAGCATTCAAAGAGGCCTCCATTCAGGAAAGGCACCGGTTTGAAAAGCTCCAGAATTTCTGCTTCGGGAATTTGAAACATTTCTGCATAGCGGTACAAGGTTTTGATGTCGCGAATGGTTTGGGTTTTAGCAAAACCGCGCTCTGGTATGGCTTTGTTAAGCGTAGCAAAAAACAGGTTTTGCAAAATGGCATTGTAATAATTGCCTTCGGTGCTACTTGCTGCATCAAAGTCTTTCAACGAGGTTTTGAGCTTAGCTGTGTCAAAAAGTGTATTGGGCACCAACTCTTTTTGTTTGATAAACCATACAAACAGTAAGCGGGTAATGAGCCTGATGATTTGCTCCTCCAGCTTTTCGCGGTCATCGTTGGCGGTGTTGGTGTTTTTAGGAAAGGTAATACCGATCTCGTCACTCAATGTCCATTCGTACCATGTGAAGAGTTCTTTGTAAAACTCTTTGGTGAGGGTAGCTACCGAGAAAAGTTGCCGAATATCTTCTAAGTTGAAGGGCTTCCCTTTTTGAGTAAAAAACCGATCGGTGGGTGTTTTTGTTTTTTCTCCTTTACCTAATAAATAGGTGTATCGTTTGGGTTGTGTTTTACTTTCAATTAATTCGCCTTCTTCGTTTAACGTTCTGATTTCGCTTACAAAGCTCAATCGCCATTTATCACCTTGTTCAAACACGATAACGGCTCCGTCCACATCGTATTGATAAACCGAACGAAGCAATTCCCTTAAACCTACTTTATTGCGTTCCAGCCATACATTGGGCTTCACCTTCACGTGATACAGGCCAATGAGGCGGCTGTCTGCTGTATTGAACTTACCTAACTCAAAAGCGGCTTCGGCTTTGTCGTTGTTGGGTAATAGAATGGCTGCCGGATTTTGCAGCAAGCTTCTTACGCCAAAAATAGCTGTCAATAAATTTTGCCAGTCAGCAAGCACAAAGGGCTTGGAAAATATGCTTTGTAAAGTTGTTTTGTCCATTATTCCGAATCTTTTTTATGGTTTGCTCTTGCAATGGCTATTGCTCGGTGCAATTTTTCGCTAAGTATTTTTTTATCGGGTAGTTGTGTAAAGTATTGTGCTACTTTAATGTTTCCTTCATCCAGCATCAGGTATTCTATATGTTCTGTATTGCCTTCGCTACAAAGAATAAGACCAATGGGTGCTTCTTCGTGCTCCTTACGTTCATTTTTGTTGAGGTAACGCAGGTAAAGAAGCATTTGTCCTTCGTGCTCGGGCTTAAATTTTCCGAGTTTTAGCTCAATGGCTACTAGTCTTTGCAGCCCTCGGTGAAAAAACAGTAAGTCAATACGATAGTCCACCGCATCTATCGTAATGCGCTTTTGTCGATCAAGAAAGGCAAAATCATTGCCCATCTCTTTAAGAAAAGATTGTAAGTTGATGAGGATAGCATCTTCTAAATCTTTCTCAGAATAGGTGTCGGCCAATCCGAGCGTTTCTAAAAAATAGCTACTTCGGAAAACAACATCGGGCGATAGCGTGTCGTTATCTTTTAATTGTTGCAGTTCTTGTTTTATGAGTTCTTCGGGTTTGCGACTTAGAGCCGTTCGCTCGTAGAACATTTGGTCAATTTTTTCGTCCAGCATTCTGGTGTCCCAGCGTTCAATACGGGTCATTTGCATATAGAAGGCGCGTTTGAGCGCATCTTCAATACTCATAAGACTACGTAGGTGTGTCCAGGTCAATTGTGTACGCACTGCGTATTGAATTTCGTCTTCGGTAAAAATGTACGCACTGCGTACACAATGTTGTAGTTTGTAGATACTCCAACCTTTACCGTAACGAGTTGTAAGACTTTCCGCAAGAGTTTTGATGATTTCTTTGCCGTATTCTGCTCGTTGGTTATAGAGTACATCTTCTTTTATCCGCTTACCAATATGCCAGTTCATATAGCATACTTCGGCATTGACAGTAGTGGCAATTTTGTAACGGGAATTGTCAATAATACCACAGACATCAGCAAGTAGTTCTTGTCTGTCTGCACTGAAACCCTTGCTATTTTGTACTGTCTTTTTGGCCATTATTCCCGATTTACGATTATTGATTGTTGATTTTGGTTCTCATTGTTTTTATGGACGCTACAATTATTGAAAGGATTTCATTGACTTCGGATTTTAGCTGTACGAGTTTAGGTTTTTCAACAAGCTTGCTTTCTTCCAATAATTCCAGCCAATACAAAGTTTCATCTGTTTCTTCTTCTTCAATTTTCAGATTGTTAATAAAATCTGTTTCTGACTTTGCTCTTCAAGCAGCCCTATAATTAGCCCCAATAGAGTGGCTCTTCTTACAATTTGCTTCCCAATTGCGCAAGCCGATGGTTTATTAGGTAATTCATCCAACAATTGAATCACTTCCAATCCTATTTTCTTCGTTCTATGTTTAATCTGTTCTTTCATTCAAATCGTAGTTCGTAATTCCCAAATCGTAATTCCCAAATCGTAATTCCCAAATCGACCCTTATAAATTGTAAATCGTCAATCAATAAACGTTTCTGACAGCACAATTTCGGGTGCAATATTGGTGTCTATTTCTTCCGGTTGGGTTTCTTCTTCGTCATTTGTAAAAACATCGTATTTCTTAGCCAATGCAATTAGCAAGTTATCTACTTGAGCTAAGGTGATTTCCCGTTTATTTAGCTTTTGGCTCAACTTCGCCAATTCATTAGCCAGAGGTGTATAAGTTCCGCTTTCAACAATGGGTTGCAATTTTTGACAGGTTTCTTTCACGGATTGTTGGTGTGTGATGCCGTTAAAATCACGTAGAAATTTCAAGGCCTGTTTGGTGTGGGCATCGGCTTGGTCGGTGATGGTGACTTTTTCGGTTGAATTGTTGCCCAAAAAGTCTTCGTCAAACGATTTTAAAGCAGCTTGAACATGCACGTAATGATTTTCAGGCAGGGAAACTGGGCGCTCTGTAATTTGTGCTTCAAAAATTTGTGCAGCTTCTAAAAAGGTCAAGGACATTACTTGGTTCTCGCCTTTGCTTTGGTAAAATTCTGTTTTGTAGGGCGATTTTAAGAAGATAATGGTACTGTTCTTTGCTATTTCCGAGCCGTTTTTTCTGGCAGTCCTAGCCTTCAAAGGAAATGCCTTGATCCGTTTAAATTCCTTCGGATTATTGTCTTTAAACTCACGGATGAAACGCAGGTAATGCAATCGTTTGTCTTCATCATCAGGCAATCCTTCATTAAACAGTTCAAACTGCTCCAACATTTCTTCGTGAGTGTATATCTGTGCATCCTCACCAAAAGCCGAATGAAAACCTTGTAGCTTGATTAATGCATTTCTGTATAGGTGTATTTCTTCATTGCCTTGTTGGGAAGGGTAGAAGTTGTAGTTGTAAATAACGCCTGCCACACTTCCGATTCGGTTCACCCGCCCAATACGTTGCATCAATCGGGTGGCATTCCAAGGGGTGTCGTAGTTTACAATGACATTGGCTCGGTGTAGGTTTACCCCTTCTGCCAGTACATCGGTAGTGATGATGATATTATAGTCGTTCTTGTGTTCCTTTTCATAATTAGCATCAAAATTTTCCTGAATAGTTTCAAAAATTCGACTGCGGTTTTCACTTGAAACATTCAGAATTTTGGTGCCTAAAAATTCTTCCACCTTTTCGGTCAAGTAATTAGCCGTGTCCGTACTTTCAGTAAACACAACCAACTTGCCTGTTGGGTTGATTTGTTGATTGAGTAATTCGTCTTTGAGTGCGTTTAAGAACGTATCTAGCTTGGGGTCTTGCTCCACGTTGCTCCATCCCTCAACCAATTCTTGTAAAAGGGAATGGTCTTTTCTTAAACCGTCAATAAAATCACTATCAAAATCATCGGGTGAAAACACATTGTTGCGTGGGTTTTCAATTGAAATAGCAGCAATTTTTCCTTCTATTTCTTCGATACTAAATCCCTTTTCCATCATATCGTTTACGCTCAAATCGGGAGCAATCAACACTTTGCCTTTGGCAAACATTTCAATCATTCTGCCTGTGGCAACGGTCAAATTGTTTAATGATGATTTAAACGCGGTGAAACTGCTTTCTAAGCGTTTTATCATAAGCGTTTTCATGATTCCCGCCAAGGATTGAGACACTAAAATCGCCTGTTCGTAGTAGTTCTCCCTTAATTCAGGTTTCAAATATTTGATAGCCTGATAGCGGTAATACTGGATTTTATCATCATCGGTAAGGTAGAAAACCGTGTGATAAAATAGCGTGCTCAACTCGGCATCAAATTGATAAACCTTCGGTTTGGGTTCAGCAATTTCTGGAAATACGATTCCTTGAGCCTTTAAATCTTCTATGTATTTCGGATAGTTTTTTAGATCGCTTCTTGTCCTGCGAACGGTGATTTGGGAAATGATTTTTTCACGAATGATTGAGTAGAGTTCTCTTATCCTTCCAATATTCGGCTTGTCTTGTTGCATGATTTCTCTGAACTCACGAATGATAGGCCCAAAGAAACTTTGCAGGTTGGTGACTGGTAAGGTGCTTCGTCTTGCATCTTGAAACAAGAGCAACTGGTAGTACAAATCTTGAGGTCGGTTGTTCAGCGGAGTAGCAGAAATTAGTATAACTTTTTTCTTTTTGCCGGGGACCAAACCTTCACCATTTCGTGAAGCTTTGCAGATTCGTTGTAGCAACCCGAAGGATTGAGAAGTATGGTTCCTGTATCGGTGTGCTTCGTCCACCAAAACCAAATCGTAATCCTCTTTTGTCCAGTAGTTCAAATCATCACCGGTTACAATTTTTTCCAATCGTCCGTTTGTAATGAATTTGGTGTGCCGGTCGATACCGAATAGTCTGAAGGTATTCTTCCAGTTCTTTTCCAATGCAGGCGGAAACACGACCAATATTTTGGTGTTCAATGAGCCGTTGGCTATTAAAAACCTTTTGGCAATCATGGCGGCAACAATCGTTTTACCCAAACCAACCACATCAGAAAGGAAAAAACCATTATGCTCCATTAGCATTTGAAAGCCTTGGTTTACGGCATCTATCTGATAAGATAATTTTTTGTAGGTCTTCGGCAAATCTCCAACCGTGTCTGGGTCGTAGTCAATGTTTTTGCCAAAGTATTCAATCAGGAATTTAATATAGAGTTCGTAAGGCGTGAAGGTCTGCCCGATATGTGTTTTTTGTTTGAAAGCTTGAATGTCAGCTGGCAGGATTGGCGTTGAGTGTTCCCATAATTCTACAAACTCTTTCTTAGTAAACTGAACATCGTCATAGTCTTTTAGTGCAATATTCAATTCATAGTTTGGCGATTTTTTTATGCCCAAACCTGCTTCTGTCAGGTTAGATGAACCCATGATAACCCAACCGTCTGAATGCTCGCTATGATGCTCGGGAAGGAACAAGTAAAATTTAGCATGAATAGCTTTTGAGTTGTGTGCTCTTACCTCAATTCGTCCCTCAATCAAGTCGTTCACGAATTGCAAGACACCCTTTTCAACTTCTTCGGAATATTTGGCCTCCTTGATGTCTTGAATAAACCATTTCAAAAACTCCTCTTTCGTTTTTTCTTCATCACCGAAGTACAATAGTCCTTTGCGTTGCGATTCGGCAAACATTTGGTCAACATTGATGCCGACCAATATTTTGACTTCCTTTAGGTCTATAAGATAGGGTTGTAAAGCGAAGTAACCCGAAGATCGGAAGTAGCCGACAACTGCATGAAAGGCATACAAGTTGTTCATGTGTTCGATTATTCCTTTGAATTTATCGAACAAGCTTCGTTCGCTGTTATTTGTAAAAAATTTGGATAACATTATTTCTTTTTGGTTTTTATCTGTTTTTCAGCGGCTTTTAGCCCTTCGCGTAAATGCTCTAGTGCGCCAAAGTCATTTGTGATTTTGTCTGCTATGTATTTTGTCTGCACTTCTTTCAAGTCTAGTCCCAAGATTTTGGAGAGAGGCTTTAAATAGTCGGGTGAAGCTGGTCGTTCACCACGTTCAACTTTGCTCAGGGTTGATGTATCAATGTCGAGATAAGCAGCGACTTTCCTGAGGGGAAGTTCTATTGCTACTCTTCGCGTTCTGATATAATCACCAAATGTCTGGTAGCTCATTTAGACAAAATATTTTGGACAGAGTTGTCAAATGTAATGAATTGTTAGAGAGATAGCTACTCGGTGCAATGCGGTAATTGTGCCCTTGTAGTTTCCGTAAAGGTTTCCGCTATTTTTTTAGCAG
>JAFDXI010000089.1 GCA_018268035.1 Bacteroidota bacterium | reverse complement strand
TTTGCTTTCATGATTATTATTCTACCGTTCCGAAAATAATGGTTACGCCACCTGTTGCAAAGTTGGAAAGATCGGCTGCCATAGCCTTTCCTTCCGGTGAATTTAATGCCTGCTGCAATTCGGCAGGGCCGTCAAAATACAATTCTGCCATACGGTAATATGCCGGGGCCGTGCCATCCGGATTGGGCAAAAACTTTGTGTATTCAGCTTTAACAACACCGGATGTTTTTGATACCAACGGCAAATGTGTTTCAGCATAATATTTTTCAAAAGCATCCGCATCTTTGGGATGTCCATACAATACTGTTCCTTTTATCATAATGGTTGTTTTTTTGTGCTTTTTAATAATTATTTTCCTGCTTTGCTATTGCTTCCGTACTCTATTTTTTGGCCGTAAGTATCAGCAGATTGAGCATTTACATTAGAGACAATAATTAATGCAATCAATCCGAATATAAGCCATTTATAATTTTTCATTTTATTGTTTTTATTTATTTAAAATTTATTCCAATAATTAAAAAGATAGCTCCTAAAGCAAGCATTGCTATTATCATAGGTGTTATAAATTTCAACCATGCTTTGTAGCTGATTTTTACCATCATCAATGCAGGAAAAACAGAACCGGTAGGAGAAATGAGGAACATGGTGCCAATGCCGAACAGGTAAGCATTTACAATTTCACGGCCGGGAATATTTACTATGATGGCCAATGCACCAATGATAGGCATGGTAAGTACCGCCATGCCGGAAGATGAACTAACTGGGATGGCAAAAAAGAAAAAGAATAGCATGACCAGGATGATGAAAATGATTGCCGGAAAATGTTGCACCACATTAGATGCATAAAAGAGAATAGTATCTGCAACAAGCCCATCATTCAGCACAATGGTAACGCCTCTTGCAAGGCCAATGATTAAAGCCACTCCCAATAAGCTTTCTGCACCTTTCAAAAACTCTGCTACAAAAACTTTTTCGCCCATTCGGTCTAAAAAGCCTACTAGTATTGTAGCGCCAAAAAACAGAGACGACATTTCTTTTGTCCACCAATTGAAGAACACAATACCTGTGATCATCGTAGAAAATGTGAGCACGAAAATGAGCAACAACAACCATGTCTTTATATCCAATTTCATTCTTTCGCCTTCAGTATGTACCGCTACTTCAAAAGGAGATTCGGTGATGCCATCTATTTTATAAACCAAAGAAGCGGTACGATCTTTCTTCACTTTGGCTGCATACCTCAGAATATACCAGGCAAGTACAGAGGTAGCAATTACAAAAAATAAAAGCCTTCCATAAAGGCCATCAATCCAGTTGATACCTGCCGCATTTGAAGCAATGATTGTAGAGAATGGATTGGTAAAACTGGCGATAAAGCCTACAGCTGCACCACCAAAAACAATTGCCAATGGTACCATGGCATCATAATCTTCTGCCAAAAATAGTGGCACAAGAACTGGATAAAATACAATAGATTCTACATCCATTCCGTAAGAGCCACCAAAAAAAGAAAAAACGAAAACCAATATTACGATCAGCTTTCTTTCTTTGCCTTTCATTTGCTGTGCTATATATTTAACTCCTTTAAACATGGCGCCAGTTTTATTGAACACCGCCATAAAGCCACCAATAAATAAAACAAATAACGCTACATCAATGCTGTCCATAATTCCTTTTACAGGAGCCTCCAATATGGCAATGAAGCCTTGTGGATTGGATTGTAGTTTTTTGTAAGTACCGGGCACAGATACCGGTTTGCGGATATCGCCATTACTGAATTTTTGTAAAGAGATTTTGATGTCAAGGCTATCCAATGTATGTTGAGTAAAAGGCAATGACTGCGAACCTGAAGAGGAATTCACTTCAAACGATTCATTGTTCAACGCAGATAACTTGCTGTACTGCCCCGATGGTAACAGCCATGTGCTTATTGCAGCTAATACAATAACAATCATGATAAGCGTAAGTGCGTTAGGCAGGCTTTTTGCTTTTTTTATTTTCATCATTTTGTTTTGGTTTGTGGATAGTAGTAGTGGTCTCTTTATTTTCTATCAATAAATTCATGTAACGCATTTATGAGCGAAACCCTTTTATTACTGAATGGATGATCAGTTTCCCAGACTTCATAATTGAAATAATTGTGATTGCTTTTTTGTAAAATCTCAGCTAATTGTTTGTTCCCGGGATGTTCATCCAGCATAATAATTTCTTTGCCTGCTAATGCTGCTGCATCATTCGTAATATTAAAATATGAAAGATTGGCTATTGCTTCACTGATCAGTTTTTCTGATGTAGTGTTTAATACAAAATATTCGCCCAGTTGTGTTGCTGCTACTTTCACTTGTTCCGGCTTTATATTTTTTACAGTTGCATAAATATCCCATGTGGATAACGCAAATCCTTTTTTTATTTCCGGTATTTCTGCCAATGCTTTCAGGCAAACAAAGCCTCCCATGCTATGACCAAATAATATAATGTTTGTCGTATCTATTTTTAACGAATCGGAATATTTCTTACAAAATGAAACTACATTCTTCACATCCTGCACGCAGTTTTTAAAACTGAATTGCCCTTCGCTTCCCCAGGAACCACGATAATCAAAATATATCACATTCCATCCATGAGCTCTTATAACCTGCGCCAGGTCAAGGTTTCGTTCATTGCCCGGGAATCCATGTAATAAAAGAAGTGTTGGATGTTTTTCAATTCCGTTTGCACTATAGATAAATCCGGCAAGTCGTGATCCCTGAGAGGGAATAGTTAATTCCGTCATTCCTGCAGGCGCCGTTTTGTCCCATTGAATATCTTTTAATACGATGGAGTCTGATGTTTGCGCGATAGTTGATATGGCTGTAAGTAACAAATAAGCTATAATTATTTGTAGTTTAAAAAATGGTTTCATTTGATGTGCTTATTTTTTGATAAATGTTGAATAAGAATTAAAAAAAAATTCTTTGAATTTTTTCCCCGTCTATCCGGCAAAAAGTTTTTTTACGTGTGGATGATGATGTACTTCCATTTAGTTTTGATTGTATTTGCTTTTAATCTTATTTATTTTTACTCTTAACTTTAAAAGAAAAAAAATTCAACCGAAATACATCAACATTATTCTTTCAATTTCACTCAGTTTGTTAAATAAGGTAATAAGGTTTTGTTTGCAATCTATATTTATTTCTACTAAGGTTTTAAACCTAAGCGTTACCGCAAGAAATATCATGATGAATTCCAAAAAATATTCTTTGAAATTTTTCTTAGCCCATCGGGCAGGCGGGTTTGCTATGTGTGGATGTACTTCCATGTTATCAGTTTACTAATTCTAATTACTTTTTATTTGATGCCAGATAAAAGCTGCAGCAAAACCAACGATTATATATATAATCAGTTTGATACTTCTTTGTTTTGTTCTTTCCTTCATGGTTTATTTTTTTCTAATTTTTCAATTGTTTTTTTTGCAGCATCCAATCTTATTTTTTTATTTTTCTTTATCATTTTTTCAGTTATCCATTTTTCTAATTTATGATGCAAGGGAATAAGCAATGCAGCAATTGCAACTAAAACAATCAGCATAAAAATTGGTGAGTCATTTGTAAATGTTGCGAGATAAGGATGAATAAGAAGATTGATAAATTCAAACACGATCAGCAATCCCAGCACACCTAAAAATTCAATCCATTTTTCATTTACAATAATGCTGCGACTGAGTAAGAGAAAAATAATAATGAATACAACAATACCTAAGACAATTAATGCATACTGAATATTTTCTTTGCGCTGTAGCGCTTCTTCGGCTTTTTTTGCATTGTCTTCCATTATACGCAGTTGTTCACCAAACTCCATTGCCTGAATTTTATTAATATTATTCTCATTAAAAATAGAATCGTTTAGCGCATCTTTCATCTTTGCATAATAATAGGCGCTGTCTGTTTTATGAAGCGAATCAAAAGCCTGGCGCAAAAATCCTGCAGCAGAAAGCTTTATGTTATTGTTATTGTCCCTCATTCCTAATTCCATTAACTGCTTTGCCTGGTTGCGGGCTTCATCTATATTACCATTGTTAAACAAAAAAGGAATATAGATTCTATAAAAGATTAGCCTGCCTGCATTACTTTCAATTAATGGCGTCATCGCAACGGCTTTTTTGAAATAAACCTCAGCCATATCCTTTTCACCCATTTGCATGTAAACTTGTCCACTTAAATACAGTGCTCCATATTGAAACGAAAGACTGTTTAACTTAAGGCTTGTTGCTGATAATTGTTGTGCATAATAAAGTGCAGAATCATTTTGACGGGAAAGAATATAATACTGGGACATACCCCGCTGATATTGCATGAGCATAAACAGGTGCATGGGCGATGAAGCATCGGGCAGGTTTTCATTGCCCTTGCGTAAATTTTTTACAGCCTCTTCCTTGTTCTGAAGCGTAAAATAAACCAGTGAAATATCAAAATACAGTGAACTTATGCGCCGCTGATTTTTTTCTTTTATTGCCAAAGGCAGCGCTTTAAAATAATATTCAAGCGCTGCAGTATTATCTCCTTTTACAAATGCAAAATAAGACCCAATCCAGTTGTAACTGATAGCAAGCAACGAATCATTTTTAAGTTTTTGGGCAATGGAAAGAAGCCGAATCGCTGTTGGTTTATCAATTTCACCGCTACCAAATACAACGTTGTATTCGGAAAGTTTATTAATGATATTGAAACTGTCTAGAGGGCTTGTTGTTACGGTCAAGTGCAAATTTAAACTGTCAACATACTTGGTTTGTGCGAAACCGGTAATGTTTATAAAAAGCAATACAACGAAAGCTATTTTTCTCATACGTACAATTATTTGGTTATTTCAATACCTGATATTTTCTGCAAAAAGCCCAAGCGTTACCGCAAGAAATATCATGATGAATTCAAAAAGATATGCTTTCCATTTTCCCCTGCCTTTCCGGCAGGCAGATTTTCGCCATGTAACACATGTGGATGATGATGCATTTCCATTTTTTTAATTGAAAGCAAAATTTTTATTCATTTTTCAACTGATATTCTTTTTGCAAAAAGTTAATCAACTCCTCGCCTGATTGTTTCATTTTTTCATCCGCATCAAGCACTCCTTTTTTTGTTCCGTGCATATATACCGCAAAAACAGATAGCTCTTGCAGTAATTCATTATCCGTTGTTCGCAAAAGCGGATTACCATTTACTCTTTTTATTTCATTGCCTTCAACTTCTGTACTGATAAAAATTTCAGGTTTAAAAATTTTTGCTGCAGCAGTTTTATATTGAGTAAACTCTGTTTCATTAATTGATTCCAGTAAACGCACCAGCGGAATGGTGTTATAGTATTCCATGATTTTATTAGAAGCGCTGATATTTTTAATAAGCCTGAAATTGCCCGAATTTTTTAACTGCTGAAAAGTTTTATCATTGATGGCTAAAGGCTGCAGCCGCGGCGATAATCTTGCGAGATAATATAATTCTCCTATATTGTTTGAAAGTAACGAAGGATGGTCTAAAATAATAATCATGCTATCCATCATTGAAATACCCGATTGAACCGATGAAATGTTTTGCGCTAAAATTTGTTGGTCAACTTTAAGGTCGTCAACGAGTGATTTTATATATTCTTTTTCTTTTGCGTTATCATCGAGATGTTCACGGATATTCTCCGCAAAAAAGCCGAGCGTAACGGCAAGAAATATCATTAAGAATTCTAAAAAATATTCTTTGAATCCTTTCTTTTCTACATGCGGGTGATGATGTACTTCCATTTAATTTTTGGTTTGATAATTAGAAAAAGCAATTTTATTCTGTCAATTGTAGTTATACTTGTTTTTAAAATAGTTTATCAGCCGAATTTGATATTCTTTTAGTTCTTCTAATCTGGCCCTGTGGTTATACGTTACGCGATAATACAGCAAAAGCTCATTGAAATATTTATTGAGTAAGGAGGCATCATGCAGCAAAGGCATGGTAACATCTTTGGAGTTAAAATTTAAATCTATCCTGCTGCCGTTTGGTTTGAACATTTGAACATTTGCGGAAAAATTAACCAATTGGTCAAAAGTTGTTCTCACTTTATCCTGAGCCTCCTGGTAAACTGTTGACTGAAAGTCCTGGAATTCTTCAAAACTATTTTCATAAGCAAGGATACTGTCGGCATCTTCATTTTTCAGAAACTTAAATCCTCCGGCATTAGTGAGCTGATTTAGCGTACGGTCTGTTATTTTATATACACGGTTAAATGTAGAAATTTTCATGATTTCCAATAAGCAGGATGTAGATTTATAATTTTTTGAAACAGTGGCAAAACAATTATTTAGATTATTTAATGTAGCAAGCTTCGCATCATCATAATCAGCAAAATCGTTTATCCTTGCAGTATCTGCTTTTAAATCTTCATAAAACGATTCGACATATTTCTTAGCGGTGTCCCTTTCTACTAGTGTTTCCCGGATATTCTCTGCAATAAAACCTAGTGTTACTGCAAGAAATATCATGATGAATTCTAAGAAATATTCTTTGAAACTTTTTTTTTCTACATTGGGATGATGATGAACGTCCATTTAATTTTTTTGTGTTTGATTAAATCTTATTTTTTAAATCTTTACTAAGTAGAAATTATTAAGTCGCAATCTTACAACCTTATTTTTTTATTTACGGATAGTTTTATAATGTTTGGTGTAAATCATTACAATTTCAGCAAAATGTCTTTATCCAATGTGTTAATGCAATAAATAATATATGATATTCCTGATAATAGTCATTGAATCTTTTTCTGCCCGTTCGCAAACGAGCTGTTTACTGGTTTGTGATGAATTATTTCCTGTTTGTTTTAAATGAGATTAACCTTATTTATTTTTGGATATTAACCGTAGAAGAAAAAAATAAATCATGAATAACTACAAGTGTAATTTTTTTTTATTTACACAAGAAATAATATTCATATGCAGAGATTAAAATGGTTATCATGCAGGTGT
The DNA here is from genome assembly GCA_018268035.1 of Bacteroidota bacterium. GTDB lineage: Bacteria > Bacteroidota > Bacteroidia > Chitinophagales > Chitinophagaceae > Parafilimonas. Next base: position 140,036 of record JAFDXI010000089.1, on the reverse strand, counting down.
TATCTTTTTTAGTTTCTTAATCCAGTTATTACAAAGCAGTAAAATGATAAATGCAATAAAAGCAATGGATGCATCAATAAATGACCACCATAATGGGATGTTGCGCTCCCTTTCCCATCCCAATGCCATGAACACACTAAGCGCCGATGCTATTGCGCCCCAGCGAACGACCCATTCATTTTTAATGGGGTCCTTTAATGGGCCAAGAAATGCGATAGCAATTAGTAAATGTGCAAATGCAAGCCAGTCAAACCCATAACGCATAAACGGATAATTTTTACTTGTCTCTTTGATGCCTTTGTTTACATAAACCCACCAATCGCGGAGCAAGGGTGGGAGGGCATCAGGATTGGACAACAATATGTTCAACTCTTTGCGTAGCGGTATCGCAGAAATGCCATTTAGTAATAAACCAATAATGGTAAGGAGGATAACAATTTTGATTTTGCGGCGTAGCCCGGCTTCTTCGCTTTCTGTATTTGACATGAGGGAAAATTTACAGTTGAAGTTACAAAAACCTTTCAAACCTTTATTTTATCATAAGGTGGCAGGCTTATTGATAATTAAACTCCCCTTTTTTTGCAAACAAAAATGTTATGACTTATTTTAAAGAATCAGGAACATTAGTCGGGTAATCTTTTCTAATTGTTACTTGCTGTATTGGAATAGCGAACACGATACGAATATTTTTGAGCCATTTCTTACCGGATTATTTCATGGCTATTCTGATGACCGAAATTAATAGAAAGCGGTTTTGATAATTTTATATTGGGCCAAAGGGAAATCATAATTTTAACTATTTCATTTGGATTAAAAGTTGCATACCCTTATCTTTGCGCTCCTTTTAACAAATACGGCAAAATCCGTATTAATAAACATCAATTATGCAGAAAGATATTCATCCAAAGGGTTATAAGCCGGTAGTATTTAAAGATATGAGTAATGGCTATGCATTTTTAAGCCGTTCAACAGCTTCTTCAAAAGAGACAGTGAAATGGGAAGATGGTAACGAATACCCTTTGATAAAGCTTGAAATTTCGAATACATCGCATCCGTTTTTTACTGGTAAAAACGTATTGGTGGACACAGCCGGGCGTATCGAAAAGTTCCGCAAGCGTTACGAAAAGAAAAAATAAAAAAACTTACATATCAATCCCTCCGGCAAACGGGGGGATTTTTGTTAATAACAACTCCCTTTATCTCACCAAAACAATTCAAAGATTAATTTTCTTTGATGCAAGCAAGCAAAATGGACAATAAAACATCTTATCCAAAAGAAAAAATCAATATTCTTTTTCTGGAAAATATCAGTGATAAAGCAGTCGAACTTTTCAAACATAATGGTTATGTCAATATTAAAAAAATCAGCGGCGCATTATCGGAAGATGAACTTGTAAAACAAATTAAAGATGTTCACCTGTTGGGCATACGGTCCAAAACAAAAGTAACAGCAAGGGTATTGGATGCTGCTAAGAAACTACAGGCAATTGGTTGTTTTTGTATCGGTGTAAACCAGGTGGATCTGGATGCAGCCATGCATCATGGCGTAGTTGTATTTAATGCTCCCTACAGCAATACGCGTAGCGTTGCAGAATTGATTATTGGTTTGAGCATTATGCTTATCCGTCGTATCCCGGATAAAAATAAAGCTGCACATGAAGGTATTTGGAGAAAGGAATCCAAAGGTAGCTATGAACTAAGAGGTAAAACTTTAGGTATTGTTGGTTATGGCAATATTGGCTCTCAGGTAAGTGTGTTATCAGAAGGTCTTGGAATGAAAGTATTGTTTTATGATGTGGAGACAAAACTGCCATTAGGTAATGCACATGCTGCTAAAAATTTAAAAGATTTATTATCACAGGCAGATATTGTTTCGCTGCATGTGCCTGAAACAGCACAAACAAAAAATCTCATCAACAAAAACAATATAAAATTTTTCAAGAAAGGTGCTATCCTCATCAACTATGCTAGGGGTAAAGTGGTTGACCTTGATGCACTTGCTAAATCTTTGCAGGAAGGCGCTTTAAGTGGTGCTGCAATTGATGTTTTTCCATGGGAGCCTGAGAAAAATGGTGATAGCTTTTCAGTTCCTTTGCAGGGGTTGTCAAATGTGATTCTAACACCGCATATCGGTGGCTCTACTGAGGAAGCGCAGGAAAATATCGGAGAAGACGTGAGCAATAAACTATTCCAGTTTCTCGAAAAAGGTGTGACCAATGGCTCACATACAGTGCCTGCTATCAGCCTGCCTCCTGTTGAAAAAGGGCACCGCATTTTACATATTCATAATAATGTGCCTGGTGTGTTGAGCGCTATCAATACACAGTTGTCCAATCATAATATCAATATCCTCGGACAATATTTAAAAACCAATGACGATATTGGTTATGTAGTTTTGGATGTGGACAGGCAACTGTCTAAAAAAGCTATGGAACTGTTGAAAGATGTGAAAGAAACAATTAAAGTAAGGATGTTGTATTAACTGATTTTAGAAAAATGGTAATAAGAAAAGCGGGGAAGATAACCCCGCTTTTTTCATTTTATTTGATGAAATTATTGAAAATCTTCATCTTTTAAACCACTGTTTATTTTTACATCAGTAGCATTTAAAGTAATATCAAACTGTTGAGATAAATTTTGAGTATAAGGCACCATGATGCCACTTACTTCTTTGTAGTTTGAATAAGTATATGTTGATGAATTTCCCTCATCTTCTTTACTCACTGATTTTAATTTTAAACCTGTTTGTGCATCATAGTAAGAATTTGTTGTTTCACCAGCAGGAGATGTTATTGTAACCATATATGCATCTTTCCCGTCAACGGTAACAAAATCTGGAGCAAGTTGCAGGCTGTATCCTGTTTTGCTATAATTGGTTTCAGGAAATGGGACTGCAGACTCCATATAGAGTGCTTTGTCATTATCGCTTACCGGTGCTACATTGCCACCCATACCTGTAAGTGAAACTTTATCACCATTAACAACTAATTTCTGTACAGTTGCATTCATTGATGGCAAATCAATCTTTAATAACATTTTACCTGGAATTTTGTATTCCCTTAAAAAATTAATATCCTGTCCCTGGACTGATCCTTTTGCTGCATAGCTGTAATCCTGGACAGCATTGATTTGATCTGCACCACCAATTGCATTGATGTATTTATTGATCACATCAATTGCAGTAGTTCCGGCAGGAATTGGTTTTTTAGGTTTGCCTGATAATTCGTTATTAGATGGATTGATATCAGGATAATCATGATTGGGGTCAATAGTAACTTTTGTAATTTCTGAAGTAGAGGGATATTCGAAAGTCCATTTGCCACCACGTTGCCAGATTTCAACAGGCAAAGTAATATTCTCTTTTTTACCATTAGCCTGTTCTATTAGCATTGGAACCGGCAATACCATTTGTTCATTATTCACAATTGTAATGATGGCACCTTTTGCAGGGTCATCATCAACATATTTAATATCTGTTACACCCTGGTCAAGTTTATCATTAGTCATGAACCAACCACGCCAGAAATATGAGAGGTCTTCACCACCAACATTTTCCATTGTCCTGAAGAAATCATAAGGTGTTGGATGTTTAAATGCCCATCTTGAAATATAAGTCCTGAATGCTGAGTCAAAGCGCTCATGACCCAGGATATGATCACGTAAAATATCTAAACCCATTCCTGGTTTTACGTATGCAGCAATGCCCAAAAAGTTAGCCTGTGTTACATCCGGAATAGTGAGAATAGGATCTGCATTTTTGCTGAACATATAGTTGGCCATTCTTTGTGCATCACTCTTTTCATCAAACTCGCCATTGTTGAAAACTTTAGTATCAACACCATTGATGAATGTATTAAAACCTTCATCCATCCAGGGATATTTCCTTTCATTGCTGCCCACAATCATAGGGAACCAGTTGTGGCCAAATTCATGATTGGTTACACCCCATAATCCACCTTGTCTTGATCTGTAAGAACAAAAGACAATGCCAGGATATTCCATACCACCCACACGGCCTGCCACATTAGTTGCAGAAGGATAAGTGAATTCATACCACTCTTTTGAATACAATTCAATACAGCCTTTTACAAATTCTGTAGAACGTCCCCATGCGCTATCCCCGGCACTTTCTTCAGGATAAACTGATTGTGCCAGTGCTATCTTTCCGCTTGGTAAATTAATCCTTGCGCCATCCCATATAAATGCTTTTGAAGCAGCCCATGCCACATCTCTTGTTTCTTTACATATAAAATGCCAGGTCAGAGATGATTTATTTGGATGATAAGATGTGCCTTTTAAATCATCAGCACTTACGATGGTGACTGTTTTGTCACTTGTTTTTGCCTGTGCAAGTTTTGCAGCAACTGCAGAAGTATAAACTTCAGTTGGGTTTTGCAGTTCACCGGAACCAACCACAATCAGGTTAGAAGGAGCTGTGATGGTATAATCAATATTACCATATTCTAAATAAAATTCACCTGCACCAAGATAAGGCAATGTGTTCCAACCTAACACATCATCAAACACACACATGCGTGGATACCATTGTGCAATTTCATAAATCCACCCATTTTTTGTGTTCAGTCTTGCCATACGGTCTGTGCCATATTCAGGTACAGAAAATGAATAATCAATTTTCAACTGAACAGTACCTGTTTTTGCAGCAAGCGCTTTTGGCAACCAAACCTGCATACGGGTGTCACTGACAATATATTTTACATTAGATGCTTTACCATCAGTAATGACCTGTACAGATTTTAATTCATCACCTTGTGTAAAAGCGCGGTTAGCCCAACGACCACCGGTTAATTTGGTGGTAGCCTGAGCCCTTGAATCTTCCCTGTAAATATTTTGATCCAGTTGCAACCAAAGAAAAGGAAGGCTTTCCGGGCTGTTGTTTTTATAAGTGATGATTACTGTACCAGCAACCTTTTGTGCCGCTGTATCCAACGTTACATTGATTTTATAATCTGCACGGTTTTGCCAATAAGCAGGACCGGGAGCGCCACTTGCGCTGCGATATTCGTTACCATTAGAAGGGTAGAAGAGAGGTGCAAATGCCTCATGCTGATCATAATTTGATGTTACTCCCGATTGTGCAAATACAGAAGTACCACAAACAGTAATTACTGCCAATAAAATGGCCGCTAATCGTTTCATTTTTGTTTGATTTTTTCTTTGTGTAATGGAATTTGAAAAATTAAGCATATAGCTTTTATATACTCTGAATAATTTTTAAAGAGCGGCTAAGGTAAAAATTTATATAGGTTTAAAGGTGAAAAAAAATTATAAACTGCTTTTTTACTGTTACGAATGGAAAAATTAAAGCAGACAGTATATTAAAGAAAAATAACTTTTGCAATATTGGTGCAACTTAAAATTTGCTAATTACTATGAAAGATTCTCGCATCTTGCCTTTATTTGAAAAGTTGATAACAATACCTTTTCAGATTGCCTTCAAAATCAAAAGGTGTGGTTGCTTTAGTGATGTTCCTGAAGGAGGCAGCATTAATATTTTTTTCATCCAAAATAAATTTTGTATAGTTAGTACTAAAGAAAAGGATACCATTGTCTGATAATGCCTGTAATGCATCATTGATGATATCAACATGATCTTTCTGCACATCAAAAAAGTCTTTCATTCTTTTGCTGTTACTAAATGTGGGTGGGTCAAGCACAATCAAATCAAAACTGCCTGGCTGCAGGGTTTTGAGATATTGTAAAATGTCAGCATGTATAAAACTGTATTTGTTTCCTGGCTTTAAACCGTTGATGATAAAATTATCTTTAGCCCAGTCAAGATAGGTTTTGGAAAGGTCAACTGAAGTAACGGATGCAGCATTGCCGAATGCAGCATATACTGAAAATGAAGCAGTATAACAAAATAAATTCAACACTCTTTTATTGGAGGATGCAGCCTGTACCATTTGCCTGGTAATGCGGTGATCAAGAAATAAACCTGTATCTAAATAATCAGTCAGGTTTACTAAAAATTTCAATCCGTTTTCTTCTACTTTAAAAAAGGCTTGTGTATTGTTTTGTTTTTCATATTGCTCTTTGTTGCGGTGGCTTTGTTTTTTTCGTTCCCTGCTGAAAATATTTTCAGCAGGTATTTTCAATACATTACTGATGACATCTAAAGATTGTTGGAGCCATTCTTCATGTTCACTTTCAGTCATATTGTGTTTGCGCCGGTATTCAGCAACATACACTTTATCATTATATAATTCTATGGCAAAAGGAAATTCCGGCAGATCATGATCATAAACACGATAACAGAAAACCATTAATCGTTTGGCCTGTTTGTTTTTGTGTCTGAACACTTTTTGCAAACGGTTTTCAAACATGTTGAGTTTTTCACTTCGTTGCATGGCTGAATTGCATCATGAAAAAGGCAATAAATAAAACAACACCAATTGTAGTCACCAGCCAGGAAAGAAAATATTTATTCCTGTAGGAGGGAGTTACACCTTCTGTAATCATTTTTTTTCTGACCATCATATACACCACAATTCTTAGCAGCAACAATGTAATAAAGATAGCAGATGTAACAACTGTGGGGGAGCCGGTGTGATTAATAATCAGGTAATAAAACACTACTATTAAAACAATACTCACAATGATGCTGATTTGTGATAACTGCATGATACTTTTTGAAAGCACTTTACTTTTGTCTTCATCAGTAAGGATCCTGAATGCGCTGAGCTGTATCATCCTTGAAACAAAGATGGAAATAATCAAAGAGAGGAATGCAAAATCCATTTGTATTATTTAGGTTTTTGAATGTTTACAAGATACAGGATTCATTATTGCTACATCATTGTTCATAAATTTTTACATAAAACCTGTATCCTGTAAATCAAAAACTTTATTTCAATTTAGCCAATGCGTCTTTAATTCTTGCCCATGCCTTTTCAATATTCTGCATACCATTGGCAAAAGAAAAACGTACACAGTTTGGTTCACCAAAAGCATCACCCATCACACTGGAAACATGCGCAGTGTTGAGTAAATACATACAAAGGTCATTTGAATTATTGATAACATTGGTGCCATCACTTTTTCCATAATAGTAAGTAACATCAGGGAAAATATAAAATGCTCCTTGTGGCTCAAAACATTTTAATCCCGGTATTGTTTTTACAAGCTCCAATGTTTTTTTGCGACGGGCTGTAAATTCTTCAGTCATTTTTTTACTGGGTTCCAGATCGCCTGTTAATGCGGTGATGGCTGCTCTTTGTGTGATGGAGTTGGTACCGCTTGTAAACTGTCCCTGTATTTTTTCTGTTGCTTTTGCAATTGAAGGGTCTGCGGCGATATATCCAAGTCTCCAACCAGTCATAGCAAAACCTTTACTCAAACCATTTACTATGATGATCCTGTTTTTTAAATCATCAAACTGAGCAATGCTTTCATGTTGGCCTACGAAGTTGATGTACTCATAAATTTCATCTGAAATAATTGCAATGCCCGGATGTTTTCTGAATACTTCTGCCAATGCCTGTAATTCATCTTTTGAATACACGGTTCCGGATGGGTTGCAGGGTGATGAAAATAAAAATGCTTTTGTTTTCGGTGTGATTGCTGCTTCTAATTGTGCAGGAGAAATTTTAAAACCTGCCTCAGGGCTGGTGCGTATTTCAACTACTTTACCTTCTGCTAATTTTACTAGTTCTGAATATGTAACCCAGTAAGGAGTGGGGATGATTACTTCTTCACCTTTATCCACCAATGCAAGGATAGTGTTGGCGAGGCTTTGTTTTGCACCTGTTGACACTACAATATTTTCAGGTTTATAATCGAGGTTATTATCACGTTTAAGTTTTGTGCAAACAGCTTCTCGCAAATCAGCATAACCAGCTACGGGTGTGTAGTGGCTCCAGTTATCTTCAACGGCTTTAATAGCTGCCTGTTTTATATGTTCAGGAGTATCAAAATCCGGTTCACCTAAACTGAGGTCAATCACATCAATTCCTTGTGCTCTTAATTCACGGCCGAGCTTAGCCATTTTCAGTGTTTCAGGTTCATTGAAACGCTGTAGTAGAGAAGATAGTTGCATGTTGCTCTTTTATTTGGGTTGCAAATATAATTGAGAATATATTTCAGGAGTTATTTGTTATGATGGTTGTTGATAACTATCGGCGCTGAAAATTATGAATTGCAATTCTGCTGTTTTTATAAATGCAGTTTATTTTTTATAAAAAAAAATCCTGTTAACGCTAACAGGATTTTTCGAAAAAATGACTTCGGAATATTTTATAAGACCCCTACAACTTTTGTACTGTTGGTATCAGTTAAGATTGTAAGCAACTGGTCTTTCACTTTCACAATATGCATCACAAGGTTTGATTCTTTGCAGGAATGCAAAAATTCAATTATCTCTGTAAAGTGCGGATTTTCTGTACCTTTCTCCTGTTTGTGTGATTCATTTCTCAATTGAAATAATTTCAACAATTTTTTTGTTTCCTGCGGAGTTGATACAAGATAATCTTTGATGTCATGTAAATCGTCAGCAATCTTTCTAAAAAATTTCTGATAATAAATTTTTGATAGGCGTTCAAGCGTGGTTATAGACATAACAAAACATTTTAGTTGTGAATAATGAAGTTTCCCGTTTGAAAATTTTGCAATCGTTCGAAAGCTGGAAGGTATCGCTTATTCTGTTATTCAGGATACATATTTTTCCACATAACATTACTTTAAAAAATAAACGTTAAACCGGTTTTTCAGACGCCTATTGAGAGATTATGAAATGTAAAATTTGTTTGACTGTTTATTATACAAAAGCAGCGTGTATCAATGCGCTTCGAGCCAGTTATCACCTACACCTAATTCAGCTTCGACAGGCACATCATTAGGCAGCGGTAATGCAGATTTCATATTGTTTAAGATCAATGGTTTCAAAATGTCTAACTCACCCTGCACTGCATCAAAAACCAATTCATCATGTACCTGTAAAATCATTTTACTCTTTAATTTTTCTTTTTTCACGGCATCATAAATTTTTATCATGGCCAGCTTTATCATATCAGCAGCAGTGCCCTGAATAGGAGAATTAATGGCATTTCTTTCTGCAAAACCACGCACTGTAAAATTATTTGAATTGATATCTTTTAACCAACGTTTCCTCCCCATCAATGTTTCGACATATCCATGCTCACGGCAAAAATTAATCGTTTCATCCATATATTTTGTGATGCCGATAAATTCTTTTTTATAGTTGTCAATAATTTCTTTTGCTTCAGTTCTGCTAATTCCAAGATTATCTGCAAGGCCAAATGCCCCCTGTCCATAAATTATTCCGAAGTTGACACTTTTGGCCTTATACCGCATCTCTCTTGTTACATCTTTTTCTTCAACATTAAAAACCTTTGCAGCAGTTGCAGTATGTATATCTGCGCCATGTTTAAATGCATTACACATATTTTCATCACCGCTGATGCCAGCGACAATTCTTAATTCAATTTGTGAATAATCTGCACTGATTAAAACATTACCTGCAGCAGGAATAAAAGCTTTCCTTATTTCTTTGCCACGTTCAGTTCTGATAGGAATGTTTTGCAAATTGGGATTATTGCTCGATAACCTGCCTGTTACTGCAATTGCTTGTCCATAAGTAGTATGCACTCTTCCTGTTTTCCTATTGATTAATGATGGAAGTGCATCCACATAAGTTGATCTTAATTTTGTTAACTGGCGATAAGCTAAGATATCATCCACTATCGGGTTGGTATGAGCCAGTTTTATCAATATATCTTCCCCGGTTGCATATTGGCCACTCTTGGTTTTTTTTGCTGATGGATTGAGCTGAAGTTTTTCAAACAACACTTCGCCTAACTGCTTGGGTGAACCGATGTTGAATTTAACACCAGCACCTGCATAAACTTTCTGTTCTGCCTCATAAGTTTCACGTTCCAACTCTTTTGAATAATTGAGAAGAAAAGGAACATCAATTTTTACGCCTGTAAATTCCATGTCAGTCAATACCTGCACCAATGGATTTTCCACTTCATAAAAAACGCGTTCAACATCTTTTGTTTTTAATAGAGGATTCAATGAATGTTTTAACTGTAAAGTAATATCTGCATCTTCTGCAGCATAGTCTTTAAGTTTATCTATTTCCACATCCCGCATAGTGCCCTGGCCTTTACCTTTTTTGCCAATGAGTTCTTCAATATGCACCGGTTCATAATTTAAAAACTGTGCACTCAGGAAATCCATGCTGCGTTTTCCATCAGGTTCCACTACATAATGTGCAAGCATTGTATCATATATCTCACCTTTTATTTCGCGGTTATACCATTTCAATACCAATAAATCATATTTTAAATTGTGGCCTATCCACCTGAGATCAGGCTTATTCCAAAGTGGATCCAACAAATTAAGTTGATTGCAAACTGCATCATATTCTTTTGGGCAAATAATGAAATATGCTTCATGTGGTTTGTAAGAAAAACTCATCCCTACCAGGTCTGCATCGTTAGCATCAATTCCTGTTGTCTCTGTATCAAAACAAATTTCTTTTTGCTGCATCAATATATCCACCAACTCCTTAACCATTTTATCATCATCCACCAGGATATAATTGTGCGGTGTGTCATTGATATTTTTTGATGTTGTAAAATTTTCTTCTGTTGAATCCGGTGCCTCTACGGCTATCGCTTTTTGAGTTTTATCTGAAGTTGTTTCTACAACATTCCCAAAAAGATCAGTCTGTACACCAATGGGTGCACTGCCAAATACATTGAATTCATCACCTAAAATTCTTTTGCCGAGAGTCTTAAATTCGAGCTCGGTAAAAACTTCAATCAATGCAGGTTTGTTCCATTCTTTTAGTGAAAATTCATTCTCATGAAATGTGACAGGTGCATTAGTAATTATTGTTGCCAGTTTCTTACTTAGCACAGCAGCTTCTTTTCCTGCAACAATTTTTTTACCCAATGCGCCCTTGATATTTTCAGCATTGGCAACAACATTTTCAAGATTGCCATATTCTTTCAACAATTTAGCCGCAGTCTTCTCACCAACTCCTGCAATGCCTGGAATATTATCTACTGCATCACCCATCAATCCTAAAATATCAATTACCTGTTCCACATTTTGTATATCCCATTTGGCGCATACTTCTTCTGGCCCCATGATTTCAACACTGCCTCCCTGGTAACCGGGCTTATAAATCTTGATACCATCTCTCACCAATTGTCCATAATCTTTATCAGGTGTAACCATGAATACTTCATAGCCTGCATCGTGTGCCTGCCATGCCAATGTGCCAATCACATCATCAGCTTCATAGCCTTCCACACCAATGCATGGTATATTAAATCCTTCTATGATTTTTTTGATATCAGGAATAGCAGCCACCAGATCTTCCGGCGCTTCCTGTCTGTTGGCTTTATAATCTGCAAAATCAGTATGCCTTTCAGTGGTGCCTTCCACATCAAAACAAACAGCAAGATGTGTTGGTTTTTCTTTATTGATAAGTTCTATCAGGGTATTTGTAAAACCAAATTGTGCATTGGTGTTTTTCCCTTTTGATGTAATCCTTGGATTACGAATAAGCGCATAATAAGCACGGAAAATTAGTGCAAACGCATCAAGTAAAAAAAGACGTTTATCCATCGTGCTAAGATAAGCCCGGCTGATAACTTCATGAATTGTATTTTGTATTTTTTCTATTCAATATTTATCCTGCTGATTACTGTGATATTGGTAAACTCTGTTAATTCTCTGTACGCCACTACACTGATAAAGGGAAATTCTTCTTCAATGAGATTTGCTACGATAGGTCTTACATCAGATGTGGTGAGTAAGGATATGGCAGACGCGGGTGAAAGTTTTTCTTTGCGAAGGCTGATTAAAATTTTTTCTTTTTCAAGATTGGTGACAGGTTTTGATAAAAGCAACTTCTCAAGTGCCGGCTCAAACAATATTGCACTTAAATTGTTGGTGTTGTGAGTGCATTGTGCTGTGATGAAATTTTTCAGGTGATGACGGACATAGATATTAATTGCACCAGGATTACTATATGCCGAAGCCTGTAGTGCTTCCGGCATGCATACCCTGCTATCAAAAATAATATCCTGCATTTCATCGGCATCTATCACATCAATATTTATAATTTGTTGAAGAATGTTGGCCATACCCCGAATTGAAATTTGTTCATGCACCAATTGCCTCAGCACTTGGGTGATGATATAAAGTTTGTTGAAGTTTTTTACTTCACGAATCAGTTGAGGATAATTTATTTCAAGTTTATCAAAAACAGTATTTGTAAAACTGCAATCAACAAACCATTTGGCTTTTATTCGTAATGGGAAACTCAACATCATAACTAGATAGTCGAAAGGTGGCCAAATATTTTCTGAAAAATCATCGTCTGAGAATGCTGATTTATTCAGTAGCCAATAGTTTGTGTTGTTATAAATATTATAGATGCAGTTACCGGAATTTTTGGGCTGTTTTAATACGAGCATTTCATCGCCTGCTATTCCTTTAAAGGGTATGGATTTCCAATTATTGATTGTTATATAAAAATTATCTGAAGCAATATTGTCTGTGAAAATTATTTTTATTGCAGGATAAATAATTCCGTTTTCATAAAACAACCTGTCTTTTAGCACCATGAATAAATCTTCATCTTTAGAAGCAATGGTGGATTGAATTTTGTCTTTTTGCAATGAAGCTGTTGTGATGATTTTGAAATATTCCTCCTGTATATGCAGTTCAATAAAGCGATTATTCCATTTATCAAATATGGATTCAAAAATTTCTTCAATCTGAATGCCTTCATCCTTTGAGTTTTCAAAAAGTTCTTTGAGTGTTTCAATTGATCTTATGGGGATGAAATTTGAAACGAGTTGTTGAATGAGTAATAACAGTTTTTCCCTTGCAATTTGATTTTGCTGGATGCCGGGCATTTGATTAATCAGTGTATTGATGATTTCATTTGTTATCAAAATCCCTGGCTGGCATTTGATAATTTCATGTATTAGCGTATTAAAAAATATCAGCCTTTTTTCATTTGAAATAGATACCAGTTTTTCTTCTAATAAATTTTCGTCCCATAAATTTTCCAGATGTGTGTTGGTTATTAAATGAAATATTTGTTGTGAAAGATAGGCGGGGCAAAAACATTTTAAATTGTTAACCTGCACAATTAAAAAATCTTGTGATGAATCAATACTGGTTTTTATTTTGGAATCAAGTTGAAATTCCAGTAGAAAATGACGGGAAGTATTATTAACCTGTTCTGCCAGCAATGGAATATTCAGGTTGTTAAACAATTTTTGATTGATACTAATATTGATATTAATCATTGTTTTAGCTGGTTACTGGTAAATCAATAAGTGTTGAATCTGTTGCATTTTTATCCCGCCATTGTTTTATTTCTTCGGTATTCATGATTTCGCTTTTTGCCATAATATTAATGGAAGGGAATTCGAGTTGAACCACTTTTTTCAGGAATGGCCTTGCATCATTGTCATCAATTATAATAATTATTTCCTGCTTATATTTTGAAATAAATTCTCTGAAATTATTTAACCAGTCTTGTGTGTCATTGGGTGGCGCAGTAAAATAATATTTGTTGTTTTTTATTTTTAGATTATTGATAATCCAGTTTTTCAAATCATTGTTTAATTCGATTTTTTCAATGCTTTCTGTATTGCCCGGTAAATAAGGTTTCAAAGCAATCCTTGCCTCCCGCACATCAACATGCACATCATCCTGTAACAAGTTTGTATGGTTGACAGAAACCAAAATAGTTTTCCAATCAGTAACAGGTACCATTTCATTGAGAAGCCTTTGAATAAGTTTTGTAAAACGATTTAGTTTTTTAGAATCAGATGTAAACAGCTTTTTGATGATTGGCGCAATTTCTGAATCAGATTTTTTTAGTTCCTGTAGTTGGTTATTGATATAATCAGGGTTGATGAAATAAGAAAGGTTTTTCTGTAAGAAAATTTTCAGGTGTGAGATGGATCCTTTTAAAACTTCAGTTATAGTATCAGGTGTTTCTATATATCTAATTATGGGTATTTCTTCCAATATAAACTGGTATTCAAAACCTGATAGGTACTGATTGGGCCTGACTAATATTGTTGGTATTGCAACACCTGTTTGAGCTTGTATTGTTTTTCGTAGTTGATCAATATCGTTTTTTATATAAGACCAGTTATCCTGTTCCTCAGTGGTTTCAGGAATTAAAGCCACAGATAATTCTACAATTACCGGCGAAACAAAATGGTTGAGGTTGGTTTGATATGAGAAATGAAAGCGCTCTTCAAAATGTTTGCTTAATTCATTTTTTAATTCTGTAAAAAAGTTTTGAAATGGTTGGCCATATTTTGAGTTAACCGTACTATTATCTTTAAGGAATGCATTTATTTCCCAATAATATCCGGCGTCATCGGTAGCTGTATAGATTTCATTAATAATTGTTTCAGGTGTTAGTTTGTTTGGAAAAATTTCTTTATAAATATCCGGATGCGCTTTGATGAGTTGAATAGCATTATTGCAAATTGTTGAATTGCGTTGCCTGATACCATTTATGAAGAGCTTGCCTGCTATTTTTTCAAATCCATTAATAACATCAGGTAATTGTATTTCATATTTTTTTAATTGTGTGTACAATTCAAATGCCTTCATAGGGTCATCATCTTCTATTGTCAATCTTGCAAAGGCAGCAGTTGCAGCTATCCAACCAGGGCTACCTTCGTTCATGTATTCAGGATTGTTGTCCAGTATAACTCTTAATTCTTTAAAAATTGAATTTTTTTCAGTTTCCAATGATTTTATTTTCTCTTTAATTCTTGAAATAAACCCATTGCCCTTTTCTGTTATTACTGAATTTATCTCCTTATAATTTTCTATTTTTTCCTGGTGTGAAAATTTTAATATCAGTTCATTTTTATGAAGTATATCTTTTATTTGGAATGTACGATCAGACAGGCGAAGTAAAGTGTCAAGACAATTTTCAGAAGCTTTGTAATCGCCGGCAAATAAATAATAAAACTGCAGGTCTTCCAGTGCATTCAGATACTGGTCTGGGATTTTAGAAGAGTCTTCTGCTATTGCAATTGCCTGTTTTATATTTCCTTTTATAAAAAAACAAAATGCCTGAGTAAGAGAAGCAGCCTTCAAACCATTTTCTATAAGCTTTAAAATTTTATCAGCAATGCCAACGGCTTTTTTATGTTTGCCATTTCTCCAATAACAATTCATCAAAAAATTCAACGCCCAATCGTCTTCAGGATATTGGGCGAGGTATTGATTGATTGACCCAATGGCATCTTTATATTTTTTTTCCATGAAATATGAAATAGCCAGCCAGCTATAATAAAAAGGTGCATGGTTTTTTGGGTCGTTAATAAAACGGTATAATAATTCTCTTGCTTTTTCAGTTTCAGCAATATCAATTAAATTCAAAGTAAGATCTTCAAGGGAAAATTGATAATTGGGGTCTATGGCAAGTGCTTTATGCGTAGCATTTAATGATACCTGATTTAAGCCTAATAATCTTGTGATATTTGCGAGGTCTCTCCATGCATTCAGTGAAGTGTCATCTAATAACAAGGCATCTTCCAACAACATCCAGGCTTCACGCAACCGGTCCAAGTTTTCATTTCCTGTTGTAAAAGTGTCCACAGCACTTTGTTGAGTCAGGATCCGTTCTTTTACAATGTAAGCCCAAGCATCATTTTTTTTGGGCTTTGCAACGTTTCTGCCGGTTTGCCACACTTCATCAGCCTGCTTTAATATTGCTTCATCAGAATATGGTTTTTCGGGAATATAGCTTTTTAAATACAATGCATCAGCCCAGTACCAATAATTTTGTACAAAATCTTTTTTAATCTCAGCAGCTCTTTTAAAATATTTACAGGCTTCTTCATATTTCCCATCCCAATAAAATGTTTTACCACGATCATGCAACAAATTGCCGGCAATACTGTAGTGTTCTTCAGAATGAATTTTATCATGATTTAATTGATAAACACTGCCCATAAATTTATGTATGGCAGCTTTTTGTTCATCGCTTATATTTTCAAATTTGCCAATAACAGGAAACCATTTATTCAATATCCATGCTACTGTTTCATCAGGAAATGTTTCAAATGGTATAGTATCAATGATGGTTAATATTCTTATTATTATTTCTGGCGAATAGGTTGTTGCAAGTAAAGATGGTTTTACCGAGAGCTCAGGTTTACCGGCTGCAGAATAAACAGTGGCAATGGTTAAAAGGATATCACTATTAGGGATTTCATTTTCTGTATTATCACTAAATGCTTTTTGCAAAAACTCAACAGCTTTATTGTAATCACCTTTTACAAATAAAGATTTACCCAACTCATAATATAATGTTGTTAATGGTTTTGTTTTTGTTATGGTGATATATTGATGAGGTTGCATGTTGGATGCATTAAGTTTTTTAGTTATTACCTGCTTCAATTTTTGTTTGCAATGGGCTTTTTCCTTCTGTATTTGGAGAAGTAAATGATGTTTGCGCACTTAATGCAGCAATCTGTTTTCTCAGTTCTTCAATTATTTTTTGCTGGTCTTCTGCTGTCTTCATATCATTATCATCGTTATTGTTTGATGGTGCAGTCATATTGGCTGAAACACTGAATACCTGTTGTGAATTTCTCTCTTCTGTCATTTTAAATAATACACCTTCGTCTCTTGCATATAAAACAGGGATGCCGAAAGAGTTTTTGTTTTCATCTTTAAGATTGCTGTTTCTGATTGCAATGATGGCTTCTTTCATACCACTGTAAACCGATCTGCCTTCAAATAAAGTTTTATAAAATACACCTGCGAAAAGATGGGCGTCAGTTTGCACGATTTCAGATTGCATGGCAATGACAGATGGTACATTAATATCTGAAACCTGTTGTGCAATTCCTGAAATAGGGTTTAAGCTGTTCATGGTACCTGTCTCACAGGATTCAAGAAAAATCAGTTTTACATTTTTATCATCATTGATAAGTATTTTCAGTCTGTCACCTGTTATCCAGTCTTCAGAGCCATCATTTTTCATAAAAAGTATCTCACCTTTTTTTGATTCTTCATTAAAACGGCCATGCGCTAAAATGTGAATGATATGTGGTTTTGTTTTCAGCTTATCAATGAAATTCTCAATAGTGCATCTTTCTGTTGGCATATCAATTAAGCTGGAAAGATTTATTTTAAAAGGTATCATATTGGCTGCAGGTTCTGAGCTTAATCCAGTTAATACTTTTTCTATTCCGTTATAAATGATTGGCGGGAATTTTATTTTTTTATTTTTTGTATTGAGTGTTGGGCCGGAAGCAACAAATAAGATTCTGATTTCATCTCCATCAATTAAAGATGACCGGTAATCTTCTTTGAATAAATGGCGAACGATGAGGTATCTTGGGTCTTCAGTTAAAAACATATTAATATCATCTTCACCTTCCAGGTCGGGACGGTATATATATTCCCATGGCCATTCAAAAAAGCTACGGTCATCACCTCTGAAAACAAGCTCAATGCGTACCAGGCAGTCTTCTGCTTTTGCGTTTCTTACCACATCAGTGAGTTTATCAAACACCCTTTCACGAAGTAATACTGAGTAAAGATGCTCACCTAAAATGCCAAGCTGGTCTTTGGTGAGTTGTTTATTGCGTGCCAGCGTTGCAAGCAGGCTTATTGTTTTAAATTCAAGTGAACCAGCTTCAAATTTTTTTACATGCACAGGAGCAGCCAAATTTCCATATTGATAAGATAGTTGGTTGTCTTCTAAAATTATCCTGAATGAAACTTCTGTTCCCATTATATTTCTCCCTGGTTATTTGATAACAGGTTTTGATGGTTGCTGGTAAATGGAATAGGAACGCCTTTACTAAACCATGATTGTAAAGTGTCACTAAAATTTGTGAAAATACCGGTTAATGCATCTTTAAAAGAATCCGGGTTCCTGTAAGCTACTAATGTGGTAGTGTAGTTGGCAGATTTGATATTTTTAGGAATGCGAATGATAGCTTTTAATTTACGGCTTTCACTTTTCATTTCTTCATCAATGCTGTAAAATTCCCAATCAAGGTAATTCAAATCTTTTCCTTCTGTTTTGATTTCCCATTTTTTAATTGAGTATTCAAAAGGAGGTACAATAAATTTGATGCCACCTGATTCATTTGCACCAACTGCCGCATTTGCTTCTAATGTCGCAACTCCTTTCTGAATTTTTATTTCTGGTGTTACTGCTTTAAAATTTAAACTGGTGTCTATACCAACATTCAGGTTGCCCTGCACTTTTGCTATCTCTTTAAATTTATCTGATGGAAAAATATCAATCACCTTAATATTGTCATCCTCAAATTCTATCAACAACCGGTATTTGTTGAAGCTCCATTTACTCCTTGTTTTCAGGCCTACAGGGAATTCTGTGTATAAAAAGTCATATTGTTTAAAAACAGGAGAGAGGTCAACCGGTATTTCAAATTGCTGTTTATAAAAGCTATTGTCAGTTATGCGGAATACATCGGCTTTTCCCACTTCTACCTGGTCATCATTGAGTTTATCAAGGGCACTTCCTAATTTACTTTTTTGATTACTGCCACTACCTAAAGTAGAGGCATCAAGTGCATTTACTTTTTCAATTGTCTCCTCCAGTAACTGGCTACGGTTAAAAGTGATGTCCTCTTTGAATGCATGTGTTGCAATGCTTTTCATGGTTGTAGTTTTAAAGTGGTTTTTAGTAATAGACAAATTTAATATTCATTAAACATACTAAAAAACTAATAATGGGTTTTGGGTTTTAACTAATGTCATTTTAAAAGCTGGATTAAATAAACTTTAAGCAATCACGTGAATTATTTAATTGTTGCAATCATTAATTTGAATAATTAATATTTAAAGATTATCAAATAGCTATCTTATTTCAATGTGCTAACTTTAGTACATGAAAAAAAATATTACTTTAGTTTTGATTGCCTTATGCTTCAGTTGTCACAATACCAAAACAAATAATTTTCAATTACAAATTGACAGTTTGAAAACACAAATCAATTCGGCATATAAGCCTGGATTAGGTGAATTTATGAGCGGCATACAAGTACACCATGAAAAGTTGTGGTTTGCTGGAAATGCTGGCAACTGGCAGTTGGCAGATTTTGAAATACATGAAATGATGGAAGCTGTGGATGATATTAAAAAATACGCATCCGACAGACCGGAAACAAAAGATATAGATATGTTACAGCCTGCCATTGACAGTATTAGGAAAAGTATCAATGATAAAAATGTTCATTCTTTTAAATCTGGTTTTGTTTTTTTGACAAATACCTGTAATAAATGTCATGCAGCAGTGGATTATAATTTTAACCAAATAAAAATTCCAGTTACACCTCCATTCAGTAACCAGGTTTTTTAATTAGATGCTTTGAAATAATTTTTTATACCATTCTTGTAATGCTTAAAAGAAATGAAATGCATCAGTAATGTTTATTTTTTTTCAAATACTTTTTCGCCGCTGATATAAGTCTTCAGCACCTGCACTTGTAAAAGTTTTTCAGGGGCTTCTTTCATGAGATCATGATCCAGGATGATAAAATCTGCGGACTTTCCTTTTTCAAGTGAGCCTTTTTCATCTTCATCAAACTGGGCTTTGGCAGCCCATATCGTCATGCCCTTTAATGCTTCTTTTCTTGATAATGCATTTTCCATCTGGAAGCCGGTTTCAGGCCAACTCTTTTCGTCTTTGCGCACGACAGCAGCATAAAATGTTTTAATGGGAGAAATGTCTTCAACAGGGAAATCGGTTCCTAAGGGCTCCCACCCGTTTTGTTGCAGTAAACGCTTTAAAGCATAAGCATTTCTTAGTCTTTTTTCACCCAGGCGACCACCTGCCCAATACATATCACTGGTAGCATGTGTGGGCTGCATTGATGGTATAATATTGTAATCGCCAAAAAGCTTAAAATCATTTTCATTAATGATCTGCGCATGTTCTATCCGCCAACGCAAATCATTTTTGCCTTTCAGGTATTTGGCATAGATGTGTAAAATCATTCTGTTTCCACTGTCCCCGATAGCGTGTGTACACATCTGCCATCCTTTTTCTGAAATTATTTTTGCTGCTGAATCAAAGTGTTCCTGTGGGCTTAACAAAAAACCAAACCAGCCTGGTTTATCTGAATAGGGTTGGAGCAAACAGGCGCCTCTTGAACCCAAAGCTCCGTCAGCAAAAAATTTGAATGCATAAACACTCAGCCTGCCTGTTTTTATTTTGCCATGTGTAAATGCAAAGTCTAAATTTTTTTTACTGTCACTCAACATAGCATAGACTTTTATTTTCAGATCGCCTTTTTTTTGTAAACTATCAATGAATAAAATTGTTGGATAATCAAGGCCACAGTCAGAAACTGTTGTAAGTCCATCTGCAAAACAATTTTCCTGTGCATCCTGTAAAGCTTCTTTAGTTTGTTCTGCAGTTGGCTCAGGTATTTTTGAATAAACTAAAGCTGTTGCATTATCAATCAGTATCCCTGTCAGCTTCCCTTTTTTTGTTTCAATAACGCCCCCATCTAATTTATCACCTGGCCTCACACCTGCCATATCGAGTGCTTTCTGATTAGCAATTGCAGCATGGCTATCAATCCTTGATAAATACACTGGCCGGTCGGGGAATAGCTCATTTAATTTTTCATTGCTGGGGAATTGTTTATTCGGCCAATCATTTTGATCCCATCCGTTACCAATCAGCCAGCCATGAGGGTTTTCTTTTGCAAATGTTTTTACTTTTTCTATTATTTCATCCCAGTTTGTTGTGCCAGTAAGATGTACTTCATGTAAATCAAAACCGTATTCTGTAAAATGTGAATGTGCATCATTAAAACCAGGATAGATAAATTTTCCCTGCGCATCTATTCTTTCAGTTGCATCATATTTTTTTTCAAGATCTGCAGTGTTGCCTGTCTCAACGATTTTGCCATTATTAACTGCCATAGCTTCTGCAACAGAAAAAGCAGAGTCAACAGTATAGATTGTTGCATTATAAACAAGCAGGTCAATTTTTGTTTTTGATGTGCAGGAGAGCTGAACGAAAATCAGTAATACAGGATAAAGTTTCTTCATTAAAGGTCACGTTTTGAATGAAAGTAAGCAAAATACTAATTATTAGTTTGGTATGTTGCTTTAGATGAGAACTATTATTTAGAAATAAATAGTAAGCATAATTTTATTTTATGATTGGCAGATTTGATATTTGCGAAGCAAAAGGTTGAATGTTTTTTTATTAACCTGTTTTTATTGTAACCAGATAACATCTTATGAGAAGCATTTTTATTACACTTATTTCTTTACATTTTACTTTTATGGCATTTTCGGGAGTAGAACTTACTTCATCTAATTTACCCATAATAATCATAAATACCAATGGTGTTGAAATACCGGATGAACCAAAAATCACAGCAACGATGGGAATTATTAATAATTCTGGTGGAGCAAGAAATAATATTACTGATCCATTTAATGAATATAATGGCGCTATTGGCATTGAAGTGAGAGGTCAATCATCACAGATGTTTCCAATGAAATCATATAGCATAGAATTGAGGGATGCAAATGGTGAAAGCACAGATCAGTCAATTTTCGGAATGCCGGAAGAGAGTGATTGGGTTTTGTATGCACCCTACACTGATAAAACGTTAATGCGAAATTTCCTTGCATATACTATTTCAAATTCGTTAGGCCATTGGGCAGCGCATTGTCGATTTGTGGAAGTAGTACTAAATGGTAACTATATAGGTATTTATGTTTTTATGGAAAAAATAAAGCGTGATAAAGGCAGAGTAAATATTTCAAAAATGGGTGATGATGATAACAGTGGCGATGCAGTAACAGGTGGATATATTTTTAGTATAGACAAAGATGCTGATGCCTGGTTTTCATCTTTTCCCCCACTCAATGAACCAAATGCATCTATCCGGTTTTCTTACGTGTATCCTAAATTGAAAGATATAACTTATGATCAATCTGTTTATATAAAAAGCTATGTTGATAGTTTTGAAAACAGTCTTTCGGGAACTCATTTCCAGGATAGTGTAATTGGCTTCAGAAAATATGCTGATGAAAGCTCATTTATTGATTATTTCATCGTTAACGAGGTTAGCCGAAACATTGATGCTTACCGCATCAGCAGTTATTTTCACAAAGACAAAAACAGTGTAAATAGTAAAATAATAGCAGGGCCTGTTTGGGATTATGATCTTGCTTTTCGAAATGCTGATTATTGCAGTGGAAGTGATACAACCGGATGGGCATATCAGTTTAATAATGTTTGTCCGGATGATTACTGGCAGGTTCCCTTTTGGTGGAGCAGGTTTATGGAGGATACAGCATTTCAATCACAATTGTTATGTCGCTGGCAGCAGGTGAGACAAACTGTTTTATCTGAAAAAAATATTTTTCATATCATTGATTCAATTGCAGCCCTTACTTCAGAAGCAAGGGAAAGGCATTTCGAACAATGGAAGGTACTCGGTGAATATATATGGCCAAATCCACAGCCAATACCTAAGACTTACGATGAGGAGATGACTACTTTGAAAAACTGGTTACACGGAAGACTTTTATGGATAGATAATAATTTAAAACAAGTGGGTCAATGCAGCAAGCCGGTTGTTAATAATGATAATTTTTTTGATTTGCAAATTGTTCCCAACCCTGTAACGACACAATTCAACCTGAACATAACTGTGAAAACAGCAACCACTGCTCAAATATTAATTTGTGATGCAGCAGGAAGGAAGATAGGATTAATAACACAGCAATTGCTTACTGGTAAAAACAGTATAAAAAATAATACACAAAGCTGGGCGCATGGAGTTTATTTTATAAAAGTTAATTTGGCAGATGGCAGCACAAAAAGTATCAAATTGTTGAAGTGACTTATTTGTATTTCAGCATTAAAATTTTATTTCTAATTAATTTCTCAGCAGTATAATTAACCGGATATACAAATATGCTATTTGTCAAATTAAAAGTATTTTACATAAAGAAACCCAAGGTGAATTTTCTAAGTAGAATAATTTAATTCAATACTGGTTTAACAGAAGGAAGTTTCAGGACATTCTTTTTGTATATCTCCCTAAAACTATCGCTCCATTTATTCCAGTTGAGATATTCTTCAAATCGTTCCCTGCTTGAATAAATCAGTTGCTTGTATCTTTCTTCATTCAAAAATAATTCTGCAATCAAAGCAGCATAAATATTTCCACCTGCAGAATAAGGAAGGCAATAACCATTAATACCATCTTTTATAATCTCTGAAACCCCTCCAGTATCAGTAGTGATAGCTGGCATGCCATAAGCATTAGCTTCACAACCTACCAATAAAGAACAATCGGCACGTGTAGGGACTAATAGAAAATGAGATGTAGTCATTATCTCAATAAATTTTTCATACTCTTCTTTGATATTTTTGTCAAGAAAAGGAATTACCTCCATGTTAGGGTGGGCAATATTTCTCGGTGGTTCGCAGCCACAAACAATCAGTTTTGCCTGTATTCCGTGTGTTTGAATTAAATATTTCAACACTTCAAATGCAATGTTGCCTCCTTTTCTTTCCCAGTCAACAGCGAGGAATAATAAGGTAAGTTGTTTATTACGCAGTTTTTCATAAATGATACTGGCATCCGGTACTAAATCAATATTGGCACCAAAAGGTGCAATACAAACTTTATCAATGGGAATTTGATAATCTTTAATGGCAGATTCAGCAGCCCATTCTGAAGGATACATCACTGCTGAACTTTTCTTCAATGCATGTCTTTCCAGCAGGTGACCTTCAATTTTTGAAAACCAGGACATCTTATCAAACTCGCGGTATTCATAATTACTTACCAGTTCAAAAGTGGTATCAGTGATATAAATTACAGGAAGATCTGTTTTTAAAAACCCTAATTCAGCAGATGCGGCCGGTGCACATATACAATCAAATTTTTTTCTTTTTAATCTTCTTGCAAAATGTTTGGACGAATACCAGCTTAGTACTAAACTGTATTTTGTAATATATTCTTTTCTGAATACAATGCGGTTAAATTTGGCCATTGCCCTTAATAATTTGTCTAACCATCTGGGCAATTTTAATGGGCCCAGAAATTCAACTTCGTTACCTGCTTTTTGTAAAGCTTTAGCTATGTAGTAGGTTGTTCCTGACCAAGATTTTTTATCCAGGGGATCGTTCAATGCGAGATATGCTATTTTCATTTTATTTCTTTGTTCAAATTTTTATGAGCCTGTTTTTTCACAAACGAAAAAAAAGCCCCCGGTGAAATAATAAGGTAACCAGTCTGCTACTTTGCAATCTATTTTTTGTAAAACCTTTATACGTTTTGAAAAAAATGAAAATGGAAAAACATCTTCAATAAAATTGGCTTTTCCAAATCGTACAATTTTCAGGTTATGCTTATCAGACATTTGTTGTATATCTTTCTTTGAGAAGAATTGTATGTGATCCAAATTATCTGCTGCTGACTGCACAGTTGTTCCGCTATAACCCATGTTTTTCTTTAATCCTGTTATCAATTTCCACGCCCAAGTATTTTTATTGCGCATTTTTAATACAGGTTTTGTAACCAGGCTTTCTCTTGGACCTTTTCCATTGGGGACAGTGATTAAAAGTTTGCCGTTTTGAGTGAGGCTTTTGTTTAATACTTCCAACAAAGCATCGGGGTTTGAAAGATGTTCCAGTACTTCACTGCAAATGATGGCGTCATATTTTTCTCCTTCAGCAACGAGTTGTTCTGCGCTTTTTGTTTCAAACCTTACATTATTGTATTTGTTTAATTTTTTTGCTATCTCAATAGCCTTCTCACTAACGTCAATGCCTGTTACGTTATACCCATAACGGCCCAGATGGCGGCTGATTACACCATTGCCACATCCCACATCAAGGATTCTGGCTGTTTTTGGTAGCGTATTTTGTAATGAATCTGCTATAAAGTCTATCCTCTTTCTGTCAGCGATTCTGTCAAATTCATATATTGTTTGATCTGGCATCAATTTTAATTTTTAGATAAAACTTTGGTATAAACGTCTTCAATTTTTTTCGTCATTGTGCATACATCAAATTCATTGATGATGGTTTGTCTTGCGGCAGTGCCCAATTTTTTTCTTGAATCTTTATCCCTGATTAAATTGTTTATTGCTTCAATGAGTTCTTGTTTTTTTTGTGGTGCTACCAGGATGCCGTTCTTGCCATTTTCAATTATTTCAACAGAACCATCCACTTTTGTTGCAACTACCGGTTTGCCCATTGCCATTGCTTCTAATAAACCAATAGGGAAACCTTCCCATAAAGAAGGTAAACAATATATATCAGCAGAATATAAAATATCAGGTATGTCGCTTCTGAAATTTTCAAATACAATTGATCTTTCTATTCCATATTCATTAGCAAGCTGGATGGCCTCTTCTTTTAATTCTCCATCACCTACCATTAGTAAAATGGCTTTAGGGTTTGTTTCAACTAATTGTTTAAATGCAGAAATTAATCCCAACGGATCTTTCTGTTGCGTCATTCTTCCAATAAAGCAAACCACTATTGCATCATGAGCAATATTCAACTCTGCCCTTAGGTTTTTTCTTTCATTGCTGTTTGGATCAAATTTTTTCAGATCAATACCATTATGAATCACAACAGATTTGAAATTGGGCATTTTTGCTTTTCCGGTTTTTTGATTGGAAACAGAGACAGAAATGTTACAGTTGGTTTTGGTAGTAATCCATTTTTCAAACATGACCCTTCCTTTTTTAACTAAAGGAGATTGATCGTTATGAAAGCTCCAACCATGAATGGTATAAATAACGGGTAGGTTAAGATTTTTGGCAGCCCAATAGATATTTGAGGTTGCTCTTGTGCCATGAATATGTACCAGGTCAATTTGTTCTTGTTCCATTAAAGCTTTTACTTTTTGCCATTTGGAAAAATCAAAAGCCTTCTCTGAAGGAATAATGAAATTATCTATGCCTATATTTTTCAGTTCAGTCATCATTTGTCCATCAGTAAAAGATAAAACCACAGGTTGGAACCTGTCTTTATTAATATGTTTTACCAGGTCAAGAATGTGTGATTCACCACCACCCACTTTTCCCTGTCTTATAGCCTCCAATACTTTTATTTTTTTCTTTTCACCCATGGTATTATTGTTATGCTGCCTGTTTCATCCAGCGTTCATACCACAATTGAAACACCAGTATGTTCCATACTTTCTGGTATGTGATTTTTTTACCTTCGAGGTAATCTCTGCTTAATTTTATTACAGAATGATTATTGAACAAACCTGATTCATTCAGCTTCTCTTCACTCAAATAATATTGGATTTTTTCTTTTAGCTCATCTTTGAACCAAAGTGTAAGCGGCGCAATAAATGGCATCTTAGGCCTGTCCATTAATTGTTGTGGGACATATTTATGAACAATCTGCTTAAGAATGTATTTGTTGGTCTGGTTTCGTATTTTAAGATGAGCGGGCAACTGAGAAACAAATTCAATAATACGGTGGTCAAGCATTGGTTCGCGGCCTTCGAGACCAACCGACATGGTTGCTCTGTCAACTTTTACAAGATTGTTGTCAACTAAAAATGTTTGGTAATCTATTGCCAGTAATTTATTCAAAGTGTTTACACCGCCATATAATTTTTCTTCACTTTCAAAATTCGTTTTATAGCCTTCATATTTATGTTTGATAAAAGTGCTGGCTTCATCTTCGGTTATGTATTGACTGATATATTTCATTGCAGCAGTTGGAGATTTCTGTTGCCAGATGTGCTGCATTTTTTTATACCGTGTTGCAAAGTTGTATTGCTTGTTGAAGTAAGGAATATTTTCAGGGTTGATATAAGACATCACATTTCCAAAAAATGATTGCATAAAAGCTGGAACCGATTCTGTATAGCAGATTGACTGGTTAAATTTATTATAACCTGCAAAAACTTCATCCCCGCCATCTGCTGACAAAGAAACTTTTACATACCTGCTGGCTAATTTGCTTACCAATGCTGTTGGAACTACAGAATTATCAGCAAATGGTTCATCATAAATTTCTGGTAGTTTATGAAAAACATCTTCAGCTTCTTTTGCACCAATAATCCATTCATGATGGTCAGTACCTAAATACGATGCGATTTTTTTTGCTTCAGGAGCTTCGTTATAACCTGCTTCGTTATAGCCGATAGTGAATGTTTTAAGTTTTTCACTCCTGTTTTTTTGAAGAATTGCAGCTACACTGGTGCTGTCATATCCACCGCTTAAAAAGAGACCAACAGGCACATCGGCAACCATACGGTATTCATAAGCGGATTTTAAAAGTTTTTCAACTTCTTCTATAGCTTCTTCATCTGAAATATTTAATGTTGGTTTATTGTAATAATCGCAAACATCCCAATATCTTGATTCAGTTATTTTTTGTGTTTGTAAATCCAGTTTTAAATAATGTGCCGGTTTTAATTTATATGTATTTTTAAAAATAGTGTGAGGTGCAGGTATATAGCTGTATTGTAAAAATAATGAAAGGCTGTTTACATCTATCTCTTTGTAAAAGGATGGATGTTGATGCAGACTCTTTAGTTCTGAAGCAAAAAGCACAAGGCCGTCGTTTTTATAATAATACAATGGTTTTACTCCAGCCCTATCCCTGCAAATAGTAATTTCCTGTTTATCGTTGTCGTAAATAATAAAAACAAACATCCCGATAAAACGGTTTACTACATCTTCACCCCAACGATGGTAACCTTTTAATATTACTTCTGTATCAGAAGTAGAGTTGAATTGATATCCTTCTAATAGCAGTTCATCTTTTATTTCCTGGTAGTTATAAATTTCTCCATTGAAAATAATAGTTAGGTTGTCAAAGTGCATGGGTTGTTTGCCATTGACAGAAAGGTCAATAATGGATAATCTTCTTTGCCCCAGGCCAATTGTGGCAAAAGGATTTTCTTTCAACTCATAACCTGAATCGTTTGGGCCACGATGCGTCAAAGCATCTGTCATTTTATGAAGAACAGATGATGTTGTATTTTTATGAAAGTCACAAAAGCCTGCTATTCCGCACATAATTCAATTTTTTTTAAGTTAGAATTTGAGAGGTTCCAAAGCAAGCCTTTCCAAAAAGCTTTTAAATGATCCATTTCATTTTTACTTAAAAAGCTAATTGTATTTTTAGGAATAGTAAAGAAGGTATAGTAAAGGGCAAATCCTAAAAAGGGGAGACCTGTTACATTTCTTCTCATAAACAAAATCCTGTTGCGATTAATATAAAATGTTTTTAAAACACTGTTTTTGCCAACACTCATTGATTCTTTATGATAAATCAATGATTTGTATTGGTAATAAATATTATATCCTTTTCTCTTTATTTGTTCACACCAGTCAAACTCTTCATAGTACAAGAAATACATTTCCGGCATTGGGCCAACATCTTCAATTACTTTTCTCGATACCATCATACCCCCACCGTGAGCATAATTGGTTTTGGTAAGCTGATCATATTGACCATTGTCTTTGGTGCGACAGCCTATCATACTATTCCTGCCAGTAAAAATGTTCACTGATTTATAACCTGCAAACTCAATAGTATCCGGGGCATAGTAATAATGAAATTTTGGACTGACAACACCAGCATCAGGGTGAGTTTCAAATACCTCCAGCAAACCATTTAATATTTGTGGTGTGAGTTCAGTATCATTATTTACAAAAAACAAATACTCTCCTTTAGATGCCTTGATTCCAAGATTATTGCCGCCTGCAAAACCCAGGTTCTTTTCGCTTTCTATAACCTTTACCGAAGGAAAAACATTTTTTAATTCTTCCGTGGGATTTTTGGCCGAATCATTATCCACAACAATCACTTCTATGTTGGGGTAATTGAGATGTTGCACTGATTTTAAAAAATCAGTAGTTACACCAGTATTATTATAATTAATGGTAATGAGCGATATGAGTGGTTTATTTGTCATGGATATTGTACAATGGATTGCTGATTTCCGTTTTTGTATGAACTGTATGTATAAAAACGTTCTTTGCTTTTTTAATAGAAAACAATGAAGAAACCATTAAAATAATTGCCTGAGGTAATTGGATAATGGCAGGCAGCATTTTTTTGCTGATAAGCTCATTGGGCAGAGCAATAAAAAGCGTAAGGAAATAAACAACCGTTAATGCTGTAAATGAAAAAAACAGGGTATGGGGTTGAACAAAATAACTTAGTAAGGAAAACACAAACAATATAAAAATTAATAACACCCTTGGTGGCACAATATTATTTAAAACTGCAAGATTGAAATAACTCAGGTTGCCTTTTAATAACTGTTGGCATCCCTTGAAAAAAAATCGTTTTAAAAATGTAAACTGGCTCAGTAACCATCTCTTCCTTTGATTTTGAAATGCGCCTGCATTATCAATTTTTTCATCAAAAACGAGTGCATCTTCAAGGTATTTAATTTTAATACCGGATTGAACAATTTTAAATTGCAATAGTTTATCAAAGCCACTCACAACTGAAATTTCAGATAATACATTTTTTAACTGGTCAAATTCAAACGCCATACCAGAACCAATTACAGCGGAAGAAAGGCCTAAGGCATTTGCTCCTTTACGGAAAATGTTATTATTAATAGCTTCACTGAAACCATCGAGCATAGCAAATTCCGTATCTGTATTCTTTGCCACCCTTCTTCCCTGAATGGCTTTTGCTCCATTTGCAAAAGCACAGTTTACCTGTCTTAAAAAATCATCAGATAAATGATTGTCAGCATCGCATATTAATGCAATATTGTATTGCTTATTAATTTGTTTAAATGCTTCGTTTAATGATTTTGTTTTTGTACTATTTTCAAAAGATACTTCAATAACTTTAACTGGTAAATTCTTTAATTCAATTATAGTTTGTTGTTGGAAAGAATCTGCGATGATATAAATATCATACCAGTTGTTTGGGTAATCAAGGCTTAAAAGATTCTTTGCTGTAGATAGAATAATACTATCTTCTTTATAGGCAGGAACAAGGATAGCTATTCTTTTTACAGGTTCAGAGTAATTTGAAAGTTTCTCCTTTTTTGCGAAATGAGCACCTATTGCAAATATCAGGAAGTATAATACTGAAAAGACGCAGTAAGCAAAAGCTACCCAAAATAAAATATGGACCAATTGGTTAAACATTGTGTTTATGAATAAGTTCTGATGGTGTTCTTAATAAAATTTTCAAATCCATCAGGAATGAATTTTTGTTGGCATAGTCAATATCCATATCAATTCTTTCCTGAACGGTGAGGTTTTCATTTGACCTGCCCGCTACTTGCCATAAACCTGTAATACCGGCAGGGGCAAAGAATCTTTTTGCAGATTTATCTACAGTGATGGTCTGAGCTTCATATAATGGTAGAGGCCTGTTGCCCACAAGGCTCATATCGCCTTTAATCACATTGATGAGTTGAGGCAATTCATCGAGACTTGTTTTCCGCAAAAACCTTCCGACACATGTAACCCTTGGATCGTCTTTGACTTTAAAGAAAAATGATTTTTTAAAATCTTTGTACTCGTTCATGTATCGCAGATTTGGTATCATGCTGTCTGCATTATCCATCATTGTTCTAAACTTGTAGAATGTAAAAACTTTATACCAGGCACCTGCTCGTAATGATTTATAAAACACCGGGCCTTTGCTATCCAGTTTTATGGCTATAGCTATCAGGATAAATATAGGAGATACAATGGCCAGAAAAATCAATGCAAGGCTAATATCTAAAGTACGTTTTAGCAGGTGTCTGTCTTCCGTAAACCTTTTCCTGGGAGGTTCCACATGATATGGAAACTTTTCCTGAAAGTATTTATACTTTTTTATAGTCTTTATTTTTTCGGCAAGAATTGTAATGGAGGTATTACAAAATATAGCATCATCAATACCTTCAACCCTGCTTAAAAACAGACTTGAATAAGTGGAGTTATTTAAAAGCAATAAAAGCAGGGGGATGTTGGTGATCTTTTTATGACTTATAAATGCTGAAAATTCACAGATTCTTTTCTTGTCGATTTCAGAATCAAAAATCAATGCATCAAAATAATTTTTACCTGTAAAATTCATTATTCCTTTTGCTTCATCAACGTCTTTTGCAATAATTAAATCAACACCTGAAAAGCATATTTCTCCTTTTTCATAAGCTGCAGGTGAAAGTACCAACAATAACCGGAGTCGTTTTTGTTGTAATAAATTATTGATTTGAAAATTTTCAATCGGATTATTTAAGAGTAGATTTGATAAATTAGTCATAAAAGTCTAATTATTACTGGTAAGTTCAGCATTGTTTGTTTTGGCAATATTGGCATCTACCAGTTTTTGTAAAGCAATTGGATCAAATGGTTTATTTATTATGAAAACATCAGAAAATTCTTTATTTAACTCTTCAGGTGCTGTCCCAGAAAGTATAATAATAGGAATCCTGCTATAAAATGCACTGGATTGTATATGTTTGATAAATTCATGTCCGGTTATATTTTCCATCATTAAGTCGCTTATAATTAAATCGGGAACTATGCCTTTATAAAAATAGTGCATGGCTTCTACGCCGTCACTTGCCGTAAAAACCATATATTTCTTTTCAAAAAGCTTGGTTAGTAGCAGCACCATTACTTCATCATCATCTACAACCATTAGCGATTTTTTCATTTCTTGAGCTTTCTATTGACAATTAAATTAGAGTGTTAAAATTACATTCAGTAGAACTTCCAAATAACCCCAAATTGGTAAACGTCTTAAAAATGCTCGGGAACGCGAAAAAAAACATCAGTAAATATTATTTAGATTTGAGAATGTTTCATTACCCTATATTGCAGTATGTTATTTTGGAAAATTGTTTTTTATATATGCATTTTTATTGTACTGTATAATTACCTTTTATATGGGTTAATTGTATTTGTCCTGAATAAGGCTTTTCCTCAGCTAAAACTAAAATATTCTAATGAATATTCCCCTACGGTCTCATTTATCGTTGCCGCTTATAATGAGGGTACGATTATAGAAAAAAAAATAGAAAACTCCCTGCAACAGGATTATCCTTCATCAGCCATAGAATATATTTTTATTACTGATGGTTCAACTGATTCAACCCCGGAAATAGTGAGCCAGTATCCCCAGATAAGATTATTACATGATAAAGAAAGGGCCGGAAAATCTGCAGCACTAAATAGGGCAGTTGCCAATGCAAATAACGAAATCCTGATAATCAGTGATGCCAATACGTTATTAAATCAGCATGCAATCAGAAATATAACCCGGCATTATTACAATGATGTCGTTGGGGGAGTAGCCGGGGAAAAAAGAGTAATGGAATCTTTGAATGATACTGAAAATGTTGGTGGAAGGGAAGGTTTGTATTGGAAATATGAGTCTTTCTTAAAAAAGCTCGACTCAGACTTCTATTCAGTTGTTGGGGCTGCTGGTGAGCTTTTTTCTGTAAGAAAACAACTTTATGAATACTTGCCAGCTTCAACTATTTTGGACGATTTTGTTATTTCCTTAAAAGTGGCAGGCAGGGGATTCAGGGTTATATATGAACCAGAAGCTTATGCTGTTGAATTCGCATCTACTACCCTGGAAGATGAAAAGAAAAGGAAGGTAAGAATAGCGGCAGGAGGTTTTCAGTCAATACTTATGTTATTGCCTTTGTTGAAATTTTGGAAACACCAAAGGCTCACTTTCTTATACTTGTCTCACAGGGTATTAAGATGGACATTGAGCCCTTTGGCTCTTATTTTAATTTTTATTTCTAATTTAATTATATTATTAATTGATAATCAATTATTTTATCTTATTGCTTTTTCTTTGCAGATTCTCTTTTATTTTACTGCTTTTCTATCAAATTTTATTCCATCAGATTCGAAAATGAAGCCTTTAAAATTTGCCGGTTATTTTGTTTTTATGAATGTTTCAGTCATACAGGGATTCTTCAGGTTTATCTCGGGCAGACAGTCTGCAGTTTGGGAAAAAGTGAACAGGTCGTCTGGAAATTGATAAGCATGCATATCTGACCATGTCTATATTTTAAATAAATGCGAACGACCATTCCATGTATTATTTGCTACAAGGGTTAAAAAAAATGCCTGAATTTGCTTTCTATTAAAAATGAATGTTTTACATTTAACTTTGTTTTTATATTCATCTTAAAACTTTTTACCATGCGCAAATCTGATCTTATCAACAACATATCAGATAAAACAGGCATCCCTAAAGTAGATGTGTTGGTTACTGTGGAAACACTGATAAAAGAAATTAAGGGAAATATTGCTAAAGGGGAAAACATTTATATCAGGGGTTTTGGAAGTTTTATTACAAAAAAAAGAGCTGCTAAAATTGGTCGTAATATTAAAAAAAATATTGCAGTACATATACCGGAGCATTATATTCCCGCATTCAAACCTTCTAAAGAATTTGTAAATGAAGTGAAGGGAATCCATCCTGATCAGTAACTTTGCGGCTCAAAATTTTTACGTGCGAAAACAACAATTGATTTTAATTTCTGCTGGTATTATTTTATTGGCAGGCTTATTTTTCTTTGGCAAAACAGTTGATCCTGATAAAACCGAACCAGTTGCTGCACAGCCGGCAACCAATATGCCTTCAGTGTTAACTACAGAACAGGTCATTTCGAAATTCAAAGAAAACCTGAGTCCGCTACAAATTCAAAAGTTAGCCCAATTAGAAAATGCAGTGGTAAGGGGTGATGTACGGGATCAGCAAATTCATGTATTTCATCAATTAGCTTCATATTGGAGTGATACTTTGAAACACAGGGAAATAGGTGCTTATTATGCAGGGGAAGCCGCAAAGTTGGAAAATTCTGAAAAAAGCCTCACTTTTGCTGCCCATTTGCTTTTAGATGACATGATGTCTTCATCAGACCCATCTATGCAGCGATGGATGGCTACACAAGCCAAAGAGATGTTTGATAAAGCGCTTACAATAAATCCCAATAATGATTCTTCCAAAATAGGTATTGGTGTTTGTTACATGTTTGGTAATATTTCTGGTAATCCAATGCAGGGGATACTTGCTATAAAAGAGATTGCAGATAAAAATCCTGATAATATGTATGCGCAAATGATGCTTGGTTTGGGTGGTATTCAGAGTGGCCAATACGATAAAGCAATTGAAAGGTTTTTAACTGTTGTAAAAAAGCAACCGGATAATATTGAAGCAATATTAAATCTTGCTGGTGCGTATGAAAGAACAGGTGATAAAACCAACGCGATAAGGTGGTATGAAGCTTCTTTAAACTTTGTACAGATACCTGAAGCAAGAAAAGAAATTCAGGATAGAATCAAATCATTACAATAAAAATTAAAACAAAAATTATTCGGTATGCCTTGTGGTAAAAAAAGAAAACGTCATAAAATTGCGACGCACAAAAGAAAAAAGAGATTGAGAAAAAATCGCCATAAAAAGAAAAACAAATAAATTTGATTATCGGCGCAGTAAAGGTTTATATCTGATGCGCCGGTATTTATCCTCCCTATCCTTTACCTTACCTTTCCTCCTTCGAATTTAATGATGCATGTGCATGATTGCGCAATGCAAATTTTTAATTTATGGTGTATATAAAGATGATTTTGTGAACAAAGAAATGATAATTAACGCTACGACCAACGGCGTTGAAATAGCTTTATTAGAAAACAAAAAGCTGGTTGAATTACATCACGAAATAGCTGATGCAAACTTTGCTGTTGGTGATTTATATCTTGGCAAAGTTAAAAAACTGATTCCCGGATTGAATGCTGCTTTTATAGATGTCGGGTTTGAAAAAGATGCCTTCCTGCATTATACTGATTTGAGCCCTTATATTCGTTCGATATTAAAATTTACTCAACTCACAATGCAGGCTAAAGAAGGGGAAGACCTGGACTTTTCTGCATTTGAACCTGAACCTGAAATTGTCAAGACTGGGAAAATCAATGAAGTTATCAAAGGGAAACCTGAGATCCTGGTGCAGATATTAAAAGAGCCTATTGCTGCAAAAGGACCAAGATTAAGTTGCGAAATCTCATTGCCCGGCAGATTTGTTGTTATCACTCCATTTAATGATATAGTTGCTGTTTCAAAAAAAATTCACAGTGCAGAGGAAAGAAAAAGGTTACAGAAAATTATTGATGCAATCAAACCAAAAAACTTTGGTGTTATTGTCCGTACTGCTGCTGAAGGGAAGAATAGTGCAGAACTGCACGAAGACCTTTCAATGTTAATTGCTACCTGGAAAAGCATACAAAGTAACCTGAGGGGCGCAGTAGCCCCGGCGAAAATATTGAGTGAACAAGATAAGACTACAAGCATACTTCGTGATTTACTGACAGAAGATTTTAATAGAATTGTGATTAATGACCGAAATATTTTTAATGATACCAGATCTTATATCCAGAAAATTGCACCAGAAAAAGCTGAGATTGTAAGCAGCCATATTAATGGTACACCAATATTCGACCAATATGGTGTTTCTAAACAAGTGAAAGCATCATTTGGAAAAACAGTAAACCTGCCAAGCGGGGCCTACTTGATTATTGAGCATACTGAAGCACTACATGTTATTGATGTAAATAGTGGTTACAAAAGTGTAAGCAATAACCAGGAAGAAAATGCTTTGGCAACAAATCTTGAAGCTGCAGAAGAGATAGCGAGGCAGTTAAGGCTTCGCGATATTGGAGGTATTATCGTTGTTGATTTCATTGATATGAAATTACCCGATAACAAAAGGAAGTTGCAGGATGCAATGGATGGCTTTATGAAAGCAGACCGGGCAAAACATGCTGTTTTGCCAATATCAAAATTTGGCCTGATGCAAATAACCAGGCAGCGGATGAGACCGGAAGTGAATATCAATACTTCAGAAGTTTGTCCTTCTTGTAAAGGCACGGGTAAAGTATCACCCACTTTATTACTGGTTGATGAAATTGAGAACCGGTTGAATTATCTTGTGACTCATCAACATAAAAATCTGACTATAAGAGTTCATCCTATCTTATATTCTCATTTGACAAAAGGTATTTTTTCTATTTCATGGAAATGGAACCGTAAATACAAAACCCGCATCCGTGTGAAATCAAATCCTGATAATTACTTTACAGAATTTCATGTATTTGACTCTCAGGATGAAGAAATAAAATTCTAATCTTATTTTATTTCTTGAAATACATTGCCCAGCATAAATTTCTGTTTGTTGATTACTTGTTGTATCAGTACTAATTTAATTTTTATGTGCAACAAGTACTGCTCTTTTAATGATATTATTGTAGAAAACAACTTCAATAAATCCTTTACTTTTTCATTGATATTACATATTCTGATTTAACAATTTTATAGAGGCTTAAATTTTTACCTTCACGGCCTTTAAATGGTTTGAATGAATAAAGCTTTATTATCATTGAATATTATTTTATTGTTGGCTGTAGCCTATTTGTATTATTCATTTTTTCAACAAAAAAATACACCAGTTACGACAACGAAGAATCAAAATTTGCCTCAGGCAACTTTTCGGGTAGCATATTTTGATTTAGATACGCTTGAGAAGTATTACACGTTTGCAAAAGAAACACGAAACTATCTGAAATCCAAAAACGATGCCATGGAAGCAAAACTAAATGGCATTCGTAAACAATACCAGGATAAAGTAAATGATTATAACAGGCGTGGCGCAACGCTTTCGCAAGTAGAGCAAAGCCAGATGCAGGAAGACCTTGCAAGGCTTGATAATTATTATTCTCAACAGCAACAGAGCCTGAGTCAAAACTTCCAGGGCGAATACATGCAAAAAATGCTTGACCTGAAAAATAAAATTCAATCATTCCTGAAAGACTATAGTGCAAAAAAAGGATATGAATTTGTTTTTGCCAGCAGCAGTGATGATATGATTTATTATAAAGACACTTTGAGGAATATAACACCCGAAATAATAGATCAGTTAAACGCTTCTTATAAAGAAGCAAAGAAATAATTAAGAGTAAAATCAATTAATTAATTAATTAATTATTGATTGTTATTTTGCTAACTTCAAATCCCGTTCATTAAACGGGATTTTTAATGTATAATATGGATGAAACCAAAACACATTTTAAACCAACACTTGGCTTAATTGATGCAACAATGATTGTTGCTGGTAGCATGATTGGTTCAGGAATTTTTATAGTGAGCGCTGATATTACACGTCATGTTGGAAGTGCCGGATGGCTGACTATTGTTTGGCTGATTACAGGGTTTATGACAATCACTGCTGCTGTGAGTTATGGCGAGTTAAGTAGTATGTATCCTAAAGCAGGGGGGCAATATGTTTATCTGAAAGAAGCATTTAATCCCTTAGCGGGATTTTTATATGGTTGGAGTTTTTTTGCTGTCATACAAACAGCCACTATTGCAGCAGTAGGTGTTGCTTTCAGTAAGTTTACTGCATATCTTATTCCATCTGTTGGTGAGAATAATATTTTACTTGACCTTGGATTCTTAAAATTTTCTGCTTCGCAAGTACTGGCTATTATCATGATTATTTTTCTTACTTATACCAATACTAAAGGTATTAAGGCCGGAAAGATTATTCAGACAACTTTTACTACCGTCAAACTTTTATCACTGTTTGGATTGACCATTTTTGGCTTTTTCCTGGTGAAAGAAAATTTCTGGGATGCCAACTGGCATAATGGGTTTAAGCCTATACAGGCTATCATGCTCACTGATACTAACGCAGTTTCTGTATGGCAACCTATCAATACAAGTACGTTGATTGGAGCCATAGCTGTTTCAATGGTTGGATCTATCTTCAGTAGTGATGCATGGAATAATGTAACTTTTATTGCAGGCGAAATAAAAAATCCACAAAGAAATATTGGCTTGAGTTTATTTCTCGGGACACTGACTGTTACCTTAATTTATTTTGCTACCAATCTGATGTATGTGTATGTGTTGCCTATGAATGGAATTGCTTTTGCAGAAAATGACCGTGTGGCAATTGCAGCAGCAAATAATATTTTCGGCAGCGCCGGCACAATCGTCATTGCTGTGATGATAATGGTTTCAACATTTGGTTGTAATAATGGTTTGATATTGGCTGGTGCTCGTGTTTATTATACAATGGCCAATGATGGATTGTTTTTCAAAAAGACAGGTACACTCAATAAAAATGCAGTTCCTTCTTATGCTTTGTGGATTCAATGTTTAGTAGCAAGCTTACTTTGCTTAAGTGGCAAATATGGCGACCTGCTGACAATGGTTTCCTTTGTAGTCGTAATCTTTTATGTCATCACTATCTCGGGCATATTTGTTTTAAGGGCGAAAAGACCGGACATACCCAGACCTTACAAAGCATTTGGCTATCCTGTATTGCCACTTATTTATATTATACTGGCTTTGGCTTTTTGTGTAGGTCTGGTTTACACATCGCCCACATATTCGCTCTGGGGATTAGGGATTACACTGGTTGGAATTCCTTTATATTATATTGCACTTGCTGAGAAAAAGAAATGATGTTATGAAAACCTTTTTTGTTTCTGAAAATAATTGCAGGTATAATTTTGATGCTTAGAAAATGTATCAGTAAAATATTTTCATGAAAGTTTTATCATTTTATTTTTCAATAAACCAATTTCAAATAAAATGAAATATACATTAGCAATACATGGTGGCGCTGGCACAATACTGAAAGAAGATATGACGCCTGCCCTGGAGAAAGCATATACACAAGGCTTGCAACAGGCTTTGCAAAAAGGCTATTCAGTTTTGGAAAAAGGAGGCACATCAATGGATGCTGTGATTGCTGCTACTGTTGAACTGGAGAATAATATTTTATTCAATGCAGGCCGTGGCTCTGTGTTTACTAAAACTGGTTTGCATGAAATGGATGCTGCAGTAATGAATGGTATTGATATGGCTGCAGGCGCTGTGTGTGGTGTGCATAATGTTCGTAACCCTGTTGAACTTGCTACTGCCGTTATGCGCAATAGTGAACATGTGTTACTCAGTGGTGAAGGTGCTGATGTGTTTGCACGGACTCAAAAAATTACTATAGAACCTGATGATTATTTCTATTCACAATTTCGTTTTGATCAGTGGCAGGCAATGCGTGATTCTGATGATGTTGCTTTAGATCATTCAACTCAACAAATCATTGATAAAAAGTTTGGAACAGTTGGTGCAGTCGCCTGTGATATGCATGGAAATATTGCTGCTGCAACAAGTACCGGTGGCATGACAAATAAAAATTATGGCCGTGTAGGTGATAGTCCTTTGATTGGTTGCGGCACTTATGCCAATAATAAAACCTGCGCTATCAGTTGCACAGGTCATGGGGAATTATTTATCAAAGCTGTTGCTGCGTATGATGTTAGTTGCCTGATGGAATATGCAGGCATGGATCTGCAGGATGCCATGAACAAAGTGGTCAATGAAAAACTGGTAGCCATTAATGGTGAAGGTGGAATGATTGGTGTTGATGCCAAAGGCAATTATGCTTTATTATTTAATTGTGAAGGCATGTATCGTGGTGTGAAAACAAGTGATGGTATTGAAGAAGTAAAGATTTACAGATAAACTATTCAAGGAAATTTCCATTGATCATTACTTTTTCAATCAGATTGCTGCCAAATGAATATGGAAAATAAGCAAGGGATGGTAGCTTTTTTGTAAACAGGAGATTTGCTTTTTTTCCAATCATTATACTGCCAACTTCATCTTCCAGTTCCATTGCATAGGCTGCATTTATAGTTGCAGCATTGACTGCTTCTTCAGGTAACATCCGCATCTGGATACAACTCATTGAGACTACAATATTCATATTGCCACTCGGTGATGAACCTGGGTTGTAATCAGAAGCTAAAGCAACTGCACAACCTTTGTCAATCAGTTTTCTTGCAGGTGGATATTGCATCCTTAAAAAATATGCAGCAGTTGGTAACATCGTGCCAATAGTATCGGATGATGAAATTTTTTCAATATCACTATCGGTCATTGTCTCAAGATGGTCAACGCTTAGCGCATTCATTTTAATCGCTGCTTCAATGCCGCCAATGCTGTTGAGTTGGTTCACATGCAGTTTTGGTTTTAAACCATAAAGAATACCTGAAGAACAAATGCGTTTCATTACATCAACAGAAAAAAATCCCTGCTCGCAAAACACATCAATATAATCTGCTAAGTTTTCTTTTGCTATGTTGGGCAACATTTCATCTTCAATCAGGCGGATATATTTTTCATGATCATTTTTGTATAACAGCGGATAAGCGTGTGCCCCGAGGAAAGTAGCTTTTATTGGAATTGGGGCAATATTTTTAATACGTTGAACAACCCTCAGCATTTTTAATTCTGCATCCACACTTAAACCATAACCACTTTTGATTTCGATGGCTGTAGTCCCCAGCCTCATCACTTCATTCAATCTAATCATTGCGTGATTAAACAAATCATCTTCACTCATGGCTTGCAACCTGATGGCTGATTGTAAAATACCACCACCTTTGGCTGCAATATCAGCATAACTCAATCCTTTAATCTTATCAACAAATTCATTCTCTCTACTTGCCGCAAACACCAGGTGTGTATGACTATCACACCATCCTGGCGAAACATATCCGCCACTTGCATCATAAATATTTTCTGTTGTGGTTGGAGCAGGTAATTCACTCATCTTACCATAATCAGCAATCCTGCCATTTTCGATTTTCAGGAAAGCATTTTCAATGCAGGGCAACTCAGATAGTGCAGCGCCCCTCAATAGCTTGTTTTCATTCCTGGTATTGACAAGCAGGCCAATATTGATGATGATTTGGCAACCTTTCATTTTAATCTTTTATTGCCTCAAATATAATATTGTTCATTCCAGTTATTGATGAAAGATTTATGCATAAAAAAATCCCATTGCAAAACAGGATTTTAATTGATGGATAATGTGCAATGATAATTAAGAGATGCGCATTAATTCGTTTAACCTTTTATCAACATCCTTTAAGGAAATGTAAATAGCTTTTACTTCATCAATTTTTTTTCCGTTGTTGATAGCAGATCTATAAATAGCAGCAAGTTCATCTTTTTGTTTTTTCAACTGGTCAATCAGGTTTGATAGACTTTGTTGGGCGGATGTTAGCACATTCATGGTTATCATTTTATTTATTTGAAAATAAGATTCAAATAAAAACAAATTTTATACCTGAATGCTTTGATTTTAGTGAAAGAAAATAAAATAATTGTGTAGCGCTGAAAACAGGCAGTAATCGTGCATGCACAACATTATAAGGTTAGTATAACATCAGCCCAGGTTATTCCCAGCGAAATACTTTGATGGCGGCTGCATAAATAATAATACCCCAAATCAGCAATACGCCTACATCTCTCCAGCAACTTATAAAGCTGGCACCTTCAAAAGAAATGTTGCGCATGGCATTATTAAAGTGCGTCAGCGGAAGCAGGTTACAAAAAAACTGCAACCATTTTGGAAAATAGGAAATAGGAAAAAAAGTACCTGCCAATAAAAACTGTGGCAGCGTAAACATATTGGCAAAAGGAGGGATGGTACTTTCATTTTTTGCCACACTGCTTACTACAAAACCAAAACCCATGAATACAATCAGCGAAATAAAACTCAGCAACATGATTTCAAGAAATGTAGAAAAGCCATTTACTAAAGTAAAATGAAAACCCCAGGCACCGATAGCGATGATAATAACAGCAGTCATCATTTGAAACAAAACACGGCTGAGCGCTTCACCCAAAACGATATAGGTTTTACGGATAGGTGTTGCAAAAAAACGTTTTAAAATAAGTTGTTGCCGCAGGTTGAAAAATGTAAAGGCTACGCCAAAAACCCCTGCACTCAAAAGTGAAAATCCTAACTGGCCGGGAAGTATAAAATCAATTTGCCTGTAAGTGCGGCCGGGAATTTTTTCTATCTTATTACTAATGGCAGCCACTGTTTGCGCCTGAGGATATCTTTTGGTATTGATATCGCTAATAACATTTTTCAGGAGCGATTCAAGCACGCCAATATTCTGTGGGTTTACTGCTTCTGAGCTTTTTAGTTCAATCGTATATTCAGGATTGCCGTTGTTGTTTTTTGCAATATTAATGATAGCAGTGATGTTGCCTTTTTCAAGGTCTTCTTTTAAAAGACTGTCATTATCATTGACTAAATGTATGCTTGGAATATTTTTAATAGCATTATAAATTGGGTTGTTAATTGTATCAGCATTTTTATTAATGGCTACTTCAATTGATATGCCGCCATTATCGCCGATAAAACCAAACAC
The DNA here is from genome assembly GCA_018268035.1 of Bacteroidota bacterium. Classification (GTDB taxonomy): domain Bacteria; phylum Bacteroidota; class Bacteroidia; order Chitinophagales; family Chitinophagaceae; genus Parafilimonas. The sequence continues at coordinate 97,748 of JAFDXI010000089.1, read as the reverse complement.
GAGGATAAAAACCAAAGGAAATACAATACTGAAAAGTACCGTTGAAGGGCTCCTGAAGATAGACCTGAGGCTTCCTTTTGCGATGGCCAGCATTGCTGTGAACTGGCTATATTTTTTCTGCATACTTAATTTTAATTAGTTGCAAAGCTATTCTTTGAAAGGTATGTATTGAAAATAATTTTTGCAGGATCAAAAAGAAACAGTTGAAATGAATTGGAAAATAAAGTCAAAGTAGAATAATGATACTATAAAAACAGGTTGAACAAAATTGTTCTTTTATTAAAATGGAAATAAGCATTTTCCACTACACAAATGAGTAAATAATAAAAGAAATGTTCTTCACAATGTTATTCTATAGTTCTGTTTGTATTATTAAAACAACAGCGCCAATGATAATCCGCTCAACAGCACAATGCCGAAAGCTTTTATCAACTGGGTGTTCATGGATGAACAGTTTAATACCATCACCGGCAGCATGACCGGTTGCGATGCAGTAAGCACTAACAACAATGTTTTAAAAAACCATCATCAAACAATCAGCATTACAAGAAATGGTTACCTTTATATCTTTTGCAGCAATCAAAGCCCGGTTGATGTCTATTTTGATAATTTACAAATTGTGCATACAAGAGGATCACTGGTAGAAGAAACACATTATTATCCGTTCGGACTTGTTCAAGCCGGCATCAGTAGCAAGGCTTTGAACTTCGGAGACCCGGAAAACAAACGCCTCTTTAATAAAGGAAGTGAGTTACAAAATAAAGAGTTCAGTGATGGAAGCGGACTTGAACTATATGCAACCAACTTTAGAAGTTTAGACCCACAGCTTGGACGATGGTGGCAGATAGACCCAAAGCCTGACTATGCACAAAGCCTATACTCTGCAATGGGTAACAATCCCATTTCATTTAATGACCCGTTAGGAGATACATTAGGTATATCGTTTAGAGGCGGATTTTTAGGTCTTGGAAAGAGACAGGAAGTTATTTATAACAACGGTAGTTTAACTAATAAAGATGGCTCTGCTTATGGTGGAAAGGTAAAAGGATTTTTAAAGCAATCTGTAAATGCTTTGAATAAAATTAATGGTACAACAGATGGTGCTAAAGTTGTATCTACTCTTCAATCTTCTACAAACAATTTTGTTGTTAAAGATGCAAGTCAAAATCCCAATCATCCGGGGAATAGTGAATTTATAGAAACAGATAGAAACAAATCTTACGGAGTAGCGAAGATAGCAGCAGGGCAAGGAGGTGCAACCGGAGGTTCAGGAGGAACTATTTATTGGAACTCTGCAGGCACAGAACTCCCAGTTGTGGGCGGAACAGGCATCAGCCCCATTACAGATTTAGCACATGAAATGTTTCATGGGTATGAATCCAATTTTGGTATGTTAAACAATGATGACCCACAAGGCACAGGTTTGGCAAGAATGGAATACAGAGCAGCTTATTTTGAAAATCAAATTAGAGCAGCTTTAAACCCTCCTCAACCTTTGCGAACAGGATATAATTTTAGAGATGCGGCAGGTAACCCACAAGTGGCAAACTTATTAGATGCAAGTGGTAAGCCGATATACGTGCCACCAACATATATCCCACCTTCTTTATCACCAATCAATTTAATTTATTAGTATGAAGAAGATTATAGGCTACTTTTTCATAATGCAGATTTTTATTTTAGCTGCTTGTAGTTCTAAGATTACATCATTCAAAGTAAATGGCAACGGCAAGTCTTTAAGCTATTCGTTATCTATACCCAAAGGATATAAAACAAGAATAGACAATTATGAAAATGAAAGAGTAAAAACATTTTTGTACCCTGATAGTTCAAGTATTTTCTTTTCGGATAATGTTGCACCGAGTTCTTTTTATCCTGATGCCTACGTAAAATATGGAAAGGATTTAAACATAAAGTTCCTTGCTGCTGATACAATAACAATTAATGGTATGGATGATAAAGGAAGATATTGGGAAGATAGAAAAATAAAGCATGTTGTATATGGTTACCGCAAAGTTCCATTAGATAAAAAAGAAATTTTTGACAAAGCATTAAATAGTATTGTAATTAAATAAAAACGAATGAAGCCGCACCACTGCGGCTTTGCTATTATGTGCGAATACGCTATATATGTAGTGCAAACGCACAAGAAAAATTTATGCACAATTTTATTTTACTCCTGCCAGATTTTTTTGCAGGTCAGCTTTAAGCAGGTAAGCAGAAACAAAATCCTTTACAGCAAAAAGCTGCTGCGGCTCTAATGCCTGTACCTTCTGAAAAATATTGAGCAGTTCTCTGTTAGAAATATTTTTTTTCTATCGGTTGGTGCCCTCACCAAACGAAATATTATTCATGTGTCTTGCCCTGCATCGCAACAAGATTTTATACAACCCACACAGGCATTACAGGCAGTGATTTAAACAACAGTACTGGCACTAAAGCAAAGCTCATTTTACAAAATGCAGTTTTTTATAACGATCATGACTTTGCGAAGGAAACATTCAAGAAATGAAAATAAACCAACTGATGGGAAATCATGATTTGTATTTCGTTTGGTGAGTGTGCCAAATGATAGATAAATATTTATTTTGAAACAAAGAAGAATAACTAAACAGGCTTCCGTTCTATACTTCCTAACGCGATAAAGTATTGCGCAAGCATGTACGAAGCCATAATGATAAAACCCGCGCCATGCAAGGGTTGAACAAAGCGATTACATGCAAGCATACTATCTGAAAAAAGAAATAATACAGCGCCGCAACAAACCATTGTAAAACTAAAAATATTTACCCGGCCAAAGCGGCTTACAGACGTTATTGCCATAATTGAAATAATAATCGTATAGATCAATACCGGTATTTGCATCGTGCCCAAATGAGGTTGCAGAAAAGTAAACAAAGCGGTAGAACACACTGCAAAAAAGATAATTGCCCAAATCAAAAGCGGATTTTTCTTCCCTGGGTGTAATCGAAAATCCAATATGAAAGCCTTTATATAAAACAGGTGGCAAATCAGGAAGGCAATTAATCCGAAAATAAAAAAAAGAGACTGTTTTTGTTGCATCATTAACAGGACATCGCCGGCCCATGCAAAAATCAACCCTGTAAAAATATTCTTATGATAAGGCGCAGAAAATTTTGTGGCCATAAAAAGCCAGGCAATCAGCACTACAACAATCAACGGCTTTGAGATATTAAGCAATGCCTGGTTATTGTAATATTCTGCAAATAGTTGCGCAATAAAAATGTTGAGGTAAACGAAAGAAAACAATTTATTTTTTGGGGACATAAGCATTCAATTTCTGTAAACCTGTTTCAGGACTTTACAAATTTCAACTGCAGAAAAAATGAAGTAATTTCTTTCAACAATGACATTTTCTGCATTATGCACTCAGTCAACCTTTCGGGTTTTGAAATACTATTGTGATGGTGCCACTTTGTGAGGTAGTCCCTTTATTAAACTTTAACTGGCGTGCCCTTCTTTCTGCAATGGCATTCAAATCTGCAAACGGGCTGCCGGGTTTTACTCTTGCACTGGTAACAATACCATTTTCATCCACAGTAATATCAACAGAAACTTTACCTCCATATTTATATTGATCCTGAAATCGTGCAGCGCTTGCAATGTGACGTCCCTGTAAACCATTAGTAATACTTATGCCGGCGCTGCCTGTGCCACCATTACCGGTATAACTATCGCTGTTGATATTGCCATTGGGCTTACCCTGATCACCATTGCCACCGGCAATACCCTGGTTGCGGCTGTTGTTATAGCTATCAGCATTGTTACCGCTGGCTCCGGTATTTTTTCCCCCTGCATAAACTGCTTTAGGTTTTGGCGGAGCAGGCGTTTGATTGGTTACAGTTTTCTTTGTTGTTTTTTTAGTGTCATTATTAACCTTTGCAATTTCTTTTTTCTTTTCGGGCTTTGGTGAAGTATGTATGATAGGAATATCAGCATCATTGTTTTCTGCAACTTCATGTTCTGTTTCTGCCTGTGCAGCCTGGCTGGGCGGTGGATTAAAATTAGTTTCTTGTTCTGCAGCAGGCTCACCCGGAATTTGTGGCGGCACATCTCCCAATCCCTGATCACTGTTGCCGAGGTTTACTTCAATGCCGGTATCAACAGGTGGTGGGGGTGGAACAGGTATTGTCCAGCTAACCAATATAAAAAGTAGAAATAAAATAATGAGCACACCAACTGTATAAGCTGTTGCTTTCATATTTTTATTTCTTTCAAAATTTATTTCTACCAAACTTTTATGCATACAACAAATTTATTGCGAACAGGCAGTATGCCCTGTTATAAAGATGCTAACATGTGTGAATTAGTGAACGTGGGTTGTGGAAGGTTTATTTGAAAATAAGCGTTGTGATATTATTAAAATTATTGATAGCTATCAAATTTAAATGTTCATCCTTTTTCAGATAGTATCAAAACTCTTCAACTTTACATTTATTTTGCACACGATGTTCCAGTCAAAAAATTATCAGTCGAAAAAAAATATTATTACAGGGCGAAACCCTGTAGTGGAAGCATTAAAACAACAATCTGGTGTAGATAAAATATTGTTGTTTAAAAATGCAAGTGGTGATTCCATCAATGAGATCAGGAAGCTTGCCAAAGAACAAAATATTCCTGTTCAATATGTGCCGAATGAAAAATTAAACAGCCTGACTAATATCAATCACCAGGGTGTTGTTGCATATAAAACAGCAGTACGTTACCAGGATTTGCAACAGGTAATTGACTGGATTAATGATAAAGGCGAAGCTGCATTGTTGCTGATGTTAGATGGTGTAACTGATGTCAGGAATATCGGCGCCATTGCCCGCAGTGCGGTATGTTGTGGCGCACAGGCAATCATTATTCCTGATAAAGGTGTTGGTGCATTCAATGAAGATGCTGTAAAAAGCAGTGCAGGCGCTTTGGAGAAAATTAATATTTGCAGGGTTAACAGTTTAGCGAAAGCAGTGGATGATCTGCATTTGAATGGAATAAAAGTTTTTACCAGCGAAATGAAGGCAAAGAAAAAGATTTATGAATTGAATCTTACCGAACCTTGTTGCATTATTATGGGCAATGAAGAAAAAGGTGTGCAGTCATTTTTATCTAAATCTGCAGATGAACATTTCAATATACCAATGAAAGGAGATTTTGATTCGCTGAATGTTTCTGTTGCTGCAGGGATGATTTTGTATGAAGCAATGAAACAAAGGCTTGTATAAAAATTTGCTTTAAGTTCAAAAGTGACAATGTCATTTTTTACCGAGGTCAAGGCCCATGATATAATCATTCATAAAATAACCTTCACCAATATCAATATCATCTTCTCTTAACACTGTAAAGCCAAGATGCTCATAAAATTGTTTGGCTTTATTGTGCCGGTTTACATTTAAAACAAGTGTTGTTGCACCTGCCTGTTTTACAAAATCTATTACCTGGTTAATCAGAAATTTGCCAATAGATTTTCCCTGTTGGTCTGGCAATACATAAATTTTATGCAGCTTAAAAATTTTGTCTTCCAAAAAACCATAATCAGCAAAAGCCACAGGTTTTTTATCATCTTCCACAACAATATAATGATGGCCTTCCTGCATTTGTTTTTGGAGTGATGCATCGCTGTAAATCAGTTCCAGCATATATTTCAATTGTTCTTTTGAAACGATTGATCCGTAAGTAACCGGCCAGATTGTATAAGTTAAATCCTGTATTAAAGGAATATCATTAATGGTTGCTTGCCTGATTTTGAGACTCATTTTTTAAAAATTTTTTTGCTGACCCATCTGGAAAGAATAGCGCTGCCTGCACCTGTTACTGCTCCTGCGATAACATCTGTTGGATAATGTTCACCAAGATATAATCTGGAATAACCAACACCAGCAGCCCAGGCAAAGGCTGGCACTACGATATACCATTTTTTATATTCAAGAGACAGACTTGTAGCTGAAGCAAATGCCAAAGCTGTATGACCTGAAGGGAAAGACATGCCATCTTCAAATTGATATGGATAGACGCCTGTATATTTTTGATATGGTCGTACTCTGTTAAAAGCAAGTTTTAAAAGCGCTGTAGTGCCGGCAGCGATTATAACACTGCCTGCAATTGTATAAGCCTTGTATTCTGTTTTCTTATTGTGTTCAATCTTACCATCAATCCAGAGGCCTACCGGAACTGCTGCACTGACAGGATATGCAGTTGTTGACATGCCTTTCCAAACAAAAGAATTAGGTTGTTGTGGATTGATATCTCTTAAAAGATTTATATCCCAGTTTTGTGCGAAAATATTTGATGAGAAAAGTATGCAAACAGCGAACAGGATGCTCTTGTTGAATGTTGTTGTGTTTAACAATGTTGTGTTTTTAAAGATTTTAAAATGTATATATGTATTAGTTGAAAAAAGACTAATTCAGGTTTACGATACTTTCTTCCAATGTTTTTATCCTTGCTTCTGCATCTGCCTGTTTCTTTCTTTCCATAGCCACCACTTCAGGTTTTGCATTTTGAACAAAACGTTCATTGCTGAGTTTTTTCAAAACCGATTGAAGAAAATTACGTTGGTAGGCAAGATCTTTTTCCAAATCATTTTTCAATGCAACCGTATCAGTCTCTGCATTGCTTTTAATGAAAAATTTATCTTTTTCTACTGCAACAACAATTGTCCCTGCAGCATTTTCTGAAACTATAGCAAGGGAATCAGCATTCACCTGTTTCAATAAAATTTCTTCAAAATTTTTATATGCATCAGCATTTGACTGGATGTATAAACTGATAACTTCTTTTGGTTTGATATTATTCTTATTTCTTGCATCACGTATTGCTGAAATAATATTTTTTAATGAAGCTCCCTGTTCAAGAATTTTTTCATTTACATTAATTTCCAGGTCTTGATTTTGTTTAATACAAATATCATCTTCCTGTTGCCTTAACAAGTGATATATTTCTTCTGTAACAAAAGGCATAAACGGATGCAGCAACTGAAGTAATTCTTCAAAAAACAGAATTGTCTTGTTGTAAATATTTGCATCAACAGGTTGTTCATATCCTGGTTTAATCCATTCAAGGTACCAACTACAGAAATCATCCCATACTAAAGAATAAATAGTCTTTAAAGCTTCGCTTAACCTAAACTGTTGATAAAGTTTTTCAATCTCATTTTTTGCTTCAATCAACCTTTGTTCAAACCAGTTAACAGCGAAATTTTGTGTTGAAGTTTCATTTACAGACACACGGCTTTCCCACATCTTCACCAGCTTCATGGCATTCCATATTTTGTTGATGAAAAAGCTGCCTTGTTTTAAAGTGCTTTCTTCTTTTACATCAAACAATAAATCATTGCCCGCAGGTGATGAGATGATAGTACCAAAGCGTACTGCATCAGCGCCATATTTTTCAATCAATGCGAGCAGGTCAGGAGAATTGCCAAGACTTTTACTCATCTTCCTTCCCAGTTCATCCCGCACTATGCCTGTGAAATAAACATTTCCAAAAGGTCTTTCATTTTTGTATTCATAACCTGCAATAATCATTCTTGCAACCCAGAAGAAAATTATTTCAGGAGCAGTAACCAAAGTTTGTGTAGGATAATAATATTTTATATCATCATTGCCAGGATTTGACAAACCTTTAAAAACTTCCATCGGCCACAACCAAGATGAGAACCATGTGTCAAGCACATCTTCATCACGGGTGAGTTGTATTTTTCCTGTACCTGTTGCTGAAGCCTTATTTTCTGATGCTGATTTTAAAGCTGCTTCTTCATTTTCTGCTACATAAAAATTTCCTGATTCATCATACCATGCAGGAATCCTTTGTCCCCACCACAACTGCCGGCTGATGCACCAGTCTTTTATATTTCCCATCCAGTGCCTGTAAGTGTTTACATATTTTGGTGGAAAAAATTTGATGGTTTCATCAACAACAGATTTCAATGCAGGCTCACTTAATTTTTTCATGCTTACCCACCATTGCATACTTAAACGAGGTTCTACCACAACATCACTACGCTCACTGAAACCAACCTGGTTTTTATAATCTTCTGTTTTTACTAACTGACCGGATAACTGTAATGCTTCTACCATTTTTGTGCGGGCTTCAAAACGGTCCATACCAACAAACATCTGTGCTGCATCACTCATCGTGCCATCATCATTCAAGATATTGATGATTTCAAGGTTGTATTTTTTACCAATAACATAATCATTTGTATCATGAGCAGGAGTAATTTTTAAAGCGCCTGTACCAAAATCCATTTCCACATATTCATCTGCAATGATTGGAACAGGCCTGTTGATTAATGGCACTACGGCTCTTTTGCCAACCAGGTGTTTATAACGTTCATCATTGGGGTTTACGCAAATCGCAGTGTCACCTAAAATAGTTTCAGGCCGAACCGTTGCAATCGTGATGCCTCCTTTAATACGCGGAGTCAATTCATTAAAAATTATTTCATCTGCATCCAGCACATCATAACGCACATAATATAATTTGCTGTTTACTTCACGGTATATCACTTCTTCATCACTCAATGCAGTTTTAGCTTTCACATCCCAGTTTATCATTCTCTCACCACGATAAATCCAGCCTTTTTTATACAGGTCAACAAACACTTCAATTACCGTTTTGTAATAATGTTCATCCATTGTGAAAGTAGTGCGGTCCCAATCTGCGCTGCATCCCAGTTTCCTCAATTGCTGCAGAATGATGCCACCATATTTTTCCTTCCACTCCCAGGCATATTTCAAAAATTCATCACGGCTTAATGAAGATTTTTTAATTCCTTTTTCACGCAACATCTGCACCACTTTTGCTTCTGTTGCTATTGATGCATGGTCAGTACCCGGCACCCAGCAGGCATTTTTTCCATGCATGCGTGCATGACGGATTAAAATATCCTGTATAGTATTATTGAGTGCATGGCCGATATGCAGCACACCGGTAACATTAGGTGGAGGAATGACGATGGTATAAGGTTCACGACCATCAGGTTTGCTGTTGAAATATTTTTTTTCAATCCAATGCTGATACCATTTTTCTTCAGCTTCTTTGTGGTTAAAATTTTTTGAAATCTCCATGTATGTTTCTGATTCTTTTATTGTTTTTTTCAAACAATTTATTGCCTGATATTTTTTTGTTTAATGTGATGCAGTACCTGTGTTACCATTGCATCGTCAACCTTTTTTATTTGTAAATATGACCGCATTTGATGTATAGCAATATTTTTTCTACTGAATCATATTTTCCACAACTGCTTCCGGCCCCAATCATTTACAAAATACCCGCCATTACAGGCGGGCTGCAAAAATACTTGATACTAACTTATAATCTGATACAATTTAGGGTGTGCTCATTAACTTTTTTAGTTAAAAAATACATTCTTATTACAGAACAAAAAGCCCATTGTAAAACTGTTGAAAGTCAGTCTGGGTTTTCATCTTAGTTGCTTTATTTTTGCCTTGTGTATGCGATTGTTGACATAGAAACAACGGGCAGCCATCCTGATAAAAATGGTATCACTGAAATTGCCATTGTTTTATTTAATGGCAAAGAAGTGGAAGGCCGTTATGAAACCCTCATTAACCCCGGTTATCCGATACCTAAATTCATAACATATTTAACCGGCATCTCCAATGAAACTGTGGCATCTGCACCTGGTTTTTCCGAAGTGGCACCAAAGATTTTTAACCTGTTAAGTAACCGGATTTTTGTTGCACATAATGTCAACTTTGATTATACATTTATCCGTTATCATTTATTGCAATGTGGTTATCATTGGTTGCCTAAAAAATTGTGTACACTAAAGCTAAGCAGGAAAGCATTTCCTGGTTTACAAAAATATGGACTTGGGCATCTTTGTAAAGTTTTTGAAATAGTTAATAGCAGCCGTCACCGTGCTGGTGGTGATGCTGATGCTACAACGATTTTATTTCAGAAAATTTTACAGGAGGGAGGAGAGAAGCTGATAAAAGATTTCCTGAAAAAAGAAAACCATGACCAGATTTTGCCACCGAATCTTTCTAAAGAAAGTATTAATAAACTGCCTTATGTGCCCGGTGTTTATTATTTCCATAATGAGAAAGGAAAAATAATTTATGTGGGCAAAGCAAAGAATATAAAGAAAAGAGTATTGAGTCATTTTACCGGGTTGAATACAAGTAAAAAAAGGCAGGAGTTTTTGCGGAATATTTACGAAGTGAGTTGCACTGAATGCCCGACTGAGTTTACTGCATTTATTTTAGAGAGTATTGAAATAAAGAAATACTGGCCGGAATATAATTTCAGTCAGAAACATGCAGAACAGTTTTATGGTATTTACCTGTTTGAAGATTCAGCAGGATTTATGCGGCTTGCCATTGATAAAAAAAGAAAGCATACTACACCTGTTGCTACGTTTGCATACCTGGCAGATGCACACAGGACAATGTGGAAGATGGCAAGAGAATTTGAGCTGCATCCTGCATTGTGTTTTTTGCAAAAGCAGGCTTATATTCCAAATGATATATTGCCGGAAATCCATAATGAAAGGGTTATAGATGCAATTGCATATTTGCAGCAAAACCTTGGCAGTTTTGCAATAGTGGAACAGCCGGTAACCGGTAATCAGAAAAGTTGTGTGTTGGTGGAAAATGGTAAGTTTTACGGAATGGGGTTGTTACCGGAAGATAATAATACATATAATTCTGAGGCATTAAAAAAATATATGACTGTTTATCCTGAAAATGAAATGATACGCACATTGGTGAAATCATATTCTCAAAAGAATGCTGATCATGTCATCAAACTGGATTAATTGCAACAAGTCAGAAGACTTCGCTGTATTTTAAAAACCTTCCTTCAAGGTAGTGTAATAAAAAAATTTATGGTTATCTCTATAAAGGAAAACCCTTAGCTTAAAATTATTAAAACTTAGGACAGGGTAGTCCTTTACTTTCAGGATGACGGACAATATAAATGAGAGAAACTTCTACGCCACCACGACTTTCAGATGCAGTCTTCAAATCAGAGATATTGATATCATAAGTAGCGCCAACTCGAAGGCCACTAAATTCTAAACCTATATAAGGTATCAATGCATCGCCAAATCGCATCCAGGCGCCACCGTAAACACTTACTGGATTTTCTACATTGGGATTGCCAACAAGAAATTGAGCAGCGCCGCCCAGTAATATTTCATGTGCACCAGCCTGTGTGCTATATAATCCACTTAAGTGTACAGTGATATCTTCACTTGCCGGAAAATATCCGCCAGCATGCAGCGTAGCACGCGGGTAAAGATTATAATTGATGCCGGTAAATTCCTGTTTAGGCCTGTTAATATGATATAAGCTGACACCGGCATAAAAATTATTTTTATCTGTAGTGCTCACTGTGTAAAGGATACCGGCATTTAGATCAAAATAATTGGCTTTTAATGTTGCGTTATTGAATACTTCCTGTGTTGGCATTGAAAATGTGCCATCGGATGAAAGCTGATCTTCAAAAGTTAGTTTTGAAGTATTAATCAGCATGTTTGAATAGGTTGCCTGGAAGCCTAATCCCAATTGTTTATATCCATCTTCATCAAGGCCTTTATGATAGGCAGTTGAAAGAGAAAAATAATTAAATGCAACGGCGCCTGCAGCGCTCTTATCAGTATATCCCATCAGCCCAACACCCCATGTATCAGTGCTGGGTATGTGATTGGCCAGGATTGGAAAATCAACTGAAGCTGTACCGGTGATATAAGCCCTGTTGATAGTAGGCCATTGGTTACGGTAATTGCCTGCTAATCTTACCTGCCCATCAAATTTCCCGGTGAATGCAGGATTGAGTGTCATGGGTGAAGAAAAGAATTGGGAAAAATGAGGATCCTGAGCCATCGTTCCCTCAGTTATCAGTAACAGTGCGAATATTGCAATAAACTTCATCTCAAAATTTTTGGTTGGTTTCACCTTAAGAATCAAAAATCAAAACTGAGGGATTATATAACAAATAGACTACAAAAATTATTGTGATGCTGCTTGTTGTCAAAATTGGGTCTTTGGCCCGAATGCAAGATCGCCTGCATCGCCTAAGCCTGGAACAATATATCCTTTGGCAGTTAATTCATCATCAATATCCCCGCACCAAATGTAAAGTTTTTCACCAAATTCCCTCATAACATATTCAATGCCAACAGTGGCGGCAATAGCAGAGGCTACATGTATTTGTGACGGTGTGCCGCAATTCTGTAAGGCTGTTATGGCTGTGACAAGAGATGCACCGGTTGCCAGCATAGGATCGCATAAGATTAATGGACGGCCATCCAAAGAAGGTGCACTCAGGTATTCAAGTTTAATTTCAAAACTACCATCGCGGTGATGTTTCCGGTAAGCAGAAACAAATGCATTGTCTGCTTTATCAAAATAATTCAGGAGTCCCTGGTGCATTGGAAGTCCGGCCCTGAATATGGTAGCTACCACAGGTTGCACTTGCAGCACTTTACTTTGATGAGTGCCTAATGGTGTTTGGATCTCTGCTGTTTCGTAAGGTAGCAGTTTGCTGATTTCGTATGCGATTGTTTCAGCAATACGTTCAAGGTTTTTACGAAAACGCATCCTGTCTGTTTGTATTTCTGTAGAACGTAATTCGCTTACCCAATTGCTGATTAAACTATGATTTGTGCTGAGGTTAGTAACCATCTGACGAAGATAAATCAGTTTTATTTTTTATACTACTGATTTTAAAAAGAAAAGGAAGGTGGTGAACAAAATTTATAGGCTTACAATATTTTTTCTCAGTGCTTCTAATGCCATGCCGGTGCGGCTTTGTACATTCAGTTTTTTGAAGAGGCTTTCCCTGTAACCATCAACAGTCCTTTCAGACACATGCATCTCTGCAGCAATTTGCTTATAAGTAGCATCGCTGCATGCAAATTGAAGAAACAGCTTTTCTTTTTCTGTTAGCTGGAATTCATTTTGTTTTTCCTGGTGTTGTAAAAGCCTTCGGTAATTGATATTGGCAGCATCTGCATTATAATAACCTTTCTCATAAATTTCATGCAAGGCTTTATTCAATTCTTCAGGATGAATATCTTTCAGCAGATAAGAGCAGCACCCTGATTGAATCATTTTAATAATGGTTGCATCATCATCTTTCATTGATAATGCAACCAGTTTGATAGCAGGAAATTTTTTTACTATGAGTTCTGCTGTTTGCTGCCCATCCATTACAGGCATATTTACATCGAGTAAAATGATATCGGGTTCTAATTTTTTCTGTTCCAGTTTTTCAATCAGGTCTTTGCCGTTGATTGCTTCTACAACTATTGTAAAATCCCGGAGGCTGCTGATTAATAAACTTAACGATTTTAAAAATAGTTGATGGTCGTCTGCAATTCCGAGGGTGATATTCATTTCCAGAATTTTTGGTGTTTTTTTTTGAATCATCTAAGCTAAATATTATTCTTCTTTTGGCACAGAAAATTTTATTGTTTTGCATTGGGGCAATTGTACCCGTTTCATTGTTCCGCCTAATAATTTTAATCTTTGATGTATTTGTTGAAAGAATTGATTTTGTTTTTTCAATGTGACCGTTTTGTTATTATCATGTTCAATCTTAAATTCCACAATATCCGGCAAATCGGATATTTCAATACTGATATTGTTTGGGCAAACATTTTTGTTGATATATGCAATTGTTTCAAAGAATACTCTTGACAGAATGATTTGTATAGTGTGTTCAAGAGGCAGGTTATCAAAATCACAGGTAAGCTGCGTTTTTGTTTTTCCAACAACGTTAGTCTTTTCAATAAATCTTTGTATTTGTTCTTTCAGATCAAACTGGTGCGACCATTCATCATTGATTGATTTGGATAAGAGCCGGAGGTCTTTGATTGCCTTACCAATTGTATGTTCTGCCGTAATTAATGCGTCTGGCACCTGTTTTAATTCCATTGTAACCATAGCCAACAGGAGTTTTGTACTGCTGAGCAGTTGGCCGATATTATCATACAATTCCCTGTTTAAATTTAAAACAGAACATTCCTGTGTTTCCAGTTTGGATTGAAGTAGCACATTTTCAAAAATGGCGTTGTGATGTGTCCCTTTCATTATTCACCCCGGGTTCATTTCTTAAATTACAAATAGAGCATAATGTTTTGTTTTGGAATACGGGAAAAATACGGTAATTTGGATACGGGATTTTACACGGATTATTTTGTAGATTTTCACTTTCTTTTGAATGTTATATCAAAGTAGCTTCGTTGATGTTGAGATTGAGTAAACTGATTGAAGAAAGTTATTGAGTTTTATTTTCTCAAAAATAATAAAATAGAGTTTAAATAATCTTTGCAAATAAATCATTTTTTAACTGCTTTTATTCACTATTTTTTTAACTGTTTCATTTAAAAACAACCAATATGAAAACAAAGAGTACAATCATGCTTTTGTGGCTTCTGGCTATGACAAGCACACAATTTAGCTTTGCACAGGATGCAAAATTTTCAATGGCACACATGCCGCCTTATGTTCAGGAATTACAAAGAGGAAGGCCATCACCGGAATTATTACAAACTAATCCCGCATTGTATAATCATCTTATGAAGCGATATATCATATCTTCAGGGATGCTTCAAAAAGAAGTGGCTGAAAATCGTTTACCAAAAGAAGCTTTGCAGGTTTTAAATATCCCTGCACCAAACAAGATAAAAAATCAACCTGTAGAATCTATTAAAAAAGCAACTGGTAATTTCAATCTTGTAAAAGATATAAATACTATGACAAGCTCTAATCCTGACAATTGGGATTTTGATTTTACTCCAAGCTTCGCAGTATTAAATAATGTCATTTATTTTTCAGCAGATGACGGTATCCATGGCTATGAGTTGTGGAGGAGTGACGGCACTGCTGTTGGTACTTATATGGTAAAAGATATATACCCGGGAGAAACTTCAGGTAATGCTCAATATATAACAGTGTATAAAAATAAATTGTATTTTATGGCTTATGATTCTACCGCAGGATATGAATTATTCAAATCGGATGGTACAGAATCCGGCACAAAACTGGTTAAAGATATAATCCCGGGTATTTACGGTAGCCAACCCCAGCACTTTACTATTGTCAATAACCTGCTTTTTTTTACAACCACGGATGTTTATTATCATTTTAATTCACAAATATGGAGAACGGATGGCACTACATCAGGCACTATTATGGTTGCTGATTTGTATGCTTCGAATGCAGCCTATAATATCGGGCAGCTTACCGCTGTTGGCACCAATCTTTTTTTTACTGCATATAACTATACTTATGGCAGAGAGCTCTGGAAAACTGACGGAGCCACAACATATCTTGTAAAAGATATCAACCTGTATAATGATAATAGTTACTTGGATTTTGATGGCCCTGCAAACCTGACATCGTTTAATAATTTATTATACTTCTCTGCTAACAATGGCTATATAAGAACTTTATGGCAAAGTGATGGCACTTATAGTGGTACTAATATTGTAGCAAATCAAAATGGGATAACTCTTAATTCTATTTACTATTATGGTCCATACGAGGACCAGCCATTTGCTATTGCAAAGAATTCATTATTTTTTGCAGGTACCGCTACAGCGACCGGGACAGAATTGTATAAATTCAATCCTTCAAACAGTGATGGTATTGTGTTGGTGAAAGATATTTCAACAGGTAGTGTAAGTTCAGCTCTTTTTAATGAACAAATAGCAAGTATGAATGATAGTATTTATTTCATCACTCCCGATTTTACCGGGAAAATATTTAGTCTCTGGAAATCCGGAGGCACTGCTGCCAGCACAAAAATTGTAAAAACCCTGGATGGAGTATTTAATAGTAACACTTTATATTCCTTGGGAAACAAGCTATATTTTAATATTGGCACAAAAGATAATGGGTATGAACCCTGGGTAAGCGATGGTACAGCAGCAGGAACTAAGATGATTAAAGATATTATTTCAGGCTCAGCACCCTCTTCCCCTGTAGATTTTACTTTGTTAAAAGGGAAAGTTTACTTTGCGGCGACCTCTCTAAACCAAGGCAACGAACTATGGGTTACTAATGGCACCCCTGCTGGCACCAAAACAGTGCTGGATATCAATACTACTTCAACAGGTAATGGAGCATTGCCTTTTGGTGATTCTTATATAAAAGCTTTAAATGCTGATAAGATTGTTTTTAATGGCTACCAGTATTCATCTGGTGATGAACTCTGGAAAAGTAATGGCACTGCAGCTGGTACCAGTATGATTAAGGATTTATATCCCGGTTTCTATTCAAGCTCCCCGCAATTTTATGATGTCAAAAATGGTAAAGCATATTTTAGATCTTTAGACAGTATGGGAAATGAAAACATTAATGTTACGGATGGAAGTAGTGCAAATACTAAAAGGTTGTTATCTACTCCAAATTATATTTATGATTTGAAGGTTGCAGATAATGGTATTGTATTTTATACTATATATAATAACGGGTACCAGGTATGGAGAACAGATAGTAGTGGTAACAACATCCAATTAAGCAACTCTGGTGGTAGATCAGATTTGGCTGTTGCGGGTAATATTTGTTTGTTTCAGGGATACAATGGTTATGGTTATGAATTGTGGAAAAGTGATGGTACACAATATGGAACAAATTTAATAGCAGATTTATATCCTGGCTCCGGCAGTTCTTCACCTTATTCATTTACAAACTTTGGAGATAAAGTTTTGTTTACTGCTTATAATGGAAGTGGATCTTACCTGTATATCACAGATGGAACAGTGGGAGGTACAAAGCAATTAAGTACAACAATCACTCCCAATCTTTATAATGGCGGTGCGGAGCTAAATAATAAATTTTATTTTGATGGATATGAACCGGCTGTGGGTTATGAATTGTATGTTACAAATGGCACAGTTTCGGGTACCAAGATGGTAAAAGATATTAATACCGGATCAAACGGAAGTAACCCGGCAAATTTTACAACGGTTGGTAATTCAATATATTTTTCGGGAGCAGATGCTACACATGGTAGTGAATTATGGAAATCAACCGGGACAGCCAGCTCTACAAAAATGGTTAAAGATATAACTGCTGGAACTGATGGCTCTTATATTTATGAGTTTACCTCTGCGGGTGGTAAACTATTTTTTTTGAAAAACGATTCTTTGTGGTCAAGTGATGGTACTTCCGCCGGAACAAAAGCAGTGAATGATGCCGGCCTGGCTGGTGTTGATTATTTTTATAATCTATTGGCAGCAGGTGATAAATTATTTATCCAGGGTTATGATTACAAATATGGGTATGAGCTCTATGAAGGTGATGCCACAGCTTCAAATTTTTCTGCCAATGCAATTGCAAAAACAATTGATAAACCTGAGTTGTCAGCACAGTTGGCAACAAATCCTTTCAATGATGAATTGAGAATTAATATCAATTCACCTTCCAAACAACAACTCAAAATACAGGTTAGTAATGCTACGGGGCAACCTGTTGCCAATCAAATTATTGATGTAACGGAAGGCCAAAATATTTTCAGCGTTTATGCTGCATCCTGGAGCCACGGAATTTATTTTGTCAATATAAAATCACCAACAGGGAATGTTAGCTTAAAAGCTATGAAATAGACAAAGGATTTTTTTTGGTGATGATTACTGATTGAAAATTAGTAGAAGAAAAAAAATTCAACAGATCATTCAATAGGATTTCGAAAAATTATAAAGAGGTTATTCAATATTTTGAGTAGCCTCTTTTTTTATAATATAAATGAAGAATAGAGATACAAAAATGTATTGAGTTTTATTTGAATCATAAATTATTAATCCATTTATAATTTCAATCTTAAGAATTTATGGCTTAAAATTTGAGCAAAATCAATATTGCTTTTATTGAACCAGGTTTTAATAATATTTACCACTACTGCAAATAAGCTCTTCTAACTATTCTATCACATAATTCTTTACAGAAATTATGAAAAAAAGTATTAGAATTTTTTTAGCAGCAATATTTCTTTTCTCTGGAATTTCCTGCAAGAAAACTATTGAACCACCTGCGGCCAACCAGGCAGTATCTGCTTTTGAAAATAGTAGCGTGCTAAAATCTTACGGGATGTTGGGCCGGCAATATATTGTAATGCTTCCTACTGGTGATTACAACTATACAACTTCACAGGCATTGTTGTGGGTGCCACCTGATGTTTTGAAAAGCCCAAAAACAAAAAATAAATATCCACTCATCATTAATTTATATGGACAAGGCCAATGCGGCACCAACCTTCAATTGATGTTGCAAGGCAATACAATGAGTGAATACATTGCTGATGGCTTTAATGCCTTTGCAAAAAATCCTAAAGATGGAAAAACATATTCATTCTTTGTATGTAGCCCACAATGCCCAACTTCATGGGGGTGGAGTGCACCTCAGGTAAATGTGATGTTGCAAACTTTAATTGATTCATTGCCTATTGACCAAACGCGAATTTATATTACAGGGTTTTCAGCAGGAGGATGGGGTTTGTGGAGTTGTATGACTGATAATAATTCTCTGACAAAAAAATTTGCTGCTATTGTGCCTATCAGCTCTGCAGCAGCAGATCATCCTGATAAAATAACCAATGTTGATAAATATGGAATTGCTTGTTTAAATGTTTGTGGCAACCAGGACGCTTTTTATCCGAATGCTGTTTCTTATACCAATATCATTAATTCAAATAAACCACCCATTCCAGCAATTTTAAAAACATTGAAAGGAGTGGGGCATAGTGCCTGGGTGCAGGCTTATGATCCCAATTGGGAACAAATCAATAATATGAATATTTATGAATGGATGTTACTATATCATAAATAGTAATCCTGTATTGAAAATTATTTCTTCCTGAAAAATATCCTTACCGGTACACCCGTAAAATCAAATGCAATACGCAACTGGTTTTCAAGATAATTTTTATAAGGTGTCTTTATATCATCCGGGTAGTTGGTAAAAAATGCAAAACTGGGTACCGCTGTTGGCAACTGCATGATATATTTTATTTTCACAGTATTGCCCCGCACAACAGGAGCATGATATGCTTCAACTGCTTTCAACATCACTTCATTTAATTTACTCGTCGCTATCCTGCGTTTGCGGTTTTCATATACCTGCAATGCAACTTCCATTGCTTTCATGATGCGGGTTTTTTCTTTGGCAGAAATAAAAATAACCGGCACATCTACAAAAGGCGCTATCTTTTGTTTGAGTTGTTTTTCATATTCTTTTGCAGTGTTGGTTGTTTTTTCAATCAAATCCCATTTGTTGACCAATATGACTATGCCTTTTCCTTTCCTTGCAGCTAATGAAAAAATATTTACATCCTGAGCAGTTATTCCTTTTTGTGCATCCAGCACAATTAAACAAACATCAGCTTCATCCATAGCTTTTACTGCACGGATAACGGAATAAAATTCAAGATCATCCTTTTCTTTATTTTTCTTGCGAAGACCTGCAGTGTCAATCAGTATAAAATCTTTTTGAAATAAATTATAGTGCGTGTGAATGGTATCTCTTGTTGTGCCGGCAATATCACTCACAATTGTTCTTTCTTTTCCTACCAATGCATTTAATAATGAAGATTTCCCCACATTGGGTTGGCCAATTATAGCAAAACCTGGCAAAGAATTTTCTGCTTCTGCAGGCTCATCTTTTTCTTCTGGAATTAATAATGCCAATGCATCCAACAATTCACCTGTGCCGCTGCCACTCATACTACTCAGGAAAAAAATATTATCAAATCCAAGACTGTAAAATTCTGTAGCCTCCAATTGCCTGTCTGCATTATCCACTTTATTCACTGCAAGAAAAACAGGTTTGGTTGACCGGCGTAATATCTCTGCCATGTTTTCATCCAATGTGGTGATACCACTCGTTACATCAGTCATGAAAATAATGGCATTGGCTTCATCAATAGCTATCTTGACCTGCTTACGAATTTCACTTTCAAAAATATCTTCACTGTCTGGAACAAAACCACCTGTGTCTATAACGTTAAATACTTTTCCGTTCCAGTCAGCTACACCATATTGCCTGTCTCTTGTAACACCACTCACATCGTCAACAATTGCTTTTCTTTGTTCCAGCAAACGATTGAACAAAGTGCTTTTGCCAACATTCGGTCTTCCTGCTATTGCTACTGTAAAACCCATATTTCGGTTCCTTGTTTTTTAATGTTTCTAAATCGTTCCATACTGGTAAAAGTTAATAACCATATTCCTTCAATTGAAAATCATTGTTTCGCCATTTTGGTTTTACTTTTACAAATAGCTGCAAAAATATTTTGCGCTGAATAAAATCTTCTATTTCTTTTCGGGCTGAAGTTCCTAATGCCTTAATCATTTTTCCTCCCTCACCCAATAAAATAGCTTTCTGGCTTTCCCGCTGTACAATAATATCAGCCTGAATTTTTACCAGTGTTTCCTTTTCTTTGAATTCATTAACTAAAACTGCTGCATGATATGGAATTTCTTCGCCAAAAAGTTCATAGATCTTTTCTCTGATAATTTCACTGACAAAAAAACGGGTGGGCATATCAGTGATATCATCTTCTTCATAAAAGGCTTCACCTTCAGGCAATAATTCAATGATTGCAGATAAAAGAGCATCAATATTTTTTTTCTGTAATGCTGATATGGCAAATACATTTTTATATGAAAGTTCATTGAAAATATTTTTTATTTCATCAACTTTCTTTTCACTGATCTTATCTGTTTTATTTAAAACAATTATTGATGGGACTTTTAGTTTTAGTTTTTTAAAAACTTCAACACTGTCCGAAACATCTTTAGAAGCATCTACCATCAATAAAGCCACATCTGCATCTTCCATTGCTGTCTTTACATTTTGCATCATCTTCTCATGCAATTTATATTTGGGTTCGATGATGCCGGGGGTGTCAGAAAAAATAATTTGGTATTCACCAGGCCTGGTAAGAAATGCTTTGATGCGGTGCCTTGTTGTCTGTACCTTGGAAGAAACAATAGCCATCTTCTCACCAACCAAAGCATTAAGCAATGTGCTCTTGCCTGCATTTGGCTTCCCGAAAATATTTACGAAACCTGATTTCATATTCAAATTAAAGTGACTCAATAATCATTATATCAAGCCTGGAAAAATCAATTAATTTTTTCAAAGCCTGCAATTTCCATTTCTCAAATTCTGGCAAAGTAAACGAAAGGGTGCCTTACACTGAAATCTATTCTTTTGTTGAAAACAAATTCAGACTGTTAGTCAATTTTAAAATTGAATGATATTTTAATGTTGATTGATGAAAAATTTTATTTCATTTCTTATTGAATAGAAAGTTTTTTATTTTAGACAATATTGTTGTGGTTGTAATGAAACACATTGGTAAACTCACCTGCAATGGCTTTATCATTTTTAAATTTAAGTCTGTCCAGCCTGAGATCTTCCACATCTTCTGCAAACACTTTGCGATACATCGGATGCATGGTGCCCCCAGTAACGCCGGCAGGTTTAGTTGGGTCATATTGAAATTGTGGATCTACCAATGTGCCGCGGGGATACATAATACGTGGCACTCCTTTGCCACGATAATCTATGTCTGCCGGATGTTCCAGGCCGAGGGTATGGCCATATTCATGAGCAGCAGTGGTGGAGCCTGTATATAAATTTTCAGTTTTAAAATAACCACTGTTGCACCCCAGCCCGTCAACAAAAGAAATATTACCATGAGCATAATCTTCAATCCTGAAATAATTATTTTTGGGGTCGGTGTTGCTGATGACTTCCATCTCATCAATATCAGTTTTCAACTCTGCGGTTATTTTGAAAACAACCCTGTAATCAATTCCCCTGATGCTGATGATGGCTTGTGGTTCATTCCACATAGTTTCAATTTCATACCTGATATTTTCAGTGTATTTCTCATCTGCTGCATCGCCATAAGTTATTATGTGGGAATGAATGGTAATAACCTGGTGTAACCTGTCTAATTCTGCTTCTCCCATTTGTTGTTTTTCTGATGATGATTTGCAATATAACAAAGCATCAGTGTATTTCAAATTGGCTGATCATTCTGCGGCTTTTTTTGTAAAGTAAATGCTTGTCTTTTGTGGTAGATTGAATTTAATGACAGAGTTGTTTGAAATATGCATTTTTTTTAAAAAAAGATTTTGAGTTTAAAGCAGGAGCTTTGCATATTTTAAAAGCTGAAGTTTGAAAAGTTGTATTTTGAAATTATTTCTCATCCAATTATCATTTTATTAATTTTTTTGGTATTGTATGATACAATTTGTCATGAATTGAAAGTCGAGCATAGAAGTTGAAGTAAATATGTCACGTAAAAGAGCAGAATGTCTTTTATTGTTTAAATTATTAGACAGAAAATATTGATGTATGCGAGTTATTATAGCAGGTTGCGGTTTCGCAGGTTTGAAGCTGGCAACTACATTGGAAAAAGAGAAGGATATAGAAATTTTGATGATTGATAAAAACAATTATCACCAGTTTCAGCCTTTGTTTTACCAGGTGGCCACTGCTGGCCTTGATGCCAGCAATATTTCATTTCCGATCAGGAAAATTTTTCAGAAAGCAAAAAATTTTCATTTCAGGATTACTTCAGTTGAAGAAATAAAAGCGGATGAAAATAAAATAGTAACCGGCATCGGTGAATTTGATTACGATGTTTTAGTGATAGCAACGGGGGCTACTACAAATTTTTTCGGGAATGATTTATTGCAAGCAAAAGCATTTGCAATGAAATCCACTTCAGAAGCTTTGCAGGTACGTAATCACATTATTGAGAATTTTGAAAAAGCATTATTGGTTAAAGATGCAGATGAATTGCAGGCTCGCATGAATATAGTCTTGGTAGGCGCTGGCCCGACAGGTGTTGAACTTAGTGGCGCTATTGCAGAAATGGGCAGACATATTTTACCTAAAGATTACCCTGAACTTGATTTTTCAAAGATGCGTGTGATATTGGTGGAAGGAAGCGCAAAGACATTGGCTGTGATGAGTGAGAAAAGCAGTGAACAAAGCAGGAAGTATCTTGAGCGCCTTGGTGTAATTGTAAAAACAGAAACAGTAGTAAAAGGTTATGATGGAAATACTGCTACATTGTCCACCGGTGAAACTATTCAGACAAAGACTTTGATTTGGGCAGCGGGTATCAAAGGGAATGTCCCTAAAGGTATAGATGCTTCATTGATTGTGAGGGGAAACAGGATTAAGGTTGACCGTTTCAATAAAATCATTGGCTTGGAGAATATTTATGCTATTGGCGATATTGCTTATATGGAAACACCTTTGTATCCACATGGCCATCCACAATTAGCCAATGTGGCCATTAATCAGGGGAAAAACCTGGCTTTAAATTTAAAGCGGCTGGTTAGTGGTAATAAACAATCCCTGACTGAATTTGAATACCATGATAAAGGAACGATGGCAACGGTGGGAAGGAACCTTGCCGTTGTGGATTTACCTAAACCTAAAATTCATTTAGGTGGTTGGAAGGCCTGGATTATCTGGATGAGTTTACATATTATGCTGATATTGGGCGTAAAAAATAAGTTGCAGATTTTTGTCAATTGGTTGTATAAATATTTTACCTACGACCAAAACCTGAGGTTATTGATTCGCAATAGTTACCGGGAGGATAAAACACCTGACAGCACTTCAAACTTAACAGCAAATAAAAATAAGGTTGAAAAAGTTTTTTAAGCTATCAATTTAAAACTTTAGCCTGCTTTTTTATTTCGGTAATACTATGTCATTTCAAAAATGTTTGCAGTTTTTTTGAAAACAAACAAATGATTTTTATGACAACCGGTAATCTTCATTGCTTGTTCAGGGGAAATAATTCGACTTAAGTTGACCTGTTTTTCTCAAGGGACAATTTATTTTCCACATGTTAATTTCTGGGTGATTTTTTTAAAATTCATCCTTATCCACGACTTGTTGGTTACTCCTTGATTGTATGTTTGCATTTTGCATTAATTTCACCGCGCAAAAAAGCATCATAGCAAAGGAGCAGGTAGAAGTATTTCATACCGGATTAGCACTTTTCACGACCGGATACAGAAGCCTGCCACCAAAAAATGTATTGATTATGGCTGAAAAGATTTTAATGCCCCGTTTAAGCGATACCATGACAGAAGGCGTAATTGCTGCATGGCATAAAAACGTGGGAGATACAGTAAAGAAAGGCGACCTGTTAGCAGAAATTGAAACTGACAAGGCAACTATGGAACTGGAAAGTTATAAGGATGGTGTTTTGTTGTTCAGAGGCGCTGACCAGGGTGGAAAACTGCAAGTGAATGATTTACTCGCCATAGTTGGTGATAAAGGCGAAGACATTAATGGTTTGACAGATGGGAAATCAACTCCACCACCTGCACCCAAAAAGGAAGAAAAAAAGGAAACTGTTGCTGCCAGCCAACCGGCTGCTGCAAGTAATATTGATATTTCAAATATTGAAGAAGTGGTGTTGATGCCGAGGCTGAGTGATACAATGACAGAAGGTGTGATAGCAAGCTGGCAGAAAAATGTGGGTGATGATGTGAAGAAAGGCGATATCCTTGCTGAAATAGAAACTGACAAGGCAACAATGGAATTGGAGAGTTATAAAGATGGTAAGTTGTTATACCAGGGTGCAAAGACTGGAGAGAAGATTGCTGTCAATGGCTTGCTGGCAATAATAGGTAAAGAAGGATTTGATATCAATCCAATTTTGAATGCAGCAAAATCTGGTGGTGGTGCATCATCTGCTACACCTGTTGAAAGTAAAGCTGAAACAACTAATAGTGAATCTCCTGTTCACGAAGTTGTTGAACAACAGGTAGTGAATGAAGGTCGCATTTTTGCATCGCCCTTGGCAAAAAAACTGGCAGAAGAAAAAGGGATTGACCTGAAATATGTAAAAGGTAGTGGTGATAATGGAAGGATTATTAAAAGTGATATTGACAATTATACGCCACAACAGGCAACAGCTGTTGAGAAAGCAGCAATCAGCGCTGCGCCTGAAATAGTAAAAACACAGCAACCTCAACCTGCTGTTCATACAGATTCTACCAGAAGTAGTAGTGCAGGTTTTGAAGAAATACCTGTTTCTCAAATGCGTAAAACTATTGCCCGCAGGCTGGCAGAAAGTAAATTCTCAGCGCCACATTTTTATCTCACCATGAGTATTGATATGGATGCATGTGTTGCGGCCCGCAAACGCATCAATGAGATGAGCCCTGTTAAAATAAGCTTTAATGATATGGTGTTAAAAGCAGTGGCTGTAGCATTGAAACAACATCCGAAAGTGAATAGTAGCTGGCTGGGTGAAACAATACGTATCAATCATGATGTCAATATCGGTGTTGCTGTCGCTGTGGATGAAGGTTTACTGGTACCTGTTGTTCGTTTTGCAGATTCAAAACAACTGAGCCAGATTGCTACTGAAGTAAAATCATTGGCAGAAAAAGCAAAGAATAAAAAATTACAACCTGCAGAATGGGAGGGAAGTACTTTCACAATTTCCAATCTTGGTATGTTTGGTATTGATGAGTTTACTGCCATTATCAATCCACCTGATTCATGTATCCTGGCAGTTGGTGGCATAGCCCAGGTGCCTGTTGTAAAGAATGGTGCAATTGTGCCGGGTAATGTAATGAAAGTAACATTGAGTTGTGACCATCGTGTAGTAGATGGCGCTACTGGCGCTGCCTTCCTTCAAACGCTGAAAAGCTTGCTGGAAGAGCCTTTGAGGATGTTGGTGTAATAAAAAGATTAAATAGAATTTATAAAGGCTCTGCATTGCAGGGCCTTTTTTTTTTAGAATAATGGTAGTTCAGTCTAACATTTAAATTACCATTTCTTCAGCATATTCAGTAAACAGAAAATTGATTAGTATCTGCAAACTCATAAATATATTTTTGATGCGAAATTTAAAAAATGGGAAAAATATCTTTTTTAAAAAATTGAATGTGGTTTAAATTTATATTTCAAACCAAAAAACACTACTTATGAGCAATCAAAATTCACCAAAAAAAAATGAACGTATTTCATTGTTCAAAACTGATGTTGCAAAAATTATCTATGGTATGCTATTGGCTTTTGCATTCATGTATGTATATAATAATATGACAGGTTCTACGGAAAGTTTCACTATTGCAAAAAGCGAAAGAATATCCTGGGATGATGCTTTTAAACTGAAAAACGAGTATTTGAAATTTAAACCTTTTAAAGTAAGGGTTGCCAGGACTCCTGGTGTGCCCGGAGATACAGTTGAAAAAAAGCTCGAAGGTTTTGTTTTTGATGCTAAACAAATTGATACTATTATTAACCACAATGTATTGTTGCCTGCAGGTGAACAGGCAGATGAACTTATACTTTATTTTGGACAAGCGGGAACTTTTAATTCTGGAATTCTGGGAATAAAAAGACTGCCGAGGTTGCACATTATTTCTGCAGGAATAAAAGATGGAAAATTGCTTATTGATAAAAATAATACCGGTGATATGCTAAAATCAAATGTGTATGATAAGGCAGACCCCTGTCCACCTAATTGCCCGAAATAAAAATGATAAAGTAAAAAATAAACCACCTCTTTCAAATTGAGGTGGTTTATTTTTTTAAACATTGTACTCTCGATTAATATTTGAATGATTTATCCGGATAAGGAGGCGCAGGTGGCACGGGTGCAGGATGTGCTTTGATTTGTTGTTGTAAATAATCAACTGCATATTCCAACTGTGCATCTTTCCCTTTAAATGTAGCATAAGGCAGGTTGTCAACAGTGATATCAGGATCTACACCATGACCTTCAATTAACCATTTACCTTCTGGCCCGTAAACACCCATTTCAGCAGCGCTGGCAATGCCATTATCAACGAGCCTGTTATCCATACTCAACCAAATCTCACCACCCCAAGTGCGCATGCCTATAACTTTACCCAAACCTAATCTCCTGAAGCCTTCTGTTATTGCTTCGCCATCTGATGCAGTTTGCTGGTTACACAAAATAACCATCTGTCCCCTGAATGAAAATGGCATATTCCACATTGGCCCGCCACTTCTTGGTTGCCAATACATCCATGCTTTACGAAGGAGTTTTTCCAACACCCAACTGTCTATGTTACCACCCCTGTTATTGCGTACATCCAGTATCAAACCTTTGCGTGTAAAGACTGGATAAAACTGTTTTACAAAATCATTCATATCAGAGCCTGACATTGCTTTTAAATGGATATAACCAATTTCATCATTGCTCATGCTATCTACTTTTTCCCTGTTCATCAATTCCCATTCATTATATCTTAATGTTGCTGCACTTCCTGCAGAACATGGATTTACCACCTGCTCGTAAGATTTGTTGTTTTTATCAGTTAGTGTGAGCTTTACGGGAATGCCGACTTTGTTAGCGAGCAACTCATTCATGTCAGCTTCATCTTTGACTGTAACATTGTTGATGGCTGTAATAATATCGCCTTCCCTGATTTTTAATTCTGGTTTGTTTAATGGTGAAGTAAAGTCAGGATAATCAGGGTCACTCTTGTAAATATGGTCAATGCGTAAACCTTGTGTAGTTTTTGTAAGTGTGGCACCTAAAAAACCTGTTTGAATATTATCATCAGGCACCCGTTTATCACCACCGGTAACAAAAGTGTGCAACGCTGATAATTCACCTACCATTTGAGATAACAGGTCATCCAGTTCATACCTGTCAGTTAATCTTGCAACCAATGGTGCATACTGGTCCCTGATAGCTACCCAGTTTACATTATGCAGGTTGCGGTCATAAAAATAATCACGCATCATGCGCCAGGCATCATGAAACATTTCATTCCAGTCTTCCTGCGGGTCTATCACAAAGCTCCAGTTGTCTAATTGAAGTTTGTCTTTATCAGCATCTACTTTAGCGCCGTTGGCATCTGCAATTGCCATCTTTTGATTGGAATAAAAGACCAATATTTTTTTGCCATCAGCAGAAGGAGTAAAGCCACTGACACCTGAAGCAATTTCTGTAGGGTCATATTTTTTGCTTTCACCTATTTTCAGTGCAAATAATTTTGTGCCAACACCATTTACTGAATTTATCCAATACAGATATCCATTCAGCGCTACTGCACCCCTGATATTTCCATTCGCAACAGGCACTTCAAACAATTTTGTTTTTATGGCATCCCAGTCTAAAGTTTTATCTTCAGTTTTTGCTATTTTATCTTTTGCATTTTTAGTGTTATCAGGTTTTTCATCTTTTTTTAATTCAGGATTATAAGTGGAATCACTCAGCCATGAATCTGTTTCCAGGAAAGGAAAAGCTGCACTGCTATCTAATTGTAATGCATAAATTTTTGTTGTATTGGTGTAATAGGGTTCTGGTTGCCTTGAGCCCCAGGGAGAACCCACTTGTGAAAACAGCGTTCTTTCAGAAACAAAATACAACCATTTGCCATCCTTTTGCCATGTTGGATTATAACTGTTCAACCTGTCTGTTGTTATAGGTTGCATTTTCATGTTATGTGTATCCACTACGCAGATTTGTGAATTAAGATTTTCCAACCCCTGTGTAAAATTGAGGTACCTGCTGTTTGGTGACCATTCCACTTCATTGATGCCACTGTATGCTTTATCATATTGAAATTTTATTTCGCCGGTTGCTGTTTCTATAATATGGAGCACATCATTTTTATCATTATAAGCAATGTATTTTCCATCAGGTGAAACACTGAAAAATGTAATCATTGTTTTGGTGTTTTTCGTGATTTGTGAGGCTGTGCCACTGCCATCTGCATTCATTTTCCATATCTCATATTCACCTGAAGCATCTGATAATACAGCTAAAGTTTTTTCATTGATAAAATGAACTTCTTTGTATCGAACACCGCTTTTCCTGGTTACTTCCTGCCAGCGGTCGCTCTTTGCTGGGGAAACAAAAACCCTTCCGCGACTGATGATAGCTGCATAATTTCCATTAGGTGAAATATCGGCAGTTGAAATACTTTCCACAGGGCTTTTAATCCATTTAGGTTTGCGTTGATCAAAATCGGATACAAGTGAAATATCCAATAGACTTTCTTTATTGGCAGCAATATCATACAACCAGATGTCAGCGCCTTTCTGAAATACGATTTTTGATCCGTTTATTGAGGGTGTTTGTATATCCCAACCTTTGGAAAATGTTTGTTGCTTCAAATCTTTTCCATCTTTATTCATACTCCATATATTCATCGTACCATCACGGTCAGATAAGAAATATACACGGTCATTATACAGCATTGGATCTGTGCTGGTGCCATCAAAATCTGCAGTAAGATTGGTGGCTTCATGAGTACCATCAAACTTCCAAACCTGTTCAATAAAACCACCTTTATATCTTTTTGTTTTGCTGCCCTGGTTGCGGAACCTTGTAAAATATAAAACATTGTTTGCATCATAGCAACCATAAGATGCCTCCCATAATGGAACTCTTTCCCTTGATAGTGATTCCGGATCAAGTTTTACAACCTGTGGGGTTGCTGGTATTGCACTAAAGGCAGAAGTCCTATAAACAATTTTACCATCTTTTGTCCAGCTATATGCCTGTATTAATCCGCCTGAATAATCATAAGTAATACGTTTGGGAACACCGCCATTAATATCCATAATATATATTTCAGGTGCCCCTTCATATTGGCCGGTAAAAGCTACCCTTTTGCCATCAGGAGAAATACATGGATATGTTTCAAGGCCTTTATCCGTCGTTAAGCGGGCAGAAAAGCCTGTAGAAATATCATATTTCCAGAGATCGCCTTCTGCTGTAAAAATTACAGTGTTGCCATGGAGCGCAGGCGTTCTGTAATAGCCCTTTTGTTGGCTAAATATCAATTGTGAGCAGAACAATAAAGTAAATGTGTAAACAATTTTCTTGTACATAACCAGAAGTTTGATTTGCTGTAAATGTATCATTCAAAGCGATTATATGTTGTGCAAAAGGGTATGGATTTGAAAAATTATTTATATGGTCAATATTAATGATGATGGATATTTTTCACAACATCACAAAAGTGTTGTGAGTGAGTTATCACTAAGAGCTACTTAAATCTCCAGTGAAATTTTATTAGCAATAATGTAGAATTCCAGGTTTGCTTCATTCATTTCAAATGAAAAAACCAATACAGGCAAAATGGGAGACATGGCACTCCACTATCTTTTTTACGATTTCAGTTTTAGAAAAAAATCAGCAAAAAATAGGGTAGAAGTTCATGCTTTTTTTGACAAATATTTTAGTGACAAAAATTTAATTACTCAAATAGTTATACTATTAATTTTAGACTTTTATAATTTACATTAATTAGCTATTATACAATTAATTATAATATTAAAATAATATAAAAATATAAATATATATAGAAGAAAAAAATTAATATTCTATCTGTTTAAAAAAACAAAAGTAATAGTTCAATATTATTAAATAAATGTTCTATATATTTGATAATAAATAATATATGAAATATAACTGATAATAAAATAAATTAAAAATTGAAATAGATATTTTTTACTTCATTTAATTCACATTTAATTGTAGGTTGGCGTTAGTCAACCAGAAATTTTGAGTTTAAAAATTGCCTGCGAAATGTTTTTATAAGTCGCCTTTGAATAATTGCTATCAAATTTTTATTCTTCTCAACAACAGGTTTGAGTTAACATGTTCTGAAATGTTTTATGGGCTTTTCATGCTTACCTTTGCGGCTCAAATAATTCAATAGGTTTTACTGCTTGCCGTTAGTAAAACTCATCTCATTTAAAAATACTTTGTATGGATTTTTTACAACAGCTCAACATTCAGCAAGAAAATAATGGAACCTCAACCGGTTCAAATCAAATTGGTAGTTTCTCAGAAAAAATTGAATCCTATTCACCTGTTGATGGAAAACTCACAGGTACTGTTACAATGACTTCAGCCGATGATTATGAAAATGTAATTCAGACAGCACATAAGGCTTTTTTGGAATGGAGAAAAATTCCTGCTCCAAAACGCGGTGATATTGTAAGACAGTTCGGTGATTCTTTGCGTCATTATAAAGAACCTCTTGGAAAATTGGTAAGCTATGAAATGGGTAAGAGTCTGCAGGAAGGTTTAGGAGAGGTGCAGGAAATGATTGATATTTGCGATTTTGCAGTTGGCTTAAGCCGGCAGTTATATGGTTTAAGTATGCATAGTGAAAGGCCTGGCCACCGTATGTATGAGCAATGGCACCCGATGGGCGTGGTTGGAATTATTTCTGCTTTCAATTTTCCTGTAGCAGTATGGAGTTGGAATGCAGCTATTGCCTGGGTTTGTGGAAATGTTTGTATCTGGAAACCTTCACCCAAAACACCTTTGTGTGCTGTTGCCTGCCAGCAAATCATCGCCGATGTTTTTAAAAAGAATAATATCCCCGAAGGCGTAAGCTGTTTAATAAATGGTGATGCTGCAAGTATAACTATGTGTAAAGATGAAAGGGTTTCACTCATTTCATTTACCGGTTCTACAAAAGTGGGTAAAATAGTTGGGGCTACTGTTGCAGAAAGACTGGGAAAATCAATTCTTGAACTGGGTGGCAATAATGCTATCATTGTTTCTGAAAATGCTGATTTAAAAATGGTACTCACCGGTGCAGTCTTTGGCGCTGTTGGTACTGCAGGTCAACGTTGCACTACAACACGACGATTAATTATCAATGAAAAAATTTATGATAAGGTCATTGACAACCTCAAGGCAGCTTATGGTCAGTTAAAAATTGGTGACCCATTGAATGCTGAAAACCATGTAGGCCCGCTCATTGACAAAGCAGCAGTTGATAATTATGTAAAAGCTATTGATAAGGCAAAAGCACTTTCTGCCAAAATAGTTGTTGAAGGTGGTGTCCTCGAAGGCCCGGGTTATGAAAGCGGATGTTATGTGAAGCCTTGTATCATTGAAGCGGATAATGACCTTGACATTGTGCAGACAGAAACTTTTGCACCCATCTTATATGTGATGAAATATCATACGCTGGATGAGGCTATTTCCAAACAGAACGGTGTGCCGCAAGGTTTGTCTTCTTCCATCTTCACCAGCAATATGCAGGAAGCTGAAAGGTTTTTGTCTGTAGAAGGAAGTGATTGCGGTATAGCTAATGTAAATATCGGCACCAGTGGCGCTGAAATTGGCGGGGCCTTCGGTGGTGAAAAAGAAACAGGCGGCGGAAGGGAAAGTGGAAGTGATGCCTGGAAAGCTTATATGCGCAGGCAAACGAATACTATCAATTATAGCTCCAATTTGCCATTGGCTCAGGGCATAAAGTTTACGGTATAAATTTGAACTGACTGACAGTGCAAGTGAAAAAATTTATTTTCAGGTTATCATTTTTTCGTCTGGGATAGCTGAATTATTTTTTAATTCTTCAAAATAATCTTTTATATAGTGTTTGCCATAAACGGGTGCTGTTACATCCATCGTTAAAACAGTCATTAAAAATTCAAGCGGCCCATAAGTTTTGCTGCTGGTAAAAACACGCATTAAAAACAAAATAGATTTTCCCAACCATGCTGGGATATGCATGATTCTTTTTTTCTTTCCACTAACTGCAAATGCTGTTTCGGCAAGTTGATTAAATGTGAAAACCTGTGGGCCACCAATACAAATTTCCTTTGCATTGTTTTGAATGGAATTCAAACAAATCTCAGCAAGGTCAGCACCATGAATTGGGTTTATTTTATTTTCTCCATTCCCAAATAAAAATACTTTTCCCTTTTCTGCCATTTTATAAAATTCACCCATATCAGAAAAATATCCTGTTGGCCGGATAATGCAATAATCCAAACCTGATCTTTTTAATGCCTCAACAAATTTTTCTTTCGCTTCGCATATTTTGATATGGGTTAATTGTTCACCATGTAAAACTGAAACATAAATCAATTTCTTTACTCCATTCTTTTTTGCATCTTCCAGCAGGTTAAGATTTGCTTTAAAATCAACATCCATATAACTAAGCCCATCTTTTTGTTTTGTGATACCAACAGTTGAAATCACAACATCAATATCACTGCAACAATTTTTTATTGTTTCAGATTGAGTTAGTTCTACTTTTATAATCTTCAGATGTTTGTTTTCAATAACACTCTCGGGTAGTTTTTTTTCATTCCTGACAATTGTGATTACATCAAAATTATTTTCGAGGAGTGCTGTGAGAATAAATTTTCCAAGATAACCTGTTGAGCCTGCTAATAAGATTTTGCTCATGTTGTTTTATATTATTCCATTTTATTTCAATGTTCAAGCGTAAGAATTTGTGCAGTGTTTTTCAAAAAATAAAAGGAACCAGCATTTTTGTTTTCCTTTCATAAGCATCATAACTGCTACCATATTTTTTCCGGAGATAGACATCAAGTTTCGGTGCATTATAAAATGCAAAAAAGCAAAACAGAAATAGGGGGATAGAAATTGCATATATATTCCTTGTTAGTAAAGCATAACCACTCACCCAAAGTATATCGCCAAAATAATTGATATGCCTGGAGTACCTGAAAAGGCCACCAGTATAAAGTTTGCCTTTATTAAGTTTATCTTTTTTCCATTGATTGCGCAAAATTTCACTGCCGGTATTCAACAAACATCCAATACAAAAAATTGTGATACCCAGGTAATCAATCCAGTCTATTGGATGCATCACCGGCAAAACAAGTAAACTATATCCTACATAATATAAAGCAAAGGCAAAAGGAATGTTGATACTTTCTTCCCATGAGATTTTTCTTTTTAACAGGAAAAACATCATGAATCCCATTCTTAAAAAGATGATGATGTTAAAAATAAAAATGATTTTTCTTCTAATATTTATACCAGTATTGTTGTGGATATATAGATGGGCCTGTACCCATGAGCCGCCATCTTGAAACAAGAACCAATAAGAAATCCATAAAAATAAAATTTCAAAAATGTGGATTACAATTTTTTGAGGCATGCTTTTATCATAGGCTCCATATAAATTCATTGTAAATGTTTTTTCAAAAAGTTATCCTGAAAAATAAATGCCACTGCACAGTTCAAATATTCTTCTCAATGTTGAGCAACCTATTCATCAACAAAGGATAGTTGCATTTGTTTATCTTTTTGCAAGTTTGCATATTCAGTTCCGGGCATTTCAACCAGATGTGAGCAAAGTTCAATGGTGTTGGTACTATCAGGAATGCATTTCAATTCCGGTACTGAAACAAATTCCCATTGAATAAGCTGGCCGTTATCATTGGTGAATTCCGAAGTTTCATTTTGCCCCCACTTGATTGCATGATTCAAAGCATCGCGGTAATTGTTTGCGTGAATCAAACATAGTTTTTCCTCGAATAATCCAATAGGCTTGTCATTTTCTGTTGTGATAATCCTGAAGACTATTTTTGCTAAATACTTGTTCATAATTCATATTTCTTTTTAATTAATCTTTTTACTTTTTCAATAGGGTATGATTTTCCCATAGCAATATATCCAAGGCTAATACCATCGAGGATGGCACCAAGAAAATAGCCTTCAGCCTCAGGATTTTTATATCCCATTTTTTTCAACAAGTCAATGAGCACACCCCACCATCCTTCCCGTAATTTGCTCATATCTTTATTAATTCCTTTAATCACGTCCGGCTGAATAACCAAAGCAATCATCAACCTGCTAAGTTTTACTTCATGGATGATAAACGAAATTGAAAAGTCAATCATCTGTTTCAGGGCGGCTTTTGGAGGCAAAGAACCATCTCCAGTCATCTGCAGGCTGGTATTTTCTACGAAACGCAAGAATATTCCCCTTAATATGTCCTCCTTGCTCGTGAAATAATGATAAATCAATCCTTTTGAAATCTTTGCCTTTTTTGCTATCGCATCCACTGATGTCCGGGAATAACCATTTAGAGCAAATAAATCAAATGCTGTTTGAAATATTTTTTCTTTGCTGGCATCAGCTATGACTTTGGTATTCCTTTTTTTTGTTGTTGGCATAAATAAAACTGACTGAATAGTCAGTCAAAAGTATAAAGGTTTTTTTTGTTGTGTGACATTTTTTTAATAAACGGTATTGCAATGCCAGCCTAAAAAATATTTTTATGTAAATATTGCGAATGAAAATGGCTGATCAACTCTGTAACTGCCAATTACGCTTTTAAAAGAATAATAACGGGTGAACAATAAATCAGCTAAATAAATTTTGAAAGCATTACCTGATTTTCTTTGCCCTTATTATGGTGAGTGGGGGAAAAGTGTCAATGAAATAGATGCCGATTTTTTCAACATTCATTCCCTGTGATTCAAAAGCTTTCTTGTAGTCACCTGTATGTTTGAAATCAGAAATGATGGCAACTCCGTTGTCTTTTAAAATCCTGTAGATTTCTTTGCAGGCAGTTGCCCTTCCTTCTTTGTTATAAATATTATGCAAACAAAGATTACTGACAACAACATCAAAATAATTGTCCCTGAAAGTTGTGTGTGTAATATCCTGACTTAAAATTTTTATTTTATCGCTGACATTTTCAAGCACTGCATTTTGTTCAGTCTGTTGAAGAGTGTTATTGCTAAGATCGCTGTTTTTCCATATATCAATACCAAGAGATTTTCCTGTTGTAAGTCTTTTAGCAGCGCCAATCATTAATAAACCATGTCCTGTTCCCACATCCAACACCATTTCATTGCCTTTCCATTCATGCAGTTTCAGCATCCTGTCACGATGCTTAAATTTTCCAACTAATGAATATAAAAGCATCAACGCAGCTTCGATAATGCATATCAGCGCAATTGTAAATGAAATCTGGGCAGTTTGGATTTGTACTTTGGATATGGTGATTGCAGGTAAAAATATGGCTAACACCAAAAATATAATTCCAACAAGAAAGAGATTCCTGATAACTTTTGGTGCATCAATACCATAGCTTATTTTGTTCATTGTTTTTCTATTATTCGATTCATCCATTCCAGCCGTAAGATACAAAAGTTGTTCTCAAAAGTCTTTTAGTAAAATAATAACCAGATATATACAGATTGATTTGCGTTTATATTATTTGCTGAAATAAATTTTATAATAATTGCAAGGAGTAAAATGATTTTTAAAATGGTTTATTTATACAATAAGTTTATTGCACGCTTATTTTTAAAAAAACAAATAGTCTTTATTTTTTTAGATTGCACCGGATTAGCCTGCATGAAATATGATTTGTTGACTTTTGTACAAAAATGTTTGCAACATTTGAAATTATAATTTCATTCAAGATTATTTTGCTTTTCCCGGTTTGTAAATTCCAGTCTTTTTTGTTTTTCCATAGCCTTCAACAAATTCATCATTTTCATATATTATATTTCCATTGACGATAACATTTTCAATCAAATTTGGATGGCGCGTAACCAGCCTTGGATAATTATCAAACTCTTCAATAGGAGCCTCTATAACATCGTCATTCACATTTTTAAATTGCTCCGGGTTAATGATCACTATATCTGCCGGCATGCCTTCAGTAATTTCACCTGCATCAATATTAAACCAATCAGCCAGTTCTTTGGTCAGGCGCCAAACACATTTTTCCATACTCATTATTGGGTCACCTTGTTCTGATGCGTCTATTACTCTTTTCATCATTTGAATTGGAAAATCATAAAATGCCATGTTGTTTAGATGGGCACCGGCATCAGAAAAAGAAATCAGGTTTGATTTGTGATTGTATAATTCATGATACTTCGAAGGCCGGTCATTCGCTATGGTTGTAGTCCATGAAATTTTTTTGTCGTAGATAACAATCAAATCAAGAAAAGCATCAACAGGATGAACATTTTTTTCTTCTGCTACCTGGAAAAAATTTTTCCCAATCAAAGATTCATCCGGACATTTCAGGATGATAGATTTACTCAAATCTTTGTGCCACACTTTTGGTGCAAATTTGCGCCGTATTTCCCGTTTGAAATTTTCCCTGAATTTTGGATCCCTTATTTTTTCATTACGCCTGTCAATATTTTTTGCCAAATGGCGCAAAGCTTCACCTGATGGGAATTCTTCAAACATGACAGAATCCACACCATCATAATAAACTGTAAATGGTGCGGGTGGCGACTGCATCCTGAAATCTGCTTTTAAAAAATTATTACTATAATTTGCAAGCCCACCAACAACCGGCAAAATATACCTGTCGCCAATGAGATCCATTAATGCAATCATTGTGGATTTTAATCTTTTTTTCCTGAACAAACCTGCGCTGGCAAGTATATAGTTGAAAGCACTCACGCGGGTAACAAGATTGGGTGCCCCCTGCAAGATGGCATCTCTTTCACGCAATATACGTATGAGGCCTTTGCGCTCTTTCCAACTGGCATAAAATGATGGTGTCTTATGCGACCAGTATTTTTCACCATCCATTTTATCCCAGGGATTGTCCATAGTTGAAAGTCCTAAAAAACCATTATCCAATGCATCATTCAGCATTGCTTCCATTTCAGCTTTTTCATTTGTTGTTGCTTTTTCATTATCTGATACTGAGCGGCCAAGCCCCATTGCTTTAATGCGGATATCTGAATGACCAATAAAACTGGCAATGTTGATGCCCAATGGTTTTTTATCAATATAGTCAACCCATTCTTTAGGTGTACTCCAGGTTTTTTCTTTTTCTAATAATGGTAACATCACTTGCCTTGGAATAGCTTCCACCCTCGTGAAAGAATCTGAAGTGTCTTCCGCATTATTATATATAGCTGATACCGAACAACTACCCATAATAACAGTAGTTACACCATGCCTTGCAGACTCTTTCAAACCCGGTGATGCAATCACCTCTGCGTCATAATGTGTATGTGTATCAATAAACCCGGGAGTCACCCATTTCCCTGTTGCATCAATTACAGTTGTGTTATCACCTGTTGCAATATCTGTTCCCTCCACAAGTTTTATTTTCCCATTTTCAACAAGGATATTTTTTATCGTTGCATTTGTATGTGGATCTCCGGTAAATACTTTCCCGTTTTTAATCAACAATTGACTCATAAAGGATAATTTATTGAATATGTACTTCTCAATTTCTTGATTTGGTTTTCTAAATTTTCAAACAGTTTATCAACTATTCAGCTTTTTCATTTAATTGTTTTGCAGAGAATCCTGTAGTTGCAAAATGTTATATGTCGCCGGATATATCAACTTAAAAATATTGATAGAGTTTATATTATTTTTCAAACCTGGCATAAATATAAAATGAAAATAAAATAAATAAATCATACATGTAATCTGAAAATATTTTCTGTGTTTATTTTATCAGTTTTTTTCTGTTTAAAATTGCATTTTTACTTTTTCAACAAAGAAAAATTGATACCGAAAATACTTTTCACTAATTTGGTTTAAAAATAATCCAGGTGAAAATTAAGTTCTACGGGGTCAGAGGCTCCATTCCTGTTTGTGGCAGGGAGTACGAACGTTATGGTGGAAATACAACTTGTATCAGCATCTTAAGGGAACAAGTCAACCGGATTGCTATCCTTGATGCAGGAACAGGCATCAGGATTTTAGGGAATGAACTTGTTGCAAAAAAGCTCTCACAAAGTGTCATCAACATAATGTTTACACATTTTCATTGGGATCATATCCAGGGCTTTCCATTTTTTGCACCTGCATATATCCGTAATCAACACATAGGGTTACTAACAATGGGAAAAAAAAGGAAGATAAAAAACCTGAAAGAGATTTTTTCAATGCAGATGCAAAAAGAATTTTTTCCGGTTCAGTTGGATAAAATGGGAGCGAATTTTGAATTTTTTCATTATGGTATTAAAGAAACAATTTATGGTGCAAAACTGAAAGCTGTTGCTCAATATCATAAATTCAGGGGTGGCTCTTTTGGTTTCAGGCTGGATGATGATGATGTTTCGCTGGTGGTATGTACTGATGTTGAGCATTACAGGGGTATAGATAAAAAAATTGTTGAACTGGCAATGGGTGCTGATGTTTTGGTACATGATGGCCAATACACACCTGATGAATATAAAACGCATAAAGGTTGGGGTCATAGTTCGTGGACACAAGCAGTAGAAGTGGCAAAACGTGCAGGCGTAAAAAAACTCATCATCACACATCATGATCCTGATCATGATGATGATTTCCTTGATGTAGTTGAAGAAAATTGTAAAAAGGCTTTCCCAAATTGTGAACTCGCAAAGGAAGGTATGGAAGTAAAAGTTGGATAATTATTCCACTCATTTTTTCTTTCCGGTTTACCATTTTATATTCTTCCGATTCAATGCAGACTATTTATTGTTG
The DNA here is from genome assembly GCA_018268035.1 of Bacteroidota bacterium. GTDB lineage: Bacteria > Bacteroidota > Bacteroidia > Chitinophagales > Chitinophagaceae > Parafilimonas. The sequence continues at coordinate 58,541 of JAFDXI010000089.1, read as the reverse complement.
ATGCAATGAATCTGATTTATCTAACACTTCTGCATGCATTTTTTTTGCCCATGCTGCCAGTTCTTCATATTCTTCATCACTTAATTTAACGTCATCATGCATTAGCCGGTAAGATTTTATTGGCATCTCCTTTTTTTCCATCTGTTCTCTGATCTCATCAAATTTTTTTGCAGCTTTCTCCGGTGAATATGTTGCGAATTCGGAAAAATTCAATTCCTTTTTTGCATTATGGATATGCAATGCCATCCACCAGCTTACAGGTTGGATATGATAATACCAGGGATATTCACGAGTATAGTTTGAGTGGCAATCATAACAGGAGTTATATACCATCATTTGTATGTCCATAGGTACATCATAAGCTTTCGCAATATCATTGACTGGATCTGCTTTAGATGTATTCTTTGCAGGGGTAAATACAGGAAGCTGTATGACGAGAAGAATAACAATGATTGTGAGTATTATTTTCGTTCTCCTTTTCATGCAATCATTTTCGATAAAGGTAGAGAATGCAGAATATTTAACAAATGCATTTATTATTATTTGTACCTTTAGGAGAATTAATATTATTCATTCATTCACATAAAAAATTTGAAACATGAAAGCTACAACATCACTTAAAGCTGTGTTATCCTGCTTTTTTTTGACAGGAGCATTTACCGTTTTATCACAATCAGGATTTGCACAAAATAAAACGCTGAAAGGCGAAATATTGGATTTGTCCTGTTATATGTCAAGTGGCGCTATGGGTAAAGGACACCAGATGTGTGCACAAGGCTGCCTTGACAAAGGGCTGCCTGCAGGTATTCTCAACAAATCTGATGGTAAAGTGTATTTGTTGGTAGAAGACCACAAAAATGAAGATGCTTACAAACAAGCAATCAAACATGCAGCAGATAATATTGAAGTTAGTGGTAAAGTAATTGACAAAAACGGTATGCAAAGTATCGTTGTGGAAACTGTTAAAGTAGAAGGTTAAATTGCCGGTTATATTTATAAAATAGCTATGAAATTTTCGTAGCTATTTTAATTTGATTCTATCTTAATTTTAAAAATTTTGTGGACAGCAACTATGATAAGTTTTTCAACAATTGCCTGTACCTGACTAAAAATTTAAACCTACTCACAAAACCCACATATCCATGTTGTGCTGTTACAACAGGCAAATACCATACATCTGATTCTTCAAATTTCCGAACCACATTTTCAATGGATTCTGCCGGCAGGACAGTGTGATTGGGTATAATCGCAATTTCTGCTGCTGTCAATGTGTTTTGTTTTTCCTCTGTTGCTGCAATCTTGTTGATCTGCTCTTTATAAATCATACCCCAAAACCTGCTTTCATCATCTACAATTGCAATAACAGATTTACTGGTATTTCTGAATGCTGTAATAACATCAGCTATTAATGCTTTGCCATTTATGGTGATGCTGTCTTCATCAAGACATTCATTTAATTTTATCTGGCTCAGGATATTATTATCGTTGCGTGTGGTAAAGATTTTTCCTTCCTGCGCCAGTTTAATATAATCAGGGTTAATGGGTGAAAAATATTTGTTGATGAGGAAAGATGTTACAGAAACTATCATCAGTGGTATAAATAAATCATAGCCAGAACTGGATTCAGCTATCAGGAAAATTGCAGTAAGCGGAGCATACATCACTCCAGCCAATACACCCGCCATCCCAACCAGCATTAAGTTAGTGACAGGTGCATCTTTAAAACCAATCAACACCAAAGCATAACCAAAAGTATATCCCAGCAAACCCCCGCCAATTAATGATGGTGCAAAGTTGCCACCCACGCCACCGGAATTTAATGAAGCGCTGGTTGCAACGGGTTTAAACAAGGTGGATAACGCCATCATGATGAAAATAGTTAGCCTGGGGTAGTCAAAAAAATCTATCAGTTGCTGATACACCAGATATGCGATATTTCCTTCATTAAGTTTTTTGATATTGATATAACCTTCACCATACAACGCAGGAAATACAACACAAAGTGCAGCAAGGATGATGCCACCCAGTAAAGCCCTCTTTATGCTCCCAAAAGGAAATTTTTCCAACAGGTTATTTACCCTGTGGCTGACCAGGTTATAATATCGGGTGTAAAACCCTGCGACAATGCCCAAAACGATATAATAAAATGTATTGTCATAATTAAATGGAGCCCTGGCATTTAAACTGAAAATAATTTCATCACTCAGCACGATACGCGTCAATAAACTGCCACAAATAGCAGAGATAACCAAAGGAATAAAGTCGGAAAAAACAATGCCGGTCAATAATATTTCATAAGAAAACATTACACCGGCTATCGGAGCATTAAAAGCAGAAGCGATACCTGCTGCGGCGCCACCGGCTAACAAGAGTGTCTTTTCCTTGTAACCTAACCTGTACCGCTGGCCAAAATTAGAACCAATAGCTGCTCCTGTAATTGCCATCGGTGTTTCCAGACCTGCTGAGCCACCTAACCCTACCGTGATGGCGCTTTGTACAACCCTCGAATGTATTTCCTGCTTATTGATGTTACTGTCGTTTTGTGCAATGTCAACTAAGACCTGGGATAGTTTCACATCACTTTTGCTCTTATATAAAAATCTTGCTACCAGTGTTGTAAGCAAAATGCCTGCAATTGGGAGTGTGCCATAAGCAATCATTTGCTGTCCTGCAGTTAAATTGCCTGTTGTAAAAAATTGTATATAATGTACAACTGTTTTGAGTATTATACCTGCAGCAGCGCCAAGAAACCCTACAATGATACCAGATAAAACAAGAAACTGAAAGCGGTTTAGGTGTCTTTTAGACCAAAGGATTAATATTTCAAAAATATTGTACTTCTTTAAAGCATAAGTCTTTACAACCCTGCTGAAATAAATGAAATTTTCATATAATTTTTGAAATTTATTTTTGCCCATTTTTTTTGCGAATTTTCATTTTATTTTCTTCAAATCGCTTATTGAACCTTATTATAGATTGGGCAAAGTAAATACATTGAAAAGTTTTAAAAATATTTTTTCGATGATATCGCTACAAAGTTTTTTAACTAATGCAATCATCACTGTTTCTTTTCAATTTTTAATCTTATAAATCTTGGATGATAAATTGTCGCGTCTTTTTGTATATCATTCCAGAAGTCTGGCGTAATGGTATTGTATGAAATCAACAGCTCTCCAGGCTTAGATAAATTTGGATGCGCTTTGGCATTATATGTCCACAAACCCTTTTCCCATTCAGGGGCTTTCCATACTTCAATAATATCTGAAAAAGGACCCACCGGGCTATCACCGATACGTACACCAACTTTATCACTCAGCCCCATCACCTGAAACACCAAAATATATTTTCCATCGGGCATTGGTGTTACACTCAGTTCATTGGAAACTGAATTGGTGATTGGCTTCATGTCATCTTTATTGTTGCTCCAGCTTACACCATTCCAAAAGCGCCATGCCTCCATATTTTCAAAATCTTTTGGTTTCACTCTTGCAGCAACAAGGTTTTTATCATTGCCAATACATCCATATACATACACATAACCATCGGGCTGAACGGCACCACTCCAAGTTGTGTTGACTAATATTCCTGCACCCATATTGCCTTCACCCAAAGTGGAATTATTAATATGTAACGAAGTTTCAATCTGTCTTTGTTTTTTATAAGGAGGTTCACTATTGGCAGGGAATGCAATGAGCGAAACATCAGGTTCAATAAAATCAAAAACACCTGGCCCTGTTCTTTCCACTTTGTATCCAAAAATATATAGGGTATTATTTTTTTCTTTATTGACAAATCCATCACCCAGCCAGAATAATTGAGGTTTTTGTTCAGTAGATGTTTCAGGTGTAAAAAAGCTAACCGGTTTATCATGTTCATCAATGTTATAATAAAAATGGATTTTAGCGGCATCAGGTTCATTACCTGTGATATATGCCACTGTATTATTGACCATAGTATCCTGTATTGGTATTCCATCTTTCACTTCACCAATATAGGTATCGCTGAATACCAATAGGGTGGTGTCATTGCCATCACTATTGATTTTATCAACACCGCTCAGTGGAATTGAAAAAATGCCATCAGCCCCAAACCAACCTGAAGTACGGTCAAATAATTTTGTCCATTCCGGTGCAGCCACTGCAGAGAATGTATAACCTGTTGTATTTTGATGCACAACCTGCGACTGTGACAAACCTGCCATGCTGAAAAAAACCAAAAATGCATACAATCTTTTCATGCCATTGAAATTTTTTCTGTCAACAAAATAGGGTAATTTATTATTCCTAAAAAATAAATATGTTCAAATGTTTGAATATATCAAAATCTTTGCTCAAATTAGCACTATGTTTGAACATATGAACATTTAAACTTATCATGACTGACTTTCTTGCTATTGATCATAAAAGTGTATTGCCGTTGCACCTGCAGGTTGAAGGGATGCTCAGAAAATTAATTGAGCAACCTGAATACCAGAATGGCAAACTCTTACCCAATGAAGTGCATATCGCAAAAAAACTGGGTATATCAAGGAATACAGTAAGGCAGGCTGCCAATAAACTGGTGCAGGAAAGATTACTGGTGCGTAAAAAAGGGGTGGGCACCAAAGTGGCAAAGAACAGCCTGACCACCAGGCTTAACAAGTGGACCAGCTTTACACATGAAATGGATGAGAAAGGTGTGGCTTTTAAAAATTATTCAATCAAAGTAAGTTGGGTTGTTGCTGACAAAGAGATATGCAGCCTCTTTAATATAAAAGAAAAAACAAAGGTTATTAAACTGGAAAGATTGCGCGGATTGAATAAGGGTCCGATAGTTTATTTTATTTCTTATTTCCATCCCCGTACCGGTCTGACAGAAAAAGAAGATTTTTCAAAACCATTGTATGAAAGATTGGAGAAAGAACACAATGTAACTGTGGCAGTTTCAAAAGAGGGTATCAGTGCTATTCTTGCCAATAAACGACTGGCAGAAAAATTAAATATTAAAGTAGGTGATCCTATCCTCCTTCGGAAGCGGGTTGTATGTGATCCGGGTGACAGGCCGATTGAATATAATCTTGGTTATTACAGGGCGGATAGTTTTACTTATACGATTGATATAGCCAAAGACAGATAGGCTTTTTGTGATGTAATTGATTGCTTTTATTAAAAATTAAACCTTGCTAATGAAAATTTTTCAGCAATTCAGGGTGCATGCTATTTTGTTATGCATGTTGATGATAGGTGCCATTGCAAAAGTGCAGGCACAAAATACAAAAACCATTACAGGTACTATCACAGATGATGCAGGTGAGCCACTCGTGGGTGCCAGTGTGGTAGTGAAGGGTCTGGCAGAAGGTGTTTCTTCCGGAAGCAAAGGAGAGTTTTCGATTGTCGCACCTGCAAATGCAACATTAGTGTTTTCACATGTTGGTTATGTATTGCAGGAAGTGACCATAAAAGATAAAACAACACTTCACATTTCTCTCATGCCCAATAGTAATGAGTTGTCTCAGGTTGTGGTGATAGGTTATGGCACAGTGAAGAAAAGTGACCTCACTGGTTCTGTAGTTTCTGTGAAAGCGGAAGACATGAAAGATGTCCCTGTTACTTCTTTTGATCAGGCATTGCAAGGCAGAGCAGCTGGTGTACAGGTTACTCAGTTATCTGGAAAACCAGGTGCAGAAACATCAATAAGAATTCGTGGTACCACATCTATCAATGCCGGCAATGAACCTTTATATGTGATTGATGGAATGTTGGTCAATAGTGATGCAGGTGATATGTCTGTAGGCGTAACATTGGGACCGCGTATTGGAGCTTTATCTGCTATCAATCCAAATGATATTGAATCAATAGAAATTTTAAAAGATGCATCTGCAACTGCTATCTATGGTTCACGTGGTGCCAATGGTGTTGTAATCATTACTACAAAACGTGGTAAAACAGGCAAAGGTACTGTGACGTTGGATAGTTATTATGGTTTGCAGGATATAGCACACGAAGTGAAAGTGTTGAATGCAGAACAGTTTGCCAACTTTGTTAATGATGCAAAATTTGCAGCTAATCAAACACCTGTTTATGTTAATCCTAAAAATCTTGGTGTGGGCACTGATTGGCAGGGTGCATTATTCAGACAGGCGCCCATGGCAAACTATCAGATATCTTTTTCTGGAGGAGATGATAAAACGAAATATGCAATTACTGGTGGATACTTTGACCAGGATGGAATCATCATTCATTCAAATTTTAAACGCTATAGTTTCCGTGCCAATCTTGACCGTGAACTAAGCAAACGCATGACCGTTGGTACAAGTATTACTTATGCGAGGACAAGTTCAGAAGGCGTCTTAACCAATGCCGGTACGATAGTTCCCGGTGTTGTCACTGCTGCATTATTGTTTAATCCCATTTTGCCTGTTTATGATTCAACAATCAATGGCGGTTATACGTATGAAAATGACAGGGGTACAATTTTAGGCAACCCTATCGCTGATGCAAAAGAATATAATTCAGTAACTAAAAGTTCAAGATTTATTGGTAATGTCTATGCAAAGTATAAACTCACCAATGACCTTGAATTTAAAACCAGTTTTGGTATAGATGCTTTCAATGATGATGAAGCATCTTTTGGACCTAATTTTTTAAAACGTACTCAGGCAAGCAACGGTGAAGCATCCGTTGGAAATGTAAATGGATTGACCTGGCTGAATGAAAATACTTTTACCTATAATAAAAGCTGGCGCAATAAACATCGCATCAATGCTGTAGCTGGTTTTACAATGCAGAAATTCAATAATGAAAGTTTGTTTGCTTATGCTTTTGGTTTCCCGGATGGCAGGACAGGTTATCATAATATTGCTGTGGCAGAAAACCCACAGACACCCGTGAATAATGAATCACAATGGACTTTGGTTTCTTATATCGGCAGGGTGAATTATACTTTGAGCGATAAATACCTTTTTACATTAACTGGCCGTATTGATGGTTCCTCAAAATTTTCTGAAGGCAACAAGTATGGATATTTTCCATCTGGCGCTTTTGCATGGCGGGTTTCCAAAGAAAAATTTATGGAAAAAATTTATGCAGTATCAGACCTGAAACTGCGTGTGAGTTATGGTGTGATAGGTAACCAGGCTATTGCTCCTTACCAGTCTTTATCATTGGTGGGGCCTTATGGACAGGGTGTATTCAACAGCTCAGCAGGCAGTGAAGTATATACAGGAATGGAGCCATTAAGCTATGCCAACAAAAACCTGAAATGGGAAAGCACCAAACAATTTGATCTTGGTCTCGACTTTGGATTGTTTAAACAACGGATCACTTTAACAGCAGACTATTATTCAAAGCTTACTTATAATTTATTGTTGTCAACACCTATTCCAACAACATCAGGTTTCAGTTCTACTTTATTGAATGTTGGTAATATTCAAAACAAAGGTGTTGATATTGATCTTCACACCATCAACACAACAGGTGCATTTGAATGGAGCACATCATTCAATTTCTCACTCAACAGAAATAAAGTAACTAACTTGAATACTGAAACAGATATCCTGTTATTGAATGCAAGCCTTTTGAGAAAAGGTCAGCCTATCGGCACTTTCTATGGTTATATTTTCGATGGTATTTTTCAGAGTGATGAAGAGGCTGCAAAAAGCCCTGTACTCGTTGGCCAGGAGCCCACTTCTCCCAATCCAGCATCTATTGCAAAAGCTGGTGACAGAAAATATCGCGATATCAATGGTGATGGAAAAATTGATGCGAATGACCGTACTATTCTTGGAAGTGCACAACCAAAATTTACTTTTGGATTCAGTAATACTTTGTCGTATAAAAATTTTGATCTCAGCTTTTTCTTCCAGGGCTCACAGGGTAATAAGATGGCCAACTTCAATTCTTATAACCTCTTAAATTTTACAGGACAAAACAATGTTTTAGCTGAAGCAGCTTTGAACAGGTGGACACCTGAAAATCCAGAAAACAAATACCCGAGGGCTTTGGCTTCAGGTAGTTTGGATGTGGGTATTTTTTCTTCAGCCATTGTTGAAGATGCTTCTTATATAAGGTTGAAAAATGTTACGCTGAGTTATAACCTGCCACGTAAAATTGTGCAAAAACTAAAAATTCAAAACATTAAAGTTTATATCAGTGGAAGCAATTTATGGACGCTCACTAATTATACAGGCTATGATCCAGAGGCCAACACGTATGGTCAAAGCACAACATTGATTGGTATTGATAATGGCGGTTATCCGCAATCAAAAGTTTACCAGGCTGGGTTGACTGTTAGTTTCTAATTTTTAAAAATAATAGTATGAGAAAATATTCATCATTCATCATCATAATTATTGCTGTTGCATTCATGCTTTCTTCCTGTAAAAAATTCCTCGAAGAAAATCCTCAGAATGTAGTTGCCATCACAAATTATTATCAAACAGAAAATGATGCCATTGCTGCTGTGAATGCAATATATGCTTATCTTAATTCCACCAGCACAGGTTCTACTGCGGGTGTTTATCACAGTACATTTTGGGTGATTGCAGGTTGTGCATCCGATGAGATGGTAAATAAAAATGTGTTCCAACCTGACATGGATCAAATCAGCAATTTCACTGAGACTCCTGTCAATAGCAGTTTGCAGGAAACATGGACGATGCATTACAAAGCCATCACTTTGGCCAATATTGCAATTGACAGAATTCCTGCAATACAAATGGATACTGCATTGAGGGCAAGGTTTGTGAATGAAGCACATTTTTTGCGCGGGCTTTTATATTTTGATTTGGTGCGCATGTTTGGTAGCATTCCACTGGTGTTAAGTGAAGATGAACCATTAACCCCACCCATTGTTTCAGTTGATGATATTTACAACCAGGTAATCACTGATTTAACTGATGCAGAAAATTTACCCGATAATTATCCTCCTGGTGATGGGAGAGGCAGGGCAACAAAAGGTGCAGCTAAATCTATTCTTGCAAAAGTTTATCTCACACAACAAAACTGGCAGGCATGTGCAGAGAAATGTAAAGAAGTCATCAACTCAGGCCAATATGCTTTATGGGATGATTTTGCAGATGTCTTTAAGTTGTCAAGCCGTGGTGGTAAAGAAGCGATTTTCTCTGTTGGTTTTGGTGATGGTGGTGGCACTATCAGTTTTTGGGAAGTAGGCCAGTTTAATGTTCGTTTGTTGCCACCTGCATTGAGTGTTGAAGGTGTTGAAAATGCACAAGGCTGGCAGGCGCCAACACAAAATTTATATGATGAATTTGATCCGCAGGATCGCAGGCGTGAAGTAACATTTATTACACAGGTCTATAATCCTGACGGTACCATTACTTCCATTGATCCATACATAAGAAAATATTGGGACAGCACCGCTGAACCAAAAGGGAATGGATCAGCTAATGATTATCCTGTTATACGTTATGCTGATGTTTTATTGATGTATGCAGAAGCAGAAAATGAATTGGGCAATACAAGTGAGGCGCTTACTTATATCAACATGGTGCGTAAACGTGCCCGTTGGGATGGTACAACAGAAAGAGTTGCAGTGCCTGATTATGTTGGATTAACACAGGATCAGTTCAGAGCAGCAGTTTTGAAAGAAAGAAGGATGGAATTTGTTGCAGAAGGGCAACGATGGTTTGATTTAGCAAGGACAAAACAACTCGAAGCGCTTGTTCCTGTTGCAAAACCTGGTATTCAGCCTAAGGATAAAAATTATCTGTTTCCTATTCCGCAAAATGAAGTAGATCTGAACCCCAATTTAAAACAAAATACAGGTTATTAAAAACCGGATATGTGTTGGTAATAAAAGAAAAAATAATTGAATAAAGAAATAACCATACAAAAAAATAAGATAAACACAAATCAGCTTCCGGTTGATGGGAATGAAGGTATTGTGATTGCAATGGATATTGGCGGAACAAAAATTAAAACTGGTTTGGTTGACCATGATAAAATTATATGTACAGCAGTTATTGATGCAGAATCATCAAATGGTTTGAAAGATAAATTGAAATTCATTGAGCAAACTGTCAATGAATTAATGCTGCAAAATGCTGTTGATAAAAATAAAATTAAAGGTGTTGGTATATCAATGCCGGGTATTGTTGACAGCATGCAAAAGCGAGTGCTTTCTATTGATAATAAATTCAATGATGTGGTGGAGCTGGATTTGAATGAGTGGGTAAAAAATACCTGGCACACAAAACTTGAAATAGAAAATGATGCCCGTTGTGCGCTGGTTGGTGAATGGCAATATGGAAAAGGTAAAGGTTACAACGATGTAGTATTGATGACGATTGGAACGGGCGTTGGTTCGTCTGCAGTCATTGAAGGAAAAGTGCTGAGGGGAAAACATTTCCAGGCTGGTTGTTTAGGCGGTCATTTTACAATTAATATACATGGAACTGCTTGTAATTGTGGCAACATTGGGTGTGTGGAAACAGAAGCATCCACCTGGAATATTGAAAACATTGCAAGAAATAATGCTGGTTGGAGTGAGAGTAATTTAGCCCTTGAAAAGCATGTGGATTTTGAAAACATTTTCCGGTTGGCAAAAGCAGGGGATGGCCTTGCGAAAATTTTAAGAGACAGGTGTGTGGAAGTATGGAGTGCAGCAGCAGTCAATCTTATCCATGCGTATGATCCGGAAGTGCTGATCATTGGTGGTGGTGTAATGGCAAGTGCAGATTTTATTATTCCATACATTCAACAAAAAACAGATGCACATGCCTGGACACCATGGGGAAAGGTAAAGATTGCGGCAGCAGAAAATATTAATGCTGCAGCCTTGTTAGGTGCAGCCTGGTTGGTGTATAATAATTAGCTTGTTGTATGGTTGAGCCAAAATACGATATTGCCAGAAGGAATTAACTTAAATGTATTTGCGAAGCTCCGAAATTGAATTTTAAAAAATACACTTAAAAATAAACAAGGGTTTAATATTTAAAATAAGCAATAAAAAATAAAAAAGTTTGAAATCAAATTTTGATAAATTTCCGACAGTAAAAATCAAAGGCCATAACTGTATTGCAGGTTGGGACGATATTGTTGCTACATTGAAAACTATCATTACCGGAAAGGGTAAGAATAAAATTATTATTGCAATTGAATGTTATCATGGTGTAGATGAGGATGCAATAAAAAATATATTTCAACAAGCCATCCTGAATGCTGAAATGGTACATGCTTCAATTGCATTAAAACCTTCACAAGTGATTGAAAAAATGGTCTATCCTTTTGTAACTGATGACCCGGTGTTTGGTTATATAACGCCATTGAATATCGAAGATTTTTTTGATGCCGGAGCCATTCAATTCCTGAAACAAAAAATTGAAGGTAATAATAAGGAACTCACAATAGTTTATGGAACCGGAGCTGCTCTCATTGCTGAAAATGCTGATTTGCTTATTTATGCCGATATGCCTCGTTGGGAAATTCAGTTACGCTTCAGGCGCAATGAAATCAGTAATATGGCTGCTGATAATAAACAGTCAGAATTTTCTTACCAGTATAAAAGAAGTTTTTTTGTTGACTGGCGGGTGCTTGACAGGTATAAGAAAAATCTGATGAACAAATGGGATTATGTTTTGGATACTACGCAAACAGGTTTTCCAAAAATGATCACTGCCGATACATTCAGATATGCGCTGGAATGCTGTATTTACAGGCCTTTCAGGCTGGTGCCGTTTTTTGACCCGGGCCCATGGGGCGGGCAATGGCTGAAAGAAGTAATTGACCTGGACCGTTCTGTTCAAAACTATGCATGGGGTTTTGATTGTGTGCCGGAAGAAAATAGTTTGGTGTTTAAATTTGATAACGCCATCACTTTTGAGACACCATCTATCAATCTTGTTTTTGCAAAACCAAAAGAGCTACTGGGAAAAAAAGTTTTTGAGGCTTTTGGTGATGAATTTCCCATTCGCTTTGATTTTTTAGATACAATAGATGGAGGTAATCTCAGCCTTCAGGTGCACCCTTTGAAACAATATATCCGTGAAAAATTCGGGATGGCATATACGCAGGATGAGAGTTATTATATACTCGATGCAAAAGAAGATGCGTTTGTATATCTCGGCTTAAAGGAAAATATTGTACCTGAAAAAATGATTCATGCTTTGCAAATTGCACAGGAAGAAAGTGTAAATTTTGAAGCAGAAGATTACGTTGAAAAGTGGCCTGTAAAAAAACATGACCATGTATTGATTCCATCTGGCACTGTGCATTGCTCCGGCGCCAATACGATGGTGTTAGAGATAAGCGCAACACCATACATTTTCACTTTTAAATTGTGGGACTGGGGCAGGATGGGGCTTGATGGAAAACCAAGGCCTATCTCTTTGGATCATGGAAAAGAAGTGATACAATGGTATCGCACTAAACAATGGACGAAAGAAAACATCATCAACAAAGTTGAGAAAGTTGCAGAAGGAAATGGATGGACAGAAGAAAGAACAGGTTTGGATGCAACGTCTTTTATTGAAACAAGAAGGCATTGGTTTACCGATAAAGTGGTACACAACACAAATGGAGTGGTGAATGTATTGAACCTGATAGAAGGGAGAGAAGCAATTGTGGAAAGCCCTGCCAATGCATTTGAGCCATTTATTGTTCATTATGCTGAGACATTTATTGTGCCTTCAAATGTTGCTAACTACACCATTCGTCCTTATGGTGAAAGTGAAAGTAAACAATGCGCTACAATCAAAGCATTTGTCCGAACTGAAAATCTGCTTGATTATCGAATTAATTAAACTATATGAACAAACAAGGAAATATATGGTATGTATATAAAGCGACAATTGTAGCAGCAGTTGGTGGTTTATTATTTGGCTATGATACTGCTGTTGTAGCAGGCGCAATTGGCTTTATAGAAAAGCTGTATAGACTTTCGCCCGCCATGAAAGGCTGGGTCGCTTCCTGTGCTTTGATTGGTTGTATTATCGGCGCTATGTTTTCAGGTGTGATGAGTGATAAGTTTGGACGCAAAAAATTATTGATAACAGCAGGGTTGATGTTTGCTATTTCATCTGCCGGCATTCTTATGCCATTGAGTTTGTCATGGTTTGTATTTTTCAGATTAATCGGTGGTATTGGTATTGGCACTGCATCAATGATAGCACCGATGTATATAGCTGAAATAGCGCCTGCGGAAATACGTGGCAGGTTAGTTTCAGTTAATCAATTAGGTATTGTTTCTGGTATCTTATTGATTTATTTTGTCAATGCAACTATTGCCGGCTGGCACGATGAAGTATGGAATATTTCAACAGGATGGCGGTATATGTTTGGATCAGGTATCATTCCATCTGTGATCTTTTTAGTCATGTTGTTTTTTGTGCCTGAAAGCCCACGCTGGCTGGCGTCAAAAGAAAGATGGAATGAAGCTGATGATGTACTTACAAAAGTAAACGGCAAACAAAAAGCACAGCTTGAATTATCTGAGATAAAAGACACATTGAATATAGAACAAGGCAGCTTTTCTGAGATATTCAAACCGGGTGTGCGCAAAGCTTTGCTGATTGGTGTTGTGTTATGTATTTTTTCTCAGGTAACAGGTATCAATGCCATCATGTATTATGCACCAGAGATTTTTAAATCAACCGGTGATGCCACCAGTTCTGCATTGATGCAGACTGTATTGGTGGGTGTAATCAATGTTTTATTTACTTTGGTTGCTATAAAATATGTTGACCATTGGGGCCGTCGCATTTTATTATTGGCAGGTACTGCAGGCATGGCTGTATGCCTTGCAGTTGTGGGTGGTGCATTTTATTTTGATGTGGCAAAAGGCTATGTGGTGCTGGTGGCTATTCTTGCTTACATCGCTTTTTTTGCAGTATCGCTTGGACCATTGGCGTTCGTTGTGATTGCAGAAATTTTTTCTAACAGGAATCGTGGTAAAGCCATGTCGGTATCCATATTTTTTCTTTGGATTTCGGTATATGCAGTATCACAATCTTTCCCGATGTTGTTAAGTGCAATTGGTAGCGCCTATACATTCTGGATTTATATGATTATGTCAATATTTGCATTTGTGTTTGTTTTAAAATTAATACCTGAGACAAAAGGAAAATCACTGGAAGAAATTGAAAAATATTTTATGCATGCTGAAGATAAAACATCAGTTAAACTAAATCAATCAACATTAAATAATTAATACCATGAAGAGAATTGCCCTATTGATCATTTGTGTAATGGTATCAACGACCATTTTTATTGTATCGTGTAAAAAAGATACTCCTGACCCCAACCTGCCGGTATTGAAATTACACCCGGTGAATGTAACCGGTAAATCAGGACAGGATTTGTTAGATACGCTTGACATTGTTGCACCTTATGGTATAGGAAAACTGTTGATTTCAAAAACAATTAACCTTGCGCCTGATGATACTTTTGGCGTACAGTCTGTAACCCCTGTCAGCATTGGAGAAAATACATTCAGGTATATTTTTGAATATACTTATCAGCCTACAGAAGTGAACAAACTGGTTGGCATTAATTTTCATTTTGAAGATTCAAAAGGTAATGCTGCTGAAAAAGATCTTACGATAAATACCATTCCATCCGCTGCGCAAATTATTGCATCACATAAATGGAAACTGATTTCAAAAATGTGGTTGACAGCTACACCTCCTTCGGAATCTGAAAATGATTGTGAAAGAGATAATATCTGGACATTTAATTATGATGACAGCACTTTAAATGTTGATTACGGTAGTAGTGGTTGTACTTTCGATGGTTTCAACATCTATGATAAATGGTGGGTGAGCCCCGATGAAAAAACTTTCACTGATGTATATCATTCCGTTTTCAATACATCCCAGATTACTACTGAAGTGTATGACATACAATCGCTGAGTAATGATAAATGGGTGATGAATATTACACTTGACCTTACTGTTTTCGGTTTAAGCGATCATGAAGTTTTTCAATATACTTACCAGGCACAATAATTAAGACATATAGGATTCAGTATGAGTATTAAAAACGTCATAACTATTTTAAGCTTTTCATTGTTGTTGGGTTGTGGTGAAAGCAAAGAAAAAATACAGGCAGCTACTGATCTCACTACTTTTCATTTCACTGCTGCACCAGCAACAGAGTGGACGGATTTATTTTATCGGAAACATGGTTGGTTTGGAGCTGATGGTATTTTTTCAATCCCAATGAATGGCATTGATACAGCAGGTGCCAACAATCCTGAAACAATGTTGCTGTTTAGCGATACCATGCTTGGTGATATCATCAATGATAGTTTGCAGCCCGGGTTTAAAATGATTCACAACTCAGTAGGAATATTAAAAAATACAGATCCTGATAAGAACAATCTTCAATTTTATTGGGATAGTATTGATGGAAAACCAATTGGTTTATTTACACCCAAAACCCCACATGCCAAGAAGGGTGATTATTATTGGCTGGGTGATGGATTTGTAGATAAAGATTTAGGTGCTACATATTTTTTTGCATACCGGGTAAGAGATACCAGCACTGCAGCATTTGGTTTTGCAGAAGTAGGTAATGCCATCATCAAACTACCTTTTGGAAGTCAACCACCATTTCATGATCAGCAACAAATTGAAACACCATTTTTTTTAAGTGGTACAGCAGAAACGTATGGTTCATTTGGCGCAGGTGTATTTCCTAATTTAGAAGATGCTGGTTATAAAAATGCAGATGGTTATGTGTATGTGTATGGTGTGCGTGGAAAGAAAAAAGAAGTGTTGGTAGCAAGGGTGCTGCCAAAAGATTTTGAACAATTTGATAAATGGCGTTTCTGGGATGGAAGCTCATGGAATGAAGACATCAAAAAAGTGGCTGCTATCACAGACCGTGCATCAAATGAATTGAGTGTATCACCATTACCTGATGGCAGGTATGCATTGATATTTCAAACAGATGGTTTGGGCAGGAGCATTGGATTGCGATTGAGCAATCACCCGCAGGGGCCTTTCGGGCCCATCATAAAATTGTGGGATTGCAAAGAACCTGATTCATCAAAAAATTTCATTGTGTATAATGCCAAAGCACATCCTAATCTCTCAAAGCCAAATGAATTATTAATCAGCTATAATGTAAATTCTTTGGATTTCTGGCATGATGTAATCACACATCCGAATTTATACAGGCCAAGATTTGTCAACATAAAATTATTGCCATAAAAATGGAGGAGGTCAGCATGGTTCACACAAAAAAATTATATAACAAAATAGCAGGAAATATATTTTCTGTGATTGTGTTTGGTGGATTTTTATGGATGGCTGCAGGATGTAATCTATCTTCTCCTGTTGCATCAAATAATACTGCAAATAGCGGTGTGATATCGCATGCAAGATGGTATGAAAAAGATTCTGCCAACCAGATCATCACAGCGCCTGCACCACAATGGGCTGAGATATTCAGGCACGATACGGGATGGATTGGATCTGATGGAATTTACAGCATGGCAACAAATGGTGTAGAAGCGCCTGGTAAAGCCGCATCAACCAATACATTTTTCTGGTTCAGTGATGGCATCATCGGTAATATTGTTGATGATACTTTACAGTCAGACTGGCAATTATTACACAACTCTGTTGCTTATATGGATGGTGATCATGTTGATCCCAATCATATACATTTTTATTATAAAAAAGACAGTGAAGGCAAAGCTATCTCCATGTTTGAGCCACATACACCCAATTCAAAACCCGGCGATTATTACTGGTTGGGTGATGGTGTCTTTGATCATGCAATGGACAGCACAACATATCTTTTTGCCTATCGTGTAAAAAGTGTACCTGGTGGTATTTATCCATTTGATGACATCGGTCTTGCATTAATTGCACTTCCTAAAAACAGCAGGCCGCCTTATACCAACCAATACCAATTGGATGTACCCTTTTTTCTTAAAGACAGCAAAGGAAAAGGTAAAGTAGTTTTTGGTATCAGTGTATTACCCAACACAGTGGGAGCAGGCGCACCACATCCTGATGGTTATATTTATGTGTATGGTGTGCGTGGGCCAAATAAAGAATTACTGGTGGCAAGGGTAAAAGACAGCGCTTTTGAAAAGTTTGATCAATGGCGTTTCTGGAATGGTAGCGAATGGGATAAAGATATCAATAATAGCACTGCATTGACAAGCCGAATTTCCAATGAAATGAGTGTGAGTTTTATGGATGATGGCCGGGTGATAGCCACGTATGAACTTGATACCAATTCACCGGATGTGGTGATACAGGCAGGAGAGCATCCATGGGGGCCATTTCAGCCTGCTAAAAAAGTGTGGGAGACACCTGAAATATATGACGCCATTGATTTCTACACATATAATGCAAAGGCGCATCCGCATCTCTCAAAGCCCGGTGAATTGCTCATCAGCTATAATGTAAATTCATTCAATTTTGTTGAAAATATTACAAGGCATCCGTACCATTTAAGACCGAGATTTATTACCGTAAAATATAAATGACCATTTAACATTAAAACAAATTCTTTCTTTATAAATTTAAAACTGAAATTTTTAATCATTAATTCTATCTATTATGAAAAAAGGTTTACTTCTTATTGTAATGGTTGTAATCAGCTACAACTTATTTGCATTTACAACACAGGGTGTCTGGCGCTGGCGCAATGATGACGGTTCAGAAACATCAGCTACATGGCGGGCAGATCAGAATACTGCAATTACAATAGCTTCTGTTGATAGTGTCCTTCGATTACGTATTGAATTATACAATAATGGTAGCGGTGGTACGCTGGAAAACGCATTCTTTGAATATTCAGAAGATGATGGTACTACCTGGGATACAATTAGAGTTATCCCCGATGCAGACACTACAGCTTTTGTGTTGGCAGCCACCAGTACAAATGTTACAGACCTCGAGCCTACCACGCATCAACTGAGCGGGCAAAGTACGGGTTATACTTATGACCCCGGTCAAATAATTCTTGCATCAAATAAATTACCAGCACATACGCTGAAAACAGGCCAAACCACCGAGTATGAATATGTATTTAAGCCAACATTGAAGATAAAGCCGAGTACAACTTATATCTTCAGGGTGGATGCGGCCACTTATCCTGTGGGTTATACTTATCCTTCGCTCACCACGGCTTCGGTGCTACCAGTAAACATTACTTCATTTAAAGTGAAAGCGGATAATGACAGGGCGCTCATTACTTGGACTACGGCAACGGAAAACAATAACAACAGGTTTGATGTGGAAAGAAGCAATGATGGTAAAAATTATAAAGCGATTGCAACTGTAAATGGTCATGGTACAACATCATTATCGCACAACTACCAGGCTGTTGATACAAAACCTATGAATGGTGTAAACTATTACCGAATTAAACAATATGACAATGATGGCCAGTATCAAATCTCTGATGTGCGCTCGTTGAAATTTGTGTTGCAGAATGCTTTGATTAATGTTTATCCAAATCCAACTCATGGTGATATTAATTTTTTAATCAACAATTATAATGGTTCATCTGTCAAAGCAACTTTGAGTAATGTGTCAGGGAAAATTATTCACCAGGAATTGATTAATACCAACACTTCGGGCAACTATAAATTAAACCTGAAGCAACAATTGCCTGCAGGAATTTATATGCTGAAATTAGATGGCACATCTTTGTCATCTAAATTGAAAATAGTGGTACAATAAATTTTTTTTAAAACGATAAAAAGAAAAGGGCCTATTCCGGCTCTTTTCTTTTTTCAATCATACACCTCTTTATTAATTTGTAACATTCATGATGAATATAAAATTCTCACCAACACTACTTGCAACGATTTCAGGGTTGTTGTTATTTGTAGCAATTGGTGAAAACAATTTTGTTGCCGGGTGTATTTGCCTTGTCCCTTTATTTATTTCAACGTTTGATGTAAAGCAAAAAAAGATTTTTATTAATGGATTTATTACTGGTCTTATTTTTTCCTGTTTTGCTTATATGTGGATAATCAAAGGAGCGGAAAGGTTTACTGGTTATAGCTTTTTATATGGCATTGCTGTGTTTTTGATATGTGCTGTGATAGCAGGTTTATACTGGGGTTGTTTAATATGGTGTACTGCACTGATCAAATTGAAAAAAGGAAAATTTGCTTTGCTGTTTAACTGCATAGGAATTGCAGCAATATTTTGTTTGTATGAATTTGTATGGTCGCAAATTATGTCCGGCATGCCCTGGTTTAATTTTTTTCCTGGTAATTCGTTTTTAGGCAATTTGTTTGCTGTGCAACCTGCATCAATTTTTGGAATGTCTGTAATTAGTTTTATTGTTGTTGTTGTCAACTACCTGTTTGCGTATTTTTTTTATGGCAAACAATGGAAAAAATTATCTATCCCTGTTGCAGTTTTACTTTTATATCTTTTAAGTGGATACATCATCTTTGAAAGTTTCAACAACAAGGGTACAACAGATAAAACTGTACGCATAGCTGTGCTGTCAGAAAATATTTTGCCTGATATCAAATGGGATGATAACAATGGCAATATGCTGGTGCAACGATTGCTGGATTTGAATAAAGCAGCAGTTGCACAAGAACCGGATATCATTCTTTGGTCAGAATCAGCTATACCCTGGACTTTTAGAAAAGATGATGACCTTGTCAGTGAAATCCTGAAAGAGTCACATTCTTCAGGTGCAACACATATCCTTGGAATGAATTCTGAAGTTGAAAACAATGTGGTTAATAATTCTGCATATTGTCTTTTACCTAATGGTGAAATTGCAGGACGCTATGATAAACAACAACTATTGTCATTCATCGAAAAACCAATTAGCGGTATGAATATTCCCTTTTTTTCAAGTAAGGGATTTTTTGTTAGTGAAAATGCAAGCCATGCCGCACCTCTTGCAACGCCTTATGGTAAAGCAGGAATCATGATTTGTAATGAATCACTCATCGAAAATTCAGCAAGGGATGCAGCAAAAAAAGGTGCTGAATTTTTATGCAATATGAGTAATGACGGATGGTTTAATGATACCTACATTGTGAAGTTTCATTTTTTAAATACCAGGCTGAGAGCTGTGGAAACAAGAAAGGATGTTGTTGTTAATAGTAATAACGGCTATTCAGGTGTTATCAATGCTAATGGAGAAATCATCCAACAACAAAGAGATACTGATCCTTTTGTCCAGGTCAACGGAATACATCCAAATAATTTCCGCACCTGGTTTGTGCAATTTCCCAACCTGTTTATTTATTTATGTCTTGCTATAACAGTGTTTGTTATAATCAGGAAGAGATTATAAATTAGTTCAAATCAATGCTTCTTTTATGCAGGTTATTTACCAAGTAATGGCATTGGCTTATATTTTTATCTCAGTTCAAATATCAATCAACAGATAAGCCTTTAAAAAAAATGGTATCACCAGTGCCGTTGATATAATATTCAGGTGTTGTTTTATCAATAAGCTTGAATGTATGATCTGCTGTTACATTGCCGCCAAATCCACAATCATTGTGGCTGGAATCAGTTGTTATTGTGACCTGCCCATCAGAAAAATGAAAACTGAGTGCGCAATTCATCGAATTATCACCTGCTTTTGATTGATAAGTTGCAACACTGTCTTTGATTTCCATTTTCCCCAATAACTGGCCTGAATTATAAGATGGAGCGCCGAGGTTTACATCAAGAAAAAAAATCACTGAATCATTTGTTATGGGATAAATTTTTACTGAACCTACAGCTTCTTTTTCAATATTATTGCCAAATGAATAAGTGCCGGCAATGTTTGCAGCAGCATTTATTGTAGTTGATGTTTCTGTATTATTTGCAGTTGTATCCGAAGTGGTTGTATTGTTGCCTGTATTGCTGCAACTATAAATGGTGAAGATGGAAAATGTATAAAAGAAAATTTGTCTGAATTGTGTTTTCATGATGATAGTATTTTGAATTCAATAAATCATTTTTTAAAAATACCAATCTTATTGCAATCTCACATGTATTGTCGAAGTGCAATAAAAGTTATTATACGATATTATAAAAAAACGGATTAATGAAATTCAGAAACTGCTAAACAATAAGGCCTTTCCAAAGAAGAATAAGGATAACAACACCAACAATAATTCTGTAGTATCCAAATACTTTAAAGCCATGTTTTTGTAAATAAGCAATGAAGAATTTGATTGCAATCATCGCAACAATAAAAGCAATGACAGCGCCGATGATCAGCAACTTCATGTTTTCTGAATTTGTGATTATTTCAGGGTTTGTCTTGTAAGTTTCAAGAAGTTTATATCCTGTTGCTGCAGCCATTGTTGGTATGGCAAGAAAGAATGAAAATTCAGCAGCTAAACGGCGGGTAAGTTTTTGTTGCATACCTCCGATGATACTTGCAGCGCTGCGGCTTGTGCCCGGAATCATTGCAAGGCATTGCCATAAACCAATAAAAAAACTACTCTTAAAACTGATTTTATCTTCATGGTCAACTGTAGGATTTTTGAAAAAATTATCAATAAACAGCAACACAACCCCACCAATGATCATACTGATAGCAACAGTTGTAGGGCTTTGTAATAATTCATCAATTTTATCACCCAATAAAAAACCAAGCACTAAAGCTGGTACAACAGCAACCAATAATTTGAAATAAAAATTCCAACGGTTTAAAGGAAAAAACTTTTTCCAGTATAAGATGATTACAGATACAATAGCACCCAGTTGTATTGCTACTTCAAAAAGTTTTACAAATTCATCTGATGCAATGCCCATTACAGAGCTGGCAATGATCATGTGGCCTGTTGAAGATATTGGCAAAAATTCTGTTATGCCTTCAATAACAGCAAGGATGATAGACTGGAAAATAGTCATGCGTTGATTTGGTTATAAGTACATGAAAAATTGCTGCAACATTTCATGTTACAGATTGTTTTATAAAAATCAGAATATAAAAAGAATACTTTGTCTGCCCGATGGGAAGAAATCTTTTTGTATTTGTGGTGTAAATATTTTGCCACAACCCACTTTAGTTTATACGTTGGCTTTTTGTTTTGGTCTGCGCAGGATAGCATAAAGCTCAAGCAGTAAACCTCCAATGATTAAGATAGGAGCAATAGTGATGCGTGTTGTACTATACACTTCTTTCGGATCAAAAACATTTGGGTCCTGGCTTTTACCGCCACTCATCAATACCATACCCAGAATAATAATGACGCCACCAATGGCCATCCACTTATAATTTTCTTTATTGAACAGCGTATGTACCTGATGAACAGGTTTATTTGTTACAGGTGTATGTTTTTTTGCTTCAGACATTGATTGTTTTTATAAGGGCTGCAAGATAGGGAATTTCAAAAGTTTCCAACATTTAGTTATTCGTTAATTCTGCCCCAAAGTGATTTTGTTGTAAACAGCCCTTGAAAACGACTCTTTTTTACCTCGGTTTGTATTTTGCCTCATTATAAATATTTTGTTCGGGAGCCTTGAGTAATTCCGGTAAGGTTATTTTAGGGTTGTCCTCCATCCACTTTTTTACTATCTGCCAACCCACAAACTGGCCTATAAAACCTGGCGATGCTTTCCCTAATGCTTCAGTATAAGGCCCATCCTGCATATAATCCCGGGCCTGTATCTGATCTGTAATAAACAACAGGTTATTCTGTACAAAATAGTTCCAGATATCAGCTTCATGGTCATAGCAACCTTTGAGTTGTTGTTGGGTATAACCAGTCTTTAAAGTATCATCCAGTTGTGGCAGGAAATGATCAAGAAGATACAGTCGCTTGCCTGCATCAATCATCTGATATACTAATGGGTCGCTGCCATTTTTTTCAGGGTAAATATCACTGACAATATTTTTCATGCAATTCACCGGGATATACTGTGGTTCAAATCTCCGCTGCAAATAATCGGGATAAACTTCAGAAATCATTTCAGAACTATATACCGGGAAATTTTTTCCAAGATACAGTTGCAACCCCACTGCTAAACCGCTTTGGGTTAAGACATTTGCGTAGCCTTCTATCGGGCCGATGTATGTGGTAACAGTAGCCGGTGTTTTATACTGGGGAAAATAATATTTTACAAACTGTAACCCTTTTTTTATTTGTTGAAAAACATTTTCAAAATCACCGAAATCCTTTTGTGTCGAATCATAAACAAAACGATAATCATGCAAAAACATTTTTATTTTGACAGCAACACTGTCGGGTTGTGGTGGCAATATCATGATGTTGTAGAGGTAATCATTGAGGAATGAACCATAGTCTTGTTGCAGCTTGGACAATGAGGCCTCAATATTATTGGTGTCAATTGAAAACAAATCTTTGTCGAACCGCTTTAATTGGATGTCCACTTTAATATTGGAAACATCAGGTGCAGGTTTCTCATTTTTACAACTCAAAAAAATTATCCCTGTTAGCAGTGTGATCCAAAAATATTTCATGTAAAAAATTATACTTTACTAAAAATAAAATGGGTTTATTGAAAGATTCAAAAACATTTTTGATTTGAACAATAATTCCCGCTTGCAAATAAATACAACATCAACAAGTAAGTTGTTAATTTTTTTGATAAACACGAGCTTTGCACTGAAATCAGAAAAATGAAAATCTCAATAGCACAGCAAAACTATCATATTGGCAATTTTGAAAACAATACCACAAAAATTATTGAAGGCATCAATAAAGCAAAAGCAGATGGTGCCGACATAGTCATGTTCAGTGAACTGTGTATTTGTGGTTACCCGCCAAGAGATTTTGTTGAGTTCAATGATTTTATCAATCAATGTTATAAAGCCATTGACACTATCAAAGAATTTGCTGATGATATTGCTGTGTTGATTGGCTCACCTGCCCGCAATCCTAATATTGAAGGAAAAGATTTATTCAATGCTGCATTTTTCCTGTATGAAAAAGAAATCAAAGCCGTAATTCATAAAACACTTTTGCCCACTTATGATGTGTTTGATGAATACAGGTATTTTGAGCCTGCATTCGATTGGAAAGTTGTTGAGTTTAAAGAGAAAAAGTTAGCAATCACAATATGTGAAGATATCTGGAACCTCGGCGATAACCCTTTATACCGTATTTGCCCGATGGATATTCTGATGAAACAAAATCCGGATGTAATGTTGAATATCAGTGCCTCGCCATTTGATTATACACATAACGAAGACAGGAAAGCCACCATAAAAAAGAATGTTTTGAAATATAAACTACCCATGTTTTATTGCAATACAGTTGGCAGCCAGACTGAAATTGTTTTTGATGGAGCATCACTTGTGTTTGACAAAAACGGTAACCTGTGCAGGTTTTTAAATATGTTCAAAGAAGATTTTGCAACAGTTTTTTTGAACGATGATGGCACGATTGATGAACCCGTTATTGAGCCGGCAGATCATTTGCCTAACACAGAAATGATTGTAAATAATTTTAATCCTTCACTGAACCTGCCGATGATACATGAAGCATTGTTGCTGGGCATTCGGGATTATTTTAATAAAATGGGTTTTACAAAAGCAATACTTGGATCATCCGGTGGCATTGATAGTGCTGTGGTTTTAACGCTGGCATGTGAAGCATTAGGTAATGAAAATGTGCGGGCTGTTTTGATGCCTTCACCTTATTCATCAGATCATTCAGTAAACGATGCAGCGCAACTCAGTAAAAATCTTGGTAACCCTTATGACATCATTCGCATCAATGATATTTATGAAGAATTCCTGCATATACTTCAACCTAAATTTAAAGATTTACCTTTTTCAATTGCTGAAGAAAATATTCAAAGCAGGATACGTGGTAATTTATTGATGGCTATTGCCAATAAGTTTGGATACATTTTATTGAACACATCCAACAAGAGTGAGCTTTCTACAGGCTATGGTACATTGTATGGTGATATGGCTGGCGGATTGAGTGTGATTGGTGATTGTTATAAATCGCAGGTATATGCATTGGCAGAATATCTGAATAGAGAAAAAGAAATTATTCCACAAAATATTTTAACCAAAGCGCCAAGCGCTGAATTAAGACCCAATCAAAAAGACAGTGACAGCCTTCCTGATTATGCAGTACTTGATACGATTTTGTATCAGTATGTCGAACGCAGATTAGGGCCTGTAGAAATAAAA
Organism: Bacteroidota bacterium; assembly: GCA_018268035.1. Classification (GTDB taxonomy): domain Bacteria; phylum Bacteroidota; class Bacteroidia; order Chitinophagales; family Chitinophagaceae; genus Parafilimonas. The sequence continues at coordinate 33,486 of JAFDXI010000089.1, read as the reverse complement.
GCACTTGGTTTTGATGCTGCCATTGTTGACCGCACATTGAAACTGGTAAACACCAATGAATATAAACGCAACCAGTTTTGTCCCATTATCCGCATATCTGAAAAAGCGTTTGGAGTAGGCAGGCGTGTACCGATTGTAGGAAAATATTTAAGCTGAACAAAAGGAGAGGAGCAGTATAATTTCTGCAGGTAATTATAGTTACAAAACAGCACAACAAGTGTACGAAACCGGACACCTGGAATATCATTCCATTCTGAAATGCTTGTTACATAAGGGTTTCAGCATTGGCACGTGTATTGAAAGTTTACAGAAAAGAATGTTGTTTTTTAATTATTAATTGAAAATTGTTAATGGTTAATTGATAATTCGTAATTCGTAATTGATAATGGTTAATTGATAATTGATAATTCGTAATTCGTAATTGTTAATGGTTAATTGATAATTGATAATTCGTAATTGATAATTGATAATTGATAATTCGTAATTGATAATTGATAATGGTTAATTGATAATTGTTAATGGTTAATTGAAAATTCGTAATTCGTAATTGATAATTCGTAATTGATAATTGTTAATGGTTAATTGAAAATTCGTAATTCGTAATTTGTAATTCGTAATTGATTATAATGTTCAAGAATTATTTCAAAATCGCCTGGAGGAATATTTCAAAGAATAAGATATATTCTTTCATCAATATTGCAGGTCTTGCAATTGGTCTTGCCAGCTTTTTGCTGATTACATTGTATGTAACCAATGAATTAAGTTATGACCGGTACTTTCCTGATGCCAACAGGATTTACAGGATTAATTCAGATATACGCATAGGAGGTTCCAATCTGCACATGCCTGTTACCAGTGATATGATGGGCCAGCTATTGGAAAAGGATAATCCACAGATAGAACAATACACACGTATTTATACTTTTAGTGGAAATAAACTTGTTAAGAAAGGGAATGTGTATATTAATGAAACAAATGTTGGTAATGCAGATTCTACATTTTTTGAAGTATTTCAATTGCCTGTAATAGCAGGAGATACAAAGCACGCATTGGATGAACCCAATACTGTGGTAGTTACTGAGTCTACTGCAAAAAAATATTTTGGAACCACCGATGTTTTAGGGAAAACGATTGAAATAAAAGATAATAATATCACTCCTTATAAGATTACAGCAGTCATAAAAGATATCCCTGATAATACACATTTTCATTTTGATTTTTTGTTTTCAATGAAAAATGTAAACTATGATTGGGGCGCTATCACCAGTCATAATTTCTATACTTATATTAAATTAAAACCCGGTACAGATTATAAAGCTTTTGAGAAAAATTTTGACCAGTATATTGACAGGTATGTGATGCCTTATGCAAAACGATTCATGAATATCAACAGTATGGATGAGTTCAGAAAAGCCGGGAATAATCTTCAGTATTCTTTGATGCCATTAACAAGAATTCATTTGTATTCAGATTATAGTTTTGAACTGAGCCCAAGCGGCAACATACAATATGTATATATATTTTCTGCAGTCGCTTTATTTATTTTAATCATTGCCTGCATCAATTTCATGAACCTGACCACAGCCCGCTCTGCCGGACGTGCAAAAGAAGTTGGCATTAGAAAAGTATTGGGAACAGAGAAAAAACAATTAGTATCCCAGTTTCTTTTTGAATCAACTTTGATTGCGCTGGTTTCTTTGTTGATTGCTATTCTGATTGATTATTTTGTTTTGCCGGTATTCAATGATATTGCTGCAAAGCACATGACCTTGAACAATCTGTTTTCAACAAGTATATTACCGTTTTTAATTGCATTACCTTTTGTTGTTGGATTATTGGCTGGCAGCTATCCTGCATTTTTCCTTTCTGCTTTCAAACCCATTGAAGTATTAAAAGGAAAATTAAAACTGGGTAGTAAGGGTGGAGGACTGAGAAGTGTTTTAGTAGTGTTTCAATTTGCAACATCCATTATTTTAATTGTGGGCACCATCATCGTTTATGAGCAACTGCATTTCATACAAACTAAAAATCTTGGATACAACAAAGACCAGGTGCTGGTGATTGATGGCCTTTTCACTTTGAATGAAGGAACAAAACAAACTTTTAAAAATGAAGTGCTCCAATTACCCGGAGTAACAGAAGGTACTTTGAGCAGTTTTTTACCTGTTTCCAATTCGTCAAGAAATGATAACACTTATTCCAAAGATGCTGTCCCAACTCCTCAAAACAGTTTGGATATGCAAAATTGGGGTGTAGATTATGATTATGTCAAAACGCTTGGAATGCAAATCATACAAGGCAGGAATTTTTCAAAAGACTTCGGGAGTGATTCTTCTGCAATCATCATCAATGAAACTGCGATGAAGCTTTTGGGTTTTACGAATCCAATTGGCCAAAAAATTTACAATACTGATAATGATGGTCAACAATCTTCATATCATATTATTGGTGTTGTTAAAAATTTCAATTTTGAATCATTGCATCAGCAGGTTGGACCTTTATGTTTCATGCTTGGAAAAAATACCAATTCGGCCATATTTAAAGTAAATGCAGGGAACATTCAAAACCTTATCACTCAAATACAAAACAAATGGAAGACAATTGCTTCAGGTATGCCTTTCAGCTATCGTTTTTTAAATGAATCTTTTGATGAGATGTACCGTGCAGAACAAAGGGCAGGTGAGATCGCATTGATCTTTTCTGTGTTGGCCATATTCATTGCATGTCTCGGTTTATTTGGTCTTGCTACATTTATTGCAGAACAACGCACCAAAGAAATTGGTATCAGGAAAGTTTTGGGTGCAAGTGTACAGGGTATTGTAAAAATGCTCAGTAAAGATTTTGTAAAACTGGTATTGCTTTCATTTATTATTGCAACACCACTTGCCTGGTGGGCAATGCACAACTGGCTGAATAATTTTGCTTATCGCATCAATATTGAGTGGTGGATGTTTGTTGTAGCAGGCATTGGCGCTCTGTTGATAGCATTGATAACAGTGAGTTTCCAGGCAGTAAAAGCTGCATTGTCAAATCCGGTAAAATCGTTGCGAACTGAGTAGTTAGTATGAAGCGTCAACTTGATGCATCATTTCATAAATACTATAAAAAAAATACCTTTTATTTTTTTTATTTTTTACCTGTAAATAAATATGATGAAAAAGATTTTTCTAATCCTTATTGCTATTTCTATTTTGATACTTGATGTATCAGCACAGAGAAAAAATATGTCTGTCTCAAGAAACAATGGCAGGTATAGTCTAAAAATAAATGATGGTTCTAAAAAAATCAATCTTACTGTAAGAGGTGATGTGTTGTTAACAGCCGATGATTTGGGAATACAAAAAATTTCTAATGATGGTTTTGTAGATTTCAGGAAAGGAGACCAGCTATTATACATTACACCAGCTAAGGATGGTAGCCTGGATTATACAATTAACAGAAAAAGAAAATCTGTTTTAGATGCATCCGACAAATCACTGATTGCATCTTGTGTGGAGTTTATGATCAACGGAGGTATAGATGCATCAAACAGAGCAAAAAGAATTTTTTCTATGAAAGGCACATCTGGTGTATTGGATGAGGTAAGCCGTTTCAACAGTGATTATACAAAGGAAATTTATCTCTCGTCGCTTTTGAAAAATGCACCACTATCTCAGCAGGAAATGGCTGCAGTATTAAACAAAGCCAACGAGTTTATCTCAAGCGATTATTACAAATCAGAGCTGATGCAGGAAGTGGCAACATCTTATCTAAAAGATGATGTAATAAGAGCTGCATATTTGAATGCAATAGGGAATATGTCTTCCGATTATTACAAAACCCAGGTGATAAATAAACTTTTAAATGAACCTGCCCTTTCGGATAATGACTTTTTACAAGTGATAAAAATTATTTCAGGCATAGGTAGTGATTACTATCAGTCAGAAATCATTTCAGGGTTATTGAAAAATAATGGATTGAATAAAAACCGATATGCCCAGGCAATAGAAGCAATGCAGGGAATAAAAAGTGATTATTACAAGTCAGGAATATTAATGCAACTTGTTGATGCAGGCAATGATGATGTAACAGGCTGGAGACAACTCATCTATTATGCTGGTACTATCGGTTCAGATTATTATCAGTCGGAAGTGCTGACAAAGATTGCTGAAAAAATGCCTGAAAATGATTCACTGAATGCTGAATTAAAAGAAACTGCAAGGAAAATTCAGTCAGATTATTATTATGGAAAAGTACAAAGGGCTATTAATGAAAGAGAAAGCAATTAAGCGCAAATGCTATTACGAAAATAAACCAGGCATAATCATCTGCCATTATTTTTGCCAACAAAAAAGCCATGTAAAATCAATGAATATTTTGCATGGCTTTAATATTTTCTATATGTAAACTTATCTTTTCACTTTAGGCATATCTTTTATCCATTCCCTGATTAATGCCACACCTTCTTTATGAATCACTGTGCGGGTGAGTTCAGGCATTGCAGTTCCTGGTTCTGTACTGTTCAGCCTGTGCAATAAAATTGAACTATCGGGATTGCCTGGAATAATATCATAATTTAATCCACCTGCACCGCCACCTGCTGATACAGGTAATTTCAGGATGCCTATATGATCTGGATTTTTCTGATCAAACTCAAGGAATAAACCGGTGTTATATGCATCACCTCCGGTTGTGTGACAATAAGAACAATTGACATCAAGATATGCTCTTGCCCTTTCATTCACAGTGTATTTTTTTTCATCTTTCCAATCAGGTAATCTTTGAATACTATCTAAAGGCGGCATGCCTGTGAGTATTCCCATTGATGCCCATTTGACTAATTGATTTTGAGTATCACCAGGGATTGTATAATTCAGGTTCCTTGCTTTTGGACCAATAGGAATTAAATTATTATTGGAGATATGACACCTTTTGCAATCATTCACATTTGGCACTTCATATTTAGTAGAAATTTTATTTCCCAGGTCATCTAAAAGTGTTATTGGCAATTTTTCACCCGTGATAAATTTTGTTGCTTCTGTTTGCTCATCATTCCATAAATAATCCATCACATCCCAGTTACCATTGTTTGGTTCTTTAAACAAAAGCCTTGTTTCAATCAAAACTTTTTTTCCATCTTTATTGATATATGAAAATGATTTGATAATAAAAGTAGAGTCTGGAAAATCAAGCGGGCCATTTGCAGTATAAGCAATTTTTCCACCGGCAGGTAATTTTATAAAACGATCTTTTACTGCATAATCAGTAAAGAGTGGCGTAACAATATTATAAGGTATCACGCCCTTTTGAGGAACCATTTCTTTTAAGTCTTTTCCAAAGAATCCATAATCTGATAATTTATCTGCAAAAGTAAATCCTTGTGCAGCCTGATTTTCTTTTTCATTCTTTGTTGTACAACTTTGAATGAGTAAAACAGAAGAGCAGATAAATACAGACAGGGCAATAAAATATTTTGTGGTTTTGTTCATCACTAATTTTTTTAAAATTAAACACTAACTGACAGTAGGCACAACCACGCTGCCATGAAAGAACTGAAACCGGTAACATAAAAAATATTTCAACTGATTCTTATTTACAAGTAAAAGGAGCTATATCAGTTACCGGGTGCCATTTTTGTGGATTGACAATGTTCATAAAATCTGCATTCACAAAAATATTGTCTCCTTTCTGATCTATGCAAAGTGAATCAGGATTCGATGCGCTGCCTCCCGATAATACATTACTGTTGAAGCCATCATAAACAATTTCAGGAAGACGTTTGCCAACTCTTGATGGATCGAGCTCCTGCAATTTTTTTTCTGTTGCAACTAATATTTGACCGATATGATGTTCATAAGCAGGCGCTGGAAAAGCATCACCCATTTTTATGGTATTACCATGAATTTTTATGTTTTTTGATATAGGCTGATAATGGTTGCTGATTTTTTCTGCTGCTTTATCATCCACTGAAAAACCTGATGCAAGAATGATAGAAGCTGAATTATTGTTTACAATATTGTTATTATAAATTTCAACATCAGATGCAGCTAATATCACCACGCCACTTCCGGGAGGCGCATTGCCTACACCCCAGGCTGTACCAAAACTTCCTGCCTTTGCAAAATTCTTTGTGTTGTTATCATGCAGGTAATTATTATACACTTTCACATGGCCGCCACGTTGTGAAAGATCGGCAAGGTCAAATACCAATACGCCGGCAGTGTTGTTGTAAAATTCATTGTCATGCACTTCAGCATGTGTTGTGTTTTCAATTTCACAACCTGCAACATTGCCTGAACCTTTACTATTTCGAACGATAGCGCTGTCTGACTGCCCAACATAAATTCCTGCATCAGAGGAACCCTGCACATAACAGTTTTCAATTAAAACATTTTTGCACAACACAGGATAAATAGCATAACCACCACTGTTGGAATCTGATTTTGCCCAGGTTGCATACAGGTTGGTGATCTTAATATCCCTGCTATTGCTGATCTTCATTAAATCACCTTTTGATTCACGTATCGTCATGCCATCAATCCAGAAATCTTTTACATTGGTGGCACGCAAACCTTCACCGCTTGTGCTTTGTTCAGAAAAATCAAGAATGGTTTTATCATGCCCGGCACCCTGGAATAAAATATGGTTGACGCCGACTATACTTAAATGATCAAAATGGTACAAACCTTCTTTCAATGTTATTGAAGTATTGCTTTTTAAAGTGAGCAGCGCCTCCTGTATTTTTTGTTCATCACCAGGACCAAAAGTCAACGACGATTCATAACTCTCTTTCCCATTATTCCCCTGGTTACAGGAAAAAATGAAAATACAGGAAACTGTAACGATTAAAAATGAAATTATTTTTTTCATCGGGATCATATTTATAGTTTAGAAAATATTATAAGCATAAGATACATAATAGACGCCACCAATTTTTGGATTGGCCATGCCGGTAGAATAATATTTGTTGGTAATATTGGTGCCACCTAACCTGATTTGAGAATGTAATTTTAAAAGTTTATAACTTACCTGTGCATCTATCACGGTGGAAGAGGGTACTGTACCTGCAGCTAAACCACCTGATACAACATAATAGTAACCGGGTTTATATCTTAAGGTGGTATTAAAAGACCATTGCTGTTTTTTACCAAAACCCGTATTGCCAAACTCCATATTAAAATGATAATGTGGTGTATTAAAATTATTAATCTGGCTGTTGTTCCTGTTTTTCAGGTAATCAGAATAATAATTGGCTTTTACAAAAAAGTTTTTGGACAAATCCACGCTGATGCTGGCAGCATAGCCATAAGTATTTACTTTTTCTGCACCATTGAATGCAATATTATATTGCACATACGTGCTGTGATCTTTAAATGCAGCCACATCATTTGTACCCGGGGTATTGGCAACATTCGCATATCCGATAAAATTTTGCCAGGTTGAATAATAACCCAGCACATCTATCATTACCCTTTTGCCGATGAGTGCTGCATAACCTAATTCAAATGCATTCACAGATTGTGGCTGTATGTCTTTATAAACAAATGGCACCAATACAGAAGGATCATCAGTTGCCTGGTATTGTGTAACACTTTCAAGTGTATATGGTTTGTATTGATCAAAATGATAATGGCCATTCAGTAATAAATTTGAACCACCTGATGAATAGCTGTTATATCCATTAAGTGTGCTTTGTAACGCCTGAATGTTGGAAGGGAAACTATAAGCATTCTGGTAAGAAAAGCGCAGATAATTTTCAGTAGCAACTTTATAAACTGCTGATGTTCGGAAAGTGAGTTGAGGTTTTGTAAAGAGTGTATTTTTGTCATACCTGAGTGAAGCAGCAAGGCTCAGTTTATCCTGTATAAATTTTTTAGTTGCCTGCAGATAAGCGCTGTATTCATTCACATGGATTGGTTTTCCTTCATCAGGAAACAAAGTGTTTTTGCTATTTAAATTATATAGCCTCCAGTTGATGCCTGCAATAACTTCGGCAAAATGGATAATGTTGGAAAAATTATATTGAAACTCGGTGTTGTATAATTTACTCCTGTCTAAAAATAAAGTACCACCATCTGAAATTGGCCTTTGACTGATACTGTCTTTCAGGTGATCAAAATATGGTGAGCCTTGCATTGGCCTGCCCTGGTCTGCATAAGCACGTGCATTCAAATTCGCTGTCTGATAATCTATGCCTTGAGCCAATGATTCTAAAAGTGCTGAAGTATAGTCAGGATACCATCCACCTGCCTGGCCATCATAACTTACTTTCCATACTTCATCAATATATTGTGCTGTTGGCCCTGCAATCAGTGTGTTGCCTGAATTTTCCTGTGTAGTATATGTTCTGAAAAACCAATGGTCACTCTTCAGTTCTAAACGATATTGGCCTACTTTAAAATTATGGATCTGGTATCTTGTATCATTGGTATAAACAACACTGCCAGTTCCAAAAGTACCTGAGCCAATCAATTCTAAATTTGGTTTTATCTTATAACGGATTTCTCCATTTACTTTAAATAAAGAAGCATTGTTATCCAGGTAACCATATTCAGGATATCCTGTTCTTGCAACATAATAAGGTTGTGCCAGCAAAGGTTCAACAATTGGATCAAGGTCAGGCAGCTGTTGTACAGCACCTTCCAGAAACGGGCGAATATCTACAGATGTAGCACTACCATAATCATTCACGCCCTGGTAATTTGGATCGGTATATTGATTGCCGGGGCCTGATTTATTTGTTGTGTCTGTTGCTACCCAATCTTTTGCTCTTGTATATTGTGCATTGATTTTAAAGGCAAGCTTATCATTGATTTTTTTGCCCCATCTGATTGTCCAGTCATAATAAGGTGAAGGTTTCACCGGATCATTACTGCTATTGCTTTTGATGTGATTAATTCCTTGTGTGATCAATAAACTAAGACCCTGATATTTGAAAGGGTCTTTACCGGTCATCACCATTGTTCCGTTTAATCCACGTGAACCATATAATGCAGATGAAGCACCTGATAAAATTTCGATATTATCCACATCAAGTTCTGTAAGGCTGATAGATGAACCCAACGGGAAATTTAAACCAGGGGCCTGATTGTCCATGCCATCAACTATCTGTGTAAAATTGGTATTACCACTCGTATTGAAACCCCTTGTGGTGATACTGGTAAATCCAATACTACTCACTGTTACATCCACACCTTTTAAACCCTGCACCATATCCATATAATTTAGTTGTGGTGAATTGATAACATCTTTATCACTGATTTGTTCGATAGTAACAGGGGATGCCAGTTTTTTTTGTACTGTCCTGCTTGCAGAAACCACTACTTCCTGGCCCAATGCAGTTGTGGGTTGAAGTTTTATTGTTAATAGTTCTGATACACTGTTGACAATAATTTCTTTTGTTTCATAACCTAAAGAAGATATCACCAATGTTACAGGAAGTTTGGCTCCTGCATTTAGCACAAACTTTCCCCTGTCATTAGTGTAAGTTCCCGTCTTGGTATCTTTTATTAAAATAGAAACTGCAGGTACCTCCTCAGCAGTAACCTGGTTCAATACAGTCCCCTGTATCTTTTGCTGTGCAAAAGTGAAGGGTATAGCAGCAAAGAGAAAAAATACAATGGCAACAATCTTACGCATACAGTTGATTTTAGTTTTGAAAAAGTCTGTTGTTGGTTTATTTAATAAATCGTTTAAACAAATTCAATTTTCCTTTGAAAGGCGGATATTTTATTCCAGGGTCAAACCAGGTTGGGGTATGCATTACAGCCTTGTAATGTGTGAATGTGTCAAAAGAATATTTCCCATGGTATGCACCTATTCCACTATTACCTACACCACCAAATGGAATGTTTGGATTGGATAAATGCCATAAAGTATTATTGATACAGCCACCGCCAAATGAAGCATTCTGCATCCACCATTTTTGGTTGCTTTTGTTTTTTGTAAAGAGATAAAATGAAAGTGGTTTTTCATTTTTTCTTATGACAGATAATGCTGCTTCATTGTCTTGATAAGTCAATATAGGAAGTAATGGCCCAAAAATTTCTTCCTGCATAATTGCATCATCCGATGAAACGTCAGTCATCAGGGTAGGGCTTATCTGTAATTTATCACGATTAAAACTTCCACCATAAAATATTTTATTCCTGTTGTCAAGATAGGAGAGCAGGTGATTAAACCTATTCTCATTGATGATCTTACCGTAATTATTTCCTTCCAACGGATTGTCGCCAAAAAATATTTTTATTTGGTTGGTGAGTTCATTTAATAAAGGCGCTTCAATTTGTTTATGCACAAGAAGATAATCTGGCGCCACACAGGTTTGACCGGCATTGATGAATTTTCCCAGTACAATACGCTTAGCTGTTGTTTTGATATCGGCATCTTGTTCTACTATTGCGGGACTTTTCCCACCCAGCTCAAGTGTTACAGGTATGAGATCTTTTGCGGCTGCTTCATAAATAGATTTACCAACATTGGTGCTGCCTGTATAAAAAATATGGTCAAACCTGATAGCTTCCATCAAAGCAGGCACCACAATGCTACCTTCACCTTCCACAACTTTGACATATTTTGAGTCAAAATTTTCTTTTATCAGTCTTGCGATCACGGATGAAGTAGCAGGTGCACCTTCTGAAGGTTTCAAAACTGCGCAATTGCCTGATGCGATAGCGCCTACAAATGGTGTCAATAATAGATACACAGGATAATTCCAACTGCTGATTATCAAGGTTACCCCTAATGGTTCAGGGTATATGCGTGTGGATGATGGAAAATTCAGGAAGTTGGTTTTCATTTTCTGTGGTTGCATCCATTTATGCAGCCGTTTTAATGTGTATGCAATTTCTGCTATCACCAAACCTGTTTCAGTAGCATAAGATTCTTCCGGTCCCTTTTTCAGATCAAGAAAGAGTGCATCAAAAATTTGTTTTTCATTGGATATAAGAATTTGTTTCAGTTTTTCAAGCTGATTTTTTCTAAAAGCATAGCTGAGCGTTTCTCCGGAAAGAAAATAACTGCGCATTGCTTCCATATCTTTTACAGGATATATAAGTTCCTTAATCATGCAGGTTACATTTCAGTCCAATAAAAATTAATGAAATCAATTGCTTCATGTCAGCAATACTTTTTGTATAATCCACATGCATATTGCCTTGCAAGATGGCTTTCTGTTCTACACTGTGTTTCAGTGCATCACTGATATTAATGAGTACAGAAGCGACTTCTTTTGCATCACAGTTATTTATTTCTTTTGCTTCGATGGCTTTCTGAATAAGTGCAGCGAGGAATTTCTTTTCCCTCTTCATCATTGCATCATAGAGTTCAAAAAAACGGGGAAGAATTTTGTTTAAGGTTTCGGGAGATACCCGGTTCATGTTGAGGATATTTTTATAATATTCAAAACGGGAGTGCATATAAAACCAAACCTGTTTGTCAACCCCTTTTTTTTGGATTGTTTTCTCCTGTAATAAACTAATATATTTTTCACCTTCTTCTATACCCAGTTCAACGAAAATATCTTCCTTGTTTTTATAATAATAATATAAGGAAGATTTCTTTAATCCCACACCTTTGGCAATATCATCGAGAGTGGTCTTTTCCAGCCCATACCTGCTAAAGCATTGCATGGCAGCTTCACCGATTTTTCTTTTAATATTTTCCTTTTTGGTCATAAACTGAAAATAAAAGTAAAGGGATTATTTTAAAATTTCAAACTTTTAAATAAAAAGTTCGAAAAATAAATTTTATATATTACGGAATTCCTTAGCAGATTTTTTCTAATGCTCTATTGGCATAGTGGTGATGCAGGGAAAGAATAGTTTTAAATCAGGTTGCCCGGCTTGTTATTTAAAAAAATTTTAATGGCCGATTATTTATCTCCGGTAATAACAGTTATGTCAGATTTAATATCTTTCTTTTTCATTTTCTCAATCTCAGTTTCGGGTTGCCATCCTTCAAATTTATTGCCTGAAATATTAACCTGCGTGCAGGCGTCCAGTGATATCGCTGCACGTTTTTTGCCGGCTTTCATAAAATCTGATTTAGAAATAGTATTATTTGTAAACACAAGTCCATCCGTGCTTTTGGCATATAATACAGGGTAATCATATACATTAAACAAATTGTTTTCGATAATAATGTTCTTATGAACATAATAACCGGCTATCAGTTGGTGTGCTTCGGGTTGAATATTGATAATATAATTATTGGGAAAAGAATTAAATCCACATTCAATAAACTGGTTGTTGCGAATGATTACTTCCATCACCGGGCCTGATTCATACCAGCTTGTTGCATCGTCTGCAATTAAAATTGCATGCATGCCTGTGCGATAGTACACATTGTTTTCAATGATTACTTTACGGCGGGTGGTTATTAAAGTGCCTCTTGAAATGGTGGCTTCAAACCTTGAATTTTTTATTGTGAGCGCCGGTGTCCAGGTGATATTTTCCAACACATCACCAACTTTTAATTCACCCGTTACAGGTTGTTGCAACTCAACCACCATTTCCCTTTCTGAAATCAGTTTTGCAGATTTGATGATGCCTGCGCCAAAAGTTTGTAATGATTGAGCATGAACAAAACCAACACTATCGTCTTTGTCAAATGCAATAAAACCATAAGTCTGATGATGCATAAAACGAATTTTCAAAGTAGTAGGTGAAATGATTTCAGTAACCTGCAGATGTGTACCATGAACATTCACAGGGTCATCATGCAGTCCTTTAAATATGCAATGATTGATAGTGATTTGACCTTTGCATCCAGAAAAATGCATACCATCAGCAGAAGATGCAATTACCCTTCCACTGCCTTCTTGTGGTTCAACAAAGACACTATCATAATCGAGGTTTTCACAAAACTGTGATACAATGCCGAGGCCGTGCATCGAATACATGTGTATGTTAAATAAGCTGATATTTTTTGAACGGTTTTGAAATGCAGCTACATAATCGCGGTAGCGGTCACGTATGGTAAGCACATCGCCGGTATCAGCTTTAAATTTTGAAAAATCACCTGTAAATTTTACAGTGAGTGGTGCAATTATTTCTGCTTTGCTTTTTCTAAAATCTTCCCATGAGCTGTAAAATATTGTGCCTTGTGTCGGATTGACAAGCGCTGCAAAATAATGTCGGGTCACCCATTTTTCACCATACCATTCAAGCTTGTTATTGATGATGGCAAATTTTGAATCGGGATGTATGGTTGCAATAACTGTTGTAGGAGAAATAGATTTTATCGTCATCTCTGACATACCGGGTCTTTCATAGTTCACTGAAACGTTTTGAATTTTTATATGCTCACTGTTATCTATAACCCAGGTAATCATTTTACCATGAAACACAAACAAAGACCCATTACCTTCAATGGTAATATTCTTCAAATGTTTTAGCATCAAACCTACTCTTTGTGTTTTCACCGGTACTTCTTCTTCATCTGATGTATTACTGATGTAGTAATGTGTTTCTATAGCTTCATCGGGCCAGAAATCATAACGGCCTGTTGGGAAATTAATAACTGAAGATGATTGGTTGCGGCAGTTTTCAATTGCCCTTTGCACATTTTGAGTAGCATCATTAAAGCTGTTTGGTTTAGCGCCAAATGCAGTTACATCAATCGTTTGAGCCTGTGCAGTTATTGTACAGCATAACAAATACAAAAGCAGAAATCTTATCATCATAATTTTATTTTAATTTATAACCAGTTCAATTTTTTTTTATACAAGATTTTGTAGTGTCAAAATAAAGTTTCAATTAAATCACTACTTTACTATTTTTTTAATTCAACATCAACTGAATTTTCATAAATAAAAATGACTACTCAAAGATTACCTCTTTAATTTGAAAATGTATTTTATCAACAACATAAAATGTTGAAATGAATGATAGCATAACTGATAAACACAATAAAGTTTTAAAATACATTTTTCGGACAACAGTAATTAAAGCAGTTTTAAAATATTTAAAAAGGGCCATTCCAAAAGAAATGGCCCGTAAACAACCGCTTGTATTAATTAAACCTTAGTCACAAAAAAGTATTAATATGCTTGCAATATTTCTTCTGTTACACGCCATCCTGTTGTACCCATATAACCATATCTGACATAAAAAGTTTTTGTGGATGGATCATACGTGTTGTTACATTCTGCAGAATTATCCCATTGTGCCGTGTATCCGGGATCACTATCTGGCAGACCTGATGTAAACATTGTGTATGGTGCACCAGCAGCACCATCAGATGCAGTAATGGTCAGAGAATTATCACTATTGATTTTAATGTTTGCATAATAGTTACTTCCCCCAAGATCAGCAAGTTCTACTTTTACAGTATTTGCATCAATTGTTGTCAGATACTTATCTGCATCAATGCCACGTGATGAAGATGGATGATAAAAATATCCAGTTGAGTGATATTCGCCTTCATACTGATTTACAATGGGCAAAGGTGAAACAGAAATCACCCAGTCTTTTGTGCTGCCATCTGCTGCAGTAACACGGTAAGTAACAGGTGATGAATAGTCTCCAGGCGTACCCAATTCCGGAGCGCCGTTAAGCGGCGCTATTGTTGCAGCATCAGGTATATAAGCAACACCCCAGATATGCGTTAATGTTACTTTAGTTTTTTCGGTCTGTGGAAACCCTGATGGAAAAGTGGGCGTAACACTTACAGTATTACCAGAAATTGTTACTGTTCCATCTAATTGAATTGTATTTACAACTATACGGATATTTTCGTTTGCCGTACCGGCATTGTCAACAATAGTATCCTGGTATTTATACAACAACCGGAAATCAGTGATGTCATTTAAAGAAGAGTTGGTTACTTTAGGTAAATCCTGCTTCAAACATGATCCAAAGAATACCGGCAGCAAACACAACATTGCAAGTTTGAATATATTTTTCATAATTAAATTGCTCATTTGTTATTCGATAATAGATGATGATTTTACCAACCCTCATTTTGTTCAAGAGAAGGCAAGGCAGTTATTTCATTTTGTGGAACAGGAAATAAATACCGTTTAGGTGTAAACTTTAATGGTTGTCCATTGTTATCAGTGGTTTCATAAATCTGGTATGATTTACCATCTGCACTAATAGCTATTCCATGAGGCTTTCCATTTAATTCTGGTATTACATAACCACTTGTTGAATAGCCATCTTTTAAACCACCGGAAAGCTGCATGCCCCATCTTAAAAGAGACCAGTAACGGTCGCCTGTTTCCAGTATCATTTCTACATGTCTTTCTCTTTTATAATCATTCCATAAATCTTCACCAGATGATGTTATGCTATTTGTAAAACCACCATGTTTCTGATAGGTTTTGGTAATATATGTTCTTGCTGTTGCTTCATCACCAAGTTTAATACAAGCTTCAGCATAATTTAAGAAAGCTTCACCAAGACGCAATACACTGTAACAAAAATCTGTTGGGTCTGAATACCAGATTTTCTTGCTTTCATACATATATTTCCTGAACAAATAACCTGTTTCAGAAGCGCCGCCATTTATATTACCACCATTGAGTGGTTGTATATTTGATGATACGTTTCCATCAGCTCTTAAATAAGCCCAGTTGTTATAAAATTTACTGCTATCGTAAACAATGGATGAATAGAATCTTTTATCTCTATGGTTATACATTTTTTCATACACATTGGCGCCTGTTGTGATATAGCTTGTTTTATCCCATTCTTTTTCTTTTCCATCTGCGTCAGTAACCAGGTAATCATCTACAAGGTCTTGTGTAGGTGCATAATTCATCCACCCCTCAAATGATTCTGCCAAAGGAAATTTTTGCATAGCTGCCTGTGTTAATTTAGATGAAACCATGTCTGAGTTTGGCGCCAGCCATTGCATTGGTGTGTTCATAAACACAGTGTTGGTACTCCTGTTTTCAAATACCAGAATATTTTCCGGTGAAACAATAGCAGTGCTATAATTATTAAACAGGTTGGAATAATCATCCAGGCTGTATTGTCCTAATGCAAACAATTTATCTCCTGCATTTTTTACAGCAGTATAATAACTGTTATCATTAAGATAAGCGCCAGCCTGTAAGGCAACCCTCATTTTTAATGCATAAGCAGCACCTTGTGTTGCCCGGCCCCTGTCATTTGTTGTGGGCAACAAGTCTGCAGCGCTGTCTAAATCTGAAAGAATGAAATCATACGTTTCTTTAATAGTGGATCGGGGAATATTGAAATCGCTATTTTGATCTAATACATTTTTCACTATTTGAACACCACCAAAACGAAAGGCAAGTGAGCTATAAATTGCTGACCGTAAAAAATGTGCTTCACCTAAGAGTGTATTTTTCTGCTGTTCAGAAAAAGGCGAAGCAGGAACATTTTGTAAAACAAGGTTTACAGCACGAATGTTACCAAATTTGTTCCAGCCTTCATCGGTATATCTGTCTATTTGTTCTGTTTTTTCTGCAACATAAGAACCACCCCATGGATGAGATTTTACACTCTTTGTAATGTCATCATAGCTCCATGAAAAGATATAGCCCAAATCATTGGCATAACAATTATAAATGTAACCCTCGGCCAGGCTGTAATTGCCCCAGATATCTTCTCCAGTATAAGAATCAAGGGGCTTAGTATCCATGACCTTATTACAAGAGGTAATGAATAATGGAAAAATAAAAATTATATATAATAAATATTTCATGATATTTTTTTTTAAGTCTTCTTAATTAAAAAACTACCCTTGCACCTACTGAAAATGTACGATTGACCGGATAGAAGAAATTATTATTATCAGCCAGTTCAGGATCAAAATATTTCGTTACCGGAGATAATGTAATAAGGTTGGTACCACTTACATGAAGTGACAACTCATTAAACAATTTTGTATTCCAGATTTGTTTAAAATCGTAGGATAGTGTTAAGCTCTTTAATCTTATGAACCTCGCATTCTTCAACCAAAATGTGCTGGTTGTATAATTGTTACCTGAGTTCAAACTACTGTTACCTGCACGTGGATATGTTGCATCTGTATTTGTACTCAACCAATAGTCTTTCTGGAAGTCGAAATTGATACGGTTGGCGCCTTCTCCACCCTGCAGATATGTTCCTAAGTAAACATCGCGGTTGCCTGAGCCTTGTATTAAAGCATCCAGTCTTATACCTTTAAATTCTAACCCAAACGGAATACCGTATGTGAACCTGGGTGACTGTGATTTACCAAGCTGGCGATAATCCTGTGCGTCTATTTTACCATCGCCATTTGTATCTTCAAGCCACACATCACCAAGGCCAAGTGCTGTTGATGTTAAGCGGGTTGGGTTGTTCAATATTTCATCAAAATTCTGATATAGCCCATAAGCATTATACATGGCAGCATAATAGTTTTGGCTGACACCCCATGAACGTGTATATGGATTTGTTAGTGTTGAGCTGTCTTCATTTGTGCGCTCCCACAGATAATTAAAATATGTGAAATTAAACCCAATATAGCCTTTCACATTTTTGCCAATCGACCAATTGTAATTGAATGATGCATCCACACCTTCTTTACGTGTTGCTGCGTCAGTAAGCACCAGTGGAAGGCTTTGACCTAATGGTTCTGTATAACTGTAAGCAGGGCTTCCCAGAATATTTTTGGTCCTTGTATAAAAATAATCAATATTACCTGTAACTTTTTTATGCAGGGTTTCAAATTCAATTCCGAAATCCCTTGAATCAGTAGAATACCAGGTTATATTTTGATTGGAAATGGTAAGACCACCTTCATAATAACCATTCTGTAAGCTACCATTAACAACATAAACCTGAGTGGTAACACCATATTGTGGTATATATGCATATTTAGTACCGCCAATTGAGCCCACTTCACCATAAGAGCCTTTTAGTTTCAGGTAAGAAACCACTTTATCTATGTTCAGGTTTTTATAAAAGTTTTCTGAAGAAATAACCCAACCACCACTGATGGATGGAAAGAATCCAAAACGTTTGCTTGTTGGAAAATAATCTGATCCATCATACCTGCCGTTAAGTTCTAATAAATATTTTCCTGCATAATCATACTTAAGCCTGCCTACATATCCAACTTCACCCCATTCACTTGCAGATCCATTATTGGTTTGTGTAGAGGCATCACCTGCAAAAATCTGATCAACTGCTGTTGAAGGGAAGTTGCCTCTGAAAGCACTAAACCATTTATTGTTGCCGCCCCTCGCAATTGAAACAAAAGTGGCGCCGATGTTATTTTTGCCGAAAGATCTGTTGTAATCTGCCTGGAACTCTGCATTAAATGCTTTAGTTATACTACTGCTTTGTGAAAGCGTTGGTGCAGGCGTTGGATAGATAGTACCATCAGCATTATATTGAGTGGCCAGTACAGTAAATGTTTTTGTAGGATTAGAAGTAATAGCATAATCTCCCATCACTCTAAAACTCAATCCCCTTACCCAGGGAACTTTCCAGGTGAAAGTTAAATTACCATCGTTGAAGAAAGTCTCTGCCCTTGCATAACCCGGTGATTCAATTTCAGCAAGCGGATGATCAACAGAGCCGGCTAAAGTTCCATCATCGTTAAAAGCTTTTTCTAATGGGCTCTTGGCAACTATGTGGCTGAATATAGACCATGAACCGGCTGGTGGCTCAGTAGAATAATCATAGTAACCATTGATGCCAAATGTCATGTTTAAACCAATGTTTTCAAAATCGGAGCTGATCTTGCTGTTGTAAGTAATGCGTTTTACATTAAATGAATTATTAACGTAGTTGCTACCTTGTCCAAAATATCCAAGACCAACATAATATTTTGTTTGATTGTTGCCTCCGCTCAATGATAAATTATGCGATTGTTGAAAAGCATATTTTCTGAATGCAAGGTCATACCAGTTTGTATTTGGATATAGTGAAGGGTCTAAATTATTTTTTATTGTATCAAGCTGACCTTGTGAATAAACAGAATATTGACCATTGCCTACAGCTTCACCTATTGCATTTGATACAAGTGCTTTATCATACGAATCAATAAGTTTTGGAAAATAACTTGGTGTATTCCATGCAAGGTTGTCTGAATAACTAATAACCGGTTTGCCTGTTGCACCGGTTTTTGTTGTAACCAAAACAATGCCTGCTGCAGATTTTGAACCATACACTGCAGTTGCTGCAGCATCTTTTAAAAAGCTGATGTTTGCAATATCATTGATGTTAAGATTTACAAAGGCTGTCTGATCCCTTATAATTCCATCAATAACATATAGAGGCCCTGTTTGTCCTACCAAAGGTTCACCACCGCGTATTGTCATTGATGGTACGCTACCAGGTTCTCCACCACTGAAATTTACGACCACACCTGCTGCGCGGCCTGCAATGGCAGATTGAATATCAGTATAAGGTGCGTCTTTAAAATTATCTGTTTTTAATTGAGTGACAGCACTGGTAACTTTTTGTCTTGATTGTTTACCATAACCTAATATCACAACATCATCCAATTTGTTTTCATTCTTTTGAAGTATGATAGAAAAAGAAGTGCCGCCATTTAATTCAACTGTTTTATTATTATAACCTAAAGAAGAAAATTCAAGGACTGCTTTTTCATCCACAGTGAGGGAAAAAAATCCATTTGCATCAGTCGTAGTGCCTGTTTTTGTACCCTTTACCTGTACTGTCACACCTTCCAGTGCATTACCTGCAGAATCAGTAACTGTTCCAGTGATTTTTACAAGTTCTGCAAAGCTGGATGATTGTTTAATCACAATCAGTTTATTGTCGAGCATACTATCTTTAAGACCTGTGTTGGCAAGCAGCTTATTGAGTAAAGCATCAACAGAAATATTTTCGGCTGATAAAGTAATTGTGGATTTATTGTTAAGCAATTTATTGCTATACACAAAACGATAACCACTCTTGTTCTCAATTTGTTTTAGTGCATCCGAAAGCTTAATGTTATTAAAGTTTACGCTAATGTTTTGGGTGTTTGCTGCAACATGCATCGTTGCAAGCAGAATTAAAACAAACGTCAATTTCATAAGAAGAAGAATTTTTAGCCATTGTTTTTTTAAATGTGGGCTAATGAAAAATAAACTTTTTTTCATACTTTAGTTTCGATTTAAGTGTTATAAATTGGATAGGCGGCAACCTATCCGTTTGCATTCAATCGGGAGGAATGGTCAAATCCATATCCTCCTTTTTATTTGGAAATCGTTATGTTTTTGCCATCTATTTTATAATTAAAGTGATAAGAATATTGCAATGCCTGTAATACTTTGTCAATGGGTTCTCCTTCAAAAGTTGCTGTAAAATTGTAAGAAGCTACTTCCTCGTCAGTCAATGTTATTTTCACATCATACCATCTTTCCAATCTCCCTTTAAATTGTTCAAAAGATTCGTTGTTAATTTCTAATCGTCCCTGGGTCCATGCAGTTTCAATTACTGAGTTATCCGTTTTATTTATTGAGATTGGTTTAATAGTAATTACAGAGTCGGCTGCGACTTCAGCTTTATTTTCTGAATTGGTGTTATGGTTTTCATCAATCGTAAAAACAACTTTATTATTCGGTGTCAGCGAAATTCTTTTATTGTCTTTTAAAATGATGACTACTTTACCTCGCAACAAAGAAGTCTCACTTCTTTTCTCATTTTTATAGGCTTTTACATTAAATAATGTCCCTAATACTTTTACATTATAAAAAGCAGTATGTACTATAAAAGGAAGATTGGCATTATGTGTTACATCAAATACAGCTTCACCATCGAGGTAAACATCCCTGCTTAGTTTTCCAAAATTGTCAGCAACCGTTAACTGAGAGCCGGCATCAAGAGTAACCTTAGAACCATCTTTAAGCACTATTGTTTTCATTTCTCTGTTGATGGTGAGAAATGATACTTTGCCTTTAACTTCATTTTTTGCAACAGTTAAAGACTGATTTTTCCCGGAAAAACTTATATATGCAAAATAAGATACAAGTAAAATACCTGCTATCAAAGCAGCATAAGGCAGGAATCTTTTTACTCCAAACCAACCTTTTCTGACAATACTAAAATTATTTTTTTCAGTTTGATTGTTATGACTGGTTGCAGCTATCAATGCCAAAACCATTTCTTTTGCTTCTGCAATCGTAACAGCTTCATCCGGGTTAACTTCCTGGAATACCTGCCAGTAATTAAAATCATCAATATTTTTTTGAAGGCAATAATTGATAAATGTGTCATCAATTATTAACTCTTCAATGACTAATTTTTTCTTCATGCAGACAGCTTCTGTACTACAAGACGAAACAACTTTAGCTTTTTACCAACTTTTTTTAAAAAATTTTAACTAGTAATATTGGTAGCAATGTGAGAAAGGCTTCTGCTTTGAAGTGTGGTTGCTTTTTTTGTATTTGTGTTCTTAATAATTGGATTCCTTCAAAAAGGTTATTATATACGCTACGTTTTGTAAGTCCGGTGATGTCAGCTATTTCTTCAGAGGTTTTGCCTTCACCGAATTTTAAGTAAATAACTTTTTTGCATCGGTTGGGCAACTTATCAAAAGCGTCTCGTATATTTTGAACAAGTTCTTTATTCTCCTCAGTAATTTCAAGATCTGAGGATGATGTATGTTGGCTATCAGTTGTGTATTCAGAAAATGAATTTGTATGTTCTGTTTTACTTTTTTGATTGGAGCGATAATAATCAATTAGTTTATTTTTAAATGCTTTTATTAAAAATGCTTTAGGGTTTTGTATTGTTTGAGGGTTAATCTTTTTTTCGAGAAGGTCTAAAAAAAGTTGCTGCAACAAGTCTTTCACTTCTTCAGCAGAATAGCCAAAGCGAAGGCCTTCATTCAGCAATAACAAGCGCCATTCTTTGTACCAAAAATCTATTTGGACATTACTATTGTCTGGATATATATTTAATTCCTTTTCCACAATTCAATCTTCCTTATTATAATAAGTATTGATACAGCAAGCTAAATTGAAATCTTGTAGTTGAGGCTTTTATTTAGCTTTGACAAACGTAATAAATTTCATTTAATAAAATCTGTGCAAACGTTTGATAAAAAAAATCAGCTAACCAGGTAATAAATGAAAATCCATTTAATCCTTTACAAATAATTGTGTTGACAGGTTTCTAATCATTGAAATACCAATGAAAAATCTTATTTGAAATGATTGAATATTTTTTCAATACTCATTATGCTTATGTATTTGTATGCAATCATTATTTTTTTGGGAATATCAAAATGCCTAAAATTCATCACAGTCCATGACAGTGGAAAAATAGTTATAAGATATATTTACAAAATTTTAGAGCAAAACCAAAATAATCACGATTGACATGCAGGTAATACTTGGGATATTTTATCATTTTATTGGTGGCTTTGCATCGGGCAGTTTTTATGTGCCCTTTAAAAAAGTGAAAGGCTGGCATTGGGAAAATTATTGGTTGGTGGGCGGCTTGTTTTCTTGGTTGATTGTACCTCCGGTTGCAGCCTGGTTAACTATTCCAAATTTTACTGAAATCATTGCTCAAACATCAGCATCAACACTTGGCTGGACTTTCTTCTGGGGTTTGCTCTGGGGTATCGGCGGGCTCACTTATGGTTTAGGGATGCGTTATCTTGGCATGAGCCTTGGCAACTCTGTATTGTTGGGTTTTACTTCAGCGTTTGGCGCATTGGTTCCTTCTATCTATTATAATTTTCATCCTGTAGCTGGCAAAACGACTTTCAATGATTTAATTTCTACATCATGGGGAATTGTAGTTTTCACCGGCGTGATCATTTGCCTCGCTGGAATTTTTATTTGCGGGCGGGCAGGTGTATTAAAAGAAAAGGAGCTGACAGATGAAAAAAAGAAAGAAAGCATTGAAGAATTCAACCTGGTAAAAGGATTAATTGTATGCACCATCTCAGGCATACTCAGCGCTTGTTTTAATTATGGCATAGAAGCTGGTGCACCGATGTCTGAAGTGGCAAATAATTTATGGAAGGCAGCACACCCTGAAGCAACTTCTGAATTTCTATATCAAAATAATGTCATTTATATTTTGATTTTGTGGGGTGGGCTGACAACAAATTTTATCTGGTGTATCTATTTAAATATTCGCAATAAAACATTTGGTGATTATATTGATAAGAATACACCTTTAGCAAGAAATTATTTTTTTGCTGCACTCGCCGGCACAATATGGTTTTTACAGTTTTTCTTTTATGGTATGGGCGAAAGCAAATTGGGAAATGGTGCAAGCAGTTGGATTTTGCACATGGCATTTATTATACTGGTTGCAAATTTGTGGGGTATTGTTTTAAAAGAATGGAAAGGAGTAAGCCGCAAAACAGCTATAACAATTACCGCAGGGATTTTTCTTATTTTTTTATCTGTGGTTTTAGTTGGGTATGGAAATGCATTGAAGTAATAAGGTGCATAGAAATAAATATTTTTTATAATTCCGCATCAATGATGAACAGGAAAAATTTGAGTTAACCTTTTTTTTATTGATTGATAGTTAAATGAAATTTTTATGAGTACAGCAACAACAAACTTTAAACATGTAAGCTATTTGTGGAATGAAGAAGAAGCAGCAAAAATTGCTGGTGATGAAGTTGCGTTATTAGTTTATCGCTCAAATTTATTGGGTGCTGATTTGCGATTGACAAACTATGGTGGTGGCAACACATCTTGTAAAGCATTTGCTAAAGACCCGATTACTGGAAAAGATGTTGAAGTGATGTGGGTAAAAGGCAGTGGTGGTGATTTAGGTACTATGAAAAGAAACAGCCTCGCAGCTTTATATGTTGATCGTTTGCGCAGCCTGAAAAATATTTATCGTGGCATTGAACATGAAGATGAAATGGTAGAGTTGTTCAATCATTGCATTTATGATTTAAGTTCAAAAGCGCCATCTATTGACACACCTTTGCATGGATTCCTTCCATACAAACATATAGACCATTTACATCCTGATGCAGCTATTGCAATTGCTGCAGCTAAAGATGGAAAGAAGATTACACAGGATTTATTTAACGGAACAATCGGTTGGGTGGAATGGCAAAGGCCTGGTTTTGATTTAGGGTTGAAATTAAAAGCTGCTGTTGATGAAAACCCGCATCTTCGCGGTATCATGTTGGGTTCACATGGATTGTTTACCTGGGGCGATACTGCTTATGAAAGCTATATCAATTCACTTGAAGTAATCGAACGTTGCGCTCAATATCTTGAAGATAATTATGGAAAAAAGCGCCCCACTTTTGGAGGCCAGAAAATTAAGTCCTTACCAAAAGATGAAAGGTTGAAGAAAGCAGCAGTATTAGCTCCGTTGCTCAGGGGTTTTTGTTCTTCAAAACAAAAAATGATTGGTCATTTTACTGATGATGAAAGAGTGTTGGAATATATTAATTCAAACGACCTGGAAAGATTGGCGCCAATGGGTACAAGTTGCCCTGACCATTTTTTGCGCACTAAAATTTCACCACTTGTTTTAAACCTGGCAACAGATGAAAATGTGAATGATGCTACTGCAGTAAAAGAAAAATTACAACCACTATTTGAAGCATACAGAAAGATGTATGCTGATTATTACAATAAATGCAAGCACCCTGACAGCCCTGCAATGCGTGATGCTAATCCTGTAATTATTTTATACCCGGGTGTAGGCATGTTCAGCTTTGCAAAAGACAAACAGACAACAAGAGTTGCTTCTGAATTTTATATCAATGCTATCAATGTAATGAAAGGAGCAGAAGCTGTAAGTGAATACACATCGCTGTCAAGGCAGGAAGCATTTAATATTGAATATTGGTTATTGGAAGAAGCAAAGCTGCAACGCTTGCCTAAGCCAAAACCTTTGAGCGGAAGGATTGCTTTGATAACAGGAAGTGCGGGTGGTATTGGCAAAGCCATTGCGAAAAAATTTGCAGAAGAAGGCGCCTGTGTTGTGATCAATGATATCAATGATGAAAGATTGAAAGGAGCAATGGTTGAATTTCAAAAACAATACGGAAGAGATGCTGCAGCATCAACATTGCTGGATGTAACCAATAATGAAACAATAGAAAATGCTTTTGCAGATGCTGCACTTGCTTTTGGTGGTGTTGATATTGTAGTGAACAATGCAGGCATCAGTATATCAAAATCCATCACAGATCATTCAATAGCAGATTGGGATAAGCTGTATGATATTTTAGTGAAAGGCCAGTTTCTTGTATCTAAGATTGGAATTGAAATTATGCGTAAGCAAAATCTTCCAGCAGAAAAAACTGTTATTGGTGGCGATATAATCAATATCGTTTCGAAAAATTCTGTGGTGGCAGGTCCTAATAACGCAGGGTATGGTAGTGCTAAAGCAGCACAGGCACATTTAACAAGATTACTGGCTGCTGAATTGGGCACAGATAAAATAAGGGTGAACAATGTAAATCCTGATGCTGTCATCACCGATAGCAATATTTGGGCCGGTGGGTGGGCAGAAGGAAGAGCGAAAGCTTATGGTATAACAGTTGCAGAACTACCGGCATTTTATGCTAAACGAACTTTGTTGAATGAAACTATTTTGCCTGAAGATATTGCCAATGCATGCTTTGCATTTATTGGCGGATTACTCAATAAATCAACAGGCAACACTTTAAATGTAGATGGTGGTGTGGCACAGGCATTTTTGAGATAATCAATAAAAAATATTTTTATCATGCAAATCGAAAAAAATAAAATTGATAGTTATAATGATGCATTACTGAAAGAACATCAACGAAAGTTTGATTTTGCTAAAGCAGGAATTAATGATATTGAAAGTTTATTACAGAAACTAATCAATTTCCAGGTGGCAATTCCAAGCTGGGCATTGGGAACAGGTGGTACAAGGTTTGCAAGATTTTCCGGTGGTGGAGAACCGGGAAACCTGGAAGAAAAAATAGAAGATATTGGATTGCTTCATGCTTTAAATAAATCAAGTGGCGCTATTTCATTGCATATACCCTGGGATATTCCTGAAGATACTGCAAACATTAAAGCATTGGCTGCACAAAGCGGAATCTTGTTTGATGCAATGAACTCTAATACTTTTCAGGACCAGCAGGGCCAGGAATTGAGTTACAAATTTGGTTCGATGCAACATGTAAATAAAGCCATTCGAAAACAAGCAATAGAACATAATATTGAAGTAATAAAATATGGAATTGAATTAGGCTCAAAATCACTCACTGTGTGGCTTTCAGATGGTTCATGTTTTCCCGGGCAATTAAATTTCAGACAAGCATTTCAAAACACTTTGGAAAGTTTGCAGGAAGTATATGCTGCGCTACCAAGTGACTGGAAAATGTTTGTTGAATATAAAGCATACGAACCAAATTTTTATTCAACAACAGTAGGGGATTGGGGTCAGTCTTTATTATATGCAAACAAACTCGGAGACAAGGCTTTTACGCTGGTTGACCTTGGTCATCATTTGCCCAATGCAAATATTGAACAAATTGTTTCACTCTTGCTGATGGAAGGGAAACTTGGAGGGTTTCATTTTAACGATTCAAAATATGGTGATGATGATTTAACAGTAGGAAGCATAAAACCATATCAATTGTTTTTAATTTTCAATGAACTCATTGATGGTATGGATGCAAGTGGTATGAACCACACTACGGATCTTGGCTGGATGATTGATGCGAGCCATAATGTAAAAGACCCGCTTGAAGACCTGCTTCAATCTGTTGAAGCTATTATGATTGCATATACACAGGCATTACTGATTGACAGAAAAAAATTAATTGATGCACAAAACAATAATGATGTTGTAACTGCTCAGGAAATTTTGCAAAATGCATTCAGAACGGATGTGCGTGCGTTGGTTGCAGAGGCGAGACTAAAAAGTGGTGGTGCATTAAACCCATTGTCTGTTTATAGAATGGAAAATATTAGGAATGAACTTATTAAAGCAAGAGGTAGTAAAACAGTTGCCACAGGATTATAAACAGTTAACAGGTAAAGGAGACTTTTAAATAAAATTGGTTAGTCAGTTGTTATTAATAAAACCGAGCTGCAATGGATGAAGGTAAACAAAATGTTATTGCCATATTTGATATAGGTAAAACCAATAAAAAATTATTCCTGTATGATGAAGCATATAATATTTTGCTTGAAGAGTCAAACAAGTTTGAAGAGATAAAAGATGAAGATGGTTTTCCCTGTGATGATTTAGTGGAGATTACAAAATGGGTACGCGAAAGATTTTTTGATATTAGTAATGATCCCCGGTATAATTTACTGGGTATAAACTTTTCTGCTTATGGTGCGAGTCTTGTACATATTGATGATGCCGGCAAGTCACTAACGCCTTTATACAATTATTTGAAACCATACCCTGAAAAAATTAAAAAACAATTTTATAATCATTATGGTGAAGAACTATTGATTGCAAAAGAAACTGCATCGCCGGTGCTTGGCAACCTGAATTCAGGTATGCAATTATATCGTTTAAAATATGAACAGCCTGAAATTTTTTCATGCATAAAATATTCGCTCCACCTCCCTCAATATTTAAGTTTTATTATTACTTCGCAAGCTGTATCAGATATAACAAGTATTGGGTGCCATACTCAGCTTTGGGATTTTCAAAAGAATCAATATCATCAATGGGTGAGTAAAGAAAAATTACACACAAAGCTTGCACCTGTTTTCAGTTATAAAAATATTCTGTATTCATCTATTGATAAAAAAGATATTGTTACAGGTATTGGTTTGCACGATAGTTCTGCTGCTTTAATCCCTTACTTACGACTATTCAGAGAGCCATTTATTTTAATTTCAACAGGCACTTGGTGTATTAGTTTAAATCCGTTTAATAATACAATGCTGACAGAGCATGAACTGCAGCATGATTGTCTATGTTATTTTACGTATGAAGGCAAACCTGTAAAAGCATCCAGGTTATTTGCAGGATATGAACATGAAGAACAAGTAAAAAAGATATCGGCCCATTTTAATAAGCAGCGCGTTTATTACAAAACAATTGCCTTTGATGAAAATTTATTTAAAAAACTACAGCATGGTAATAATGCCGGAGAAATGAATGCAACAGCATCAATAGTGCAACCATCTACTTTTTCACAACGACCACTTAATGACTTTGAAAGCTTTGAAGAGGCTTATCACCAACTCCTGTTTGATATTGTACAACAACAGGTGGCATCTACCGAAATGGTTTTAAATAAAACGCCTGTCAAAAAAATATTTGTTGATGGTGGTTTTGGAAAAAATGACGTTTATATGAATCTACTTGCTTTGGCATTCCCTCATATCAAACTGTATGCTGCAGATATAGCACAGGCAACTTCTTTGGGGGCAGCATTGGCTTTGCATGAACATGTAAACAAAGAACAACTTCCTTCAAACATGATTGAATTAAAATATTATCCTGGAAAAGCAAGCGTTTCGATATGAATTGCAGAATGGGTCATATAGTATTGCTATTATACTGCAGCAAAAACAAATATGTTGTGCAGGTTTATAATACAGTTGATGTTAGAATTAAATAACAAAATAACTTTTAGAAATTGGAGCTTTATAGACAAACAGCCAGAGAGCAAAAAATATTGCTCTCTTTTTTTTACACAATTTCTGAATAAGGAATATAAAAAAAGCTTCTATTACTTTAGAAGCTTTTTTTGCGGACCGGACGGGACTCGAACCCGTCCCCACAGTACTGTGGGGATGACAGGTCGGCATTCAAAAATTTTTATTAATTAAAGTTTATTCAAAATATTTTTTTCAGAAATAATAATTGCTTCGATTCTTTTGAGATCAGCTTTTTTCAAATTTTTTTCTCTTATCAAAGCAGTTCTCTTATCCGGCATCTCTTCAACAAAAACAAGTATCCATGGTAATTTAGAAGAAGTGAAAGTAGATTCACCACGATTATGTTGTTCTAATCTCTTTTTATAATCAGTAGTGAAGCCTTTGTAAAAGGTGCCATCTTTTAGGCTCTTAAGGATGTAAACATAATAGGGCATAAATAAAAAAAGCTTCTATTACTTTAGAAGCTTTTTTGCGGACCGGACGGGACTCGAACCCGCGACCTCCGCCGTGACAGGGCGGCATTCTAACCAACTGAACTACCGATCCAAAATATTTAAAAAGAACTTTACTGAACCCGTCCCCACAGTGCTGTGGGGATGACAGGAGCGGCATTCTAATCCCAACAGCATTGTTGGGAAACTACCGATCCAAAATATTTAAAAAGAACTTTACTGAACCCGTCCCCACAGTGCTGTGGGGATGGCAGGAGCGGCATTCTAACCCAACAGCATTGTTGGGAAACTACCGATCCAAAACCCTGTTTTATTTTCGGGAGTGCAAATATAGGGGTATCAACCAATTTTTCATCAAAATCTTTTTAATAAGATTGCTATAAAATTTTACTCTGATATCTATAATACACAACCAGCATTTGGAAGAGGCCCATACATAAAAAGTGAGCCTGCTAAAGGCTGGTGTAACAGTTCTTTCTGCGTAAGCTCTGTCTTTGCTGAAGTAATGAATAAATAATTCAGGTCTTTGCCCCCAAATACACAAGAAGTAGGCCGTGCAACGGGCATCTTAATGGTATGAACTAATTTTCCGGACGAAGAATCATATCCTTCCACTTTCCATCCATCCCAAAATGCAATCCATAATGTTCCTGCTGTGTCAATAGTCATTCCATCAGGAATGCCATCTGCATCCGAAAATTCTATTAGTACATGAGGGTTTAAAATATTGCCAGATTCTATATCAAAATCATAAACGTCCACCCGTTTGGCAGCGCTATCAATATAATAAAGCTTTTTATTATCTACACTCCAGATTATTCCATTTGAACATCCAACGTTTGATATTTTATTACAAATGGTTGAATGATCAAGGCAATATAAGTTGCCTTTATTTCCCTTCCCATTAATTGACATTGTTCCAATCCAAAACCTTCCTCTTGCATCACATTTACCATCATTAAACCGTATATTTTCTTTATCAAAATCAAACTTTTTTAATACATCAGTTTTACCTGTTGCAATATTTATCCGGCATACTGTATTGGCAATGGCAGCAATAACTATATCTTCAGATTCAACAGCGATTGCACCTATGTATCCATCAACAGCAATTTCATTATGTTTCTTTTCTTCCAGGCTGTAGGAATGTATAGAACGGTTTAAAATATCAACCCAAAGAATCCTGTTTTTATATTTATCCCAAACAGGCCCTTCGCCCAGAATATTTTCAGCATTATAAACTACAGTAAGCATGTTCAAATTTTTTAAATGAATATAGCAAATAAATTCTCTTGCAATTGCCAGGTTTTATTTTCAATTTTCTATCAACCGGTTGAACTCTTTCTGCAAGTGTATTCGCAATTTTTATAGCTGCATCGAGGTATTGTGTTTCGATTGTTATTTTATACAAATGCAATAAATCAAATCCAAATGCTCCTGCTTTATCAGGTTGTAAAAACCCATTCCCAAGGAACATATATCCATCATAAATTCCTGAATGAATTTCTGTATTATATTGGCAAGACAGATTGGCCCATTCAGCATCCGTAACAGGAATACCGTTTTCAAGAAAATTGTCGGCGAAGTATTTCATGTTATCCGGCATTTCTTTTTTACTTGTATAATTTTGCAGCATGTTTCATGATGAAAGTGCAATCATCAATTGATTTCCTGCCATCCCCCTTGGATCAAGATACTTTTTCCAGAACTGATGTAACAGATAATATTTTACACGGCGGGTATTAGTTTTCATATTGTTCCAAAATTTCCAAATTGAGTAAATTATCTTATCGTATGAAACATCGGGGTTTGATGAAGGCATGAGTAAAATACCTCCATTTTCATCCACTCTTACCGGAGGAAAAAGCTTGGTAGAATCTTTGCCGGGATTAACAATATTGGTTAATACATTATCAGACTTTGATTGTATAAGAGATTGATCTAATTCTTTATAAATTTTGTTTTTTCCTGAATTGCTAAAGGAAATAAATAACTTGCGCAAAAACAATACAGCAGGGAAAAATGAATTCATTTGATTTCTTGAAATATTTTTAAAATGATGAGTGTAAAACTCTTTGAGCTTTTTTAAAAATGAAAGCAATTATTTTTCTTATTCAATCATTGGCAATATCATTTTTTGAATTTATTAATCTAACATATTTTAGTTTTAAGGATAAGGAGATTTAAAAACGTGATTTTTCATCACACCCTGCAATCATTTAAATTGTGTAAATAAACTTCATTGATTAATTCTTTTTGTATAATGTCACAACAGAATTTGCAGGTAATATAAAACCTTTGGATACATCTATTGTACCATTTGCTTTGCAATCATCATCGGCTGAAGTAACAAATATTTCAAATTGAAGTGGCAAAACTGTTCCCGAAATTTTTACTGCCTGGTCTGTCTCATTATTATTAATCAAAATAATTGAAGTTGTGTTAGCGGTATCATTTTTAAAAGCTAACGGATAAATATTTGTTTGATCATTCGCAGATACTTTTATCCTGTAATCACCTGGTCTTATATAATGGTAAAAGTTTTTTGAAACATAGTAACGTTTACTTTTTTCGCCTGATGAAGACATTAAAGCAAACTCATCTATTGTTTGCTGGCTGATTATCCAATGCAACCATGCAGAAACATTACCATAATTAATTGCTATAAACATTGCTTTTGCAAGATCCATAGCACCCTTCATATCATTACTATAACCTGAAGTTTCGGTCATCCATAATGGCATATTATATGGCTTGCCCCAGCTATACATTGTTTGCCATGTTTCAGCATCAGGAGAGTTGGCAGTTACACCATCCAGTGCATAACCATGCACAGCAATTATGCTTACATATTTTCTTGTATCAGCATCATTCAAAGTTGGTTGCACCATTCCAGATACGCCATCGAGGTAACCAATGTCTTCCGGCATAAATATTTTAGTTTTGATATCGTCATCAGCGAATCTTTTTCCAACAACTTTTATTAAATCCCTTAATGCTTCACCATTAAAAACACAGCTTCCGTAAGGCTCTGAAAAGCGAGGTTCATTTTGTAAACTGAAAGCATAAACATCAATACCTGTTTCCTGTTTTACAATCTTAATATAAGCAACACATCTTTCTGCAAACTCTTCATACATATCTGTTTTTAGTTGGTTATCCTTTGCGGTAGGATTAGGATTATAGTCAGGTGCATCTGCTTTTTCACCATTGATATTATTATTCGTTTTCATCCAGGCAGGCGGAGTCCAACTACTTACAATTAATTTTTTCAAACCCGCAGCCTTCATGTCTTTCAGGTATTGAATATGATTTGTAAGTTCACCATAATGAAAATTAGATAGTGTTGTTGTATAAGGATCATTATCGTCGTTCACATTTTCAAAATCATCAGGCAAATCATCGCGAAGAATGGTAAGGCCTAAATCATTAATCACATCATTGACAAATCTTGAACTCGTGAAAGGCCCGCTGCTCCAATAAACATCCTGTGCACCAAAGCCACCGAAGCCATCCATAGTTTGATATTTTACAGAGCCATCCAGTGTAACATTTATAACGGAAGTATTAATTGTTACTGATATCTGAGCCGGTGTTGTCTTGCCATCACTGACTTTTACTTTTATTGTGTAAGTTTTATTACTTTCAAATTGATATGATTCTTGAGCTGAACCTGTTTTAGTAGTACCATCGCCAAAGTCCCAGGTATAGGTAAGTTTATCTCCATCAACATCGGAAGCAGTAACGATGAAATTGTATGTAAACGGTGATACGCTTGTTAATGTTGATGTGAGAGATGCAATTGGTGAATGGTTTGGTGTTGTTGAATTATTGGTTTTGGAGCATGACAGAAGAACAATAATCAGGAGAAAAGCTTTTATTTTTTTCATCGTTAATCCTTTTTAAAAAAACTGAAGCCCCTCAATGAATTGAAAGGCGACAGATTCTTATGAGACTTGTATAATGACAAAATTAATAACCTACATTCTGTACCATATTCGGGTTAACATCCATTTCGCTGTTTGGAATTGGGAAGTTTAAACTCTTCGGCAATTGAAATGACATTGTGGAAGTATTTGAACTGAAATAGGCATTGTCAAGATTAATGATTCCTCCCATTTGCCATCTTCTCAAATCAGGCCAGCGCTGGCCTTCACCACCCAGTTCAATCAATCTTTCATTTATTATCCAGTTCATAATAGTTGACTTGTTTGTTTCAGCAGTTGAATAATTGGCAGGTTCTGTGCCACTACCCATATTTCTTGCACGTGTTCTTACCTGGTTTATTAATCCAATGGCATCAGCAGTTGATCCACCTGATTGAAGAACAGCTTCAGCCTTCAATAATAATACATCAGCATATCGTAATAATCTTGTATTATTAACAGAACCACCACCTGCTTGAGTTAATTTGTTGTTTAAGACCAATACTGTCCTAAACGTTTTTAATCTAAAATAAAATTATTGATTCTATTGAGTTACAGGCTGCCAAAAACTGATTTAAAATAATAAACCCTGTATAACCGGATTCTGCTCAGGATTAGGAGG
>JAFDXI010000088.1 GCA_018268035.1 Bacteroidota bacterium | reverse complement strand
GATTTTATGGGTAACCTGCAACTGCACACAGTGATCAATGCTGCTTCCGGCAGCATCAACATTGCCACATTAAAACCGGGAAATTATATTGTAAAAATTGAGGCTGACGGAGAAGTGGTTGTGAAAAAGTTTATGAAGGAATAAAAATAATTTTTACATAAAGTGGCGGCGGCTTTTACAGCCGCCGCCTTTATTTTTACAGCACCCTGCGGGATGCGGGGTTGCTTACCAGACTTTTTCACCAGGTTTCTTGTGCAGCCAGGAAATTTTCAATTCATCCCTTTCATTCAATTTCTCTCATTTATATTTGGGCACATAAACAGTCGCCATGAAAAAAATTTGCTTGTTACTTCTTTCAGTGTTTTTTATATCAGCAATAGCCGATGCACAAACGGCCAATCAACAGGATGCAAAAATGAATAAGTTTATCAGCGACCTGATGAGCAGGATGACGCTGGATGAAAAAATAGGCCAGTTAAATCTTGTTACACCTGGCGGCGCTGTTACGGGCGCAGTTGTCAGCTCTGATGTTGACAATAAAATTCGCAAAGGCCAGGTAGGTGGTTTGTTTGGCATCAATGGGCCTGATAAAATAAGGCAGGCACAGGATATTGCAGTAAAAAATTCAAGATTACACATCCCATTATTTTTTGGTCTTGATGTGATTCATGGCCACAGGACAATTTTCCCAATACCATTGGGATTATCCTGTTCCTGGGATATAAAAATGATTGAAAACAGTGCACGCATTGCAGCTACGGAAGCCGCTGCAGATGGTTTAAACTGGGTGTATTCTCCAATGGTGGATATAGCCCGTGACCCGCGCTGGGGGCGCATTGCAGAAGGATCCGGTGAAGACCCTTATCTCGGTTCACAAATTGCAGCAGCAATGGTGCGTGGTTACCAGGGCACTGATTTAAAAGCTGATGATGCAGTGATGGCTTGCGTAAAACATTATGCATTATATGGCGCAGCGGAAGCCGGCCGCGATTATAATACTGTTGACATGAGCCGCATCAGGATGTACCAATATTACCTGCCACCATATAAAGCTGCTGTTGATGCAGGCGTGGGCAGTGTGATGAGTTCATTTAATGAAGTAGATGGCATTCCTGCAACAGGTAATAAATTCTTACTCACTGATGTGTTGCGCAAACAGTGGGGCTTTAAAGGTTTTGTCGTGAGTGATTATACATCTGTGAGTGAAATGATCAATCATGGTATCGGTGATTTGCAGACAGTTTCTGCTGATGCATTAAAAGCAGGCCTTGATATGGATATGGTGTCAGAAGGTTTTCTCACCACACTCAAAAAATCTTTGCAGGAAGGCAAGGTAACACAACAGGAAATTGATGATGCCTGCAGAAGAATTTTAGAAGCAAAATATAAAATGGGTTTGTTTGAAGATCCATACCGTCATTGCGATACGATGCGTGCCAAAACATCTATTTTCACCGAAGCCAACCGACTTGCTGTTCGTAAAGCCGCCGAACGTTCTTTTGTTTTATTGAAAAATAACAATAATGTGCTCCCATTAAAAAAATCAGGAACGATTGCATTGATCGGGCCACTTGCCGATAATCAGCGCAATATGCTGGGCACATGGAATATCCGCGGAGAATATAATGAAGACATCACTGTGGCACAGGGCTTAAAAAATATAGCAGGCAATGACATAACTGTTTTATATGCAAAAGGTGCTAACATCAGCGATGATTCAATGACTATTGCCAACGTCAACAATTTCACAAATGAAATTGTAAATGATACAAGGACTCCTCAGCAAATGATTGATGAAGCAGTTGCAGTGGCTAATAAAGCTGATGTTGTGGTTGCTTGTCTCGGAGAAGCTGCAGATTTCACCGGTGAAGCATCCAGCATGAGTAATATCGGCTTACAACAAAGCCAGGAAAATTTACTACATGCATTAGTGGCTACAGGCAAACCTGTTGTAATTGTTTTATTCAATGGCAGGCCGATGACTTTGAATTGGGAAGATAAAAATGCTGATGCAATTTTAGATGTGTGGTTCCCAGGCACAGAAGCAGGGAATGCTATTGCAGATGTGTTGTTTGGGAATTATAACCCTTCAGGAAAATTGACAACTACCTTCCCGCAAAATGTAGGACAAATACCTCTTTATTACAATCACAAAAACACAGGAAGGCCTTTGCACCCCGGCGATTGGCATAAATTCAAATCAGATTATCTTGATGTAACCAATGACCCTTTATTTCCTTTTGGTTATGGTTTGAGTTATACAACGTTTAGTTTTAGTGAACCGGTTTTAAACAAAACAACTATCAGTGGTAATGAAGGATTAACCGCAACAGTTACAGTAACCAACACCGGTAATTATGATGGTGAAGAAGTGGTGCAGTTATACCTGCATGATAAGTTTGCCAGCATAACACCTGCGGTAAAAGAACTGAAAGGTTTTCAAAAAATATTTTTAAAGAAAGGCGAAAGCAAACAGGTAGTATTCAACATTACGAACAATGATTTACAATTTTATAATACTGACTTGAAATTAGTGGCAGAACCCGGTGAATTTGATGTGATGACAGGGCCAAATTCAAGGGATGTTAAAACAGCTACGTTTACCCTAAAATAATTGAGATGTTATAAACCTGGTGGCAGTTTATACATTGTTGCCAGGTTAATCATCTCTAATTAAAAAATAATTTTATTGTGGTTGCGGACACGCGCCGGCAAGCAATACCTGCCAGGCATCATGCACTTTATTTTTATCAAGCAAAGCCTTTGCATAGACATGCAATTCCTTTTCCATCTCTTCAGGATTGACGGAATAATATTGAATGATATTTTTTAATTGTTCATCATCATAAGAAACTTCTATCTGTGGCATTTCTTTAATGTTTGCCAATTGTGCCAGGTTGTTACCGGTAAGTATTTTACTGTTGCGGATACTTTCAGGTAAAGCATCAACGCCAATACCTAATTCCCTCAACGGTTTTTCCACTTCAAACAAACAATCTTCATTTACTACGCTGTACCAGTTGCCACCCAGTCTCGCCACGTGATGAAACTTTTTCTGGTCAATCATCGTTTTTTCTTTATTCAAAATACTTTCATTCACATGCATGCATACAATTTCAGCAATCACCAGTTGACCAGCGCCACCATGATCGCCTAGGCTTTTTACTTCAGTCACCTTACATTCCATCTGCACTTTTGCTTCTTTTACTCTCGGTGGCTTAATCATTGAAGAAGGAAGTTTGTGGAAACCTGCTTTTAAAAATTCATCAGTGTCTTTTGAATATTCACAACTGGATAAACTTGTTTGCTGTACAATATCATAATCACAGATATTGATTACTACTTCAGGTATTTCATGGATGTTTTCAAGTGTATGTTTACTCGAAGCATCACGCCCCCTGCGGGAAGGAGAAAAAATTACAATCGCCGGATTATAGGAAAACATATTGAAAAAACTGAAGGGGCTAAGGTTTACCAACCCATTTTTGTCAATTGTACTTGCTAACGCAATAGGCCTTGGCGCAATAGCATATTGCAGCCAATTCATCTTTTCATGTAGAGTAAGCGAATCTATGTTCAGTGTAACCATAACTATTTTTAGTAATTAATTTTTCACTCCAGCATTAAATGTGATTTAAAAAAAATACAACCACATGTTATTTCTATTTATCCCTGTAGTTTTTTCCTGCTGAGTATTGAAAATTCACTTTCATCTTTTACAATATTGTTCACCAGTTTACCAAGTCCATCCACCTCCATTTCAATTACATCACCTTCTTTCAGCCATTGTTCTTCATAATTGGGATCATTCAGTTTGCCAGTGCCATTGAGTTCAAGGAAACAACCGGTGCCCACAGTGCCGCTGCCGATAATATCACCGGGTTGAAGTGTTACACCATACGAGGCCCTTTCAATTATTTCAGCAAATGTCCAATCCATATCACCCAAATTCCCTTCACTCACCTGCACACCATTCACACTACATTTCATTTTCATGTTCCAGCTTTTTCCTATATGATTTTCTTTGGCAGGGATTTCAAATTGTTCCAGTTCTTCCAAAGTAACCAGCCATGGACCGATAGCAGTTGAAAAATCTTTTCCTTTTGCGGGTCCAAGGTTCAGCAACATTTCTTCTGCCTGCAAGGTGCGGGCACTCAAATCATTCATGATCATCAAACCACCAATGTATTCATCTGCATGTTCTGCAGGGATGTTTCTGCCATATTTAGAAATTACAATAGCCACTTCCAGTTCAAAATCAAGCCTGTGAAAATGGTCAGGCATACATATCACTGAACCAGGCCCCTGCACACCATGATGATTAGTAAAATAAAAAACAGGATACTGGTCAAATTCAGGAATCATCGGCACTTTACGGTTTCTTCTTGCTGCAGCCACATGTTGACGGAATGCATATCCATCTCTACAACTTGATGGAAAAGGTATTGGAGATAGCAGATGGGCAGTATCTACCGGCGTACCTTTTTCTTTACCTATCCTGTTATCTTTTATAGCCTGGCAGAGTTGCAGGGCAATAGCATAATTATCCTCCCAGTAACTTAAAAACATACTCATAGAAGAAGGCAATTCATAATGTAACAAATCAGTGTCGTATAACAGGTTATTCTCAAGAATGGCAAGCTGGTCGTGTTCGTTTTTTAAATATGAAACCAATTTCATTTTACAGTTGTTTAAAATGTTTTTTTGAAATGCAATTTTAGTTAATAATAATTGATTGCAGGATGAATTGTGTTTATGCCCTGTTATCCTGAATTGCCAGAGACATATTTAGATCGATCCGTTTAAAAAATGTAATTTAATGTTATCATCATTTTGATAAAAAATGTCATAGTTGAAAACAATGACCACCTGCATTAATATTGGCTACTGTTTTTCCCTTCTGAAGTTTTTTTTTCAATATAATTTATCAAATACAAGTAAGGAAATTAAACTTTTTATTGTCTTTCAACACAGTCATGAAATAAATTAGACAAGTAATTATAGCGTGTGAAGAATTTATTTGCCAAACTAACAATTGTTATTAAAACAATTTACTATTTTGAAAACCTTGCTCGCTATCTGGAAATAGAATTGCTTATATTTTTTTGAACTAAATCAAAGATGATCAGCAATTCATAGAATTCACAATTGATTTTTTGTGTGAGTTCTTTCAATTAATAAATTTTATAGACATTAAAACAAACGTGTTGCAAAATGGCAATGAACAAAGGATTGTACGATAGTAAATTTGAACACGATGCCTGTGGGATCGGGTTTGTTGCAGACATAAAAGGCAATAAATCACATCAAACTATTTCAGATGCATTAACTGTGTTGGAAAATATGGAACACCGCGGCGCTTGTGGTTGTGAAAATAATACTGGCGATGGTGCTGGTATTATGATTCAGACACCACATGATTTTTTTGTTGAAGAATGTGCCAGGCTGGATATCCATTTACCTGAGTATGGCAAATATGGCGTGGGCATGATCTTTTTTCCAAAGGAAGAAGACAGGCTGGAAGAAGCAAGAAGGTTATTCAGAAAATGTGCCGATGAATTAAACCTGAAAGTACTTGGTTTCAGGAAAGTGCCGGTTGATGGTTCTGAAGTTGGTTTCACTGCATTAAGTGTTGAACCCAATATTGAGCAGGTATTTATCAAATGTCCAAACCATATCAATGACAGAGAAACATTTGAAAGAAAACTTTTTGTGTTGCGCAATTATGCAAAACACCTCATCAATAAAACCATTAGTAAGGGTTCAGTTGATTTTTATATCGCTTCTTTATCATACAAGACCATTGTATATAAAGGGCAACTTACAAGTGCACAGGTACGCAATTATTTTATTGACCTGAGAAATGAAAAATTAATCAGTGGATTTGGTCTCATTCATTCCCGGTTTGCCACCAATACTTTTCCTTCATGGAAACTGGCACAACCTTTCAGATTTATCGCACATAATGGTGAGATCAATACATTGCAGGGAAATTTAAATTGGTTACGTTCCAGTGGTAAATCTTTCACATCTCCCTATTTCTCACAACAGGAGATGGACCTGATCCTGCCAATTGTAACAGAAGGCCAAAGTGATTCTGCCTGTCTTGATAATATGATTGAACTGCTCACTATGTGTGGCCGTTCATTACCACATGTGTTGATGATGTTGATACCTGAAGCCTGGGACCAGGATGAAAAAATGGATGCCAACAAAAAAGCATTTTATGAATTTCACTCCGCTTTCATGGAACCCTGGGACGGGCCTGCATCTATTTCATTTACTGATGGCAATATTATTGGCGCAACTCTGGATCGTAACGGTCTGAGGCCTTCACGGTATTGTGTTACAAGTGATGGCCGTGTCATCATGGGTTCTGAAACTGGTGTATTATCGGTTGACCCCTCTATCATCATTGAAAAAGGAAGATTGCAACCGGGGAAAATGTTTGTAGTGGATATGGTGCAGGGGAAAATTATCAGTGATGAAGAACTCAAACAAAAAATATGTTCACAGCAACCGTATGCAGACTGGCTCAATCAATATAAAATCCGTTTGGAAGAATTATCTGAACCAAGAGTAACTTTTTCTCCATTAAAACATGACCAGGTTTTCAAATACCAGAAAGCATTTGGTTATACAGATGAAGAGTTGGATAATATAATAGCACCAATGGCAACAGGTGGCAAAGAACCAATTGGTTCAATGGGTACTGATATCCCATTGGCAATTTTGAGCAACAAGCCACAACATTTAAGTTCTTATTTCAAACAATTATTTGCACAGGTGACCAACCCTCCTATTGATCCAATCAGGGAAAGGCTTGTCATGTCGCTGGGCACATTTGCAGGCAATATCGGAAACATACTTGTTGAAAATCCATTGTCCTGTCACAGTGTTGCATTAAAACAACCGGTGCTCACCGATTTTGAATTAGAAAAAATACGAAGCATTGATACCGGTATGTTCCAGGCAAAAACATTACAATGTTATTTCCGTGCCGATGGCAAAGAAGGATCACTGGAAAATGCGCTAAACAGATTATGCCGTTATGCAGAAGATGCGGTTAATGAAGATTTTAAAGTTTTGATTTTACAGGACCGCGCAATTGATTCAGAACATGCACCAATACCATCGTTACTTGCAACGTCTGCAGTGCACCATCATTTAATTAAAAAAGGTTTGCGTGGCAATGTAGGCATCATCGTTGAAGCAGGTGATGTTTGGGAAGTACACCACTTCGCCTGTTTGATAGGTTTTGGCGCTACTGCTATTAATCCTTATCTCGCCTTATCCAGCATCAGGGATATGAAAGAAAATGGTAAACTGCCTGCTGATATGAGCGATGAAACATTGAAGAAAAACTATATCAAAGCAGTTAAAGAAGGATTGCTGAAAGTTTTTTCTAAAATGGGCATCTCCACTTTACAATCTTACCAGGGCGCACAGATTTTTGAAATATTAGGTATTAAAAAAGAGGTGGTTGATGAATATTTCACCGGCGCCATTTCCCGTATTGAAGGATTGGGCCTTGATGAAATTGCGAATGAAGTGTTGGCAAAACATTTTTATGCATTCAGCAAAAGAGAAAATCTTGGCGACAGGTTGCGCACAGGTGGTGTATATAAATGGAGGGCAGAAGGTGAGTTTCATTTATTCAATCCAACAACCATTCATTTGTTGCAACATTCAACCAGGATGAATGATTACAGGATCTTCAAAAAATATTCTGAAGCAGTCAACAATCAAAGTGAGCGGGCCTGCACATTGCGCAGCTTATTTGATTTCAATAAAACACGGCCATCCATATCAATTGATGAAGTGGAGCCTGCTGAAAATATTTACAAACGTTTTGCAACTGGCGCAATGAGCTTTGGCTCGATATCATGGGAAGCCCATACTACTTTAGCCATTGCCATGAACCGTTTAGGAGGCAAAAGCAATACTGGTGAAGGTGGTGAAGATGATGTGCGTTATCAACGATTACCCAATGGTGATTCTATGCGTAGCGCTATCAAACAAATTGCTTCTGCAAGGTTTGGCGTTACGAGTATTTATTTAACTGAAGCAGACGAACTACAGATAAAAATGGCACAGGGTGCAAAACCTGGAGAAGGTGGACAGTTACCCGGTCATAAAGTAAACAACTGGATTGGAAGGATAAGACATGCAACACCGGGAGTGGGTTTGATATCACCACCACCGCATCATGATATTTATTCTATTGAAGATTTGGCACAATTAATTTTCGACTTAAAAAATGCCAACCGTAAAGCAAGGGTTAGTGTGAAACTGGTGAGTAAAGCAGGAGTAGGCACCATTGCTGCAGGCGTTACCAAAGCAAAAGCAGATGTGGTATTGATTGCCGGCCATGATGGTGGCACCGGCGCATCACCGATGAGCTCTATCCGGCATGCAGGATTACCATGGGAACTTGGCCTCGCAGAAACTCATCAGACATTGGTAAAAAATAAATTACGCGACCGTGTTGTAGTGCAGGCAGATGGCCAGATGAAAACAGGGCGCGACATTGCAATTGCAGCTTTGCTCGGAGCAGAAGAATGGGGCATTGCAACTGCAGCATTAGTTGTAGAAGGTTGCATCATGATGCGTAAATGCCATCTCAACACCTGCCCGGTTGGTGTGGCTACACAGGATGAAACGTTGAGAAAAAGATTTACCGGAGATCCCGAACATGTTATCAATTTCTTCCGGTTTATCACACAGGAATTAAGAGAGATTATGGCCGATCTTGGTTTCAGGACAGTGAATGAAATGATTGGCCAGGCCGATAGCCTGAAGATGCGTGATAATATCAACCATTGGAAATTCAAAAACATTGATGCATCCGCAGTTTTATACAAAGTAGCAGCACCATTGAATGCATCTGTGTATTGCAGCGAAAGACAGGATGATGTTTTGGAAAATGTGCTCGATTGGAAGCTGCTTGAAAAAGCAAAACCAGCCATCGAAAACAAGCAAAAAGTATATGCCGAGTTTGATATAAAAAATACTGATCGCACTACTGGCACTATTGTTTCCAATGAAATAACAAAACTGTATAAGGCTGAAGGATTACCTGCAGATACTATTCATTTTAAATTCACAGGAACAGCCGGCCAAAGCTTTGGCGCCTTCAATACAAAAGGTGTAACGCTGGAGCTGGAAGGTGATGCCAATGATTATTTTGGTAAAGGTTTAAGTGGCGCCAAGCTCATCATTTATCCTTCACAAAATGCAAGCTTTGTTCCGGAAGAAAATATCATCATCGGCAATGTTGCTATGTATGGTGCCACAGATGGTGAAGTATATATCCGTGGTAAGGCAGGTGAACGTTTTTGTGTGCGTAACTCAGGAGCCAAAGTGGTGGTAGAAGGTGTAGGCGATCATGGATGTGAATATATGACCGGCGGTGTTGCAGTCATACTCGGCAACACAGGTAAAAATTTTGCTGCGGGCATGAGTGGGGGAATAGCTTATGTATATGATGTGAACGGATTATTCCCATCCAATTGTAATATGGAAATGATTGACCTCGATCCTTTGAGTGAAGAAGATGAAACTGTATTAAAAGAGCTCATCAGTAAACATTATTTGTTTACAGGAAGCACAGTGGCGAGGTTCATGCTCGATGATTTTGAAAACCAGTCAAAACATTTTATCAAAGTATTTCCAAAAGATTACAAACAGGCATTGTTACAACTAAAACAACAGGCACAGCATCAGAATGCATAAATATTTCAGAATAAAAAATTAGAATTTAAAATATAAAAATTCAATGGGTAAACTAACGGGGTTTTTAGAATTTGACAGGGTGGTTCCGGAGAAGGAACCCGTGCAGGTAAGAATAAAAAATTATAATGAATTTGTACACAGGTTTGCTGCAGATGAACTCAATCACCAGGCCGCACGATGTATGGATTGTGGTGTACCGTTTTGTCAAAGCGGCTGTCCTTTGGGCAACATCATTCCTGAATTTAATGATGCGGTTTACAGGAAGAGTTGGAAAGAAGCTTATGAGATATTAACCTCAACCAATAATTTTCCGGAATTCACCGGACGTATTTGCCCTGCACCTTGTGAGCATGCCTGCGTGTTAGGCATCAATCAATCCCCTGTAACAATTGAAGAAATAGAAAAGCATATCATTGAAATTGCTTTTGAAAATGGTTTTGTGCAACCTAAAAAAATCAATGTTCGCAGTGGTAAAAAAGTAGCAGTGATAGGTTCAGGCCCATCAGGGTTGGCTGCTGCTGCACAATTAAATTATGCAGGACATTTGGTTACGGTTTTTGAAAGAGATGATGCACCTGGTGGTTTGTTGCGTTATGGCATCCCTGATTTTAAACTGGAGAAATGGGTCATAGACAGAAGGCTTGAAGTATTAAGGGAAGAAGGTATTGAATTCAGGTGCAATTCTAATGTTGGCGTTAATGTACCTGTGCAGGAGTTATTGGAAAATTATGATGCAATTGTTCTGGCAGGCGGTTCCACTATTCCAAGAGATTTGCCAGTACCGGGAAGGGAATTGAAAGGTATTCATTTTGCAATGGAATTTTTAAAACAACAGAATAAACTAAATGCAGGCCTTAATCCAATTTTACCAACAGATATAGCAGCAAAAGAAAGCAACTTATATCCTGAAATCATCAATGCTTTTAATAAGAATGTAATTGTGATTGGTGGTGGCGATACCGGCAGTGATTGCATTGGTACATCAAACAGGCAGGGCGCAAAATCTGTTACTCAAATTGAGTTATTGCCGCAACCACCCAAATCAAGAACGCCTTATATGCCCTGGCCTACATATCCCATGATATTAAAAACAACTTCATCACATGAAGAAGGCAGTGAAAGGGAATGGGCAATTGCCAGTAAAGAATTTTTGAAGGATGAAAACGGCAACCTGTGTGCACTAAAAGTGGTGAAGCTTCAATGGCAAAAAGGTGTTGATGACAGGCCTGCCGGTTTTGCAGAAATACCCGGAACAGAAACAGAATTACCCTGTGAACTTGTGTTACTGGCTATGGGATTTTTGAATCCACAATTTGAAGGCATGTTGAACGATTTGAATATTGAATTAACTGATAGAAAAAATGTAGCAGCGAATAACAAAAATTATAAAACAAATCAGGAAAAAATATTTGCTACCGGTGATATGCGCCGTGGGCAGTCATTGGTAGTGTGGGCTATTAATGAAGGCCGTGAATGTGCAAAAGCGGTAG
Organism: Bacteroidota bacterium; assembly: GCA_018268035.1. Lineage (GTDB taxonomy): Bacteria > Bacteroidota > Bacteroidia > Chitinophagales > Chitinophagaceae > Parafilimonas. Next base: position 45,312 of record JAFDXI010000088.1, on the reverse strand, counting down.
ATGAATTTTTGACAAACAGTTAGGCATTTAACAATGACCCTACAAACAAAACGCTACTGTTCCCAGTAGCGTTATTTGTTTAAATCAATTTAATCTTGTTATTGATCCCACCATAAATGGTCGGTTAATGTAACATCCGGCACATTGCCACCGTTGGCAGAAATCTCAACAGTTGGGTAACTTGTCCTGCGGATAAATTCCCCCAACACACAACCCACCGGTAATTCAAAATCAACATAGTTATAATCAAAACGCCGCATATCATCCCATGTAACCGGGCTTAAAAAACAACCAATATATTTTTCCTTCATGATTAATTGCAAAGTCAGGTTAGCAGAACCAACTGCAACAGCAGGATCAGATGTATATCGGGTAATGGCTGTATCTGCAACACCCATTTTCTGCATGTTGAAAGTGATAGCATTCAAATAATCGGTATAAGCTGCATCATTATCGCTATTTCTTAATTCTGCTTCTGCTTTCATAAACAAACATTCCACATAAGTGATAATTTGTAAAGGAGAATTATCACTTGAATACCATCCGCCAACAGACAAATAACATTCTTTATTTTCAGTACCTGTTCCGGTTCTCCCCTGCCCGTTTGGTGTGCCACGATAATCACCATATTGAGTAGTATCAGTTATCAAAGGAAGGCGTGGATCGAAAACACTATATGTTGCACCATTTGCTGCATTGACAAAATAAGATGAGAGCCATCCATCTAAATCCAAACCTGCATTGTTGACTGCCACTTGTGCCCAGGGGTTGCGGTTTTCAAACATAGATACCTGTGCATCATCATCGTTTGATGTATATGCTGCTGCTAATTCTGTTAATACGGCATCAGCATTATAATCGCCCGTTTTGGAAACCTGTGTCAGCATTCTTGCTTTTAAAGCATGAGCAGTTTTTATCCATGCGGTAACACTGCCTGCATGGATAAAATCACTGTTCTCATCTAAACCTCCGGTAGGATCAGTGACTCCCAGGGCAGCAATACCTTCATCTAAAAGTTTCATTGCCGTATCATAAACATCCTGTTGATTATCGAATACCGGTGTCAGATTTGATACACCCATAAATGATTGTGAATATGGAACATCTCCCCATAAATTGCTTGCCATATTCAAATGCAAAGCCATTAAAATATCTGCTACACCTTCATAAGCATTTGAACCCTTTGTTACAGCTAAAGCCTTCATATCATGCAGGTCGGTCATGATATTATAAAACCCACTCCATGTACCGCTTGGATCAATATTATTATAGATATCAATATCGCTGCCTGGATTGGGTGAAGACAGGTATTGCACATAATAGGATGTAATATTACTGGCATTAAAAACATTATAAGCAGTATTATAAGTTGTATTTGCCAATAACCCTGAGATTGGCGCTTCAGTTGCAGAATTCGGATTCTGATTAATGTCCAGGTATTTTTTGCAACTGCTGAAAACTGCCAAACAAAATACCAGTATTGAAAAAGTCGTGATTATTTTTTTCATAAATCTTTTTTTATTTATTAAAAAGCCATTTGAAATTGACTAAACAAATTCCATCATTGATGATTGAAATATTATTTGAAAATTTTAATGGACGATTCATTTAGAAAATTTTAGAAGCCAACATTTAATGAAAGGATATAGCTGCGAAGAGCAGGGTATGTAAAACCTGCAAATCCATTTACATTGCTACCTGAAATCGCAGAACTTGATTCAGGATCAAATCCTTTATACTTGGTAAACAATAATAAATTGTTACCGGTAAATGCCAGACTGAGACTTTTCACAAATGAATTTTTCAAAACAGTTGCAGGCAAACTATAAGATAATGTAGCAGAACGTAATCTTACCCATGATGCATCCTCAACAAAATTTTCTGAGATGCCCCTATAAACATTCCTGTAATAACCTGCACCATAATCAACTCCATCAGGGCCTACACCTTGTCCTAAATAAACAGATTTTGTATTAGGCGTACCATCTGCCAAAACACCATCAAACACAATTGTCTGATCCCTGTTTTCAGTGATTTTTGATATTCCAAATGCTGCCATAAAATTGGAGAACTGGTCATATTTTTTCAGGCCTTCTCTAAAATCCCAGAGGAAATACAAGTTCCAGTTTTTATAGGTAAATGAATTCCCGATACTACCTATCCATTTCGGGTAAGCATTCCCCAATATTTTTTGATTGGAGGTTGGTGTTAAAACAGGAAAACCATTAGAGCCGATTAATAAAGGCAAGCTCTTATCAGAATACAATGTGCTCTTATCATCCTGGTATCTCGTCCATGGTGTACCATAAATGTCACCAACTGATTGCCCGGGCACATATTTCATAGTCACACTTGAATTAGAATAGCCATACTGACTTCCTATTACAATTTCTGATAAGCCACCATAAATAGATATAATTCTATTCTTATTGGCGGAGAAGTTTATTGTAACATCCCAATTAAAATCTGCTGATTTGATTGGCGTAACTTTTAAAGTTGCTTCGATGCCTTTATTCTCAATTTCACCAGCATTTAAAGTAATAGTGGTGAAACCTGTGGAAGGCGCTGTTGAAACAGGAATAATCTGGTCTTTACTTTTTGATTTATATAAAGTAAAATTGAATGCAATCCTGTTTTTTATAAATCCAAGATCGAAACCACCTTCAAAAGTTGTAGTTCTTTCAGGCTGCAGATCTGCAACACCCGCTGCATTATCCCTTGACCAACCAATCACACCGTTTACAGGTGCATCAAATGCCGGTGAATACGTAATGCTGGTGCTATAAGGATCTGCATCTTTACCAATGCCTGCAATTGATAATCTCAACTTACCATAGTTTATCCAGGAAGGCATTTTCAAACTTTCTGAGAAAATATAACTCAGGCTCGCAGATGGATAAAAGAAAGAACGATTAGCTGCTTCAAGGCTTGATGTCCAGTCATTTCTTCCGGTTAAATTCAAATAGAGATAATTATCATAACCCAGTGTGAGATCACCATAAGCGCCGACAATTCTATAGTTCTGTTGATAAGAATTGATTGAAACAACTTTAGCATTGCTCAGAGCAAAAAGATTATAAACATCCAGTTCATCACCTTCAGCGCTGATACGCTTTAATGTCCTGTCAAGAATATCATTACCTATTCTTAAAGTGGTTTGAAATTTATCACCCCAGGTATGATCAAAAGTAAGCAACAGGTTAGAATTTATTTGCCTGTAATTAAGCTGGTACTCATGCACAAATCCCAGATCGTTATCTGATGCAATTATTTCACCTGGCACACCTTTTGGCCCGGGAGCAGTTGCAGTCCTTGCATCACCATATTCATCCATACCTAACAAATATGTTGCTGTCAGCCATTTTAGTGGTGAGTAAGTGAAATTGACATTACCAGTTACATGATTCACTTTTGAACTGAACTTATTTGTTGCTGCATAATAAACAGGATTGCCATTGCCATAGGTTTTTTCTGTACCATCAGGTTTTATATAATCCATTACATCCCATCTTGGAGCCCAGTAAATTAATTCTTCATTATAACGGTCGGCATCATAAAAATTGCCATTGGTTCCTGAATAATAAATTGATGTCCCCATTTTGAATTTGTCACTAAATTTCAACTGGCCATTCACTCTTGCAGTAACATCCTGATACCAGGTAAAAGGTATCAAACCATTTTGCCTTTGATAGGAAAGTGAAGAAGAAAAAATTGCTTTTTCAGTGCCTCCTGAAAATGTAATATTATTCCTGTACTGGTGACCGGTCTGGTAAGCATTTTTCCAGTTATTGAATAATTTGGCCGGGTGTGTCGGATCAATTTGCCTTGCTGCTTCAACAGTTGGCCCCCATGCAGGCCAAAAACTTGTTGAGTCATATACACCCAGGTATCCCTGGGTATATTTCAACTGAATATCCGGAGTTTTATTGACAACATCTGTGCTAAAAGAAGAATTAAGATTTACATGCAGTGTACCTGCCTGTCCTGATTTTGTAGTAATGACAACAACGCCATTAGCACCACGCAAACCATATAAAGCTGTTGCAGCACCGCCTCTTAAAATATTAATGCTTTGAATATCTTCAGGGTTAATGTCAGCAATACGGTTAGGCATCTGAACACCTCTGCCACCTGTTGTGCCAGTAGTAAAAGTACTATTGTCAACAGGCAACCCATCAATCACAAATAATGGCTGATTGCTTTTATTAGGGTCAAGAGAATTGACTCCCCTGATTAAAATACTGGCACCCTGACCGGGGCCTCCACCTGTACTGGAAATAGTTACACCTGCCACTTTACCTTGTAATGCATTTACAAGATTTGATTGTCTTGATTCAGTAAGCTGCGAAGCATTTACTTCCTGCGAAGCATATCCCAATGTACGCACTTCCCTCTTAATACCTAATGCTGTTACAACCACATCACTTAAATTTCCGTTTGCGGGTTCCAGCAAAACATTAATATGAGATTGGCCATTAACAGGCACTTCTTTTTCACCATATCCTATAAATGATATGATGAGACTGACAGAACTGCTCTTAACAGTAATTGAAAAATTACCACTGGCATCAGTCAGCGTTTGATTTGTTGTTCCTTTTTCCTTAACAAGCGCTTTATCTAATGGCTGTTTGGTATCATTGGCTGATATTGTACCGGTAATTGTTTGTTGTGCATTAGCACACAGAAAAAAGAATAAAAGAAAAACGAGTAGAGGAGCTTTTTGCATATACAATAATATTTAATGAATAAATGTTCGATGAAAATATTCAATTTAATCGTTTAAACACCATTTTCATTTATGTTTTTTTTAAACTTAATTTATAGCTTAAAATAATATTATATATGAAAGATGAATGGTAATAAAGTGCATAGTCAAAAAAAAGCCCCGCATTAAAAAATGCAGGGCGATAATCTTAAATAAGGGAAACATTCAACAATAATTTATACGTGAATAGCCATCGTATAGTTTTCTAATTCTGGAAATAAATAAATTCTATTATTGTTTAATCAAAACTAACAATCGTTTACCTTTCATAGCAATCAATTATTTTTGCAGCAACTCATTTTTTATGTCTTATACACCGCACCATAAAGTCAGGATTGTTACAGCAGCTTCTTTATTTGATGGCCATGATGCTGCTATCAATATTATGCGGCGCATTTTGCAAAGCAAGGGAGCAGAAATCATTCACCTCGGACACAACCGTAGTGTAAAAGAAATAGTGGAATGTGCTATTGAAGAAGATGTACAGGGCATTGCCATTACTTCTTACCAGGGAGGCCACATTGAATTTTTTAAATACATGAAAGACCTGCTGGATGAAAACGGTTGTGGCCATATCAAAATTTTTGGTGGTGGTGGCGGCACTATTTTACCACAGGAAATAACTGAACTGCATAATTATGGTATCACCAGGATTTATTCTCCTGATGATGGAAGAAAAATGGGTTTGGAAGGTATGATTGAAGATGTAATCATGCAATGCGATTATTGCCTTCCTGTGAAAATTGATTTTTCTACACCAATGACTTTAGATGAAGTAAAAGATATTCGGACTATTGCGAGAAAGATAACCAATGCAGAAAATGATCTTAATCCAAATCCTGAAAAAAATAATAACAGTAATATCCCTGTACTCGGTATTACCGGTACCGGTGGTGCTGGTAAATCTTCGGTTACTGATGAGATTGTTCGTCGTTACCTGAATGCATATCCCGGTAAAACAATTGCAGTAATTTCCGTTGACCCTTCCCGCAAAAAAACAGGTGGCGCTTTATTGGGTGACAGGATAAGAATGAATTCTATTTCTAATCCACGTGCTTATATGCGCAGCCTGGCTACAAGAGATGATAATATTGCATTGAGTTCTGCAGCAAGCCATGCCCTCAATATATGCAAAGCTGCTGCATTTGATTTTATCATACTCGAAAGTGCAGGCGTTGGCCAGAGTGATGCATCAATCCTTGATTACTGCGATGTGAGCATGTATGTAATGACACCGGAATATGGAGCTGCATCACAACTGGAAAAAATCAATATGCTTGACTACGCAGATATTGTCTGCATCAACAAATTTGATAAAGCCGGTGCGCTGGATGCTTTGCATGATGTGCGTAAACAATATAAACGCAACCATAATTTATGGAGTGCAAAGAATGAAGACATGCCGGTGATAGGAACGATAGCATCACAATTTAATGATGCAGGCATCAATGAGTTGTTTGAAAAAATCATGTTGACTGTTGAAGAAAAAACAAAAGTTGATTTTGGAAAAATTGAAGTACATCATTTAAAAGACACAACATCTCAAACACAAATTATTCCGCCTAAACGGGTAAGATATTTAAGTGAAATAGTTGACAACAATAAACACTATGATAACTGGGTAGATGAGCAATGTGCAATTGCATCAAAACTATATCAGATACAGGGTGCGATGGAAAGTATAATTACATCAAAAGAATCCATCGAAGCATTGGGAATTTTATACAAGGAATATGGAAAACGACTTCACCCTGACTGTAAAAAACTGATGGATGAATGGGCAGCAACACAAAAAAAATACAGCCTTGATTTTTTTGAATACACAGTGCGGGATAAGGTCATCAAACAACCACTCACAACTACATCATTAAGTGGCACCAAAATTCCGAAACTGGTATTACCGAAATATAAAGACAGTGGTGATATTTTAAGATGGCAGTTGCAGGAGAATGTGCCGGGCGAATTTCCATATACAGCAGGTGTGTTTGAACTGAAAAGACAAGGTGAAGATCCTACGAGAATGTTTGCCGGCGAAGGTGGTCCGGAGCGCACCAATAAACGTTTTCATTATGTTTCATTAGACCAGCCTGCAAAACGGTTGAGTACTGCATTTGACAGCGTTACATTGTATGGTGAAGACCCTGGTCATCGTCCTGATATTTTTGGAAAAATTGGCAACAGTGGTGTAAGCATTGCAACAGTTGATGATGCAAAAAAATTATACAGCGGTTTTGATTTGTGCGACCCCAAGACTTCAGTGAGCATGACCATCAACGGACCGGCACCTATCATTCTTGCATTCTTTATGAATGCAGCTATTGACCAGCAATGTGAGAAATGGCTGACAGAAAAAAATCAATGGGAAAGTGCTGAAAAAGTATTTAAAGAAAAATACATCCATCAAAATAAACCCACTTATTATAATCCTTCCTCACCTGAAAGATTGCCTGATGGTAATAATGGACTGGGACTACAACTCTTAGGATTAAGTGGTGATGAAGTGTTGCCAGCAGAAGTATATGCAATCTTAAAAGATGCTGCACTTTCACAGGTAAGAGGTACAGTGCAGGCAGATATTTTAAAAGAAGACCAGGCACAGAATACCTGTATTTTTTCTACAGAGTTTGCTTTGAAATTAATGGGTGATGTGCAGGAATATTTCATCAGCAAAAAAGTAAGGAATTTTTATAGTGTCAGCATCAGTGGTTATCATATTGCAGAAGCCGGCGCCAACCCGATTACACAACTTGCATTTACACTTGCCAATGGTTTTACTTATGTGGAATATTATCTCAGTCGTGGTATGAACATTGATGATTTTGCACCTAACCTTTCATTCTTTTTCAGCAATGGAATGGATGCAGAATACAGCGTGATTGGGCGTGTGGCAAGAAGGATTTGGGCAAAGGCAATGAAGTATAAATATAAAGCCAATGACCGTTCTCAAAAATTAAAATATCATATTCAGACTTCAGGACGTTCACTGCATGCACAGGAAATTGATTTCAATGATATCCGCACTACATTACAGGCTTTGTATGCTATTTATGACAATTGTAATTCACTACATACAAATGCTTATGATGAAGCCATCACAACACCAACAGAAGAAAGTGTGCGTCGTGCAATGGCAATACAGTTAATCATCAACCGTGAATTAGGTTCTGCAAAAACTGAAAACTTTATCCAGGGTAGTTTTGCAGTAGAAGCATTAACTGATTTGGTGGAAGAAGCTGTGTTGGCAGAGTTTGACAGAATCACAGAAAGGGGCGGTGTGCTGGGAGCAATGGAAAGAATGTATCAACGCAACAAGATACAGGAAGAAAGCCTGTATTATGAACACCAGAAACATACAGGTGAATTGCCATTGATTGGGGTAAATACATTTCTGAATAAGAAAGGCTCACCGACAATCATACCCGGTGAAGTCATCCGTTCAACAACAGAAGAAAAAGAACAACAGATTGCCAACCTGCTTGCTTTTCAACAACGCAATAATGACAAATGTGATGAAGCATTAAATCAATTAAAAAAAGTTGCTGTTAACAATGGGAACATTTTTGAACAATTGATGGAGACAGTGAAATATTGTTCACTTGGACAAATCACTCATGCCTTGTATGAAGTAGGTGGCCAATACCGCCGCAGCATGTAAATCAACGCAACACCATTTGCCTGTCGGCATCCAGTCTTATCATTATAAAAATAAGAATGGTAAATGTGAGCAGTGATGAGCCTCCATAGCTCACCATAGGCAATGGAATCCCGATTACCGGGAAGAGGCCAATAGTCATACACACATTCACTGTGATATGAAAAAATAAAATGCTTGCAACGCAATATGCATACACCCTGCTGAAAGCGCTTCGTTGTCTTTCGGCAATATGAATAATCCTGTATAACAATAAAAAATAAAGGCCAAGAAAAATAAAGCACCCCACAAAACCAAATGCCTCGCTGAGGGATGTAAAAATAAAATCAGTAGATTGCTCTGGCACATAGCGGCCACGGGTTTGAGTGCCTTTTAGAAACCCTTTTCCCAAAAAACCACCTGAGCCAATTGCAATCTTACTTTGCCTTACATTATAGTCATCAGGTTTTGTAACACTTTTACCTGACTCTTCTTTTTCCAATGCATGTTTATTCTGACTGCAATCATAATCCATACCAACAGCGCTATAAATGCGCTGGCTTTGGTAGCAGGCAAATACATCGTTGAAAATATAAGGCACTGCAAACCGCTGAATACCTACACAAAAAACCCAGACAGAAATTATCAGTATTAATACATTCCATCTTTTACGCACAAAAATCTGCCTGCGAAAAATAAATACCAGCAAAGCTGCAATTACTGTAAGGATAATGGCAAGTAAATTTTTTTCAACCAGCAATGTGGCCACCACCAATGCCCCAAACGAAAAGCCTATAATCAGGATAATACCTGGCAGGCCTTCCCGGTACATCACTATAAAAAAACTAAGATAAACCAATGCAAGGCCGGTCTCATGTTGCAAGACGGAAAGCGCTGCAGGTGCCAGCGCAATGGCACAGGCTATGGCCTGCGATTGCAGCTTCCTGAAATCCATATTAAGTTGTGACAGGAATTTTGCCAATGCCAGTGCAACAAATATTTTACACATCTCTGCAGGTTGCAGATTAAAACCACCACCTAAAGGAATCCAGCTTTTAGATCCGTTGATGTCTTTTCCCAACACAAACACCGACAGCATGAGTATGATTCCAAATACATAAAGCAGGTTGGCAAACGCAGGGTATAGTTTACTATCACTTAAAACAATAAATGTGGCAACAACAATACAAATACCAAAAAACAATATCTGTTTGCTGTAATTGGTATTGCCTTTAAAAAATGAAGTAGCGTTAAAAGTGGCAGGATTATATTCAGCCATGAAAATGCAAATAACACCAATACAAACCAATGCTACATATAACCAGACAGTGATCCAGTCAACTCCTTTTGAAACTGATTTATTTGTATAGCCTGTACTCATTGTTTATTAGGTTTACGGATATTTTTATTATCCGGCAACTGCATATCCTGTTTTGTTTTGATAGCATTAGTATCGTTATTGTCTTTACGGTTAGGTTCTGCTTCCGGATCAAACTGGATAGGCTTTGTTTCTAAATTATTTTGAAATACCGGCGCCGCATCTGCATTGATTATTTGAGCCTGCTTTGCCTGTTTGATTGAGTCCTGTTTAAAATACCAGTGTTTTATAACAGCAGGTATCAGGTCTGCTTTAGATATCCTATCCACATTTGCCTGGCTCTTAGCTGATAGAGAATCTTTCAGATATTTCTCCATAATAATTGATGCAATAGGAGCTGCCCACGTGGCGCCAAAACCAGCATTTTCTACTACAACACATATTGCAATTTTCGGATCCTGCATAGGTGCAAAAGCTACAAACAATGAGTGGTCTTTGCCATGTGGATTTTGAGCTGTACCTGTTTTAGCACAAATATCAATGCCATCAATCTGAGCTCCTCTTGCAGTACCAATTACAGATACATCGTTCATTCCTAACTGTACAATTTTAAAAGCAGAATCAGAAATATGTCCGAGTGCAACATGCTTAAACCTGTATCTCCCTACAAACTGTGTATCAGCAATTGTTTCATTTTCTATGCTGTCAACAAAATGCGGCGTATAGTAATAACCTTTATTAGCAATAATACACATTGCATTGGCCATTTGCAATGGCGTGGCGAGCATCCTGTCCTGGCCAATACCTAAAGTAACGATGTTACAACTGTTCCACCTGGGGCCGCCAAAATCACGGTTGTAACCTGATGTATCAGGAATGTTTCCATCATATTCTCCGGGAATATCCGGATGCAGGTCAGTACCATAACCAAAAGCATTCATGTATTGTTTCCACGCCAGGTAGCCAAGTCGCGGGTTTTTATATTTAGGGTTATCTACAATCATCCTGAAAATATTACAGAAATAAGAATTACATGACCAGGCAATAGCAGTACGTAAATCTTTTGAATGGCCTATCCAATGCTCTGTACATTTTACAGGCCTACCACAAGCATAATATGCACCAGCGCATGGATAGCCATAAGATGGAGTTATGATACCTTCATCCAAAGCAATCAACGCACTGAGTGGTTTATAAGTTGACCCCGGCGGATATTGACCTTTTAAAGCCCTGTTTAATAATGGCCTTGCAGTATCCAGAACCAACCTACCAAAGTTTTTACGCCTTTGAGAACCTGTCAGCATTGTAGGGTCATACGATGGCGCTGTTGCCATTGCCAGTATGCCACCGGTTTTTGGATTGATTGCGACAACACTTCCAATTTTGTTTTGCAACAATTTTTCTGCCAACACCTGCAGATCAATATCAAGGCTGGTATATAAGTTTCTTCCGGCAATGGCAGCCGTATCATATAACCCATTATTATATGGGCCTTGTATTCTGTTTTTATTATCGCGGATATATCTTTTCACTCCACGCTGACCCATCAATACTTTTTCATAACTACGTTCCAGGCCGGTCATACCTGCATAATCGCCCTGATCATACCCTTCACTCGCATGATTTTTCAAGAAGTTTTTATCTACTTCACCCAAATACCCAAGCACATTGGCAGCAGCATGGAATGGGTATGCCCTCACTGGTCTTTCAGTAATAGAAAAGCCAGGGAACTTATACATGTCTTCATTTAAACGGGCATAAGCTTCATCACTGATTAATGGCTCAAAAACACTTGGTTTATAGCGAGAGTTTTTTATGATGGCGGAAATGATTCTTTTTTTATATTCTGCCGTATCTATACCGAGGATATTACAAAGCGTCGCAGTATCAATGCCCCTTGCTTCGGAAGGAGTTACCATCAAATCATACATGATGGTGTTTTCCAAAATTGCTTTTCCATGCCGGTCATAAATAATTCCACGATCAGGATAAATTACTTTTCTGTAAATAGCGTTATTCTCAGCCTGCAGTTTATATTCTGATGAAAAAATCTGCAGGTTTAATAACTGGAATATAATAAGCAGGAATACAAGTGCAAAAATTACCTGGATAATCCTGTTGCGTGACTGGTTATAAATGGGCATTGATAAAGGTGAATTGCTTTAAAGATAACTATGCAAAGTTGACGAATGAAAAATGATAATTCATGCAACTGTAAAAAAAATTATTTATAAAATTTCAGATGCAAATATCTTGTTGACAAATTGTGCAGGAATATCCAACCTGAAACATGAAATATTTTCATACTGATAAACTACAGAATTGCTAATGGAAAATAATCAGCACAACAAATTCAAATCAAAACATTTTCTTATTAATGAAAAAGAACTACTTTTTCTGTTCTATATAAACTGATAGGATTATAGCAACATATTTATCACAGAAAGCAATACCAATAACTGCAAAATATCATTTAATGCATATCGCAAGTGACGCAATGCAAATGTCAATTGGTTTTCTACCGTTCTTTTAGAAATTTTCAATTGCAATGCAATCTCATCATTAGTTAAAAAATCTTTGCGGCTTAACAGGAAAATTTCACGGCAGCGCTGTGGTAAATCTTTTAAATGCTTATTCAGCTTTTGTTCCAATACTTCATTGGTGAATTTTATATCTGCATCATTATTTGAAAAGCCTGCCCTGTATTCAATAGCGGGAGTAAGTTCAATTTCATAATTATCATTTGCCTTCAAATATTTGTATGCCATATATCTCGCTGCATGTGTCAGATAATATTTAAAAGAAAAGATTTCCAACCGATGCCTCCTATTCCATAAGCTGATGAAAATGTCGTGTACAACATCAGCACAACCATCCTTATCTTTTATATAATAAAATAAAGTTGTATATAACAATGACCAATACCGTTGGAATAAAACTTTAAATGCAGCCTCATCATCCTTACTGATTCGTTCCCATAGATCAATATCACTTTCACTTTCCGGCACTTCAAGCATAATTATCACAGCATTAATTAAAATTTTTTGTACACCGCAATATTAACAAAAATGATTGCATTATTTTTTTCTTAAAAAAAACAGAAAAAAATATGTGTGTGCTATATTAAAATAGGCACTTACTATAATATCCGCCATTTACAATGACAAAAGATCAATATATTTTATTGTTTGAAAAATATCATTATGGTTTATGCACCAATGAGGAGATAGATATACTCAAGCATTATCAGGATGCATTCGAATTAAAAGACATGCAATGGCTGGATGATATGGGAGATAAAACAGAAACTGAAGCATCTATCTATACAAAAATTGAAAAAGACCTGAAGCCTGCAAAAACAGCTGCTGTTCGAAGATTTCCTGTATGGTATAAAATTATTGCTGCTGCAATTCTGGTTTTCATTATAGCAGGTATTTACACGTTTATTGCACATCAAAAAATAAATCAGACTCCTGTAATAAGTAATGTGCCCAATAAAATAATAAACGATGCAGCTCCGGGAGGCAACAGAGCTATACTTACCCTTGCTAATGGCTCAATCATAAACTTAGACAGTGCTCAAAAAGGCATTATTGCAAAACAGGGCAATACAGCCATTACAAAAACTGCTGATGGAAAAATTGTTTATAATATAATCAATGCTTCACAAACCAGCATTGCATATAATCTTTTGTCAACTCCCCGTGGCGGACAATATCAGTTAATGCTTCCTGATGGTTCAAAAGTATGGTTGAATGCCGCTTCCTCTATCAGGTATCCTTCTGAATTTTCAGGGAAAGAAAGAAATGTTGAAGTGACTGGCGAAGTATATTTTGAAGTTGCAAAAAATCCTGCAATGCCTTTTACAGTAAATGTCAATAATATGACAGTAAAAGTAATGGGTACCCATTTTAATATTAATGCTTATAGTAATGAACCAAACATTAAAACAACCCTGATAGAAGGATCTATAAAAATAGGCACCGACAAAGACAGTGCAATTTTAAAACCAGGGCAACAAGCACAAATAAGTAAAGCATCTCCAATAAAAGTATTCAATAATGCGGATATGGATGAAGTGCTGGCATGGAAAAATGGTTTCATTGCTTTTAAAAGTGCAGATATTGAAACAATCATGAGGCAATTAAGCCGATGGTATGATGTTGATGTGGTTTACAATGGAAAAATCAGTGAAAGAAATTTTACAGGAGAGATATCAAGAAACGAAAACCTTTCTGAGGTACTGAAAATATTACAGGCAAGTAACATTCATTTTAAAATAGAAAATAAAAAAATAATTGTAATGCCTTAAAATTATTGCTATGGGTAAAAAGACGGGGGTGTTGGCGCACCCCCGCAAAAATTTGGTTACCTGTAACAATCTGAGAAGAAAGTATATTAATTAACCAAACAAAACAAAATTATGTTTTTATCGGATTATAAGATCCGGTTGCATAAGCACCGTGTCTTAATTACTAAAACATTGCATGTTATGAAACTGGCTGGCTTCCTGATTTTTATTTGTTGCATGCAGGCATCTGCAAATGGATTTGCACAACAAGTAACATTACATGAAAGCAATGCGTCACTCGAAAAAATTTTTGAAACAATAAAAAAACAAACAGGTTATGTTTTTTGGTTTGAAGATAAAACGATCCAACACGCAAAAAATATAAATATCACCCTTAAAGATGCAACAATAGACGAAGCGTTGGATGCCTGTCTTAAAGATCAGTCACTGAGCTATGAGAAAATTGGAAAAACTATTGTAATCAAACCGGCACTTGTTCAAAAAGTTGATACTCTCAATGCAAAGATAACACCTCCAAAAGGTGGAATTAAAGGAAAAATCGTCAACGAAAACGACCAACCTTTACCAGGTGCTACTCTTGTTATTTCCAGATTGAATAAAAGTTTTGTAGCAGATGCTTCAGGTGAATTTAGTATAGACGGGCTGAATGAAGGAGAATATGAATTATCTGTTTCTTATATAGGCTATCAGCAGACAAAAATAAAAGTTGAAATAAAAAATGGGCTTCCAACAGATGTTGTTATAAAACTTACTCAATCAGTGAATGCTATTAATGAAGTGGTTGTAGTAGGATATGGCACACAACAAAAGAAAGATATTACAGGAGCTATTTCAGTTGTTTCTTCAAAGGCTTTGGAAGACAGGCCTAATACAGAATTTGGTTATTCATTGGAAGGGAAAGCAGCAGGTGTTCAGATTATCCGTTCTTCAGGACAACCGCAGGCAGGTTTCTCCATTCGTATCCGGGGGGTATCTACCATAACATCAGGTAGTGAGCCATTGTATATTGTGGATGGTGTACCTACTGCCAGCATAAACGAAATTAATCCTGCTGATATTGAAAGCTTTTCTATTTTAAAGGATGCATCCTCTGCTGCAATTTATGGCTCATCAGGTGCAAATGGTGTTGTTTTAATAACAACTAAACGTGGTAAAAGCGGAGCTACAAAATTAAATCTCGATATCTATAATGGCACATCTTCTGTTTGGAGAAAACTACCTGTCTTAAACAGCACAGAGTATGAAGAACTAATGAGTGATATGGGTATGTCAGCCAATTGGTCTCAATATAACGACAATACAAACTGGCAGGATGAGCTATTCAGGACTGCACATTCTCAAAACTATCAACTTTCGGTTTCAGGTGGAAATGAAAAAACGAATTTTTATTTATCGGGGGACTTTGTAAAAGATGATGGTGTAGTGATTGGCAACACCATGAATCGTACCAATTTTAAAATAAACCTGGATCATCGCATTAATAAAATTTTTAAAATTGGAACAAGCGTTTCTTACGACCGTTGGTTCGATGTGGATGTTTCAGAAAATTCAAGAAACGGAAGTATTTTGAATGCAATTTTAGGTTCACCGGTAATAGGCGTTTGGGATTCTACAGGTAAGGAATACACAACTGATCCTTTCAGAAATGACCTGGATAATCCTGTAGCTCTTGCAGACGGCTTCTTTCATAATTATTCTAATCAACGTTTTAACGGTAATGCATATATAGAAGCAAATCTTTTTGCAGGATTGAAACTGCGGTCAATGTTTGGTTATGAAAAATATAATGGCATATACAATTATTATGTTGACCCATATAAAACTGTTACTGGAAGAGGCTTTAATGGTCAGGCAGAACTATCGCAAAATGATAATCAATACTGGATTTCTGAAAGCACCATCAATTATTCAAAATCATTTGGGAAACATTCTATTTCAGCCCTGGCAGGGTTTATTGTTTCAAAAACAACAAGCGCTGCTTCAGATATCATCACACACAACTTTGCCAATCCGGCAATAACTACGGTAAACGGCGGATCTGTTGTTGATCATGCGACAGCTACTGCAGATGCACAGACAACAACTTCAGCCATCAGCAGGATTACTTATGATTATGCCGAAAAATATTTACTTACAGTCAATATGCGTGCAGATGCGGCTTCAGTCTTCGGCCCTGATAACAGGTGGGGATATTTCCCGTCATTTTCAGCAGGATGGAGAATATCAAAGGAAAAATTTTTTGATCATATTGCACCAATAATAAATGACCTAAAGGTTAGAGGAAGCTGGGGCATAGTCGGAAATAGCCAGATAGGTGCATATTCTTATCTCGGCACTGTTGCCCCCACTGGGTCTTACGTTATTGGAGGCAATGTTGTTGCAGGTTATTTACCTGTAAGTTTAGAAAATCCATCCTTAAAATGGGAGACTACAAAGCAAACAGATATAGGCATTGATGCTGCATTTCTTGATTCAAAAATCGTTTTCACTGCTGATTATTATTATAAAAAAACTACCGGCCTTTTATTGGATGCTCCTGTACCTGCAAGCTCTGGTTATACAAGTGCTTTGAAAAATATTGGCGACTTACAAAACACCGGATTCGAATTTCAAATTTCAACAAAAAACATTTCTAAAAAAGATTTTGAATGGAGCACCGATTTCAATATCAGTTTTAATAAAAATAAAGTATTGAACATAGCCGGAGGAACTATATATGATGGCCCTATTGATGAAAGAGGCAATACATCAATTGTACAGGCAGGTTTACCACTGGGTTCATTCTTTGGATATGTTGCAGAAGGTGTAAATAAAAAAACCGGCAATATGATTTATAAAATGGCAGATAAAAGTGCCGGCCTGCAAACTTCAGATATGCAGGTAATTGGTAATGCAAATCCTGATTTTTATTATGGCTTAACAAATGATGTAGAATATAAAAATTGGTCGCTTACAGTTTTTGTTCAAGGCGTACAAGGCAATGATATTTTCAATGCTACCAGAATATATTCAGAAGGTTTATGGGAACCAAGAAATCAATCAACAGCAGTATTAAGAAGATGGACTAAACCCGGTCAGGTAACGGATATACCAAGACAAGATCTTACCAATTATACAACTCCATTTGCAAATTACAATTCTCTTATATCTAGCAGATTTGTTGAAAACGGTTCTTACTTAAGAATAAAATCCTTAACACTGGCATATAATTTCTCATCTGCTGTCTTAACTAAATTAAAAATCCAAAAAATAAAATTATATGTAACCGGTGAAAATCTGTTAACACTAACCGGTTATTCAGGTTTTGATCCGGAAGTAAGCGCATTCAGTGCTACAGATGCAGGGTCACAAAGCAATAATGTTGCCCCCGGTATTGACTTTGGAACATATCCCCAAACAAGAGATATCATCTTTGGTTTAAGTGTCGGATTTTAAAAAAAACTTTCAAACAAATAAACAACCATGTTTATGAAAAAATATTCCATTATTTGTATCTGTCTCTTATCACTTATTACAGTTACATTTTATTCATGCAAAAAATTTCTTGATCAGCAACCAATATCATTAATAACAACTGATAATGCTTACACAACTGCTGCCAATATTGAAGCAGCATTAAATGGTGCATACAGTTCTTTTATGGGAACCAATTATTATCAATGGGAGTATATTGAACAAAGTGATATGCGGTCAGATAATGCTTATGCCGGTGGAAGTGGCGATATTGATTTTTTACAGGTAGATCTTAATACAATTTCAAATGCAAATGGGTTGGTGTATCGCGACTGGACAGAATTATATGCCAGTATTGCCAAATGTAATGCTGTCTTAGATAATATTGAAAATGTAACTGACCCATTATTAACAGACGAAAGGCGTAAACAAATAATCGGTGAAGCTTCTTTTCTTCGCGCTTTTCACTATTACCAATTAGTAAAATTGTGGGGTGGTGTTCCCATTGAAAAACATTCAAACAGTACAGACCCATCAGTGATAAGAATTGCCCGATCAGCAGACACTGCTGTTTATAATTTTATTAATGATGATTTACAGGTTGCAGTAGCCAACTTACCAGATGTTTATGATGGCGCTGATGGATCAACCAATAAAGTGCGGGCAACAAAAGGCGCTGCAAATGCATTGCTGGCAAAGATTTGGGCACAACGCCCTGACAGGGATTATAATAAAGTATTGCAATATTGCAATGCAGTAATAAACAGCCCGGCAGGATATCAAATGTTGAACAATTATGCAGACCTGTTTGATGGTAACCACCCTTTCAATTCTGAATCAATCCTTGAAATACCATACATCGCCAACACACCTCAGGCCTGTTGGGGTGCAGAACTTTTTTATCCAACACACAATGACAACGGCAAAGTGCCTTCAGATGCTTGGCAACGATATTGTGTGCCGTCCAAAACTTTGGTTAACCTGTATGAGACAGAAGGCGATTCAATTCGCGAAAATGCCAACATCAGTTTTGAAACAGTGCCCTGGGCAGATCAGAACTGGAACCCCTGCGCTAAATCAAACATAAAAGTGCCTTTCGATGTGAAACAAAAACATCCAAACAACTGGAGCAGTGGCGATCATGTTTATCTATTACGTTTGGCAGATATCATTTTATTAAAAGCAGAAGCACAGAATGAGTTAGGCGACCCTGCTGCAGCAGCAATAACATTAAATGAGGTGAGAAACCGGGTTCACCTTAGCACCGTAATTGCAACGTCACAATCGCAAATGCGCTCAGCGATAATTAATGAACGTCAACTGGAATTGGCATTTGAAGGTCAACGATGGGATGATCTTAAACGTTTTGGAATTGCGGTATCTGTGATGAATGGGTTGGATGAAAAACAATATACGTGCAATGATGGCAATGCCAGCACCCCAACCAGTATTAATTATAATCTCACAACAGCAACATTATTATTACCAATACCATTGCTGGAAATGCAGGCCAATCCAAGTTTGATTCAAAATCCCGGATATTAGTTTTACAAAATATAGCAATCATTAATATACAGCATAAAGAATGAGGCAATCATTAAACTACAGCAAGCAAAACACAAAGAATTATACCATGTGTTTATAAAGGTTTGCATTAACTGATTGCCTCACTTCTTCCCTTGTTAAATAAGCAAAATATTATCCGCATATAATTTTATGAAAAAGCAAAAGCTCATTCGAATCCTAACATCATTTTGGTCTTTATATTTATTTCTCTTTTTAATCTCATGCACCAAAACAAATGACCAAAACACCCCCAATACACCAGGCGTTGATACATCAAATAATTCCCTGCCAAAACTAACCGGTAAACTTGTGTATCACCAATATGCCGAATATGGCAAAGCATCCAAACTATTCTTATACAACTTTGCAACCAATAGTTTATCTGAAATCAGCAAAAACTGGAATATTTATAATCCTATCAATGCACACTTTAATTATGATGGTTCTGCCATAACATTTATGGGAGAAACAAGTGCAGATAGTAAATGGGACATATATATTTGGCAGGTCAATTCAACAAATATGCCATTGAACTTAACTAAGGATGATGGCTGCAGGGATGAAGATCCAAAATTTTCACCAGATGGGCTGCATATCTGTTTCAAACAAACTCCCAATGGCAAAACCGGTAACATAAAAATTATGGATTTGGATGGAAATATCACGAACAATGTTACTTCCAATACGATTGAAAGCGGAATGCCATACTATACCAGTGATGGCAAAGCATTGATTTATGCAATGGGCGCAGGCAATAGCTCTGATATTTATATGATTAATATTGACGGCACAAATAACCACCCACTCTTTAATACTATGAATGTTCAGGAATACTATCCCATTGTCATGAATGATTCAGTTGTTTTATATACAAGATGGGTTAATAGTAATCTCCATTATGATCAGGTGTTTACCGGTAATATCACTGGAGCTGGTTCTTCAAGGCTGGCTTTCAATTCCTCCAATGCAGATTATTCAGATGCTTTTCCCTGCAATGATTCTCTTCTTGTTTTATCCTGTGATAAAAATGGCGGTCATGGCGCTTATGATTTGTACATCGCCAATATCAATACTGGCATGATGTGGCCACTCGATTCCTACAATACTGGCATTAATACATCTTTGAATGAATTAGGTGCATGTTTTACAAAATAAGCAGACTTAGTCTTTTTTAGACAATCTTCACATTGCTTGCCCAAAAGTCAATAAATTATTATCAGGATTAAGTATAGAAAACTCTTTTTGACCCCAGAGTCTTTCCTGTAAATAAACGGCAGGAAGGATGTCTGTTTTTTTATCCATTAAAGATTGATATAAAATTTCAATTGCTTCAGAGCGTATATAAACCTGACTGTAATTTTCTTTTCGGCCAAGTGTTGCGCATTCAAAAAAATGAATTTCAACATTGTCTTTTTTCAACATCAAATAACCATCAAAATCCTGGCTACCTGATTGCAGGAATCCGAGCTTATTCATATAAAATTCTTTTGTCTTTGTTTTATTGCGCATTGGCAACTTTGGAACAACAGATGTAAGCATCCTGAATATTAATTTTATTGTTTTATTGAAGATAGCTTTATACAAAAAAATAAAGTGCTATCAAAAAATCTGAAAGCACATGAGCAATACATTTTTTTTGAAATAAAATATACTGCTCATTATGCACAACTTTTTTGTACAGATCATGATTGCTCTTAAAGAACTGTTATAAAACCAGTCATTGTCAATAAATATTTATTTAAAAGATGTTTTTATGGGAATTTTGAGCAATTGAGCATTACTTTCTTTTGAGACCAACTTGGGATTAGTTGCATTAAAAACGGTTTACTATCACATTTTCTTTTCTTAATTACAGCCTGATTCCATTTTACTAAAATTATCAGATGAAATATATTTTACTATTTTCTTTTTTATTAACCGGGCTTGTTACTGTGGCACAAAATGATAAAACCACAAGTACTATTATCGGATTAATACTCGACAGCACAACTCAAAAACCTGTTGTTGGAGCAACAATCGAAATTGCAGCAACCAACATAAATACAAATGTGGAATATAGAGGCAATGCTATTTCAGATTTGAATGGAAAATTCACAGTAAAAAATATTCCTGCTATCAACAAACCACAAATTACCATCACTGCTATTGGTTATAACCCTCAGGTCATACAATCAATTAACACATCAACTGGCAACCAAACTACAAAAGATATTGGTATCATTCATTTGTCTCAACATACAAATACTTTAAGCACGGTAGTAGTTACTGCATCGGCGCCACCGGCCATGCAGTTTGGTATAGACAGAAAAATTTTCAATGTTGAACAAAACATTACTGCTCAGGGGGGAACCGCAGTGGATGTAATGAAAAATATTCCTTCACTCACTGTAGATGTGGATGGCAATGTGCAAATGAGAAACAGCTCCCCGCAAATATTAATTGATGGGAGGCCAACCATCCTCACCCTCGATCAAATACCTGCGGATGATATTGAACGTGTTGAACTCATCACCAACCCTTCTGCCAAGTACGATGCTTCCAGTGCAGGTGGTATCATAAATATAGTGTTGAAGAAAAATAAAAGAATCGGATTAAACGGTATTGCATCTGTTGGTGTTGGCACACCTTCGGTTTTATCCGGCAATATCAACCTGAATCTGCGTGAAGAAAAATTCAATCTCTTTGCCAGTGGCAATTATAACAAATCAGGTGGTACTACTAAAGAAGAAACATACAGGATCAATAAAGATAATGATATACCCACCAGCTATTTTAATCAAACAACAGATAACGACAGGAACAGAAGATTCACTGCTGTTCGGTTTGGGCTGGATTATTTTATTAATGATAAAAATACCATCTCATTTACACAGGGTTTTCACAACGGTCATTTTGGTAATAATGAAACACAAAACCAGCAATACCTTGATGCCAGCAATATGCTCGAATATACCGGCTATCGTGTTACCAATGGGCTCGGCACTTTCAGCAGAGCCAGTAGCCGCCTGAGCTTTGAGAGGCAACTCAATAATAATGATCCTGGCAACAAACTTACTGCTGATGTTACTTATAACAAAGGCAGCAACACAGATGACGATTTTATTGTGAATGATTTTAATAATCCTGATGGCAGCATTTATGCACCTCAATCAAAAGTAAGGGATGCTGGCTCAGGAGATAATTACCAGGTTACAGCACAGGTGGATTACAGCAATAAAATCAATGACAACAAAAGAATTGAGTTTGGTGTCAGGAGCTTTTATAATAACAATATGTCTCATTTTGCTACTTATTCAGTTGATGAAGCTAATAATGAAACCAAACTACCTTTAAGCAATAATTATAAATACACAGAAACAAATAATGCAGGTTATTTTAATTATGCCAATAAATGGAAATCCATTACTTACCAGGTAGGTTTACGTATTGAATTTTCAAATTTTAATGGCACACTCATTGACAGCAATTATCATTTCGGTTACAGCTATCCAAAAGGGTTTAAAAACCTTGGTTATGCTTTGTTCCCAAGCTTCTTTATCACCCAGCCTTTAAATGAAAACACCGATATTCAATTCAATTATTCAAAACGCACCAGGCGGCCAAGATTTTGGGAAGTGAACCCATTCGTTGATATATCAGATCCCTTAAATATAGAAAAGGGAAACCCCGGCTTAAAACCTGAATATACCAATTCATTTGAACTCAATTATTTTAACCGTTTTAAAAATAATAGCGGCAGCTTTTTAGGTGTGATATATTTTAAAAATAATGTGGGCGATGTAACTGAATATAGTGATACTATTCCACCGGATTTATATGAACAACTCCATAATGCATCCATTTCACCTGATGCCATTTTATCTACTTTCATCAATGCAGGTTACACAAACAGTATTGGGACTGAATTTACGCTCACAAAAAAACTGGGAACACAGTTAGATTTGACTTACAATTTAGACCTTCAATACCGCACTACAAAAGCTAATGTTAGTGGCATTGATTTAAGCAACCATGGATTTAATTTAGATACAAAACTTATAGGGAACTATAAAATAACTACAGCAACAAACAGTATTTTAAATAATCTTTCCTTACAATTAACCGCCAATTATGAAGGGGGGGAAGTAACACCTCAGGGAAGAAACAAACCGCAATTCGTTTCTGATTTTGCACTTCGAAAAGAGTTCCTGAAAAAGAAGGCAGCATCAGTTTCCCTAAGCGTGAATGATATATTTAACTCAAGAAAATTCGGCAACATTTATGATACCGAAACCTTTTATCAAAACTCTTATCGCAGGTGGAGTGTGAGGACTTTCAGGATAACCTTCACCTACAAATTTGGTGACAATGATTTTGATTTATTCAAAAAGAAAGACAACAATAACCAGGAAAATCAGATGGATCAAGGACAATATAATGGCTAATAAAAAGACTTCTTATTAACTAAAACAATTCTTTGAGTTGAAAATAATTGAATACCATCATCAGTTCATAAAGCCTATTCAATAATCCCATTGGGGTCATTTAAAATTTCCTGTTCATCAGAAGACAATGGCAGTTCCTTTAAAATTTTCTGAAGGCTAGGATAAAGCGAAATGTAAATAAGTAACATCACAACTACTATAATCAAAAACTTTTCAGCACCTGTCAGCAAATATGCTATCAAAGTAAAAATGACCGGGCCTTCTATCATTGCCCATCTTGTGATATATAAACCCCGGTAAACTTCTAATTTATCTTTTAAAGAGAAAATGCTATCAATTGTATTGATTTTTTTTCTAAAAATTACCAAAGACAAAAAAACCATTGCAACGCAAAGTGCAGGTATTAAATAATTAAACCCTTGTACTAAATCTTCGCCGTTGAGCGAAATACCATTTGATATCAAAACAAAAACAATCAAAGCCAGAAAAATTTGAACAGCACCCAGTGCAACGAATAATATTTTTAAGTTTTTTAAATATGAGGTAGTTGTGAATTGCATAATGATATTTTAATATCGGTAAGATATGAATTTGATCCAATTTTGATTTTTTGAAACCTTTTGACACCTCAAGCCACTTTATCCAAAAAATTAATTTATCATCTATCTTCCTCAAATATTGAATTTTTCTGATAAAAAAAATATTTAGCTCTAATATTTTGAAAATTATTGGTTTATGAATGTTATCAGCATTGTCTGATTAGGATATAATCTTTATTCTGACTTTATGGGATAGTCTTTATAGCTCAAAGCCCCTTACTAAATATACATTAAAGGCTAATTTTATTTTTTTCAAATTCAATATCCGACATTTATGAGTAATCGCATCAGGCAAATAATTGCCTTATCGTGTCTCTTTGCCACATCAACGGTTTATGCACAACCTGCGCAGGAGGTGTTTTCAAATTCTGCAATCTGGCAAGATTACGGCATCCCGGTCAATGCCAATACTTATCCAAAATTCAAAGGAAGGTTAGTGAACTGTAACTGGTCAGATATAGAAACAGCACCCAACGTATGGGACTGGACAGTATTTGACCAGGATATTAAAGACCATATAGCTGACAGTATGCCTGTTATTTTTATGGTATATACCCGCATGGCTGCACCAAATTGGTTGTTTACTACTGGTGGTGTGCCTAAAGTAACAGAGACCAGTGATAATGGCAACCCTGTTGGTTATTCCCCTTACTACCTTGATTCGAATTACAATTTTTATTTTAAAAGGATGATTTCTCAGGTTAGGCAGCATTTAAATACTTTGGATGCCTATACCCGGAGCAAAATAATTGGCGTACAGGCTTGCTTTGGCAGCACTGGTGACCAAATTGCATACAAAGGGAACGTTCCAAAAAAATATGCAATCTCAGATGCCCAGTTTGACAGTTTATTCAAAGTATATTCACTGTATTACTATAATGAATATAAAAACACAAAGCCGAAAATCACGATGCTGAGTAACCCCGACAACGATGATCCGACTCAACAATATTGGCTTCTTGATAATTGCCCTGGTGGATGGACAAAATGTGGCACACTGGCCAAAGGCTCTCAGCAAAATGGCGAGCTGGATAAACAAGCATGGCTTTATGATTTGTTAAACAAACCCTCCAGAGGAAAATATGTAAAAGCAAGGTCTGAAATAGTTGGCCAACAGTTATATGCAGGATGGTGGACAAAAAATCAGTATAAAGAAATGTTTGCCATCATGACTTATTGCATTTATTGGGGATTGGATTGGCCTAATCAAACTTATGGTAATATTGAAGATCCGGGCTTTGATTCATCTTTTCGCTTCTTTAATAAGTATTCAGGACAAAAAGTTCCCGGCCTTGCATCTAATGCTGTTTGTGCATTAAAAGATGCATTAGATGCTTCAGATGGTGTCAGGTTCCCTGCATCAACTTATGGAGAGGTATCACAAAGCAATCAGGCAAGGTTTAATAATATTTATAAAGCATACAGCAACTACGGTGCAAAGCTTGAAGATATTTCTGCTGTTTTAGGAAATGAATATTTGGGATTATCAGCCAAAGGCACCAACGATGTCGGCTGGCGTTTATTACCAGGCAATTACGAAAGATACCTACATCAAATAGACGCCAACACTACCAGCGCAGGTTATTGGAATGTTGATGATGCACATAAGACTTCTATGTATGGCAGGTTTGCAAGAGGCTTTGATCTTGCCAAAGGAAAAGATGCATTATATTTTGATGTAGATAATGCGTTTTTAAATAATCAGCCTCTTAATGGTCAATATCCGGTTACTATTGATGTAACTTATTATGATAATGGCACCGGTAGCTGGCAATTATTTTATGATGCAAATAGCGGCGCAGATAAACCATCATTAAACATCACCTGCACCAATACTAATATGTGGAAGAAAGCAAGTTTTGTTTTAACAGATGCCCGATTTGCTAATCAGTCTTCAAGAAATTCAGATTTTTATATAAAAAATACAGGTAGTGCAAATGTGATTTTTAGTGTAGTGGAATTGTCAAGGAAAAAACCTACTACCAAAAGATTTGCAACTACTCTTTTAACTTCATTTGATACAACATGCAAAAACTCTACTATAGATTCTAAAAGTTTTGTAATCAATGCCGCTTCATTAGATGGCACCCCAGTAAAAGTTGGTCCGTTGAGCGGCTATATATTCTCCAAGTTTTCTTATGGTCCTTACTTTAGCTCAATATCCTTCTCAAAGTATAAAGACAGTTCTCTCAACCGTACTATTTTTGTAAAAATGGTAACCGATACTGAAGGAGATTTCAATGGTAAAATTCCTGTTTCTGGTGGTGGACTTTCTAAAGCATATATTGATGTTAATGGTTCGGTTTTAAATACAAGCCCCACATTAAATGCAGATGTTACCACTATAAGCTGCTACAACAAAAAGGATGGCATCATTGATCTGAAACCTTCAGGTGGCATTGGGCCATTCACTTATCTCTGGAAAAGAGCTTCACGATCTGGGTGGAGTGATACAGGTGAAGATCTCACAGATTTGAATGTTGATACATTTACAGTTACTGTAAATTCTTATAAAGGTTGCAGCGTTTCTAAATCTTTTATCATGACACAACCTGAAGTGCTTTCAATCAAAAGTATTACGCAGGATAGCGCAATAATTTGTAAAGGCAGCAGCACAACAGTACAGGTAATGGCAATGGGTGGCACTGAACCATATTATGGTACAGGAACATTTGTTGTACCAGCAGGATTTAAAACTTATCCAGTTACCGATTCAAGAGGTTGTACCACACAGTCAGGTTATACAGTGCCACAAGGTTTACAGGCTTCACCCAATAAGCCCAATGGCATTGAAGGGCCAACCTCCACTACCATGAAACAGGTTAATATGACTTATTCTGTTATAAATCCAATCAGCTATAACACTTATGTGTGGACTGTTCCAGCAGATGCTCAAATTATTTCAGGTCAAAACACACCACTTGTAAGTGTTAAATGGGGTTCAACTACAGGTAGCATTACCGTTCAGGCTATCAATAGTTGTGGCGTTTCTCCGGTGCAATCAAAAGTTGTAAAAGTGACTAATAACATCAATGCGGTTACAGCTAATTTACCTGGTTACATCGATAACTCTGTAATCCTGATGCCCAACCCGGTAAAAGACATCGCTTCCATTCGTTTTATTGCTGAGAAAACATGGATCTACCGTATTAAAATAACAGATATGAGTGGCAAATCCTTATTCACTAAAAAAGGGACAGGTTTACCTGGCACCAATACTATCCCAATCAATGTGCAACATCTGGCTCCAGGCACTTATTTGATTGTGTTCTCTAATGAAGCAGGGGTGCAAACAACATTAAAAATGATAAAGGATTAATATCAGATTTTAAACTTCATCAAAAAAAGCTGTCTCGATAAAGAGGCAGCTTTTTTTATATTTATTCAAACTTAATAATGTCCAACTCTGAAAAAAGATAATTTATGTTGCAAAAGCGGTGTGGACAAACAATAGTTAATATCTATAAAATATAAAACCAATCAATATAATTTATTTACTGAATGGGTTAAGTTTGTTGCAATAATATTTACTACAATAATTTTCTTATAAAATAAAAAGCATACAAATGGAAAACAATGCTAACGACATCAGCAAATGCCCTGTTCACAATGGTAACATGAGGCAAAGTGCTGTGCCGCAGATCTCTGATTGGTGGCCAAAACATTTAAGAGTAAGTATCTTACGCCAACATTCATCTTTGTCCAATCCAATGGACAAAGGTTTTAATTACAGGGAAGCTTTTAACAGCCTTGATCTTGATGCTGTAAAAAAAGATTTACAAGCGCTCATGACTGATTCCCAACCCTGGTGGCCGGCAGATTTTGCCCACTATGGAGGTTTGTTTATCCGTATGGCCTGGCATAGTGCAGGTACTTACAGGGTACATGATGGCCGTGGTGGTGCCGGACAGGGTCAACAAAGATTTGCACCATTAAATAGCTGGCCCGACAATGCCAGCCTCGACAAAGCACGCAGGTTATTATGGCCTGTAAAACAGAAATATGGCAACAAAATTTCATGGGCAGACTTATTGGTATTAACTGGTAATGTAGCACTCGAATCAATGGGTTTCAAACCCTTTGGCTTTGCAGGTGGCCGCGAAGATGTGTGGGAACCAAATGAAGATGTTTACTGGGGTGCTGAAAAAGTCTGGCTTGGTGGTGACATCCGTTATGCCAATAACAATTCAGGTAATGGGAAAAATAATGATTCAAATTCCCGCAACCTGGAGAAACCATTGGCTGCAGTGCAGATGGGCCTGATTTATGTAAATCCTGAAGGGCCTGATGGAAATCCTGATCCGCTAAAAGCAGCTATTGACATACGCGAAACATTCAAGCGCATGGCTATGAATGATGAAGAAACTGTAGCGCTGATTGCAGGCGGACATACATTTGGTAAAACACATGGCGCTGCTACTGCCGACCATATTGGAAAAGAACCCGAAGCAGCAGGTCTCGAAATGCAAGGTCTTGGATGGAAAAACAGTTTTGGCACAGGTAGTGGCGTTGATGCTATAACCAGTGGCCTGGAAGTAACCTGGACAAAAACACCAACACAATGGAGCCATGATTATTTCAAACATCTTTTCGGTTATGAATGGGAACTAACCAAGAGTCCTGCAGGTGCATATCAATGGGTGGCTAAAGATGCTGATGATGTTATTCCTAATGCTTTTGATTCAAACAAAAAGCAAAAGCCCACAATGCTTACTACAGATCTGTCTTTGAGATTTGATCCTATTTATGAAAAAATATCAAGACATTATTTAGAAAACCCGGAAGCATTTGCTGATGCTTTTGCGAGGGCATGGTATAAATTAACCCACCGTGATATGGGCCCCCGTTCCCGTTATCTTGGCCCTGAAATTCCAAAAGAAATTATGATTTGGGAAGACCCTATTCCGGAAGTGAATCATCAGTTGGTTGATGACAATGATATTGAAAGTTTGAAAGCAAAAGTATTGGCATCACAATTAAGCATTTCAGAATTAGTAACCACTGCATGGGCATCTGCATCTACTTTCAGAGGCTCAGATAAACGTGGTGGCGCCAATGGTGCACGCATCCACCTGGCACCGCAAAAAGACTGGAAGGTGAATAATCCTGTTCAGTTGAAAAAAGTTCTGGATACTTTGGAAAATATCAGGAAAGAGTTTAACACCTCACAATCAAATGGTAAAAAAATTTCACTCGCTGATTTAATCGTACTGGCAGGAAATGCAGCCATTGAAAAAGCAGCAAAAGAAGGAGGCCATCCAGTCTCTGTTCCATTTATTGCTGGTCGCATGGATGCATCTCAGGAACAAACAGATGTTGAATCATTTGGTTACCTGGAACCTATAGCTGATGGCTTTAGAAATTACCGTATTGAAAATTTACCTGCATCCACTGAAGACTTTTTAATAGATAAAGCACAATTGCTCAACCTGACTGCACCAGAGTTGACGGTTTTGATAGGAGGCATGCGTGTCCTTGGAACAAATTATGATGGCTCAGCCAATGGTGTTTTCACACAACACCCTGGTCAACTTACCAATGATTTTTTTGTAAACCTGCTGGATATGAAAACAGCATGGAAAGCCACATCGGATGATAAGGAATTTTACATCGGTTATGACAGGGCTACAGGCCATCCAAAATGGACTGCAACACGTGCAGACCTTGTGTTTGGTTCTAATTCAGAATTAAGAGCTGTTGCAGAAGTGTATGGAAGCTCTGATGCTAAAGAAAAATTCGTTAATGATTTTGTTGCTGCATGGAACAAAGTAATGAATGCAGACAGGTTTGATTTAGTTTAAATATTTACAGAAGGCATGAATATAAATTTTCATGCCTTCTGTTTTACATATTCCCCTATCCATCTTTTTCACGGAAATACCATCAATAATTGACGTAAAGAAATTTATATTTTCAGCAACCTCTCAGCAGCATTCTTTAATGTTTCTTCTTTTTTTGCAAAACAAAAACGCAATACCTTATCATCTTTTTTTGATTGATAAAAACTACTGACCGGCACTGTTGTTACACCATATTCTTTGGTAAGTCTTATTGCAAAATCCATATCATTTTCTACACTGATGTTTTTATAACTATAACATTGGAAATAACTACCATATGATGGTATGGGATTAAACTTTGTACCCTGCATCAGCTTTTGAAAAAAATCCCTTTTGCTCTGCATGAATTTTCCCAATGATAAATAAGCATCTTCATTATCCATGAATTCAGCAAATGCAAACTGAACAAAACTGGTTGTGCTGAAACAGTTATACTGGTGCACTTTCCTGAACTCTTTCATCAAACCCGGAGATGCTATACAGTATCCGATTTTCCAACCAGTACAGTTATATGTTTTTCCAAATGAAAAACAAACAAAACTCCGCTCCAGTAATTCAGGATAACGTAATATACTTTGATGCAGCATGCCATCAAATATTAAATGCTCATACACCTCATCACTTACAATAAAAATATTTTTATTGTTCCGCACAATTAGTTTTAATTGCTCAATATCATCGTCTTTCAAAACAGCACCTGTTGGGTTATGAGGTGAATTGATGATGATAGCTTTTGTTCTGGAAGTAATTTTTCGATGTACTTCATCCCATGGTATGCTATATCCCGGAAAAGTCATTTGTATCAATACAGGCTTTGCGAAGTTCACTATAATATTAGGAATATAGCTATCATAAGCAGGTTCAAAAACAATCACCTCATCACCAGCCTGCAACATACTTGTCAATGCTGTATACACAGCATAAGTGCCGCCGGGTGTCAATGTAATTTGTGTTTCAGGATTTATGTTAGCGCCATATAATTTCTTTGCTTTTGCTGCAAGTTGATCTCTTAACAATCGAAGCCCGTAAGTATGTGCATATTGATTATGGCCTTGTATCATCGCCTGGTTGACCAATGCAATTAATTCCTGGCTCATAGCATAATCAGGAAAACCCTGTCCAAGATTTATAGCTTTGTGTTCGATAGCCAACTGGCTCATCACAGTAAAAATTGTCGTCCGGGTATCGGGTAATTTTGATCCTGAACCGCCACCATCAAAAGGTGAATATTGCATTGGCGAAAACTGAAACAATTGATTAAAATTTTTGAGCTGATTATTAAAAAACTACTATGCTAAAATAATTATAGATTGTAATTCTGAAATCGCTATTTATCTTTTCTCTTCGGATACAACAGTTCCTGCACATGTTCATCACCTTGTACAAAATTCATCTGCTTCATTATTCCTTTACTTCTCCATGCAACCCTCCTGCTCACAGGTACTACAGTAAAAATTTTCGGATTGGGCAGACAGGCAATAATCATTGCAGCTTCATTGCGTGAGAGGTCTTTGGCATGTTTATGAAAATATGTTTCAGCTGCAGCTTCAATACCAAAAATCCCTTTACCCATTTCAATGGTATTGAGATATACTTCAAGGATTCTTTTCTTTCCCCAAATCCATTCTATCAATTTTGTATAAACTGCTTCAAATGGTTTGCGGATATAGGCAGCACCCTGGAATAAAAAAACATTTTTAGCAACCTGCTGACTGATGGTGCTTGCGGCAGCCCCTGCTGCTCTCCCATTTTTATCAGGATCATTATTCAGGCTCCTTGAAATAGCCTGCCAGTCAAAACCTCCATGTGTGGCAAAATTCTGGTCTTCACTTGCAATAGCAGCCAGCTTTACATTCACATTGATTTCATCCCAGTCAACATAATCCTTTTTCAAACCATAACCCTCTATCCAACTGCTCAACTGAGTTATGGTCACTGGTGGCATCACCCATTTACATATAACCAGATAAATGAGCGAGAATATAAAACCATAAACTATTATTGTAAAAACCCGTTTCATAAATCTTTTGAACCAGGATTGTTTTTGTTCTTTCATGAAAATTGAAAATACTATGAAGATGGTTTTGCTGAAATATATTCTATTCGATATTTTTTTCCGACAATGCAATCAGAACGATGTGAAAGGCCCAAAACAAAGCCAACGGCTAAAACACCTGCTGCAATTCCTAACTTCGGAAGATTATCAGCACCAAATACAGGTTCATTTTTACTAAGCGTATTTATTATATTCAACAAAAGATATCCTCCACCACCAACCTTAAATAACGTTCCATTTTTTATCAGGCCAGAGCCTTCATCCTGTTTTGGAAAAGCAGAGATAGACTGATAATGAACTTTCATTAACCCACTAAAAATTGTATCAGACATATTGATACCGGAACGGGTTGTGAAATAATATATCTGGAATGGCCTCAGGTATAAACTATCATCTTCAATTTTGTTGATTATAGCTGTTAACCAACTCCCATTCTTCAACTGGAAAGTAATATCATTGTCTTTAAACCAGCTTTGAATAACTTTTTGATGCTTTTTTAACTGAATGAAATCCGACTGTGCAAATACTGACAAGGATATCATTGAAAGTATAATTGCAGGTAAACATCTTTTCATTATTAAAAATAATCATGCAGACTATAACTCCTTGTTAAAGCTTACCGATATGTGCATTACGGATAAGCATAGTTACCACAATGGCAATACCGAAACCTATCAGTATAAATCCGGAGATGCGATTGATGATATGAATATTGTGTGGTGTTAGTTTCACCCTGATTTTATTGGCAAGTAAAACTTTTGCAGTATCAGACATTAAATTAATCAGTAATGCAGTGAAGAAAACAATGAAACGGTATTGGTCAGGATGCTCTACCATTTTTGAATCAGCAGTTATCGTAGCAGTTGATGCAAACCAAAACAACAAGGTACCCGGGTTTAGTGCATTGATAAAAAAACCGGAAAAGAAAATCCCAACCAGGTGATGGGTACGCAACGTATTTTCTGCCAGCATTCCATCTTCTGTTGTGGACACTTTACGGAAAAAGAAATTATAAACACCTAAAGCAACCAGTAAAGCACTACCAGCGATTCCTATTACCATTTCATGTTGCATTGCTGTATTAAACAGGCTGGTAAACATGTTGCAAATCAACACCAATACAATATCACTCACAGAAACACCTGCAATGAATGCATATCCCCCACGGTGGCCATGATTCAGGCTTTGCTTGATAATAGTAAATATGATAGGGCCAACGGATATTATCAATAGCAAGCCTAATATAAATCCTTTCACTATTGGTTCAAACATGATAAAACGTATAGTGTAATTATAGCGGGCAAAATACTGAATAATTTTTTTTGTTGAAAGAAATGAAATGCAGTTGTGTTTATTATTATCATTAAATAGAAGTGTAATCAAATAAAATTACACAAATTGCAGCCTCTTTACTAAATCATTCAACGATGTTAAAAGTCGGGATTCTTGGTGGCGGTCAGTTGGGAAGGATGTTATTGCAGGCTGCTGCCAACTATGTGGCAGAAACTTTTGTTTTGGAAAATGATGCGCAATGCCCTGCTGCGCATTTATGTCATCATTTTATTAAAGGTGATATTAAAGATTTTGAAACTGTCTATCATTTCGGCAAACAACTTGATGCTATCACTATTGAAATTGAAGCTGTAAATGTTGAAGCATTGGAGCGGCTGGAGAGTGAAGGTGTAAAAGTTTATCCTTCACCATCTGTTATAAAAATGATTAAAAATAAGGTTACTCAAAAAGAATTTTATAAAAATAATCATATCCCATCTCCGGCATTCATCATTACACAAAACAGTAGTGAAATAAATAACCATATTGATTTTTTACCTGCTGTTCATAAAATCGGAATGGGTGGTTATGATGGAAAAGGCGTCCAGGTGATCCGCAATGCTGATGCCATAACGAAAGGCTTTGATGCTCCTGCAGTCCTGGAAAAATTAGTGGACATTAAAAAGGAAATTGCAGTAATTGTTGCAATGAATGATAAAAAAGAAAAAACCGTCTATCCTGCAACAGAAATGATTTTTGACCCGGTTTTAAATTTACTCGATTACCAGGTATCTCCTGCAGACCTTGATGAAAAAGTATTACAGGATGCCACTGTAATCGCATTGCAGCTTGCCGAAAAATTAGATAGCCCTGGTTTATTTGCCATTGAAATGTTTGTTGATAAAAATAATACAGTGTTGGTAAATGAAACAGCGCCGCGTGTCCACAACAGTGGCCATCATACTATTGAAGCAAATTTTTGCAGCCAGTATGATATGCTGTGGCGCATCATGCTTGGTTATCCTTTAGGCAACACAGATGCAATACTGCCTTCATCTATTGTAAACCTCATCGGCGAAGAAGGATTTAGCGGCCCTGCAAAATATGAAGGCATGGATGAAGTGTTGAAAATGAAAAATGTGTTTGTGCATTTGTATGGAAAAACACAAACCAAACCCGGCAGGAAAATGGGTCATGCCACTGTTATGAGTAATGACAGGAAAAAATTGATAGAACAGGTAAAGAAAATAAAATCAACATTAAATGTTTGCAGTTAGATTTTCACTTTGTACTTATCTTAGACCAATTGCAAATAAATTGAAAGATTGAAAAATTAGATTATCCATCTTCAATAAAAATATACTGATGGCAAAGACTGAAAAATCAAAAAAGAAAATAATTAATAAGAAAGCTCACCAAACCCATGTTGGCATCATCATGGGCAGCGACAGTGATCTGCCTGTCATGCAGGACGCTGCAACAATTTTAAACGAATTTGCTATTCCGTTTGAGCTGACAGTTGTCTCTGCACACCGCACACCAAAACGCATGGTTGAATATGCTTCACAAGCTGCATCACGTGGATTAAAAGTGATCATTGCCGGCGCTGGTGGCGCAGCACATCTGCCGGGCATGATTGCCAGCTTAACAATTTTACCGGTGATAGGTGTTCCTATAAAATCATCCAACTCAATTGACGGATGGGATTCCATCCTTTCAATTTTGCAAATGCCCAATGGAGTGCCCGTTGCAACAGTAGCTTTGAATGCTGCAAAAAATGCAGGCATTATTGCTGCAGAAATTATCGGCACTTCTGATAAAACAGTTGCTGATAAATTAATAAATTATAAAACAGATATGGAAAAATCTGTTTTAGAAAAAGCAAAAAATTTATCTGCCAAATGGCCGAATAATTTTGATGAATGATTAAAATTTTATTGAATAAATATTGTAAGAAAATATTTCAACTAAACTTTTTTTTCAATCAACCACGTTAAAAGTCTTTATTAATATATCAAACAATTCTTCTTTTTGTTTAGTTTATTTTTCTTTGCACCAATTGTTGATGCTTCAAAATATTAAGAATGGCAGACACTAAAAAAATAGTAACAGGTGAAACCGGTGTGCAGGGACAATATAAAAACTGGTTTTTAGATTATGCATCTTATGTAATCCTTGAACGTGCAGTGCCGGCATTGGAAGACGGGCTGAAACCAGTACAACGCCGCATTTTGCATGCAATGAAAGAAATGGATGATGGTCGTTTTAATAAAGTAGCAAACATCATCGGCCAGAGCATGCAATACCATCCACATGGTGATGCCAGTATTGGTGACGCCCTCGTGAATATGGGTCAAAAAGATCTTTTGATAGAAACACAAGGCAACTGGGGCGATGTGAGAACAGGTGATGATGCTGCTGCGCCAAGATATATTGAAGCACGTTTAAGCAAGTTTGCGCTTGAAGTTGCTTTCAATGCAAAAACTACAGAATGGCAATTGAGTTATGATGGCAGGAAACAGGAACCGGTAACACTACCGATGAAATTTCCATTACTGCTGGCACAAGGTGCAGAAGGCATTGCAGTGGGACTGTCAACAAAAATCCTCCCGCATAATTTTATTGAAATTTGCGATGCTGGTATAAAATATTTACGTGGTAAAAAATTTGAACTGCTCCCCGATTTTATGACAGGAGGCATGATGGATACAACTCATTACAACGAAGGCAAACGCGGAGGTAAAATAAGGGTGCGGGCTGATATTGAAGAACGTGATAAAAAAACATTGGTAATAAAAAGCATCCCTTATGGTATCACCACATCCACTTTGATGGACTCAATTGTAAAAGCCAATGACCAGGGCAAAATAAAAATTAAAAAAGTAACTGATGCCACAGCAAAAAATGTTGAAATACTCGTTGAACTTGCTTCAGGCATTTCGCCCGACATTACAATTGATGCGCTCTATGCTTTTACAGATTGTGAGATCAGCATCTCACCCAATGCTTGCGTAATTGTTGACAAAAAGCCCAGGTTTGTTGGAGTACAGGAATTGTTGAAAATTTCAGTTGATTCAACAAAAGATTTATTACAGCGCGAACTTGAAATAAAGCTCCGTGAACTTGAAGATAAATGGCACTACTCCTCTCTTGAAAAAATATTCTTCGAAGAAAAAATTTATAAAGAACTCGAAAAGAAACATGAAACATGGGATAAAGTAATTGCTGCTATTGATAAAGCTTTTGACCCATATAAAAAGAAACTGAAACGCGATGTAACGAAGGAAGATATTTTAAAACTCACTGAAAAACCTGTTCGCAGGATTTATAAACTTGATATTGATGAACTGAATGAACAGATAAAAGGAATTGAAGCAGAAATCAAACAGGTGAAATATGATTTGAACAATCTCGTTGATTTCACTGTTGCTTATTTTGAAAACCTTTCAAAAAAATATGGCAAAGGCCGTGAACGTAAAACAGAAATAAAACTCTTCGACACCATTCAGGCAAAACAGGTGGCTATCGCCAACACAAAATTATACCTCAACCGCGAAGAAGGTTTTATTGGCACTGGTTTGAAAAAAGATGAGTTCTTATGTGAATGCTCTGAATTTGATGACATCATCGCATTCACCAAACGTGGTATCATGAAAGTGATAAAAGTAGCTGATAAAACTTTTATCGGTAAAGACATCCTGCATGCTGCCGTGTTTATGAAAAATGATGACCGCACTACATATAATATGATTTATACTGATGGCGCATCTGGTATCAGCTATGCTAAACGTTTTAACGTAACTGCTATCACCCGCGATAAAGAATATGACCTCACCAAAGGCAGTGATAAATCTAAAGTTCAGTACTTCTCGTTTAACCCCAATGGTGAAGCTGAAGTGGTGAAGATTACATTAAGTCCTAATTGTTCTGCACGTATCAAAGAATTTGATTTTTATTTTGAAACATTAGACATCAAAGGCCGTGGCAGCATGGGCAACCAGGTAACAAAATATCCTGTGCGCATTGTGAAATTTAAAGAAAAAGGGAATGCTACATTAGCAGGAAGAAACCTGTGGTTTGATGATATCTATGGCAGGCTGAATGGTGACGAAAAAGGTGTTTTACTGGGTAGCTTTGAAGCAGAAGATAAAATTTTAATATTGTATAAAGATGGCAGCTATGAATTAACCGACCTGGAACTGACTCAGCGTTTTGATGCTGAAAAAATTGCATTGATTGAAAAGTTTGACCCTGAAAAAATCATCACAGCTATCTATGCAGACCTCGACAGAAAACAATATTTTGTAAAACGTTTTAAAATTGAAACCTCTACCCTGCACAATAAATTTTTCTATATTAAAGAAGAAAAAAATATTGAGCTGGAAACAGTCACTACTGTTGCAGACCCTGTTTTATATTTTGAAAAAGGCCGTGGTGCACAAACTCAGAAAATAAAATATAAGATTGGCAAAAATATAGAAGTAACAGGATGGAAAGCAGTGGGCACACGTTTTGAAGATTACAGTAAATCAGTAAAAATGCATTGGGTGGATGCTACAGATAATGCATCAGCACAACAAAGTTTGTTTGAATAAATATTTTTATTACCTGCGAGGTTCCCGATCCGCTCAGATTTCTGTTGCAGGTCTCAGACCCTTGAAAGTTTTTTTATATTCTATAAACAAAAATCACATCCCTTTACTCATACAAAACCTTATATCAAAACACATGAAATATTTTTTACAACAAACACAAAAAAATGTTTCATATCATCCTTGCAAACTAAAAAATCTATCATTCTGAATAAATGCAACCACGTTGATTTTAATTATTTCATTAAGCAATCAATGGCTGGTAATTTTGCAAATTATATGTGTTTAAGTTATGGAAACAGTGAACCTGAAAGTAAAAGGGATGAGTTGCACCAATTGCGCATTGACCATCAATAAATACCTTGAAAAAGAAGGATTGAAAAATGTGAAAGTCAATTTTATTGGTGGCGATGTGAGCTTTGATGCTGATGCAACCATACCAAAAATTAAAATAGAAAAAGGAATAGAGCGGTTGGGATATGAAGTAATGCATGAAGCTGGAAATGAACCTGAATCAGGCTCTGAAATAATAAAAACAAATAAAAGATTTCTCTCAACCAACTTCCAGCGTTTTATTTTCTGCCTCATATTTTCATCTCCTTTGTTCCTGCACATGTTGGGCCTGCACATTGCAGTTATCATGAATGCTTATGTGCAACTTGCACTTACGCTACCGGTATTTATTTTAGGCATGATGTATTTTGGAAGGAATGGTTTACGAAGTATTATTGGCGGCATACCCAATATGGATGTGCTCATTGCGATTGGTTCAATTGCATCTTTCAGCTATAGTTTGTACGGGACACTAACCGGCCAGGCAGAACAATTTATGTTTTATGAAACCACAGCCACCATCATCACTTTAGTGTTTATGGGCAACTGGCTGGAAGATAAATCTGTTGAAACCACACAGTCTGCACTAAAAAAATTAGCCATCACACAAAAAACAATGGCGAATAAAATTGTGTATGACGAAAATCAACAGGAACAAATCATCACTATTGAAAACACTCAATTAAAATTGGATGATATTGTATTAATAAAAACCGGCGAGCCTGTACCAATGGATGGCGTCATCACCTGGGGCAGCGTAAGTGTAAATGAAGCTTTACTCACAGGCGAAAGCATTCCTGTTGAAAAAAATATCAATGATAAATTAATTGGCGGAAGCACAATTGAAAGCGGTTCTGCACAAGCACGCATCACTGCAGTTGGAAAAGATACTGTACTCAGCAATATATTAAAACTGGTGAAAGATGCACAGGCAGAAAAACCACCTATGCAACAACTTGCTGATAAAATAAGCGCAGTGTTTGTACCAACAGTTGTTGCCATTGCAATCATAACTTTTCTTGCAAATTATTTTTTTACAACTATTGGTTTCAGCAACAGTTTATTAAGGAGTATTGCAGTGTTGGTGATAGCGTGTCCATGTGCTATGGGCCTGGCTACACCTGCAGCCATAGCTGTCGGTCTCGGGCGTGCTGCACGCAATGGCGTTTTATTTAAAAATGCAAAAAGCCTTGAAGTTTTTAAAGATATCAGGCAGGTGATATTTGACAAAACAGGTACGCTTACCACCGGTAAATTTTCAATCAGCAATTATCATTTTCTTATTGAAGAAACACAGGGAAAACGCATTGCATTTTCTCTCGAGAAATTTTCAAACCATCCTATCGCAAAATGTATCAGTGAAGCATGGCAAACAAATAATGCAATTCGCTGGACAAGTGTTGATGAAGTAAAAGGCCTCGGCATGAAAGCAATTGGTTTAAATGGAAGCACTTACATAGCAGGCTCTTTTGAAGCAGCCCGTCATTTAACCCAAGATGCAACACACAATGTATATATCATCCGCAATAATGAATTGATAGGTTGGGTGGATGTGGAAGATGAAATCAGAACTGAAGCCAAAGATGTTATTTCAATGCTCCATTCAAAAAATATTAAAACAATTTTGTTGAGTGGCGACAGGAAAGATAAAGCCAATGCAGTAGCACAACGGCTGGGCATTGACGAAGTAATAGCAGAGCAATCACCTGAACAAAAATCACAATGGGTAGCCAAGCTGAATGCAATTGCTCCCACTGCGATGGTAGGTGATGGCATTAATGATGCACCGGCACTGGCAAAATCTGCAGTAGGCATTTCCTTAAGTGATGCTTCGCACATTGCCATGCAAAGTGCACAAGTGGTTTTAATGAACAATGGTTTAAAAAACCTCCCATTATCACTCGGCCTCGGCAAACACACTTTCTTCACCATCAGGCAAAATTTATTTTGGGCCTTTTTATACAATATCATCGCCATACCAGTCGCAGCTTTTGGATTTCTGACACCTACTTTTGGCGCCCTGGTAATGGGCCTCAGCGATGTGGTACTCGCCATAAATTCTGTAAAGCTCAACTGGAAAAAAGTCATTTAAACAAAAAACAATTATTTTATTTTGTTACAGGCATCATCATTTCATGGCATCTTCGTTGTGTCACTCACTTGTACTGTATAATTTATGGCGTCAATGGCTTCACCTTTAGACATACTTCAGCATTACTGGCAGCATCAAAGTTTCAGGCCGCCACAGGAAGCAATTATCAATGCAGTTCTTGATAATAAAGATACCATCGCATTGTTACCAACCGGCGGTGGCAAATCTGTCTGTTACCAGGTGCCTGCAATGGTGAAAGAGGGTTTATGTCTTGTCATCAGTCCATTGATAGCTTTAATGAAAGATCAGGTCAACAGTCTTGAAAAAAAAAATATCCCTGCATTATTACTGCACAGCGAACTGACATTTTACGAGATAAAACAATCCCTGCAAAACGCACAACGGGGCGATTATAAATTTCTATACGTCTCACCAGAAAGGTTACAGAGTCATATTTTTAAAGAATACCTGTCTTCATTCAATGTCAATTTAATTGCGGTGGATGAGGCACATTGTATTTCACAATGGGGCAATGATTTCCGCCCCTCCTATCTTAAAATTGCATCACTTAAAGATTTGATTGATGTTCCCATACTTGCACTTACGGCATCAGCCACACCACAGGTAATCAATGATATCTCACTTAAACTGAATTTAAATGAAGCCACTGTTTTCAGACAGTCATTTCAAAGGGCAAATCTTTCATATTCCGTTTTTAATGTTGACAGCAAAATCAACAAAACAATTGACATCTTAAATAAAGTTAAAGGCAGTAGCATAGTGTATTGCAAGAGCCGGAAACTTACCCGCCAGGTTGCTGATTTATTAAAAGAGCATCATATTGATGCAGATTTTTTTCATGCAGGATTAAGTTATGCTGAACGCAGCAAAAAACAGGAAGCATGGCTTCACAACAAAACAAGAGTTATTGTTTGTACCAATGCTTTCGGTATGGGCATTGACAAACCTGATGTGCGGACAGTTATACATTATGATACCCCCGACTGCCTGGAAAATTATTACCAGGAATCAGGCCGTGCAGGCCGTGATGATAAAAAAGCTTACGCTGTTTTATTGTACAACAATGATGATGAAAACGATTTGAAAAACTTAACCAATATCCGTTTTCCACCTATCAAAGAAATCAAAAGCATTTATCAATCACTTGTTGATTACCTACAAATACCGGTGGGCAGTGGCGAAGGCATGTATTATGATTTTAACCTGGATGAATTCATCAAAAATTTCAAGCTCAATATTTTTAAAGTGATGGGTACTTTAAAAATGCTGGAACAGGAAGGTTATATCAGTTTTAATGAAACTGTTTTTTTACCATCACAGGTTTGCTTCACATCAACAAAAGAATTGTTACAGAATATTGAACAATCACACCCACAACTTGACCCATTGATAAAATGTTTGCTGAGAACTTATGAAGGCATTTATGATAACAAAGTATCCATTCATGAAAAACAAATCAGCTGGCTTATAAAAAAGACTGTTGATGAAGTTAAACAGCAATTGCATCAATTACATTCATTAGGCATTGTAGAATACAACCCTCAAAAAGATACACCGCAGATTTATTTTGTTACCAACCGGGCGCCTGCAAAATATCTTGTCATAAATTATGAACACTACAAGGAACGCCGGAAAGATTATGAGCAACGCATTGCAGTCATGTTAGAATTCCTTCATAATAAAATAACCTGCCGCAGCCGTTTCATTGGGAATTATTTTGGAGATACTGCATTGGAAGATTGTGGTATATGTGATAATTGTTTAAAAAGAAAATCAACAGGAATTTCAGAAGAAGATTTTATAAAAATCAAAGAGCATATTTTTAACTCATTGAATAATGGAAAGTTTGAGATTGAACAAATTCTATTCTCTGCCAAAGGTTTGAAAAAAGAAAAATGCTGGAAAGTGATACAACATTTACAAGCTGAAAAATTGATTGATATAGACAGCAACGGAATGCTGAGTAAAACAGTAAAATAAAAATTTCAACTTCTTTTATTAATATAGAATTCTACATGATTGAAATAACAATTGTGATTGATGACAACACATCCTAATCATTATAAAAAAGAATTCAGTTTAATTTTTATTTAAGCTATCGGGGTTTGCATACCAATGTTTGGCAAACCTGTCAGTCAACAGAAAATTTTGGAAACGTGTTGCCAAAGTATCCTGACCAACAGGAGTTGCATGTAGCCCGTCTTTGGTATCCGAAGCTAACCATTTAAACCCATCAGTTTTACGGGGAAAAGTATCAGCCCATTGATACCAACCCCATGTTATCATTGGTGATACGGCTTTTTTACCTTTGTATTCAGTTCCTGGCACACCATTAATCTGGTCTTCAATTGCCCATT
Organism: Bacteroidota bacterium; assembly: GCA_018268035.1. Lineage (GTDB taxonomy): Bacteria > Bacteroidota > Bacteroidia > Chitinophagales > Chitinophagaceae > Parafilimonas. Next base: position 2,681 of record JAFDXI010000088.1, on the reverse strand, counting down.
TACAAGCCCAGCCAAAATAATATGGAGCAGGCTCTCTGTTGTAAAGGATTTGATTTCCGAAAGTTTTTGTTCTGCCAAGCAGGTAAACTAGTTTAAGATTGGGAAATTTTTGTTTATATACTTTAAAACATGCCTGCAAATCAGCCTTCGCATCTAAAGCTCTTAATGGAAATGAAATATTATTTTTTCCACTATCATCAGATTCAAGATAAATTATCTGCACCTGCCTGTAACTGGAATGTGCACCACCGGTTAATATTTGAGTTACATGATCCCAATATGGATCATTCGGATCCATCTGACTGATTAGCGAAGCAGATCTTTTGCCATTATTACACTTAAGCAACAACAGACTGGGATTTGTTTGTAAGTTGCCTTCCGTCTGATCTTTCAATTGTTTCATATTATGTCCACCTGTGCTGCCACCCAGTGAAATAAAAACAATTTTGCCGTTAGCGGATATGTTACCAAATGTATCAAGCGGGGAAATATTTTTACAAACTTTAAGCAGGTCTGAAGCATAAGCCCCATTGGGAGGGTTGTTACGCCCACCCGGATATAATCCTCCCACATAACCCATGAATGTGTTTTTACCAAGGTCATTCAATGGGACAATTGCAGTATCAATTGCATTCATCAAATTACTTGCATCCATCGCCTTCATTTGTGTTACCCTGCTTTCTTTAGAACAGGCTGCAATCACAACAGAAATTAAAATAAAAATTGAAAAATTAGTTTGTTTCATTGGTTACGTTTTTAAATTTTACACATACAGCAATATAGTCAATTTAACTGATGTAAAGAATACCTGGCTATTAAAATAATACATTAATATTATTATAATCCGATACTGGTTTTTTATTTCAGTTATTGGTATCTAAAAAACTATTCTTTGAGTAAAATGTGATAATTATATACTAAGCTAAAGATAGAAGACGGATATAATTTCATACTTAATAAAACAGCATAACAATATTTTCAGTCTTCAATTTTACTATAAAAGAAAATTACAGATTTCATCAACTCACTACCAACACGGGGATGGTTAATTTATGTCGCACCTGGTTGACAGTTTCACCATAAATCAGGTCTTTCAAACCGGCATGGCGATGAGCGCCCATAATCAAAATATCAGCATTAAAATTTTTTGTTAACCGTACAATTTCGTTTACGCGGTATTGGAATCCTAATTCAGTTTCAACATTGTAGCCTAATTCTTTCATTTGTTCAGCCAATGCTATCAGCCTTTCATTATCTGTTCTTGTTTCTTCATCATCAGTAGCATTACCGGATAAAGTAGCGGAGACAGTTTCCACCACATGCATCAATAAATATGTTGCATCTTTCTTTCCCTGGTTCATAGCATGTGCAATTAATTTCTCGTCGAGGTTTTTAAAATCAAGTGCTACACCAATTCTTTTAAAAGGAATCACTGCAAGATTTTGCAATTGTGGGATAGTACCATGCATACTACCAGTTCTTTTATTTTTTTGTTTTTGATATAATGGATAAAATGTCATCACCAAAAACAACCAGGTAAAAATAATTGCAGCAATTACAATTAATATTTTTATTGCGATATGGCCCGGCTCCTGCATTGTGTCAACCATCTCACCAGCGACTAACCGCACATTTAGAAAAATTAATATTGATGCCACCAGCCATGAAACAATTTTTGTGAGTGGCCTGATGGCAAACTTCCCCATTCCATTTTTATCACTCACAAAATGTATTAAAGGGATGATAGCAAACCCTAATTGAATACTCAATAAAACCTGGCTAAACACTAACAGGTCATCCACTTTTGATTCACCATAAATAATGATTGTTATCACTGCCGGAACGATTGCCAGCAAACGGGTTAACAACCTTCGTAACAATGGATTGATGCGTAAATGTAAATAGCCTTCCATCACCACCTGTCCGGCGAGTGTACCTGTAACTGTTGAGCTTTGACCGGATGCAATCAAAGCAACAGCAAATAAAACCGGCGCTAATGAAGTGCCGAGCATTGGCTCCAGTAAACGATGTGCATCTTCAATTTTTGCAACGTCGGATTGCCCATTAAAATAAAACACTGCAGCAGCCAATACCAGAATGCCTGCATTTACAAAAAAAGCTGCATTCAATGCAATGGTGCTGTCAAGTAAATTATATTTAATCGCTTTTCGGATACTCTTTTCATCGTTTTTTATTTTTCTTGTCTGTACTAATGCAGAATGCAAATACAAATTGTGCGGCATCACAGTTGCACCAATAATCCCTACAGCAATATATAAAGCTTCATTACTTAAAGGAGTTGGTATAAACCCTTTTGCAATATCACCGATTACAGGTTTTGCAATGAATATTTCAACAATAAATGAAACACCGATAATCAATACCAAAGCAATGATGAATGCTTCCATAAAACGCATCCCTTTTTTTTGCAGGTAGAATAAAAGAAAAGTATCAAACACTGTAATACACACTCCCCAGATTAATGGCAACCCGGTTAATAATTGTATGCCCAATGCCATACCCAACACTTCTGCCAAATCACAGGCTGCAATGGCAAGCTCGGCCAGCACATACAAACAGAAATTGGTAACCGGTGGATACATTTCACGATTAGCCTGCGCTAAATCTTTTCTCCGCACTATACCCAACCTTGAACTTAACCCCTGCAACAAAAGCGCCAT
>JAFDXI010000087.1 GCA_018268035.1 Bacteroidota bacterium | reverse complement strand
TGACATGGACTTGTCGCCCGGCCAGGTGATAATGCTTACCAACTGGACCAACGACGGCGGCGTATTCATTGCTTTAAAACCCGATCAGAAATTGAATGCATTGCTGGGAGTAAAAGTATCAACGGATAAAGTTTTAGCAGATAAATATTTATTGGTGAATACAACATCGGGACCGGGAGTTGGCATCGTGAACCAAACGATGCAGTATCATGGCCCGGCCAATCTTTATAGTTTGAATGGAGCTACACAGCTTGCAACTTTATATTCCGATGCAGTTACCGCCACTGCTTATCCGGCCATTACCATAAATGGTGTTGGAACCAAAGGCGGATCAGCTATTGCTTTCAGTTACGACCTTGCCAAATCTATAATCTATACCAGGCAGGGGAATCCTGCATGGGCGGGCATGGAGCGGGATGGACAAGCCGGGCCTATACGATCAGATGATCTTTACTTTGGAAATAAACCAGGTGATTCACATGCCGATTGGGTTGACCTGAACAAAGTGGCTATTCCCCATGCCGATGAACAACAACGGTTATTAACCAATATTATCCTGCAATACAATCTTCATCGCAAGCCATTACCAAGATTTTGGTTCCTGCCACGAAGGTTAAAGGCAGCGGTTGTAATGACGGGTGATGATCACGCCAATAATGGCACAACGGATCGTTTCAAACATTACCTTTCAATCAGTCCTTCCAATACCCCGGAGGCTGTTGATGACTGGACGGCAATCCGCGGAACTTCTTATCTTTTTCACCAAACACCCATGACCAATGAACAAGCTGTTGAATTCGAAAAACAAGGTTTTGAAATTGGCCTTCACCTGAACACGGAATGTGGAAACTATACACTGGCCTCCCTGAAAGACAGTTTTACAACACAGTTGTCGAAGTTCGCTGCGAGGTTCCCCGGTATTTCAAACCCGGTAACGCATCGTACACATTGTATTGCCTGGAGCGATTGGGTAAGTAAACCGAAAGTGGAACTGTTGAAAGGGATAAGGCTAAATACCGATTACTATTATTGGCCCGGCGCCTGGGTGCAGGACAGGCCGGGAATGTTTACCGGATCAGGTATGCCGATGCGGTTTGCTGATTTGGACGGAACTATTATTGACAACTACCAGGTGGCTACTCAAATGACGGATGAATCCGACATAACCTATAGCAAGCATATTAACCTGTTATTGGATAATGCACTGGGTACTGAAGGTTATTATGGCGTGTTTTGTGCCAATATGCATACAGATGAAAATGGAGGGAACAGTTCCCGTGGATCAGATGCAATCATTGAAGCTGCAATGGCAAAAAAAGTACCGGTAATTTCCGCCAAACAAATGCTGACCTGGTTGGATGGACGCAATGCTTCTTCCTTCGGATCAATAGTGTGGAAGAATAATGAACTTAGTTTCAATATCACAGCGGGCAAAGGCGCTAAAAATCTTTGGGCCATGCTTCCATACAATACTCCAGCAGGATCATTGGTTAATTTAAAAAGAAATGGAATTCCCGTTCCTGTTGAAAAAGAAACCATAAAAGGCATCACCTATATTTTCTTTGAAGCAGGAAATGGAAATTATGTTGCTCAATATCGCTGAATTTCTAAAGCAAAAAAGCAGATCTATTTAACCTGGCGGCGAACATATAGAGGCAATGTTCCCCCCAGGTTTCTTTTATTGTCCCAGGCTTAATCCTCCGTCAACGGAAATTATTTGCCCGGTAATGTATTTGTTCTCCATTAATGAAATGATCATATGCGCAATGTCTTCGGGTTCTCCAACCCGTCCAAGCGGAATGGCAGCAGCATATTGTTTAAACATTTCTGATTTTGTTTCGGGTGTAAGAAAATCCCACCAGGGTGTATTTACCACACCCGGAGCAACCGCATTTATTCTAAGTGGTTTTAATTCTTTGGCAAGTGTTGGTATCATTAATTCAATAGCGCCGTTTAACGCTCCAAGCCCTGCTGTTCCAACTGCTTTTGATTGTGAACTGATGGCAGTTATAAAAGTTATACTTCCATTTTTACCGATATATGGTAATGATGCCTGGGCAGTTTGCAATTGAGGGAAAAATTTCCCTTCAAATCCATCTCTTAAATCTGAAAGATCCAGGTCTTTAAAGACGCCCATTCCTTTTCTTCCGGTTATAGCAATGACCAAATGGTCAAATGAACCAATCTCCGAAAATATTTTGTTTAACTGGATTTTATTTGTCGCATCTACAGATTTTCCACTAACATTTTTCCCGATTTCATTTAAGGCTTTGTCTAATTTGCTTTTGTCTCTTCCAAGAATAATGATGTTATTTTTATCAGATAAAAGTTTTGCTGTTGCAAAACCGATTCCTGATGTACCTCCGGCGATTACGATTTTTCCCATTTTACAATCAATATTGATATGATAAGATTTTATTAATGCTAAGAATGACCACTGTCAGATTGGGAGCATTTAAAATTGTCGTTTGGGCTAAAGCCCAAATGGAGTAAGCTTATCTATTGCCCCGCCTTTAAAGGCGGGGCAATAGATGCTAAAACTAAATGGGCTTTAGCCCAATGAGCATATTTCAAATGCGACAATTTTAAATGCACCCGTCGGATTACCTGAATCGCTGTGTTAACCGCAGATGAACGGCCATAACAAGACGTAAATGTTCAAGGACATATGTACCTTACCTGGCATTGAACGTTTGCATTATGCAGTATTCCAATTCTGGTAAACCAAAGTGAAGTAATAAATATCCTTCGTGCATAAAGTAGGCAATCCACTATGAAACGATTTTGATATTAAACGCTCCATTATTTGTTGCTCCCCAAATCCTTAACCAAAGCGGTAAATACATTTCTGTTCCTCTTGCGGTGGTAATATCACCTAAGTCAAGAATATTTTTATCATACCATCCGAATGATTTCAAAATAGTTTTCACTTCTTCTTTAGCCGAAACATCATTGCCGCTGACAAAAATAGTATGGTCGCCTCCGTTAATCATTGC
>JAFDXI010000086.1 GCA_018268035.1 Bacteroidota bacterium | reverse complement strand
TTTTTAGGCAGGGTGGACCTGCCGGAAGGTTTGCACACCACGCGAAAAAGGACATTGCAGTTCAAGAATGGATTAAAAGCAAAGGCGCTTGTTATTACAAGGGATATGACGCTTTTGCAAAGGATATATTATGGTATTACAAGATCGTTGGAGATGAATAAGTGAGTTCAATGATTTAGGGAGGCTGAGATTCGTCCGGGGAACAAAATTATTAGTTGGCTGTATTTTTCTCGCACCATCCTGTTTTTTTCATTTCTCCTTTTAAAACAGTTAAGTTATATCCAAGTCTTTTGCAGAAATCCCGGGCCGTTGTATAATCCAGGTCCCGGTCAAGGTCATCAAAAATGAACGTACACTCTACTGATGCAAAGAGAGACAGGTTTTCCAAAATATTTCTTCTTAGTTCACCGGGAGGTCCATCTACTAATATTGCGGCAGGATTATGTTGCAATGCATTTATCACCGGTTCCGGCTGATACCAGCCTGACTGAATGGGAGCATGAATACAGACGTGATCGGGAGAACGTTGTATAGCATAAAACAGGTTGTGCTCAATGCTTATCACCTTATAGTATTTGAGTAAAATATTGGTTCCAAATCCGGAACCTAACTCAACGAGCAGGCTACCCTGTGGTATTTTTTCAAGCAAACGCGTAACAATATTTTCTTCAATAGCAAAACCGCCCAATGCAATATTTTGCCCTTTTTGTTCGAGGCGGGAACGGCTCAGCAGCGCGGTAAAAAAATAATGCAACTTTTCCTGCCTGAATAACCTGAGCTTTTCGTTTCGCTTTAGCAGCTTATTCAGGCAGCAGAGGGCAGCGTCAAATTCTTCCGGCAGCAACAGTTGATTTTTGGTGAGTTTAAGATAAATGGCCGTATCGGCGGTTGTAAAATTGGGTTTAAACAGAGCTAATTGTTTAAGCCTTACCCTATCGGCATAGTATGCCTGCTGGGTATATTTTGCTGAAGATATTTGTGATTCATGTTTTCTGTAGTAAACGAGTTTTTTCGGTATAATGTTTATGGGAAATTTTTGAGCGCATCTCGCCAGCAACTCGTAGTCTCCTGCATAATACTAGGCTTCATTATAGCGGATATAATACTTTTTTAAAAATGATTGTTTCATCATTACAGATGAATGAATAAAACACATATTGCTGAGAAGGCGCAACCTGATGTCGTTATAACCGGAAGGTGCAAGGTATTCTTCAGTAAAATTACCCTTGTTGTCAATAATATCTCCAAAACTACCCACTACACCTACGTGCTCATTTTTTTTAAGCCATCGTAGCTGTGTTGCCAGGCGATTGGGTAAGGATATATCATCTGCATCCATCACGCAGATATATTTTCCCCTGCTCATTTTTATCCCGAGGTTGCGGGTGGCATAATTTCCCTTGTTTGCCTTATTTGGGGTCACTGTAATTCTTTTGTCGGTAAATTCCCTGACAATAGACAATGTCTCATCAGTAGAAGCATCATCAATAACAAACAGTTCAAAGTTTTCAAACGATTGATTTAATATACTTTGAATTGCAGCTTCAATGTACTTTGCTGCGTTGTATGCAGGCATGACTATTGATATTTCCGGGGTATTCATTAAATACAATCTCTTTTGCTAAGATCAACCAGGCTATTTTGTAGCGATAATGGGTATTTGTTTTAAAATTTTCCGAATGTCTGTGTTCTGGGCAATAATCGTCTTTTTACTGTCTAATAAAATATTCATTGGGATTCCATCAAAACCAAGTTTTTTAATCATAGGGTTGCGCATGTCGTTCTCCAATAAGTAATTTTTCCAGGGGAGATCATCTTGTATGAGTGCTTTTATCCATTTTTGTGGACTGGAATCTACTGATAAACCAATGATTCTTACTGCAGAAGTATCTATTAGGGAACCCAATATTTTAGTTGGATTTCTTCTATCCTACACGGGCCACACCATGAAGCGCCGATAACCAGCACATTGTACCTATGTCTTTTATTGAATAAATTACCTATTGAGAAAATGTTGCCGGTTGAATCCTTTACTGAAATTTCATCAAAACTGCTAACATTAAATCCAATATTCTTCTCAAAGGTATATTTTTCGAATTTTGCCCAAACCTTTTTGCCTACATCACTATTACGTATCGAAAGCGGGAACGATTGAAAAACACGCCTTCTCTGTCCTATTGTGACGATATTAGAATATGGTGAGAAAAAACCCAGTGCTCCCATAGGTCGGGGTGATCTTTTGCGTATTTATAATACATACTTTCAGAAATGTCCGAAAACAGTCTCCAGGCACTTCGGTTAGCAATCAGTACAGAATCCTTGTTTTTTATAGTAATTCTTCCGGCAAGGCTGTCGCAAAAAGATAAAAAATCACGAAACTTAGGTAAATAGTAATTTCTGAGATCAATAATATTATTAAATATCAGGCTTGAATCGGGTAAGAAAGGGTAATAAGCGTGGTTTACTACATATAAATCTATAACCGGTTTTTCGGTTTTGGAAGTGGCTGTTAAGGTGTCTTTTGCAGTATTTAAGATTTTGCTTGAGTTCTGGTGACATGAAAATAGCAACAGTAAACTAACAAACATACTATTAAAAAGCTTCATAACAACAGTATTAAGTTCCTATTGAGCCTGTACTTGCGATTTAATATGGCAAGTACAGGCCTAAAATCCCCGGTT
>JAFDXI010000085.1 GCA_018268035.1 Bacteroidota bacterium | reverse complement strand
AAATGATTTGGGCGAATAAAGCTATTTTTGACATAGAGAAAGTTGGTTTTGTTGTGCAACTCAAAGCTATTTGAGATACAGACAACTTTCTCTATTTTTTTTAAAACGTTTAGGACGCTATTGAATACTAATCATCAAATATCCAGATCGAGATAAACCGGGCAATGGTCACTGTGTTTGATGCCGGGATAAATTTCTGCATCTTTTATTAAATGCTGTAATGGTTGGGTAACATTGATATAATCAATTCGCCAACCTTTGTTTTCTGCACGCACACTTGGAAACCGTTGGCTCCACCAGCTATACCTATGTGGTTCGGGGTGTATTACCCTGAATGCATCCACCCAACCATTATTAAAAAGTTTATCCATCCATGCACGTTCCTCAGGTAAAAAACCGGATGTATTTGCATTCCCTTTCGGGTTGTGGATATCAATTTCTTTATGCGCAATGTTGTAATCGCCGCAAAGGATAATATTTGGATGTGACTTTTTTATTCTTTGCAGGTATTTAAAAAAATTATCTAACCATTCATATTTGAATGATTGCCTCAGTTCACCTGATGTGCCGGATGGAAAATAAGCATTGATTAATCTTATCTTATCAAAATCCAATTGTATCACTCTTCCTTCTTCATCACTGGTGCGGTGGCCTGTACCGAAAACAATATTCGTCGGTTGTTGCTTTGTAAATACTGCAACGCCACTATAACCTTTTTTTTGTGCAGAGTACCAGCAATCATAATATCCGAGGTCAATAATCTGCTGAAGGTTTACATTGTCTTTATGCGCTTTGGTTTCCTGTATGCATATAGCATCTGCGGGATTGGTTGCCAGCCATTCAATAAACCCTTTTTTCATAGCTGCCCTGATGCCGTTCACATTATAACTGATGATGCGCATATTTTAGTTTTGCCGCAAGATAACAATGGAAGACAGGATTGCCTTAATATCAACTTTGTATTAACAATGAGGTAAATTAATTTTGCAGATTAATTTTTTTATATGCATTTAAAGTCTGTTACGGTTGTTGATGATCTTTCCCCTGAAGATTTTAAGCGTGATTTCTTCAAAACCAACACACCGGTTGTAATAAAAAATTTTTCAAAAAAATGGCCGGCCTACTCCAAATGGAACTGGGATTATTTTAAATCAATTGTAGGTGATAAAAAAGTAGCGCTGTATAACAATGTAAAAAGCGATGCATACACGCCTATTAATAAAGCGGATGACTATAAGACATTTGCTGAGTATGTTGATATGATTCGTAGCGGCCCTGCTGCATGGCGCATTTTTTTGTTTAATATTTTCAGTCACGCACCACAACTGACTAAAGATTTTACATGGCCTGATGAATACATGAAAGGTTTTGTAAAACGGGTGCCGATGCTTTTTACTGGTGGCCAGGGTTCTATCACTCACATGCATTTTGATATTGACCTCAGTCATATTATTCATACTCAGTTTGCAGGCAGGAAAAGAGTATTATTATTTCCTTTCAGTGAACAACATAAACTCTATCGCAAACCTTATGAAGTGTTGAGCCTTGCTGATTTCAGTAATTATTATGACGATGAAAAAACTAAGGTTGATCTGCAAAAGTTCCCTGCTTTGGAAATTGCCAATGGGTTGGATGTTACATTGGAACATGGTGATACATTGTTTATGCCTGGTGGCTATTGGCACCACATGGAATATCTCGATAGTGGATTTGCTATGAGTCTTCGTGCATTGAACAGTTCTGTTAGTGGTAAACTGAAAGGTTTGTGGAATATTGCAGGCATGCGCAATATTGATACTCTGATGAAAAAAACTATGCCGCACAAATGGTACGATTGGAAAGAGAAAAAAATATTCTCTGAAGCTGATAAAGAATTGGCTTTAGTAAATCATTCGTAAAACTTAGGATAGCTTATGTGTGATGTAATTCAATTTCATTAACAGATTGATTGAAATATAAAGAGGGCATACAGTTTATTTTTTTCTGTATGCCCTCTTTATAAATAGATACAAAAGATATCAGTAGGAAATTACATCGCTGCTAACTGCACTTTCTGTGTAAGTTCTACTACATTTTCGCGGAACAAACTATCAGTGTCCATTAAATCTTTTACTGTCTGACAACTATGAATAACAGTAGTATGGTCACGGCCACCAAAATGTTCACCAATTGTTTTGAGTGAATTTTTAGTGAATGCTTTTGCGAGGTACATTGTTATTTGTCTTGCCTGTACTATTTCACGTTTGCGTGTTTTTTGTAACAACTTATCATAAGGCACTGCAAAAAATTCACACACCATTTTCTGTATGGCATCAATGGTAATTTCTTTGCTGCTGGTGCGAATGAAATTGCGTAAAACTTTCTTAGCAAGCTCAAGGTCAATATCTCTTTTGTTCAATGATGATTGAGCCAGCAGTGAAATCATTGCACCTTCCAGTTCACGGATATTATTGCTGATATTATAAGCGACATATTTCACTACATCTTTTGATAATTCCAACCCATCATTCTTCATCTTGCGTTCCAGGATTTCGATTCGGGTTTCATAATCCGGCACCTGCAGGTCTGCACTGAGGCCCCAACGGAAACGGCTCAGCAATCTTTCCTGCATACCTTCCAGGTCTTTAGGTGGCTTATCTGAAGTCAGCACTAATTGTTTACCACTTTGGTGTAAATGATTAAAGATGGCAAATAAAGCATCCTGTGATTTTTCTGCTTTGGCAAAAAACTGTACATCATCAATAATTAATACATCAATCAGTTGATAGAAGTGGATGAAATCATTGATAGCGCCATTGCGGCTGTGATCCTGGAATTGGTTGATGAATTTTTCACTGCTTACATACAACACTAATTTATGAGGATGCAACCGTTTAACTTCATTGCCTATTGCTTGTGTAAGATGTGTTTTGCCCAAACCCACTCCGCCATAAACCACTAATGGATTGAATGAACTGGCACCGGGTTTTTCTGCAACGGTTTTTCCTGCCCGACGTGCTACACGATTGCAATCGCCTTCAATGAATGAATCAAATACATAAGTCGCATTTAGCTGCGGATCTATCTGCATCTTTTTTAATCCTGGGATTACAAATGGATTTTTTACTTCATCACTTATCACCAGTGGAAAACTCATTTCATTGTTGTTATAAAATTTAATGTTACCTGCAGGCACATCCATGCTACCACTCTTTCCTTTGCTGCCACTATCAACCATAATACGATATTCAAGCCTTGCTGTTTTGCCCAATTCCCTTTTTAATGTTTTTGCGAGCAACGTTATATAATGTTCTTCAAGGTATTCAAAAAAGAACTGGCTGGGTACCTGGATTAATAAAACGTTTCCATTTAGTTCAAGCGGTTTAATTGGTTCAAACCATGTTTTAAAATGCTGCCACTCCACGATATCCTTAATAATCTTCAAGCAATTGTTCCAAACTTTTTCTGCGTTTTTGCTCATAGCAATGTATCAAATATTATTTTGAGTTAGTAGAATTTTTGTTCTGAAAAAAATCTCTTTTAAAATCTTCCAAATTTTTTAGAAATATTTTTTCGTTGCAGAGGACGAATATCAAAACTTTATGTTGAAAAAAAAATTTTTTTAAACGCTCTTTTTAATCCTGTAAGGTAATAAAATTTTTTTTTAGTCTTGCAAACATTTATAAATGAATAACATCAGTTGCGGAATTGTTTTTTGTGGATGAAAAAAAATTTTTCCCCTTTGTTTTTTGATGAAAATTATGTAGCAACCATTCCTAAAACCGCCAAAAAAAATCATTTGTAAAATTTGGATTTTTGGATAAATGCCTGAGATGTTTTTGCTGATTGTGTTTCACGTTTAAGTGCTCGAAAAAAATCCTGTATTTAGATAAAAAAATGTCTTGCCTTCCTTCGGTGTACTGAATTTTTAATTCTAATTAGGTTATTCACATTAATTTTGAAATGATACGTTTGCTTATGAAATTTTTAAACCCGTTACTGCTGTTTGCCTGTATTTTTTGCAATACTGCATCTACTTTTTGTCAGGCAGGTAAAGACACAATCTATTTTGATGAAGACTGGTCAATATGTGAACAACCTGTTGCTGAGTATTACCGGGTCGGGACTATAAATAAAGACAAAAATGTCTTTTATAAAGGTGATGTTAAAGATTATTACATCAATGGGAGAGTGGAAATGGAGGGGCATTATTCAGATAATGGTGATAAAAATGGAGAGTTTATTTTTTATGACAGGGAAGGAAATATTATTAAGAAAATAAATTATCTCGACAATGAAATGAACGGTAAATCTTATTTCTATAACAGCAAGGGGAAAGGAATGGTAATTCTTGATTGTACCTCATCAGAAGATTTTACACCATTTTTAATAGTTAATAAAAACGGTGATACATTATTGAAAGACGGCAATGGTAAATTTTCTGTTGATACCCGGGATGATTTGCCTGGTATATTCAGCCCTGCTGAACATTATGTAATTGAAGGGGATATTGTTAATGGAAAGAAAGAAGGAGAGTACAAATATTTTTATGTTAATGGGGCTAAACCTGCATGTACAGAAATGTACAAAGACGGAAAATTCATCAAAACAAATTGGGGTGGCCTTATTGAAAAGCACCCTGCACATGTCTTGCATATTTTAAACATAAGCCTGAATATGATTGAAACCTTTTTTCATTCCAATGTAGTTTTCGGGTTTGGGAGAGATGCTGACCAAAAGGTAGTTGATTTTCTGCTCAACCATACTTTACCTGTGATAAATGCCAATTCTCCCAGCTTTTATAATAACGACAGTATCCTGTTTACTATAGTACAAAAAGTTTTGCAGGCGAGTGTGGTAAATAAAGATGACAGCGATGAAGTAATAAAGATTTTTCTTTCCAATCCGCTCGAAGTATATTATTCCTGTTATGTGTTGAAAAATGCAATGCATCCGGTACGTGATATACATGGTGATATGGCTTTTACAATTGGCAAAGATGGCGGCGTACTCAATTCGGCATACAGTGCTACACTTACAAAAAAAGAAATCAGTAAGATTAATTATTATTTGTCTACTATTTCAGGTATGGCAGCTTCGGAAAATAATGGTGAAAAAACAATAGCCAATATCAACCTGCGATTAAAAACAATTATTGATACATTTTCAAATGGAAATATTTCAGTCATGTATTTATTATACAATGCTGATTCTACTGATTTGAAGCGATTGGATGAAGTTAAAGAATACAATATTGGTGTAGATCAGGAGGCAATCTTTCCTGGTGGACAGGAAGGATGGCGGATGTATCTTGAAAGGAATCTGAATGCAATGACACCTGCAGATAATGGTGCCCCATTTGGAAATTATACTGTTACTGTAAGTTTTTCAATTGACGAAAATGGAATTATTTCAGACGTAAGAGCTTTAAATGATCCCGGATATGGTACTGCACAGGAAGCAGTGCGAGTGATTATGCACATGCCAAGATGGATACCCGCCACAAGAAAAGGGAAAAATGTTCCTTATCATGAAAGACAAAATATCACTTTCCGGGTTACTGAACAATAGAAAGTTTTTACTATAGGTTTTGAAATATTGCTTATGAAATATAAACCCTTTTTACTGGTCATTGTTGCTATTTATTATACTTCATCATCGTTTTGCCAAACAAAAAAAGACACAGTCTATTTTGATGATGACTGGTCAATTTGTGAAAAGTAAAGTAGAAGAGTTTTCATTAATGATTGGATGGACAAAAGATAAACTACCTGTATATTCATTAAATGATGTCAACCTCATGAAAACTGAAATGTTTTATCTTTCCAACCTGGCATTTGGTGCAGGAGATTTGGAGAAGGAGAAAGTGGAGGATTACCTCAGGTATCATATTCAACCGCACATTTCTGCACAAGGTGATTATTATGAAATGGATAAAATTTGTTTCAATATCATTCTGAAAATATTGATTGATGGTTTTATGAAGAATAAATTGGATGTAATAAATACAGACAGTGAAGATGGCAATAAATCTGAAACTCTTTCTACTTCAAACCTTAATTGGTAACAATTAAATTCTATGCAAAAGTTGCGGGGTGATATCAGGTTAACTGTTGATACTTCTGGCGCTGTTACAGACTGTGTTTTTAATACTAATCTTACAAAGGATGAAATTAATAAAATGGATTATTATTTAAGACATGTAACTAATCTTCCTGTTGTAAAGGATAGCAGTAATAAAATTCAACGTATCATGAACCTGCAACTGACAACAATTATTGATACACAAAAAAATAATACTTATGTAGTCAATTATAAAATCAGTAATCCGGATCCGCTTTTACCGGCAGAAGAATTAAGTGATACAATTAGCACAGAAAAGGACGTACAGGTGGAAGCACAATTTCCCGGTGGAAAAAAAGTATGGCAGAAATATCTTGAAAGGAATATACAAGCAACATTGCCTGCCATTTATGGTGCGCCAAAAGATGTTTATACTGTTATCCTGAGTTTTGTGGTTGAAGAAGATGGGAAAATTTCAAACCTGAAAATCATTAACAACCCTGGCTATGGTACTGTATTGGAAGCAGCCCGTGTAGTCATGTCGGGACCCAAATGGATCCCGGCAATAAAAGATGGCAGGAATGTAAAATTTCGCGTGTTACAAAGTATATCATTCGAAGTCTCGCAATAGCAAATATTTTATATGCCTGCCAGCTCAAGACTTTTTTTCTTGATCCTTCTTATTTCTACATCTTCAATAATAGGTTCAGGCGCTAAGATGAGTGAAGTATTATTTTCCTTCCACCAGGTGTTGTTTATTAATTCTGAGAAAGGTAAAACACCAATAAGATATTTACGTTCAGCGTCAGCATGCCATTCTTCAATCCATTCAAATTTTTCTTTAGGTATGAATGCCCAATCATCAAAACTGATGTATGTTTTAATATAAACATCATCACTGATCTCAGGTACATCGTGATGATAGAGTTTTTTATATTCATACCTGTAATTATATCTCAGGGCGCTGATATCACTCAAGACTGCAGATGCAGTGGGGAAACTGCCTGCACCTTTTCCATAAAAAAATTGTTTGTCTGCAAAATTGCTTTCAATAACAACACCGTTGTATTCATTTTTTACAAATGAAAGTGGTTCGTCATGCTTTACAAATTGTGGTAATACAAAGGCTGCTACTTTTCCATTCAACAATTTTTTAGCCTGTGCCACCAGTTTGATATCATAATGTTTTTCTTTTGCAACAACTGCATCACTCAATTGTATATTTTGAATACCATTGAAAACAATATCGTTTGGATGAACAATATTACCATAAGCGTGTGCCAACAGTATTGTCCATTTATTAACAGCATCCCATCCTTCCACATCAAGTGATGGATCACTTTCTGCAAAACCCAATTGTTGTGCCAGCAATAATGCTTCTTTAAAATCAAGGTCTTCTTCAAACATCTTGGTTAGGATAAAATTGGTTGAACCATTCACAATGGCTTTTAATGAATGCAACAAGTCATTATCATAATATTCTTCCAGGTTCCTGATTACAGGGATTGAAGCACATGCTGCTGCTTCGCATAAAAATGATTTGCCTGTTTTTTTCTGTAAATCTAAAATTGCAGGGAGATGTTCTGCTATCATTTTTTTGCTGGCGCTCACTACATGTTTGCCATTCTGTAATGCAGTGGATACAATATCAAATGCAGGTTCACTTTCATTGATTACTTCTACAATTACATTGATCTCTTCATCATCCAGCAACTCATTTTTATCTGTTGTAAATAATTCTTCCGGTGCATTTCTTTTTTTGCCCGGATGTTTAATACAGACTTTTTTTATAGTTGCATTTAAAGAAGATGTTTGTTGCAATGCTTTGTATAATCCTTCGCCTACAACACCAAAACCAAATAAACCGATTACCAGTTTTTTGTGATACTTACCGTTGTTATTAATTGACTTGCCCATATTATTTTTTAGTTTTTTTATTCTAAATGATGCTTTGCTTGATAAGAATTTTTCAATTGTATTAATGAAAATCAGATCAGGACAGGTGCTGATTTTTTTTCTTCTACTGTATTAAATATGAATGTTTTTATTGCTTCTTCAATTTGTTCATATTCCAGCAAGAAACCGTCATGCCCATAAGGCGAATGAATAGCTCTGAATGAAGCATGTGGAATGTGTGCTGCTAAAAATTCCTGTTCGGCAGGTGGAAAAAGCAGGTCGCTTGAAATACCAATCACTAATGCCTTTGCTTTAATTTTGGATAAAGCAATCTCAGCACTTCCCCTGTTGCGGCCAACATTGTGGTTGTCCATTCCCTTACTTAAAAAATAATAGCTAAAAGCATTAAAGCGTTTAGCTAATTTTTCTCCCTGGTATTGCTGATATGATTCTGAACTGCGTTCCTTACTTTTTAAATCATCTGATTTAATTTTTTGTGTAAGCTTATAGGTATCATAACTTCTGTAAGAAAGTAGCGCAATTGAACGTGCTGTTTTCATGCCTTCAAGACCAGCATCCACTTGCTTTTCATTCCAGGTAGGATCATTTTCAATAGCAAAACGTTGTGATGCATTGAAAGCAACGCCCCATGCAGAATGAAATGCGTTGGTGGCGATTGGGAAAATATATTTAAACAAATCAGGTTCTTCTATTGCCCATTCCAGTAATTGTTGTCCACCCATACTGCCACCTATACCAATATGGATTTGATGAATATTAAGATGGTCTTTCAGGAACCTGTATGCACGGATCATATCACGAGTAGTGAACCAGGGAAAATTATGATACCATGTGCGATTGGTTGATGGATCAACATCAAAAGGGGAAGTGCTTCCATAACAACTCCCGGGCATATTGACACAAACAATAAAATATTTTTTCGGATCAAAAAATTTATCATTGCCGACCAATCCACCCCACCATTCAGAAGGGTCACTGTTTGCTGTTAATGCATGGAATATCCATACCACATTATCCTTTGCTTCATTTAATTTTCCATGTGTAGTATAAGCGAGGCAGAAGCCATCAAGCTCAACACCACTTTCCAGTTTGAAAGCGCCTTTATATGTATATGATTTTACCATGTTGCTTACTTGAGTATTGTATTGATCGTATAAAAAATCAAATTTTTTTGCTTACTTTTTGTTCATCAACCCGGGAAGTCTCCCGGGCTGTGAACATGCCTTCCTATCAGGCAGTAAAGCCTGCGATTTTTATTACAATCACAACACTAAAGATTTAGAAAAAACTTTTTCAAATGCCTGTTCAAAATCTGCTTTGATATCATCAATATGTTCTATACCCACACTAATGCGTACCAGGTTTGGCAACACACCTGCTGAAACCCTTTCGTCTTCTGATAACTGTTCATGTGTAGTTGATGCAGGATGTATAGCCAAAGTTTTTGCATCACCCATGTTGGCAAGATGGCTGATGAGTTTTAATGAATCAATAAACTTGCGGCCATTTTCTATTCCACCTTTGATACCAAATTGCAATATGGCACCTGCGCCTTTTGGAAGGTATTTTTTTGCAAGTTGATGATAAGGGCTGCTCTTTAAATCAGGATACCATACAAATTCAACCTGTGGATGTTGTTCAAGCCATAGTGCTAAAGCTAAAGTGTTTTCAACGTGGCGCTGAACACGCAGGCTCAAAGTTTCCAGGCCTTGTAATAATAAAAATGAATTGAACGGGCTTAATGCAGGGCCCCAATCTCTTAATCCTTCTACTCTTGCACGGATGGCAAAAGCGATATTGGGTAAACCTAATGGGTTGCCTTCACCAAAAGTTTCCCAGAAATTTAATCCATGATAGCCTTCACTTGGTTCAGAAAATTGCGGGAATTTTCCATTGCCCCAGTTATAATTACCACCATCAACAATCACACCGCCGATACTGTTGCCATGGCCGCCAATCCATTTTGTTGCTGATGCTACCACAATGTTGGCGCCCCATTCAATTGGTTTAAGTAAATAACCACCTGCACCAAATGTGTTATCAACAATCAATGGCAAATCATATTCTTTTGCCAGCGCTACAAATTTTTCAAAATCAGGAATACTCAATTTTGGGTTGCCTACTGATTCAAGATAAATCGCTTTTGTATTTTTATCAATGTGTGGTACAAAACTTTCAACATCATCTGCATTGGCAAAACGGGCTTCAATGCCTAATCTTTTAAAAGAAACTTTAAACTGGTTAAATGTGCCTCCATATAAATATGAAGATGTAACAAAGTTTTCACCAGATTGCAAAATGTTGGTGAGTGCAATGAACTGTGCCGCCTGTCCTGATGCAACTGCTAATGCTGCAACACCACCTTCCAATGCTGCAATGCGTTGTTCAAAAACATCTGTAGTGGGATTGTTGATGCGTGTGTAAATATTTCCAAATTGTTTAAGGCCAAAAAGATTGGCTGCATGTTCTGTATTATCAAAACCAAATGATGTAGTCTGATAAATTGGTACTGCACGTGATTTTGTTGTTGGGTCAATTTGTTGTCCTGCGTGTAACTGAAGTGTCTCGAAACGATAGCTCATATAAAATTTTTTTTAGAATGAATGATTGCAAGCTGTAAAGCATTGCGGTTGCTGTGTAATTAAAATGTATTGAATAAAAGACGGGCAGGTAGCCCGGTGAGGGAATTATATATTTATGCCTTGCGGCATACAACAGCAAATACAACACATACACATAGCAAACTGTGTATGATTGAAAATATTATTTTGCTGTGTTTGTAACATTGTTTGATTGAATGTTCTACAAATGTAATTGAGATTTTTGTTTGCCACTTGATTTTTTTTTAAATCATTGTTAAGTTGTTGTTTGCTCATTTCATTGTGCGTTGATGCTAATGATTGTTAGCATGTATAACGCAGTTCATAAAAAACTTTCAAGTGTATAAAAAAAGAAAAGCGCTACTGTAAGTCAGAAGCGCTTTGAATATTTTATTGATATTATTGGAGCAATTATTTCTGACTTATCTCTACCCGGCTTACGCCAGGATTGGAGTTGGCACCTTTTCCTGTTGGAAGGTTGCCAAGGCTTCATAGGGCCATTCCCTCTGCCTTTCTTGATAAGTATTTTTAAAGAACTGGCCGCAAAATTAAAACGATTATCATGAATCAATCAAAAAAATTTTATTTGATGGTTTTTTAATTATTAATGCATACATGATTTTGATTGGGAAAAAATTAAAATCATCCTTTGTTAAAAATGTATAGTTTATTTTTAAGGCCGTTATAAAAGCAAGCATTACCTAAAACAAGAACAACGTCATGAAAAAATTTTGTTTGACTATTTTATTCCCGGGCCTATTTGTTTTGTCATCAACAGCACAAATAAAATTACCTGCATTTTTTAGCGATAGCATGGTGTTGCAACAAAACACTGAAGCACCTGTATGGGGTTGGGCAGCAGCAGGTAAAAAAATTATAGTGAGTGGAAGCTGGTCAGAAAAAAAAGTTGAAACCATCGCTGACGAAAATGGAAAGTGGATGGTGAAACTACCAACACCAAAAGCAGGCGGGCCATATAATGTAATCATACAATCTGCAGTCACAAAAATTTTGCATGGTGTATTGATTGGTGAAGTATGGATTTGTTCAGGCCAATCCAATATGGAAATGCCGGTGAATGGATGGCCAGGAGCGCCGGTAAATAATTCATCAACTGAAATAGCCAATGCAAATTATCCATCCATTAGACTATTTACTGTGGATAAAACAATTGCGTTTACACCACAAACAGATGTAAAAGGACAATGGTCATCCTGTTCACCTGAATCGGTTGCTTCATTCAGTGCAACTGCATATTTTTTTGGCCGTGAATTGTATAACCATTTGCATATTCCGATAGGATTGATTCATACAAGTTGGGGCGGCACTGTGGCAGAAGCATGGACAAGTGAAGCAGCATTGCGAACGATGAATGATTTTAATAAAGAGTTAGATGCTGTGAACAGTATAGCAAAGGATGTAGAGGCGATGAAAATAAAAGACAGCTTAAATACAATTGCATGGGAGAAAGCTATTGCAGAAAGTAATAAACCCCAATATGCAGATGATAATACAAACGACGATTGGAAAACGATGCAGCTTCCAACAACATGGGAGAGAGCAGGATTGGATATTGATGGTATTGTATGGTTTAAACGATTTGTTGATATTCCAGTAAGCTGGACAGGCAAATCACTTCACTTAGACCTTGGCCCAATAGATGATAATGATGTTATGTATTTTAATGGCCGCATTGCTGACAGCACAATGGAAGATGGTGCCTGGGCAAAAGACCGTCATTATACCATTGCTGCAGATTTTGTAAAACCAGGTAAAAATATGATTGCTGTAAAAGTAATTGATAATGGTGGTGGTGGTGGTATTTATGGCAAGCCTGATCAATTGAAATTATTTGCAGATGGAGAATCGGATACAATAATGCTTTCAGGTGATTGGTTGTATAAAGTTGGGTTTGTGAAAGCGCAAACTGTTTCATCCTCAAATCCAAACCAGCCTTCTGTTTTGTACAATGGTATGATAGCACCATTAGTTCCTTATGCAATAAAAGGCGCTATCTGGTACCAGGGAGAATCGAATGTAGGCAGGGCAGGACAGTATGAAAAATTATTTCCATTGATGATTAGTGATTGGCGCAGGCTTTTCAAAGAACCGGGTTTCCCTTTTTATTTTGTACAAATAGCGCCTTATCATTATGGTGGCAACAACAGGGATGCTGCTGCATTGCGTGATGCACAACGAAGAACTTTGCAACATTTATCCAATACCGGTATGGCTGTAACAATGGACATAGGTGAAACAGATAATATCCATCCATCGGACAAACAGGATGTAGGCAAAAGGTTATCGTTATGGGCTTTGAACAAAATTTATGGTGATAAAAATATTTTTTACAGCGGCCCTTTGTATCAAAACTTTGAGATAAAAGGAAATAAAGCGATTGTTTCATTTACACAGACAGAAGGCGGGCTTACAACATTCAACAAGCCATTAAATAATTTTGAATTGAAAGATGGTGATGGAAAATGGAAGCCTGCAACAGCAACAATTGATGGTGATAAAGTAGTGGTTATGGCAGATGGTGTATCAAATCCGAAGGGAGTAAGGTATGCTTATTCCGATGATGCCGCTGGCAGCTTGTTTAATGGGAAAGGTTTGCCTGCTTCTTCATTTACTTCAGAAAAGGAATTGCCTTAATGAATAATGCCGGAAGTTTTTGTGAGGAATAACTTCCATATTTTTTCCTCGTATGGCAGTTGTTGTTGATGTTTGTGAGGTGAGATAGAATAATTAGAATATCGTTTACAACATTAACGGACGATTGCATCCTCTTTTAGATTAATTTCGCGTTTGAAATTTTTTCTATGAAGAAGACGCATATTGTAGCATTGGTACTGATTGCTATTGCAATTGCAGCTTTGATAAGCTTTATGGGTAATGTAACCACTTATGAAACTATTGCTTCTGCCAAACAAAAGCCGGGCAAGTTTGTAAACCTGATAGCGAAGATGGATAAGAGCAAGCCCATGAACTATGACCCCATCAAAAATCCAAATTATTTAACCTTTACAGCTATTGATACATTGGGAAATTCTATTGAAGTGGTTTATCATGATGCCAAGCCTACCGATATGGAAAAAAGTGAAAGACTGGTGTTGAAAGGAAAAGTAGAAGATGGAAAATTTGAATGTAAAGATATCTTACTGAAATGTCCTTCTAAATATAAAGATGATGCTAATGCCAATGCTAAAAGCATCAGTGCATCTGTAAATTGATTGCAGGTATTTTGATACAACAGCATTTCGGCAAAAATTGAAAAAAGCTTTTACGCAAGATGAAGTATAACGGTGAACATTTGTTTTATGGAGAATTGGGACATTTTTTAGCAGTACTTTCTTTTGTTGCTTCGCTGATTGCAACCATCTCATATTTTAAAGCCTCGAGAAATAAATTACTGGAAGAACAACGTGGCTGGATAAAAATGGCACGTATCGCATTCGGTATAGAAACGGTATGTGTATTAGGCGTTTTTATTACACTGTTTTTTATTGTCTCCCATCATTACCACGAATATTATTATGCATGGAACCATTCCAGCCGTAGCCTGTCAAAAAAATATTTGTTTGCAAGTATTTGGGAAGGCCAGGAAGGCAGTTTCCTGCTTTGGAATATCTGGCATTGCCTGTTGGGTTGGGTTTTAATATGGCGTAGCAAAAAATGGGAAGCGCCGGTGATGACTGTACTGAGTTTTGCCCAGGTTTGTCTCGCTTCCATGTTGCTCGGTATTTATTTTTTTGGTTGGAAAATGGGCAGCAATCCTTTTGCATTATTAAGGAATGAATTGAATGCACCGATGTTGTTCACCAATCCTGATTACCTGCAATTCCCGAAAATTATGGAAGGCAATGACCTGAATGCAACATTGCAGAATTACTGGATGGTGATACACCCACCTATTTTGTTTTTAGGTTTTGCATCTACTATTGTTCCTTTTGCTTATGCTATTGCAGGGCTGATGAAAAATGATCACACCTGGACAAAACCTGTTATTCCATGGGCAGCATTTTCTGGCGCTGCATTAGGTGGTGGTATTATGATGGGCGCTGCATGGGCTTATGAAGCTTTAAACTTTGGTGGTTACTGGGCTTGGGATCCTGTTGAAAATGCATCACTGGTGCCCTGGCTTGTAATGATTGCAGGCTTGCATACCAACCTTGTTTTTAAAAGCAGCGGTTATTCCTTAAAATCAACTTACCTGTTTTATATACTTTCATTTTCACTTGTTTTATATTCTACATTCCTGACACGCAGTGGCATTTTAGGCGACACTTCTGTACATGCTTTTACCGAACAGGATATGTCTGTACAACTGATAAGCTTTATCCTGGTATTTTTTATACCTGCAATGGTTTTATTTTTCTATCGAAACAAAAGCATCCCTACTATCAGAAAAGAAGAAAGCAGTTATAGCAGGGAATTCTGGATGTTTATCGGTTCATTAGTTTTGTTTTTGGCAGGCATCATCATCATTTCCAAAACATCAATTCCGGTGTATAATAAAGTATTTGGCACCAACATAGCCATGCCAGAAGATCCAAAGTTTTCTTATAATCAAATACAGATTTTTATAGCCATCATCATTGGTGTGCTTTCAGCATTTACCCAATATTTTAAATATAAGAACACAGATAAGAAAACTTTTTTCAAAAAAATATTGTGGCCAACATTGATAGCGCTTGCTATCAGCCTTTGTATAATTTTCATAGGCAATATTGATTATAAAGAAAAAGGCCCTGGCTTTATGGTGGCAATTTATATTGCCATGTTTGCCGGTGTTTATGCCTTCGTTGCCAATTTCGCATATATATGGATTGGGTTAAAAGGAAAAATGAAATCTGCAGGCGCGTCAATAGCACATATTGGTTTTGCCATTGCATTGATTGGCATTTTAATTTCATCCAGCCGGAAAATGGTATTGAGTGAAAACACAACAGGGATTGCTTTATTACCCAAATCAAAAGATTATGACCCCCAGGAAAACCTCACTTTGTTTAAAGGTGTAAAAACTGATATGGGGAAATATGATGTTACTTATGTTGGTGATTCTATCAACAATTCAGACCATAAAAAATATTTCCAGCTTGATTTTGTCAGTAAAGATGGCAAAGAGAAATTCAGTATTTATCCTGACCTGATTAATAACAATAAAGGAATGGAAGGGCAGTCTGCCAATCCTGATAATAAGCATTATTGGAACCGCGATATTTTTGTTTATGTCTCAGCTTCATCTCAGGGCAAACAGGATGATACCAGCCAATACAAACCTGTGGAAATGAAACCGGGTGATTCTGTATTTTATTCCAGTGGTATTATAGTTTTAAATGATATTGTGAAAAGTGCAGATTCATTAAAACGGCCTTTGCAACCTGGTGAAGTGGGCATTGGTATGAACATGACTGTGATTTCAACAGATGGGATGCACTATCGTGCAATGCCTGTTATAGCATTAAAAGATAATACACTTAGAATTATTCCAGACACTGTCATTGCGCAAAGCCTTATTATCCGATTCAATAAATTATCTGATACAGGTGGTGGTAAAATAGAGTTTGGTATAAAAGAAGATCAGGGAATACAGTCTATTATAACGCTAAAAGTTTACCAGTTCCCATTTGTTAGTTTACTGTGGATTGGTATCATTATCATGATTACCGGGTTTGTTATGAGTGTTGTGCAAAGGGTGAGGGCAGGTTTTAAAACTTCAGTTGTTTAAATATTCCCACTTTTTTATAAAATAATATAACAATTTGTAAGGTTACATTCAACTGCTCAAAAGCATAAATTGCATTCAGTGCAATAATAATTTTATAACAGCTTATGCAACCGTGCAGATTTTTGCCCACATTAAAAAACATACTTTCCCTCGCATGTGTGTTTTTTGTGTTACAGACATCTGCCCAGACCTTTCGGCCTCATCCCATACAGCTTGCGGGTAAGAATCATCTTGGTGTAAATGATACAATAATTGTTGAAGCCTGCATTGAACCGAATGGAGATACAATCCCCTGTTCATGGTTAGATGATGCGTATGTATATGGTAAGCTGACTGCTGCGGGCAGAAAGCGCTACAAAGCCTGGACACGTTTGAGAAATGCTGTGTATGTTACTTATCCTTATGCTGTCAGGGCTTCGAATGTAATGAATGATATTAATGCTCAGTTGGTCAATATAAAAGATAAAAATGAGCGCAAAAGAATTATACAATCAAGGGAAAAAGAATTAAAAACAGAATTTGCTGATAAGTTAAAACAACTTTCTGTTTACCAGGGGAAAGTTCTGATGAAACTGATTTATCGTCAAACAGGGAACAACTGTTACGAAATAATTGAAGATTACAAAGGTAGTTTTGATGCCGGTTTCTGGCAAGCAATTGCACTTGTGTTTGGTTCTAACCTTCGTCAGAATTATGACCCTAATGGTGATGACCATGATATGGAACTGATTGTTCAGGATGTTGAGAAAATGTATGGTTACAGGAAGGGGTAATTGTTTCCTGTAGCCAAGCTACATTAGTCATTCTTTTACTTAAATAACTGCTGCAACAATTTGTTTGAATTTGTATTGAAAATTTTTCTTTCCTGTTTTTGTTTTTATAGAAATTGTCGCGGCTCTCTGAAACGATTTCAACATTAAGTTTCCATTCAAACAATAATCAATTTATTTTTGAAAATATGAAAACAGACATACTCGCATTTGGTGTTCATCCTGATGATGTGGAATTGGGTTGTGCAGGCACATTGATTGCTGCAGTTGCACAAGGGAGAAAAGTAGCAGTAGTGGATTTGACAAGAGGTGAATTGGGTACCCGTGGTACTGCTGAAACAAGAGATAAAGAAGCGGCTGATGCTGCAAAAATTATGGGTGTCCATGCCCGTGAAAACCTGGAGATGGCAGACGGCTTTTTTCAACATGATGAAATCAATCTCAGGAAAATAATTGTTGCGATTAGAAAATACCGACCTGAAATTGTTTTGTGCAATGCATTGGAAGACCGCCATCCTGATCATGGGAGAAGTTCTAAGTTAGTAGCTGATGCAGCTTTTCTTTCAGGCCTGAGAAAAATTGAAACTGAAGTAAATGGAATAAAACAAGAACACTGGAGGCCCCATTATGTATTTCATTATATACAGGACCGTTATTTAAAGCCTGACTTTTTATTTGATATCTCAGCAACATTTGACCAGAAAATAAAAGCTGTGCTTTGTTATACCACACAATTCAATACTACTGATACCAGTGAACCGCAGACTTATATTTCTGACCCTGATTTTTTGAATGTTATCAGAGCAAGAGCTTTGATGTTTGGCAAACGTGTTGGTGTGAAATATGCTGAAGGATATTTGACAACAAAGATGATTGCTGTCAATAGTTTTGATGCATTTATTCAACAAACAACTTAATCGCGGGGCAAAGCAGTTTTGTTTTTAATAATAGCTTTGATCATTTGAGAAACTTCTATAGAATTTTCAATAATCATTAAATGCCCTCCATTCAAAATAGTGTAATGAGATTTTACAAAACGATAGGGGAGTAATTTATCATTGGTTCCGTGCAGGTGCACCACGTTTGAAGGTATAGTTGTATTTTCCCAATGTAAAATAGCACTGACTGCCCACCTGTAAAAATTTCCATCAGCATGTTGTGCAACATATTTTACATAACTGATACAATCTTTATTTTTAGCGCCAAGAAGATATTCACGAAGTGGTGTATGTTGACGGAGTATCCATTCTGGCAGTGTTTTGTGTAAAGGCAGGTAACGAAATGTTTTCAGGTAATATGGTATTTCGTTTTTTGTTTTAGCACTTGAAACAATTATAACAATAGCATCAGGCAGGCGTTTTGCTATTTCTGTTGCCACCATTCCGCCGAGAGATAAGCCAACGATAACAGGATTTTCTTCTTTGATATATTGTTGTTGCAAACGTTTTGCATATTGCCGCAGTGTTTCATTTTTTTCCGGACTGATCCAATCAATAAAAACCGGGTTGGCAAAAGAAAGATCAAGATTTAGAAACGCGCCTTTGTCAGCACCAAGCCCTGATATGCAATAAATGGTTTGCAATGTTTTTCATTTTCGGTTACAAAAAATGAAAATAATTATTTTGCTTTTACTAAATAATAATTCTTTTTGCCCTTTTGAATGAGCAGGTATTTTTTGTGCAATAACATATCACCATCCACAGTCATTTGTAAACTCTCTACTTTTTTCCTGTTAATGCTGATACCACCATTCTGAATCATTTTTCTCGCTTCGCCTTTACTGGAAAATATTTTTGATTCAGCCAGAAATGTTGTGATATCTATTCCATCACCAGGTAATGTATAATCTATTTTTACAACACCTTCCATATTTTCCAAATCATTCTCCGATAAACTTTCTGCGGGAGCTGTTTGATGTGCAAATAATTTTTCTGTTGTTTCCAGTGCATGTTTTAGGCCATTGTTTCCATGAACGAACTGAGTAATTTCTCCTGCTAATGTTTTTTGAAGTAAACGCTGCGCTGCATCCTGTTCATGTAGTTGTATTAAAGTATCAATTTCATTTTTAGATAAGAAGGTGAAAATCTTAATCCATTTTTTTGCATCCTCATCAGCAGCATTCAGCCAGAACTGGTAAAAATGATAAGGGGAAGTTTTTGATGCATCCAGCCATACATTTCCGCCTGCGGTTTTCCCAAACTTGGTACCATCTGCTTTCATCAATAACGGACAGGTAAATGCAAAAGCTTCACCGCCTGATTTGCGGCGGATTAATTCTGTTCCTGTTGTAATATTTCCCCATTGGTCGCTGCCACCCATTTGAAGTTTGCAATTATGATTTTTATACAACCAAAAAAAATCATAACCCTGTATTAGTTGGTAAGAAAATTCAGTAAAGCTGATACCATTGCCTGCTTCAAACCTTTTCTTCACACTGTCTTTTGCCATCATATAATTCACGGTGATATGTTTGCCCACATCACGGATGAAATCAAGAAAGTTTAAGCTTTTAAACCAGTCATAATTATTCACCATCACTGCAGCATTCGGATTGCTTTCATCAAAATCCAGAAACTTTTCTAATTGTTTCTTCACGCCTTCCAGGTTGTGTTGCAAAATATCTTCACTCAATAAATTTCTTTCTTCACTTTTGCCACTTGGGTCGCCTACCATACCGGTTGCTCCACCCACCAAAGCATAAGGTTTGTGACCTGATTTTTGCAAATGCACCAATAATAAAATAGGAACAAGGCTGCCGATATGCAGGCTGTCTGCAGTGGGATCAAAGCCTATATAACCGGAAGTCATTTCTTTTTTCAACTGTTCTTCAGTACCGGGCATTATATCCTGGATCATTCCCCGCCAACTCAATTCTTCAATTAAATTCATTCAGCGATTTTTTGCAAAAATAAGGTTCGACTCCCTGCATAAAAAACGAAAGACATTAAACATTCAATTTATAACAGGGTATTATTAATTGAATATAATTTAAAACCAGTGAAAAAATAGTGTTGGGTTATTATTATTTACTCAACATCTTTGATACTTTCTATTTCATCAAAAGTTCCCCTGAGTTTTTTATACAGGCTTCGATAAATGACAAAGTATTTTTTATAAACTTTATGATTATAATTATCTGGTTTAAATGTTTTTACATTCTTTAAAAAAATTTTTGCTGCAGTTAAATTTTTTACGAAGCCCATTGCTTTCAAACCAACAAAAGCAGCACCTAATGCAGAAGCGTCAGCAGATTCATTCACCAATATTTCTTTTCCTGTAATATTGGCCAACATTTGCACCCATTCACCCGATTGTATGATGCCTCCGCTTAAATAAATTTTTTTGATTGGGTTGCAGGTTTCTTCAAGCGCTTTCAAAACATCATTAACCGAATAACAAACACCTTCGAGTACTGCTTTGGTGATATGTGCTTTTGTGTGTAATGCTGTTAAACCAATAAAACTGCCTTTTGCTTTTTCATCCCAGAATGGTGATCGTTCTCCGAAAATATAGGGAAGAAAAATTAAACCATTTGCACCCGTATCAATATTTGAAGCAGCTTTAATGATTGACTTAATTTGTTTTTCATCACGAAAATTGTTTTGAAAAATTTTTTCAACCAGCCATTGTAAAGCAACACCCCCATTGTTGATGGCGCCACCTGTTATATAAAATCCGTCAGTGACAAAATAACTAAACAACCTTTGTTTTTTATCGGCAATATATTGATGAGAAGTAATTCGAACTGCGCCACTGGTGCCCACTGTAACTGCAGCATTTACAGTGTCAATAATACCGCTACCTATATTGGCTAATGCCCCATCACTTGCACCCAAAACAAAAGGTATATTTTTCTTGACTTTTAGCATTTGCTGCATGGCTGGCAGCATTTCTGTTTCATAATGTTCAATCGGGTATAGCACAGATAGTTTATCTTTTGAAATGCCGGCAATTTGTAAAGCGGCTTCGTGCCAGCAAAGTTTTTTTTCATCAAAAAATCCTGTAGCTGCAGCAATGGAATAATCAACAATATATTTTCCGAAAAGTTTTAAGAAAATATATTCTTTGATGGAGATGAATTTGTAAGCTTTGTTGAAAATAGTTTTTGATTCGTGTTTCATCCAGATTAGTTTGCACAATGGAGACATGGCATGGATGGGAACACCGGTAACCTGATATATTTTTTTTGCTACAGGTTTTTGTTCTAAAGCATGTGCATATTTTACGCTGCGCAAATCGGCCCAGGTCAGCATATTCATCAATGGTTTACCATTTTTATCTACAGCCAGTAAACTATGCATGGCGCAACTGAATGAAACGCAGGAAACATTTTTTTCACCACAAAAACTGATTGAGGTTTTTAATAGCAATGTTATAGCTTCAAATATTTCATCTGGGTTTTGTTCATTCCAACCCTGTTTGGGCTCGATGGGTTTTGTGGCAACATGAAAAGTTTTCATCACCTGGTTTTTCATGTTTACGATGACAGCTTTACAATTGGTAGTGCCTAAATCAATGGCAATAATATTCATGAAAAAAGTTTACAAAATTGTTCAGAAGGTTTTTGCAATATACTTTTTTCTGTTGTTGGAACAGCTTTCGGTATTTGAATGCCATTGTAAGATTTATTGATTAATGTTTTATTGATTAATTTTTTTTACATGTAATGATGCAATTCAAATTATTGGATGCTAAAGCAATTTGGAAAAATCAGCCTGCATAGTTTTTGGTCGTGATGAGTTGATTTGATTTTTTTGTTTTCAATTTCTACAGATTTATTAATTATTCATTTACTTAGGCTGTTGTTGAATTTTTAATTCATGATATGAGGGATGAAAATATAAAATCAATGAATAAACAGTTTTTTATTTAACAGGTGAATGCTTACTTTAGCTTCTACTAACGAAAATACAAGCAACAATGGGCACTTTACAGATCAAGAAAAATCCAAAGAGGTACGATGCAGTTATTATTGGCTCCGGTGCAGGTGGCGGAATGGCGACTTATGTATTGGCAAAAGCCGGTTTAAAAGTTTGTTTAATTGAAGCAGGTCCGATGTTTGATCCTGCAAAAAATTCAAACCAGTTACAGCCACCATGGGCATCACCAAGGAGAGGGCGTGGCACTAAGTTCAGGCCATTTGGCGATTTTGATGGTTGTTATTGGGCATGGCAAATTGATGGTGAACCTTACACACATGTTGATGATACTAAATGGGACTGGTGGCGAGCAAGAATGATTGGTGGCCGTACCAATCACTGGGGCAGGATTACATTGAGGTTTGGCCCCAAAGATTTTAAGAGAAGAGATATTGACGGGCTTGGCGACAACTGGCCGATTGGTTATGAAGATGTGAAACCATATTATGATAAAGTAGAATCACTCATCGGTGTTTTTGGTACCAATGAAGGTTTACCGAATGATCCTGATGGAATTTTTCTTCCACCACCCAAACCACGTTTGCATGAATTAATGATTAAAAAAGCAGGTACTTCATTGAACATTCCTGTAATCCCTTCAAGGTTATCCATCCTTACAAAAAAGATAAATGATGAACGAGGCTCCTGTTTTTTCTGTGCGCAATGCGGCAGGAGTTGTAAAGTGTATGCTGATTTTTCATCTTCATCCGTTTTGATTTTTCCTGCAATGAAAACCGGGAATGTTGATGTACTCACTAATTGTATGGCACGTGAAGTGCTGACCAACAAAGAAGGCATCGCAACAGGTGTTTCTTATATCAACAAAGAAGATATGCAGGAATATGTGGTAGAAGGCAGGACAGTTATACTCGCTGCAAGCGCCTGTGAAAGTGCAAGGTTGTTGTTGAATTCAAAATCTTCCCGGCATTCTGCTGGTCTTGCAAATTCAAGTGGTGTTGTGGGTAAATACCTACATGATTCTACCGGGGCAGATATGGGTGGTTATTTACCAAATTTATTTGATCGTAAACGATATAACGAAGATGGCGTTGGCGGCATGCATGTTTATACACCCTGGTGGCTGGATAATAAAAAGCTTGATTTCCCACGCGGTTATCATATTGAATATGGCGGCGGCATGGATCAACCAGCTTATGGCTTTGGATGGGATATTCAATACATGAATGGCAAACCTGTCGCAACAAGAAAGAAAAAAGATGCAGGTGGATATGGTAAATCACTAAAAGAAGATTACCGCTTTTTCTATGGGGCATCAGTTGGAATGGCTGGCCGCGGTGAAGCTTTGGCTTTTGAAAGTAATTATTGTGAAATAGATCCAAATGTTGTAGATAAATATGGTATTCCGGTGTTGCGGTTTAATGTGAAAAGCAGTGAATATGAAATCAAACAGGCTAAGCACATGAAAGAAACTTTCAAAGAAATACTTACTGAAATGGGTGCAGTAATAACTTATGGAGATGACGGACCTGAAAATAATTATGGCTTGCATAACCCGGGTAATATCATTCATGAAGCAGGTACTGTGAGGATGGGAAGCGACCCTAAGAAATCTGCATTGAATGAATGGTGCCAGGCACATGATGCAAAAAATGTTTTTTGTGTGGATGGCGGTGCTTTTGTATCACAGGCTGATAAGAATATTACACATACTATTCTTGCCCTCGCATGGAGAGCAAGTGATTATATCGTTGATCAGTTGAAAAAACAAAACCTGCCTGCCTAATATTTTTAATAATAAGAAAGAGCAGAAAAATGAAAAATCAAATTGTTCATGCAGGGTATAAGTAATAACAGGATTAAAAACATAACAATGATTTATTATGGATAGAAGAAAATATTTGAAAACAATGGGCATTACTGCCATCAGCGCCGGAGTTGTAGCAGATGCCTGTAAGAACGAAACCAAACAACCTGAAATCAAAACAACAGGTAAAGATTTTGGCATTGACCGTATGGCCGAAGAAAAAGTCTACGAAGAAAAACTTGATGCAGAGCCAAAATTTTTTACGCCTGATGAATTTTCCACTATTACAATCCTGGCTGATATCATTATTCCAAAAGATGATGTAAGTGGTAGTGCCAGTGATGCTAAGGTGGCTGATTTTATTGAATTCATTGTAAAAGATGACACGGATTTTCAGACACCCATGCGTGGCGGATTGCGATGGCTTGATATGTATTGCCTGAATACTTATCAAAAAGATTTTAAAGATTGTTCTCCTGAGCAACAAATAGAAGTGGTTGACCAGTTTGCTTATCCTGAAAAAGCAAAACCGGAGATGAGTCAGGGTGTTTCATTTTTTAACCTGATGCGTAACCTGACAGCAACAGGTTTTTATTCAACTGAAATGGGTTGGAAAGATATTGGTTATGTTGGCAATAAACCCAACCAATGGAATGGTGTGCCCGATGATGTTTTAAAACAATACAATATTGCTTATTCGGAAAAAGAATTAAAGGAATGTATTAGCTTTTCTTAAAATTATCATCAATGGTTGTTGTTCTGGTATGAATCGCTTTAAGCTTGTTTTCCTTTTT
>JAFDXI010000084.1 GCA_018268035.1 Bacteroidota bacterium | reverse complement strand
TGAAATGATTTGGGCGAATAAAGCTATTTTTGACATAGAGAAAGTTGGTTTTGTTGTGCAACTCAAAGCTATTTGAGATACAGACAACTTTCTCTATTTTTTTTAAAACGTTTAGGACGCTATTGGTGTAAAATGAAGAAATTAAAGCACTTTAATTTCATCTTGATTCAACTTTCAACACATGTAATTTTCTTCAATCCAGGTTCTACTTCAGCAAAAGAAATTTTTGTTTAAAAAAGTAATCACTACCCCATACACTTCTTTGGAAACATTTCTATCATATTTTGTGTTTATTGCATGGCACAATAAATCTATGATTGCAAAAGCAGGAAGGTTATTAAAAGATTTCTATTAACAACCAACTATTTTTTGTTCAATAGCTTTTTTACAAAAGATAGAAGCAATATTTTTTTCTAATTATTTAGTTTGGAAAAATCTGGTGTAAGCCCGGTCATTCTTTTTAATGCTTCACCAAATTCTTTCTGCATCGCAGGTGGCATATTTTTTATTCTCGCCAAGTAATGATTCGCATCAGGCACCATAAATAGTTTTGCATTTACCTTATCAGTAAAATCTGCTTTGCATGCAGACCATGTATCCCTGCCACCATAGATGTACAGGATATTATTACCTTTTGTAGCAATCCATTCATTTATTTTTTTATCAAAATCAGGATCATAAGTATGGCGCGGAATATCTGGTGGTAAAATTGCTGAAGTAGGATTTGCATCTGTAAAATATTGCAGGTATTTTTTAAAAGGAGTAATATCATATTTATAATATCCCGTCTGCCAGGTCATGTAATAATGCGTATAAAAACTCTCAGTACTTTCATCAGAAAAGCCTGAAATATAATTTCCAAAAACTTTGTACAGACTTGCCAGATAGTTGTCAAGATCTTCATCTGAAGGAATGTCTTTTTCCTGTAACGTAGTTGTTTGCCAGAATGCAAATGGATATTCAAGCACAGCATATTCATAAGCCTGCCCTACACCACCTACTGCAGAATAATGTAACTGTCTTTCAGGAAATGAAATTTTTTGTATCGCTTCTTTTTCATGTTGTAATAAAAACATTTGGAGATTTTTTATTTTTTGAACACAGGATGGTCCGCCTGCTGTATCAAGAAATGCATAAATTCTTTTATCTTCAATATCATTTGGAAATGGCGCTACATAAGGAACAGAGAGGTCAACATCATCAGGATAAAAATAACGATAGATCAAAGTGGTTTCACCTCCACGACTGATGCCGGTACTTATCCATTTGGAATGATATAAACTATGAAATACCTGGTTGATGTGGTGTAGGTCAGCAGTTGCCTGTTCAAAAGTGCAATATTGCCATTGCAAAGAATCGGGTTTTGATTTATTGAAATAACGAAACTCAACATTCAAATCATTACAATTCAATATTTGTTCCAGTTCATTTTTCGGCGCCCTGCCATTATACCCTTCAGTTTCTATTACCATTGGCTTTGAGAAATCCCTGTGCAAAAGGGCTAACTGCTGGTAAAAAAATCCTTTAGTTGTATCATTGTGATCAACAGGTTGTCGAATCTCAAGTTGGTATTGCAAGCTATACGGATTGAATGTTACTGCTTTTCTTATAACTCTTACATCTTTCAAAGTTCGCAAAGCGCTATCAACAGACATTTCATTTACCTGCCCGTAAGAGAAAGAAAAACTCAACAACAATGAACATAGAATAAAAACAGTAAAGCGTTTAAACTGTATAATTTTTTTCTTTTTCATAAACTAACAATTTAATCGAATATAGTTGATTTTTTATGTTAATGGAATATCCTGTTGCAATTTCAAAATAAGTATGGCGAATTTTAAAATGGAGAATTATTATTGATCAATTCACTAAAAGGAATCATCAAATAAATTTATTGAACCAAATTTTTTGCATTAGTTCACCATGTAGAAATAAAACATAATTAAGCCATGTTAATTCAAAATTGGATAAACAGGAAAATATATGAATATGTTTATGGATGTTGAATAAGTTTGCATTGCATTTATCCAAAGAATAAAAAAAATAGTACCATGAAATTAGAATATAATCCAAGATATCCATCAGTAGAAGACCTGAGAAAAAAAGCCAGGAAAAGAATCCCGGGATTTGCATTTGATTATCTTGACGGAGGATGCAACGAAGAAATAAATCTTAATAAAAACACTACAGAAATAAGGGAAGTAGAATTGTTACCGCAATATCTTAAAAATCATTCCGGCTCTGATATGAAGACTGAATTATTTGGGCATATTTATGATGCGCCTTTTGGAATAGCACCGGTTGGATTGCAGGGTTTGATTTGGCCCAATTCGCCTGAGATACTTGCAAAAGCTGCATTCAAACATAATATCCCTTTTACGTTAAGCACTGTCAGCACAAGCACCATCGAACGCATCAGTGAAATAACTGAAGGCCGTGCATGGTTTCAATTATATCATCCAGCAGAAAATGAATTAAGAGATAAGATAATAAAACGAGCTTCAGATCATTGTCCTGTTCTTGTAATACTGAGTGATGTGCCCACATTTGGTTACCGCAATAAAGAAATAAAAAATGGCCTTGCCATGCCACCCAGGATGACATTGCATAATATTGTGCAGATTATGGGCCGGCCTAATTGGGCAATCAGAACTTTGATACATGGTCAACCTTCTTTTCAGATCATGAAACCGTATATGCCTAAAGGGATGAACATGCATCATCTCGGGCTATTTATGAATAAGACTTTCAATGGCAGGCTGAATGAAGACAAAATTTCGGCAATACGTGATATGTGGAAAGGAAAATTGGTGTTGAAAGGAATCGTGAATGAAATTGATGTTGAAAAATGCATCCAAACCGGTATTGATGGCATCATTGTTTCCAATCATGGAGGAAGACAATTAGATGCGGGCGAATCAACTATCCATTCATTAAAAAAAATTGTTGAAAAATATAAAGACAAAATAAAAATAATGATGGACAGTGGGCTCCGTTCAGGACCTGACATAGCAAGGGCCCTTGCTACCGGCGCAGAGTTTACATTTTTAGGTAGGACATTTATGTATGGTGTCGCTGCATTGGGCAATGAAGGAGCAGATCATACGATGGTAATTTTAAAAAGACAATTAAGGCAGGTAATGGAACAACTTTGTTGTGAGCATGTAACTGATTTCCCTGCTTCCCTGGTGAAGTAAAAAGTCCTTCGTTCATATTGATAAGCTATGTATGGACTTTGATTATCTCTTCAGTATTTTATTGTTATATTTTTTTTCATTGTTGTCCGATTAAATATAATAGCCCTTTGCTTTTCAAGACCTCATCCGCCTAAGGCGGACTTAGAACCCTTACTGTAAAAGGGTTTCAGCTATTTAGAATAATTTTAATCGGACAACAATTTTTTTTCTGTAAAAAACCATGAAGCATAACACTTCATTTCGATTGCAAAGTAATCGTAGTCCCACATTCTGATGATCTGAGTGTTAATTGATATGCTATTTGTTCAGCCCGCATTTTCATATTTCGCAAGCCTTCACCAGGTGTTATCATTTCTTCAATAAATCCCTGCCCATCATCTTTTAATACCATTATTACAAAATATTCCGACACATCAAAATGCACTGCAATATTTTTACAACCCGAATATTTAATACTGTTATTGATGGCTTCTTTAGCAATCATCAGCAGATTTCTTTTTACTTTCTTGTCCAGCACTATATCACGCTGCACCATAAAACTGATGTTTATGCCTTTCGCATCAGCAACAGGCCTTGTCAATTTCTCAATCCTTGCCATTAAATTAGATGCATTATCATGCTTGTCATCCAACACCCAAATCATATCCCTTATTCCCTCTGACATATTTTTTAATGAATCTTCAATTCGCAAAAAATACGGCTGTTTATCTGTTGCATTCTCTGCCAGGTGAGTGAATATTTTCAAGCCATTCAGCGTACTCCCGATATCATCATGCAGATCACTGGCAATTTCTTCCCGCACTTTTTTCAACTGTTGTTGTTGTAATTTAATCTGCGCAATACGATACCTGTAAAATGCATATAAAATGCCGGAAATAATTAAAGCCATCAATACATAAAACCACCAGGTTTGGTACCAACGGGGCAGGATAGTAAATTCAACAACAGCAGACAGGTTGTCATCGTTATACAAATTTTCCACTTTGCCCTGGAAATGATAGGTGCCAGGCGGCAATCCGGCAA
The DNA here is from genome assembly GCA_018268035.1 of Bacteroidota bacterium. Taxonomy (GTDB): domain Bacteria; phylum Bacteroidota; class Bacteroidia; order Chitinophagales; family Chitinophagaceae; genus Parafilimonas. The sequence goes on along the minus strand of JAFDXI010000084.1, from coordinate 7,831 downwards.
ACGTAATCTGGTTATTATTTCCAATTGTAACCCAGTCATTATTCAACTCCTCTATCCTGTAAGCATAAGAAATTCTGCTGTTGTTAGAATACTCAGGAGAAATGATATAAAATGTAATGGGAAAAGTTTTAAAAAATAATCGTGCAGCTTCGAGTGTATTGATGGTTACAGTTTTCCCTTTTACATCCACGTAATCAATTTTACCTAAATACACCGGCATTTTTGACGAAGCAATAAACTGATTATTCCTTGATATTTTAGTAAAGCCATCTATACCTCCAAAGAAAAGTTCATCGCCGATAACACAACCGGATCTTTCATCAAAAGCATTTGACTGCAACCCGTCATCCTCATAATAAACAGATGTTTTATTTGAAATGAAATTAAACCTTGTCAATCCTTTATTGGATGATATCCAGATTATAGAATCATTCTCATTAAGGATATTATATGTGGCATTAGAACTTAACCCGTCCAATTGTGTAAAATATAAACAGGAATCGTTTTGTATATCAAACCTGATTAAACCATAACCATAAGATGAAATCCACAAATACCTGCCATCATTAAAAATATCAAAAAAGAAATGCGGAGGCGATTGATGGGTATTTCCGGGAAAATAGTTATGAAAAGCATCCGTTAATGGATCAAATAACGTAATGCTATTGTCGCTGAGCAACCACACATTACCAAACTTATCTTTCCTGATATTATGATAACTATTTTCATAAGGAGCATTATTATCACCTTCTTTTTTTAAAAAAGTCTTGACAGAATGATTTTTAATATCCCATTTTACAAATCCTTCTTCATCCATACTACCCATCAAAAAAATACTATCATTATACTTCATGCAGGTGCTGAAATAATAATACTGAATAGGCGCCAGCTCTTTGAATACAGCAGCAGCATCAGACACTTTAAATTGAACACCATCCTGCTTCAGATAAAGCAGTTTTTGATTGGATGAGACAAGCAAACCATTCTTGTCAATACGCATTACTGTTTCTATTTCGCCATATACTTTACTATCTAAAATTTTTGTTTCACTATTTGTCCTGATATTGATTTTAAACAAACCGGATGCTGCACAGGCATAGATAACTGAATCATTATCGGCAAATAATACATTAACCGATTGTATCTTGCTTAAATCACCGGCCTTAGCATTAAATGCATAAAATTCAAATTCTTCATTGATTAAATGATTAAGCCCCTTTGTAGTGGAAACCCAGATATTCCCAAACCTATCTTTGAAAAGATAATTGATATTATCATCTAAAATAGTGTTGGAAAAAAAATTGGAGTGTTGCACAGTATTTACTTCTTCATTACTGTCAATCACTTTGATCCCATTAGCAGTTGCCAGCCACAATTCGCCTTTACGTCCATACATTATACCACGGATATCTTCGTTTTCAAATGCTTTAAACCGGGAATCAGCATTTTCCGAAGCATGATAATTTTTCCCATCGGTTTCAATACATTTAATGCCTTTATCAGAGCATAAATAAATCTTTCGTGAAGCATCAATAAAAATATTCTTAACTGAAAAAGTACTGTTGGCATTTATCTTTAATTCCTCTTTTGAAATTTTTGAAATCAGCTTTTTGGTTTCACCGTTATAAATTAATACACCTTCACCTTCAGCAACAATCAGCATATTCCGGAATGAATCGAGAGCAATACTGCAAATATTGAAGTCATGCTTTTTATTGAAAGGATTTTCAGTAACAGCAATACTTTGATTTGTTTTTTTATCCAGCACATTAAAACCATAATATGTACCAATCCACAGATCATTTCCCTGATAGTCCCAGGCAAGGCACCTGATCCAATTAGTTATTAAATGATTGGAAACTGCGTTATATCTTTTTTCAACAGTTAAACTTCCTGTTTCAAATACATCAATGCCGCCCAATGCAGTTGCTATCCACAGTTTGCCATTTTTATCAGGCGCCATGTCAGTTACATAATTTTCACTAAGGCCGGTATTCCCAACCGGATCTTTTTTTACTGTAATAAAATTTTTCCCATCAAAACGGTTAATACCTTCCTGTGTTGCCACCCAGATAAAGCCATATTTGTCCTGTATTATTTTTCCTGCATTATAAGAGCTCAAACCATTATTAAATGAATAAGTCCTGAACTGGTATTGCTGAGCACATACTGATTTAAAACACAGCATGCAAACCTGGAACAGTATTATTAAAAAGAAAGCCTTAGTATATTTTACAGTTAGCATGCTCATGAAATGTCCCACTAAAAATATTGGAAATTTTAATAACATGAATTATATTGGCTGATAAAAAAATTTTCAAAACACCAAAAACAACTTATGAAAGCAGCCTGGACAATCATGTTGTATATGAATGTTGAACCCGAAGGATTTGATACAGGGTTCAGAAAAAATCAATGGGAAATGTTGCTCACCGGTAGCACAGAAAAAATGCAAATCATAGCATTAGTTGACAGGAATCCACCCAGTAAAGAAAGAAAGCCCATGAAAAAAGAATATCTTCTCCCTTCCATTTATAGAATAGAAAAAGGTGTTGAGATAAATTTATCAACTAAGCCATTACATATCATCAAAGATGATGACATTGGTAAACATGAAGTACTTGAACAATTCCTGAAATATTGCATTGATAATTTTCCTGCTGAAAAATATATGCTATCATTTTGGGATCATGGTCTTGGCAATGGAGTCACCACCAGTCCGGACAAAGTTGATAAGAAAGAAATACAGGAATTAATTCAAAGAAAAAACCTGTCTGTTTTAGGTCGCAGGCATTTGAATGCCATCAACCAACAAACATTTACACGCACACCTGTTGGCAGTACTTTTCATTTAGCTGCCGCTGCATCAACAAGGTTTATTTATAGCAATAGAAAAATTACACACTTCTCTACAAACCAACCCGACACCAAACAGGATTACCTCTATACCAAAGAAATCAGTACAGCCATCAAGAAGATATTTGGCAAGGAAAATAAAATTGATATCATAGCATTTGATGCCTGCTGGATGCAGACTTTTGAAAATGCGTATGCACTCAGGGATGTGGCAAAATATTTGGTGGCCAGTGAAAACCTGATTTCGTTGCAGGGATTTGGTTATTATTTATTTTTTAAAAACCTCGCAGCAACACCTGATGCAGATCCTGCAGCAGTTGCAGCATTATTAATCAAGTCAAGTTATTTAAAAGTTTCGGACACACTGGAAGCAAAAACTCCTGATGAACTTGTCAAACTGTATTATACAAAAATTTATGACGATAATAAAATGACTTTGACATGCATTGACCTGTCGTTTACAAAATTAGTTGCAGATAAAATTGATGCATTGGCGAGGATGATGGAAAAGGAATTGAGCAACCTATTTGACAACATCAGGATTGCACGTTTTTTATGTTTAAGTTTTTTTGATGAAGAAGATCCTGCTGATTACGATTTGAAAGTTATTGATCTGGTATATTTCTTAAAAAAGCTTTCAGAAAACCTGCTCACTGCGCTTCATTCAAAAGATAAAAGTGAACCAGACATTTATACGCCCATTATCAACTTGTGCAATGAAATTGCAGATATGGCAGAAATGTATTTTGTGATTTATAAAGAAATGGGACCGGCAATGCGGGAAGAAAAAGAAGCAGATAAACGTTGGGGCACACATGGATTTTCGATTTTTTTCCCTGAACATTATTTTGAATGGAAACAGTATAAAGATTCAGAAGGCTGGTATTTTGAAACACAAAAAGGAATACAGATGCCTTTTGCAGTAGAAAACTATTGGAAAGTTTTTTTGAAAAAATATTTTGCGATGCTGAATAAGAAGGTTTGAGGGGGAGATTCATTATAAAAAGTTGAGCAAGAAATTTTAGTATCTTATTTTCTTTTTTCGAATAAGATATGGATTTTAAAAATTGCAAACACATCTACCGCAACACTGATCATTTAAAATTCATGAAACAAGCTTAAAGGTCAAATATGCAATATCAGACATTCCTGTTTCTCCACTTACTTTTTATAATTATATATAAACTTAAAGTGTAAGAAAAATCATTTAGTATTTTTGTAGATAAAGGATTGTAATTCTCATACGGGATACATGCAGAATATCATTTTGCATGTAACCTGTTTTGAAAGTTAATTATCTTCTTTCAATATTCTTTCTGCTCCCTCAAATCCATATACAGATATGTAATTATATAAAGCTTTTTTATTTTCGATTGGTATCCTATTGTTAATAGTTTCAACCCAATATTTCAGATATGGAAGTATTTCATTTTTGGATATTAAAGTTGCAGTTATGAATACATTAAATCTATCCAGGTAACCCAAAAACACATCCATACTATCACGGATTGCTACCTGTTCTTCCTTATAATATGCCCTGTTATTTTTCAAATCCTGGGGCGAGATGGCAAGTGATGTGAAGAATAGCTTGCTGTCTACCTTCACATACCTATCTTCAACGTTTGGCTTTCCCGGAAATAGCTGAATATAACGTGTATCCCAATCTAACATTAACATTACATTTTTAACTGCGCAATCATTTTGAAACTCTCTCACTTCTTTTGCAATAAATTCCTGTCTTCGCCATTTCTGGTCTTTCCTATAGCGTATTAATCCAATCAAAAAAATAATGATAGCGCCGGATACCCCAAGTACTTTTAAGAGCAGTTCTGCCAAATGAATTGCATGATCATTCATATATTTTATTTTGGTTATTATTATTTGATACCCTTTTTTATTCATCACCATATCAGTTTTATTGAAACAACAATTGAAAGAAAGATTAGCACCCAAAGCACTACTTCACCTGATGTGCCCTTAAACTTCAACCCGATTGCTTCAAATTCAATAGGTTGTTTTCGGACTATCGGCAAAAGCAGGATTAAAAAAGTAGACAGGAAAGCCGCAGCAGGCAATCCAACCAACGCCGTGAAATGTGCTTTGTACAATTCCAAAAATTCTTCATTGATGCCATCTATGAAAACCATCCTGAAAAGGTATATCACAAGGATAACAAAGGATAGACCTATCATCCATGTGAAAATTGTTTTGAAATTCAGATGCCTCATTTTGGAAAATTTTAATTTGAAAGAGTATTGTACATCTTTCTGATGGAACTATCGCTCAAGGTTCTTGTAAGGGTAATTTTTTCATTAAGTGGTATATTTATGACAGTATCTTTTACATCATTGTTGAAAAGTTGATTCATATATGTTACCTGCCTGTTCAGATTATGATATGCATAATTTTGATGTCCGCCAAACGGGCTATTTACAAGTGCGGTAAATGAGTTAAGGATAGATGCCTTTTTAAATGGTACATTATAGTCCTCGGTTATGCTACTATTGATAATATTTAACAAGGCAATTCTCAAATTATAATTTTTGTAAACCGGATTGTTTAAGTATTTTCTGAGCGCCTGATATATTTCAAGAGTTGTTTCGCAGCCGGTATTTTCATATAAACCACCGTCGATAAAGCGGCCTGCACAATCCATATAGTTGTAAGCGCTAAGCAATGGAAATGCCTCACTTTGATTTACACAGGTGGTCATTGGAATGTTATAACGTCCATTATGATCTTCGTTTTTAAACGTTTTGTACAAGTCTTGGGCGAGGCTGATACTGTCAAGCTGAACTGGTGAAAATATTCCGCGGGTTCCTTTTTCCACGATTGCCGTGTTGATAAAAAAAAGGGGGTACATTCTTGTTGTATCCTGATATAGTTGCAGGTAGTCGGCTTCAAAAAAATCTTTAGCACCCACATGGAACGTTTTTTTAAACGCATCCATCTCCTCCTTTTGTAAGTGGTAATTCCTGTCTATTGGAAAATCCGATCCAGGGGAAACAATTGTATTTACTATTCCATCTATTCCATCTCCGATCAGCAGTCCAAAAAATGCACTACTCATATAATTCCTGCCCAGCAGTTTCGTGGTTACTGAGTCAATATGGTGGATAGGGGTATTAAAATATTCGGCTCCTAAAAACATATAAGCGCCGACACTGGATCCGGAAACCGTAGATATTGAAAATGTCTTTTTTAAAAAGTTTGAATCTTGTTTTTCTTTCAGGGCCATATTCATAAAAAACCATGCCGCTGCCCTTGAACCTCCTCCTTGTCCGGAAATCAGATATATGGTTGAGTCCTTTAGTATTGCCGTCATATTTTTCTGAAACCATGTATCGAAATATTTAGTAAATGTTGGTCTTTGGGTAATGGATACATACTCATTGCCCGCATAGGTTTTTCGGATTCGGTGACTGTTTAACGATGAAAACAGGCACAGTATAATGAAAATGGGAAGAAGCGTAAGAGTAAACAATTGATAGATTCCTAACCTGAATGAAATAACATCAGTCTTTTCGCTCCCGCTTTTCGCTTTAGCAATTTTTATTAATAAGTGTTGAGAAGTAATAAATAGGTCAAAGAATGTGATCATGGCTGCAGCCATAATAATGAGTACAATTACAGGTGAGATATTGGGAAGCACCTGTTTTTCATTTAGGCAATACAATGCAAGAATTGCCAGAACCAAAACAATCAGCATGAAGTTATAATTGAAGCAGGACAATTTGTATTGGGTTTTCTTTTCCTCCAGCAAGTGAAGGGTGTAGTAAAAGATAACAGCACTCAATGCCGCAATAAAACCATATGTATATATTTGAAAGCTTTGGGGAATAGCGTTGCCTAAAATGTAAGGCAACATTAGTAGTGATAAGAATGGGATAGTGCATATTAACAGAAACAGTTTTCCCGTCTTTGGGATTTTGATTCTTTCCTTATATTTTTTGAACAAGCGCTTACCTATGATGAACAGGACTATTGTTGTAATGATCTCAATTAAAAGGTCAATATTGCTACCGGCAACCCAGTAATAAGTAAACAAGAACATTAGCCAGGGAAAAACGGCAAACCAGCGAATGGGAAATTGAGTTTTGTTTGGTTGATATGCCGTTGATTTGTCATTATAGATTTTCGTTAATGAATTAAACATTTCTTCTCTTGACTTCTCCAATACTTCCGGGGATCTGTTTTCATATTGGTAACCGGTAAAGAATTGAAATATGGATATGGCGAGGGTTGGAATACACCAAACGGAGAATCCAAGTATAAAAAAGGAAACCAAACATAAAGAAAGGTTTAACTGATTTGGCTCTTCAGAAAGAGATTGTATTATCTCCCGGCCTGCATCGAATACAGATAGTATTAACGGAAAAGCAATAGCTAAAAAAATATAGAGCCCGTTGTATCTTATAGTGTTTGCCGCCTTATGAAGAAATTGAAATAGTGTCATTTTATAAGTTTTTAGTTATAGAATCTCTTGACACAATCAATACGTTTTATTTTTTGCTTAACAGAACAGACAATCCGTATAAGGAAATAGTTTATCCCACCTATTAGTGATAATATTCTCGGAAAAAGACTTCCAAATGTCTTTTATTGATGGATGTGCGCTGTAAAAAATTCCATTTCCTGCAATAAAAACTGCAGCTTTTTCTATATTTTTAATTTCACGCCTCTCGCTTAATTCGTTTTTAGAGAACCTCTGTTCTGCATCAATCCCGGTATTGTGGTTTTTTGATAATTTATATTTTTCCCCGAGTAAAGTTTCAAGTTCTATTAAAAGTGATATTGTACTTCTATCCTCATTGTCTTTAAATATTGTAGTTATCAATCTGGGATTGAATGTGTCTTAGCCCCCGATAAACTGGACAGATTTTTCAAAAGGATTTAGACCGTTTTTATGTTTTGAGTATTGAGTTTTTGAAGGCATCTGCAACAAAGATGATTGAGAAGGGCAGGGAACAGCTTG
>JAFDXI010000083.1 GCA_018268035.1 Bacteroidota bacterium | reverse complement strand
GCCTCCTGAAGGATACTGTACTTCTCCTCGGAGCTAAATTGACGTCTTGTTTTCATTGTTCCTAAATTTACTGTGACTAAATTGTTTTACAATTTTTGTCCAGTCTTTTAGGGGGCTAAGACACATTAACCCTTTGCCAGTAGCTTTTATGTCTATCATACCCGTTTTGTTACTATTTGATTGTATAAGAATACTTCCAATTCCGGCTTCTGCATTTATCACAGGCGGACCAATTATTCTGGCATTGATGGTAATTGAAAATTGTATCTCGTTATCGGCTGTGTAAACAGGGTTATCATGTTCATCTACTATGTTTGCCCGTATAAAAACAGCATCGGCCCCATCTGCTTTCATGGGAACACCCTGAGTATCTGCAGACAAAATTATTTTGTATGGCTTGCCGGGTGTGTGGACACTGTAAGTGGCAACCTGTTTCCCTTTAATATATCCAACTGCTTTTATTTCACCATCCTCAAAGGCAATATTTCTAAAGGTAAATGGAGGACTGCTTAATGCTTTTACATTTCCACCATCAAATGGGTTACCACCTTTGTCCCAATCTGTTCCATAAGGGCTGTCAGGTCCACTATCTGCATATTGACGGGTAACCTCCCGGCCGTTAATGTACAAAGCAATTTCATCACAATTGCTATATACAATTATTTTACGTGGAGTATCTGAAGGTATCCAATAATCAGCTATGTAACACATCGGATGTTTATCTTTCCGTTGGCTTTGAAAAAAGTAATATGAAAATTTCGGAATGCGTTTAAGGTCTGCAATACCCCAACCTTCAATACCCTGAACATAACCGGCAAGGCCATCAAAAAACGCCCAGGTTAAATCGCCGATAGCACGAGGGTATTGCTCTCGGTTGCGGTTATGTTCCCACTGAAGGTTCCATGCCTGTTGCAACAATGCTTTTTCTCCATTACCGCGCAATTGCCTGTTAGTACTTTGAGTGCCGCCAAATTCAAAATCGCCATATTCTCTTATGAGAAAAGCATTATTTGGGTAAGTAGTGTTATTTCTTGATTCTATATTATCAGCCCAGTCATCATAAGGAACATCATAACAAGTTTTGGTAAAATATGAATCTCCGCTTGTATAAAAATTTAACCCTGAAGGCCATTCACTTTTAGCTGTTTCCACCTGTTTGCAACGATAATCAGCAGGCGGATACGCTTCATTCAGGCTTACTTCCCACAATAATATCGAAGGATGGTTGCGGTCACGACGAATCATTTGCCTGATATCATTCAATGAATTTGAAATGAAGGTCTCTGATTTATTAAAGAACTGCCAGCCAGGTGTACAATTAACGAGTAATATTCCAAGCGAATCGCAGGCATCATAAAAAGAAGGGTCCTGGCAATAATGCCCTACCCGAATGCAATTCATTCCTGATGCTTTGATGATAACTGCATCTCTCAGTGATGCATTATTTGAAAGTGCATTGCCAATCCAGGGATAACTTTCATGTCTGTTACTTCCTTCAATACGAACTGGTTTACCATTAATAAGCAATCCTGTTTCTTTACTGATAAAAAAACTGCGTATTCCTATTTTGGTTGTTCTGGTATCCACCTTCTTATCGTCTTCAACAACATAAGACCTGAGTGTATATAAATATGGGCTATCGGGCGACCATAATGAAGGGTGTTCAACATTAAGTTGTTGCGTGTAGTGAGCATCACTACCTTGTTGTAAACTATTGACGGCACTTTTTGTAGTTGCTACAATATTTCCTTTTGCATCTGCAAGCTCCTGTATTAAAGTAAATGTTTTTGCAGTAGCACTTTCGTTTATAACATTGGTTTTAATATTAACTGTTGTCTGTTTGTAATTAACCGTTGGATATGTAACAAAAATACCTCCGCCTGCTATTCTGTCTATTGCATTTGCATCGGTTATATGCAAAGGGTTATCAACATGCAGCCAAACATCACGATAAAGACCGGAGTAATACACAAAGTCTAATCTTGAAACCGGTTTGCCAGGAGGTACAAGCGGGTTGGGCCTGTTATCTACTTTTACGGTGATAGAATTTTCCTGTCCATATTTTGCTTTATCAGTTATATCTATGGTGAAAGGCAGATATCCTCCGAGATGTCGGGTTATAAATTTTCCATTAAACCAAACCCATGCAATTTGCATTGCGCCTTCAAATTCAATAGATATATGTTGCCCTTTATAATTTGCAGGAATGGTAAATGATTTTTTATAATAGGCTATTCCTTCTCTTGGCCGCTCAATTACCAATGGTTCTGGAAAGGCAATATGTGGCAAGGTAGCAGGCTGCCAATTTGCATCTTTAAGTTTTGCCATTTCACTGTCGTAAGGTATTGTGGCATTTCCCTTTGAAGTATCTGTTTTTAAAACTGTTTCTGTAGTAAACTGGTCGTTCCAGTTTTTACCTATATGAAGCCGGGTGGTATCGCTTTCAGATACTTCGATTGTGGTAACTTCCCATCCCTGGTTAAAATTTATTTTTTGTTGTGCAGATACAATTAATGTAAAAAATAATTGAATAAAAAAAATGATAGTCTCTTCATCTCAGCCTGAATGTATTTGTTCTGATAAAAATACTGAAACTCTTATCCATGTTGGTATTAAACAAACCGGCCCTCTACAGTGAGAGGGCCGGGGCAATATACATTAAGAAATTTCAAGGAATTGAAAATCTAAGTATCAATGCAACAGGTAATATGATTTAATACCCGCTATTTTGAGTAAGCTTATTATTGATATCAATTTCTGATTGTGGTACCGGCCATAGATAATCCCTGTTAGGATTAAATGTGCGCTTTTCAACAGATACATTATCGCCTGTAAAGGATACTGCTCCTGTTGTTGCATCAACTGTACCTAAACGTGTGCCGTAAACTTCACCGTTTCTTACCTGATCGCCAATCTTCCAGCGTTGGATATCAAACCAGCGTAAACCTTCAAAAGCAAGTTCCACTCTTCTTTCTCTTCTTACCAAAGTTCTTAAAGTGGTTTGGTTGTAATAAACAGTCCTGTCAACTTTAGGCATGCCTGCTCTTACCCTTACTGCATCAATAGCATCATAAACCGATTCATCAATTTGATTCAGTTCAATCTTGGCTTCAGCATAACTTAATAAAACTTCAGCATAGCGGATAACTATTACGTTAAGCCCTGTATTCCACATATCATCATAATCTTCTGACATGTGGGAGATAAATTTTTTCGGCAGGTAGCCTGTTTTAGAATTATTGTTATCATTAAAATAATCACCTGAATTGGCATCTATTGAATTGTAATAACTGCCTTCGTAAAGCTGGCCGGGATATACAATACTTGCTTCAAGACGAGGATCCCTGTTTTTATAAGGATCGTCAGGATCGTAACCTGATGAAGGATCGTCAATTGTTTTACCATTGTTCATTTCATAAGCATCAACAATTGATTGTGTAGGATCAAGTGATGACCAACCACCTTGTGATGATGTTGTCATAACCCCGGGAAGCCAGTTAGAAAAATCATTTTCCTTATACTGAACATCAAGAATTACTTCACTGTTATTCTCATTACCAATACGGAAAAGGTCCGCATAACTTGGATACAATGAATAGCCAAGGCCCATTACTGTCTGGTAATCGGCGATGCTTGCTGCATAATCACCATCATACAATTCTATTCTTGCCTTAAGTGCAAGTGCTGCACCTTTTGTAATACGTCCAACATCGCTGCCTGAGTAACTTACAGGCAATACATTTGAAATTGTGTCCAGTTCATTTACAATAAAACTACGCACATCTGCCACAGGTGTCCTTGTTACATTATTGGCATCTTCTGCTGATATAGTGGTTGTAACCAATGGAACATCACCATACAACTGCGACATGATGAAATATTGGTAAGCTCTTAAAAAGCGCGCTTCACCTTTATACTGTTCTTTGAGTGTTTCATCCATTGGTGTTGCATCTACATTTTCCAAAAACCAGTTGCAACGCTGAATGGTTTTATAGTTCCATCTTTTATATACATTATTATCAGCTGGAGTAACTGTGCCGTTACCATAATCCTGGTAACCTTCCCAGGGGAACTGGCTGTACATATTATCAGAAGCTGCATCCAGATAATAAATGCTATAATCTGTTTCCCAGCCAGATTCATAACTCGAAGGATCATAGCCGCCGTTATAGCAGCCATATAATGCAGCCAGTGCATCTGACTGTGATGACCAGAGTGAGCTGTTGCTGTATGCATCAAGTGGCTGGCGGTCAAGAAAATCTTTCTTACATGCCGATTGCGTTATCGCAATAAACAAAATAAAATATCCAAATATCTTTTTCATGATTTACTTAGTTTAAAATGTTACGTTAAGACCAATTGTATTTACTTGTACCTGCGGGTAATAATAAATACTACTACTGTTGGGTGATTCAGGATCAACCCAGTCATACAAGTGATCGAAGGTCAAAAGATTCTGGCCACTGTAATAAATGCGCACCTTGTTTATACCAATCTTGTTTAGTATGTGAGCAGAAATTGTATAACCCACCTGCAGATTCTTTAATCTTACGTAAGAACCATCTTTAACCCAGAAAGATGATGGAGTGCTGTTTGGATCGTTCTGTGTATATGAATACCATATTCTCGGCATTGAAGCATTCGTATTATCAGGTGTCCATGTATTAAGTAATGCTGCAGTTGGCTTTCCTGCACTTGAACTAACAGAACCAATTTTTCCAAGATCTGTATAATTCTTTACACCTGCTGCTCCTTGTAAAAACACGGTTAAATCGAAACCTTTCCATTGAGCTGTAAAAGTTAAACCAAAAGTTGTCTTTGGAAAGTATGTACCAAGGTTGGTCCTGTCTGCACTGTTAATAGTATCATTTCCATCAATGTCCACATAACGCAGGTCTCCGGCTGCTGTCCTGGTTGATTGATAAGGTGCCTTAGCCACCTCATCATCAGATTGAAAAATACCAGCTGCTTTATAACCATAAAATGAATAGAATGGAACTCCTACATCATAAAAAGTATAGCCGCCGATGATTGGTCCTGTACCACTTAGGTCTTTAACTTCATTTTTAATGAATGAGACATTCGCATTAATGTTGTAGGTAAATTCTTTACCACCACCATTATATCCAACTGTAAATTCCCATCCTTTGTTTGATATTTTGGCAGCATTCTGAACCGGTGCAGTAAGTCCATACGGTGCACCAACCGGGATGCTTAACAAAATACCATTGGTAAGTTTATCAAAATAGTCAACAGTTAAAGTGATTTTATTCCTTAGGAAACCAGCATCAAAACCAATATCAGTTTCTCTTGTAGTTTCCCACTTAATATCTTCATTAGATCCACTAACAGGTGATATCCCTGCAGCAATTACAGGGCTGGTACCACCAAAAATATAGTTTTGACTACCAGATATCAATGAAATATAAGGATAATACTGTTGGTCAACAGAAAGTCCGGAGCTTAGTGTTTGGTTACCTAATTTGCCCCATGAACCTCTTAGCTTTAATGAAGAAATAGTTTGTTTTAAATTATCAAAGAAGTCCTCCTTATCAATATTCCATCCCGCAGAAAAAGAAGGAAATAAACCCCAACGATTTTCAGGAGCAAACCTTGAAGAACCATCATAACGCAGGTTTGCTTCCAGCAAATATTTTCCAGCATAATCATAATTAAGACGACCGAAATAAGATTGTAATGCAAATTCATATGAATAACCACTTGTTGTCTGGCCATCAGTTGAACCGAGGTTTACATCAGTTAAAAGGTTATTCAGGAAACTTTTTCTATAACCATCATCATACGAATATTTATTATATTCCTGTGAGTAACCACCGAGTATTTTAAAGTTGTGATCGCCAAAAGATTTGCTGTAATCAACAAGCGCCTGCATTGTAACAGTATTCATAAAACCGTTACCATCTGTTACATAATTTGGTCCCTGGTAAAATGTTTCATTGCCATCTGCATCATAATATTGCTGGTCTGCTACAAAATTTTTGCTGTGAGAAGTTTTCATCACATAAGAAATAGAAGGCCGGATATGTAAATTTTTTACCGGTTCCCAATTTGCAGCAACATTACTCAACAGGTCATAGTATTCTGTGTTTTGTTCACTCTTCCCTTCCAGCCATGCCATTGGGCTACCATCGGCAATGTAACCGTAATAACCGTTTTCAAATTTATATGGTATAGTGGGTGAGATCCTGTTTATCTGCCTTACAAGCTGAGTAAAGTTACCGGTGTAAGGATTGGTTGGCTGCTTTTGAGATGAAAAGGTAAATGCTAAGTTGCCTGTTACAGATAATTTATCAGTAACCTGTGTCTGCACATTGTAACGTGCTGTATATCTTTTTGCATTTGTTTTTTTAACAAGGCCATTCTGGTCATATAAGCCCAATGATAAAGAATACTGTGTTTTATCATTACCACCGCTTAAACCAACATAATGGTTTTGCTGAATGCCGTTGCCCTGGTAAAATAATCCAAGCCAATCAGTATTTGGATGGCCATAAGGATCTGTTCCATCTTTAAATTTCTGTATATCTTCATCAGTCCATCTTAATGTCCTCCCTTCATTTGATAATGCCTCGTTGTATAAGGAGGCTGCCTGCCATGATGGTAAAAAGTCGGGTAAGCCATTAGCACTTTGTTTACCCACATAACCACTATAAGTAATTTGGGAAGTGCCCTTTTTGCCCAATTTGGTAGTAATAAGAATAACACCATTCGCTGCTCTTGAACCATAAATAGCAGCAGATGCTGCATCTTTTAACACTGAGATGGAAGCAATGTCATCAGGGTTAATATTATTAAGATTGTTTAATGTGGTAATGACACCATCAATTACAATAACAGGATTAGCATTATTCAATGTTCCGATACCCCTGATACGGATTGTTCCTGCATCGCTACCGGGTTGCCCACTACTCGCTGCTGTTACTGTTACACCAGCCATTTGACCTTGCAAAGCATTACCAACACTTGTTACCGGTCTGTTAGCAAGTTGCTTTTCGCTTATCGCTGCAACAGACCCTGTAAGGTTTACCTTTTTTTGCGTACCGTAACCTACTACAACCACATCACTGAGTTGTTCTGTAGATAACTGAAGCGAGACATTAATAAAGCCTTCGTTTTCTTTAATGGTATAATCCTGTGCAACATAACCAACAAAGGAAATGTGCAGGACATCTCCTGTCGCAGCATTAATGCTGAAGTTTCCCGAATTATCGGTAATTGCAGTTGCACCACTCTTACCTAATACCGAAGCGCCGGCAAGTGGCTCATTTGTACTGCTGCTCTTAACAATTCCTGATACCTTTTGCTGTGCAAAAGACATTGCTGGAAGTGCTACTGTAAAAAGCAACAAAAAAAGAATTGCATTGCTCAATTGCAGTTTCATAAAATAATTTTTTTTGTTTAGAAAATCTATTGTTACCCACAAAATAGATATGTTTAAGTTATCTCAAAGGAGTGTTAATTGGCGAATTGTTACGCAAACGTTTGAAATTTCAAAACAAACGTTTGCGTGATTTTTCCAGACTTGATGCTTTTCTATTTCTGATGATGGAATAATGTTATTTTTTGCTAAACGTTGAATTCCACACTGTGCTATACTAAAGCGATATTTTTTGTGCAGATTAGAAGTATGATTAAAACAGATTCCAATTCAAACCTGCAGATATTTTATACAAAAACCATAAGCAGATTAAGTTCAGAAATGTCAGAATTTTAAAAACATAAAAACTATTTACCATCTATAATCATCAACATTTTAAATAAGCATTTCCTGATTATACATTTCAAAATGTTACAAAGATTTTGGATAAAATTTATTTGAAATGATATTCATTAATAGCATTGCTACTCTTATCCGTTTTGCTTCACAGCCATGATTCAAAAATTACCTTCTGTGTATTTGTAACTAAACAAAGATGATAACTGTTTAAGATTTCTTTAATCATCATTTGCTCAATGCATATCATGAGTCCAATACAAAAACAGCATCCTATCTTTTTTTACTTTTGCGCCGCACCCTCCTGTCTTTTATAACAGATTACAAATGCAGGAATTGGAAAAAGACTTTCAGTTTTCAGAGATTTACGCTTATTAATTTCACCTGTAAAAAGGAGAAAAATCAATAAATATTAATCTTCCTGTCTTTGGGATACTTCACACTATAAGAAAATGTAAGCTCTTTTGTTTCATTAGGTGATAATGATAATACCCATGTAAGGACACCTCTATCTTTATCAACATTTGCGCTACCATCATCAGTTATTTCTACTTCAATATCTTTTTGTGTGCTTAAAGGATACTGGTCTTTCAAAACAATATGAACTGTTTCATTCTTATTATTCTTTACTGTTATCCTGTAAGAAAATTTCTGT
>JAFDXI010000082.1 GCA_018268035.1 Bacteroidota bacterium | reverse complement strand
CCGGATGGAAACTCAAGATTATTGGTCCCTGGCAAATTGAGGCAGGCGGGGGTGGTGAAAATCATATTAATTTTTTAAAAGGACTTGCAAAAGGTTTTCCAATTGAATTTATCCCACCAATTTATAATACTGCTGCTTTAAATGAATATTACCGGTATGCCTCCATATTTGTTTACCCATCTCTCGCCGAAAAAGGGGAAACGTTTGGATTAGCCCCTCTTGAAGCTATGGCATTCGGTTGTATTCCAATTGTATCAAAACTAAAATGCTTCCAAGATTTTATATTGGCCGGCAAGAATGGCTTTATTTTTAATCATAGAGTTGAACAACCGCATTTAGAATTAAAGAAAAAAATAGAATTACTGACAGAAAATTCAGCCTTGCGCTTAAAGTTTGCAAACGAAGCGATTAAAGTCAATGAGAGTCATTCCATATCAGCAATAGCATCTCAATTCCTAAAAGATTTTGATAGTTTATTACACTAAACAATTTGAACTATAAAAAAACATACACCCAGAAATCCGCGTACGTTAGTCCGTGGACTATGAGCCAAAAGTTTAAAATATTAATGTGGCAATATGTTTGGTATATCGGATGTGCGTGGACGCCCAAACCTGCAAATGGCTGGCGCCTGCTTTGGTTAAAAATTTTTGGAGCCAGAATATCTGGAAAACCTTTCGTCCATCAACGAGCCCGCATCTTAATCCCTTGGAATTTAACTATGCATCATCGTTCGTGTGTTGGAGACAGAGCTAATATATATTCTCTCGGAAAAATAGAAATACATGAATATGCTACCGTAGCACAGGAAGCGTACATATGCACAGGTACTCACCGGTTTGATAAAAGAAAAATGAATTTGGTGACCGCTCCCATTACAATAGAAGAAAATGCATTTATAGGAGCAAGAGCTTTTTTAAATCCCGGGGTTACTATTGGTAAATATTGTGTTGTCGGAGCTGGCAGCATTGTCACGAAAGATATGCCGGGCTGGATGATATGTGCTGGCAATCCTTGTGTACCTATTAAACCGAGAATTATCACTGATTGAAATTTGTAGAGTCTTTTTTATACGATGATATCGCTGCTCATACTTACAAAAAATGAAGAACAGGATCTTCCAGGTTGTCTTGAGTCAGTCAAATGGTGTGATGATATTCATGTATTTGATTCTTTCAGTACTGACAACACACTTAAAATAGCCTCAGAGCACGGAGCGATAGTTACTCAAAGAAACTTTGATAACTATTCCGCCCATAGAAATGCGGCGCTTGATACAATACACTTCAAATATCCGTGGATATTTATACTGGATGCTGATGAGAGACTAACTGCGGAGTTGGTTTTTGAAATGAAAAATGAGGTTAGCTTAGCAAAAGAAAATGTAAATGGATTTCGAATCAGGCGTCGTGATTATTTGGGCGATAAGTGGCTAAAACATGCCCAGATTTCACCCTATTATATTCGTTTAATACGCAAAGGAACGGCATACTATCACCGGGAAATAAATGAAGTATTAGAAGTATCCGGTGAAATAAAAAGCCTGAATGGTTTTTTTAATCACTATCCCTTTTCAAAAGGATTGAAGCAATGGCTGGATAAACACAATCGTTATTCTTCGATGGAAGCGCAGCGATGGATAGATGAACATGACGGTAAAGTGAAATTTTCTTTGAAACGGGCCCTCTTCAGCAAAGATTTCTCTGAAAGAAGGTATCACCAAAAAGGTCTTTTCTATAAATTACCGGGAAGACCTTTTCTAAAATGGATGTACATGGTCTTCTGGAGGTGTTCATTTCTTGATGGGCGGGCAGGTATAACTTATGCCACTTTACAATCCGTATATGAATACTTCATTGTTTTAAAAACAAAAGACCTGATTAATAAAAAAAAATCAACAAGTACTCTATAGTTGAATAAGCTTATCCGATACCCATTTTTAGTTTACTTAACCCTGGCTGTTTATTGCCCTTTATTCATATACATCGTCTTTTTTCTCCGCAGGAGAAGAGGCCATCATATAAAAATCTTAAATCTTATCCCCTTTAAAGACAAATGGAACTTTTTTACTACAGAAGCATCCCATATGAACTATGGTCAGTGGAAATCGTACGGTTCGGATATTATCGGAAATGTTTTATTGTTTATTCCGCTGTCATTTTTCCTGGTCCTTTGGTTAAGTCGTAAAGAATTTAAACGGGTAATCTTAGTTGCAATAGCCACAAGTATTTTAATCGAGACCATTCAATTCATATTTGAAATCGGTGTTGCCGATATTGACGATGTAATTCTAAATGTCACCGGTGCGGCCATCGGTTTTTTTATAACGAAAGCTATCCTGGGAAAGCCTCTACCCTACTGATTCAAAACAAACATTTTTTACAAGCCGCCAATACACTCCACCCCTTTCCGGAAAACACCTTTCAATTCAATATTAAAAACACCTACAACTTAAAATCGAAATCCGATGCGAATCTTAGTCTATGGTATTAACTATGCCCCTGAGCTAACCGGCATAGGTAAATACACAGCGGAAATGTGCGCCTGGTTTGCCAGGCAGGGGCACACAGTACATGTGGTTACGGGCATGCCTTATTACCCGGAATGGGAAGTCCACAAAAAGTACAGGGGAAGGTTGTGGCATAAAGAAAAAATGGATGGCGTTACCGTGTACAGGTGCCCGTTATATATTCCCGGGCATATCACCCCGATGAAACGGATCATCCATGAATTTTCTTTTTTGGCCAGCATCTTCCCGGTGTGGCTGAAAACCTTATTTCAGAAAAAGTATGATACTGTTATCTGTGTATCGCCGCCATTTCACCTCGGTTTCTTTCCTCTGCTATATTCTAAAATAAGAAGGGTGAATTTAATTACCCATATACAGGACCTGCAGGTGGATGCCGCCAAAAATCTCGTGATGATCCGCAATGGTCATTTACTGAATATGATGTTTGGCGCTGAAAAATTTATCCTGAAAAGAAGTACGGCTGTATCGACAATCAGTACCGGCATGCTGAAAAGGATTAAAGCCAAAAACATAAGCCATTCAAAAACGATCTTAT
>JAFDXI010000081.1 GCA_018268035.1 Bacteroidota bacterium | reverse complement strand
TGCCGAATCCCCGCAGAGCTGAACTGGTTCAATATTGCAGCAACCGGCCTTTTGGCGGGCATCGGGTTTACGATGTCCATTTTTGTTACCTTGCTCGCCTATACTCAGCCCGCGATCATTGACAATACCAAGCTCAGTATTTTGCTTAGTTCCTTGGTCGCCGGAATATTTGGGTTATGGCTACTGCAACTTTCCCTCAAGTCGAATCGATTTCCTGCAGATTTTTGATCCTGCTCTGAATCCTAATTTTCTTGAGCTTATTTGAACCTGGGCAATTCAAGGCCTTACCGGCTTAATAGCTGAAAAAGCCAAAGTATATTTTGCAATCATCGAAGTTACGAGTCCAATGCAGTTTTTGGGTTTATTGAGGATTAAACCTTAGCAAACGGAACCAGGGTTGAAACGATAATGCTGTGCCCTGAAACGCGCAGGTTAGGGAGGGAAATACACGTTCAACACTTCGCTCTTTCTATTTTAGGCAAAGAAATGAATCGCAAATACAGTTAATTTGCAGCTCGATGCTTCATTCCCTCTATCGGTACTTAAGTCCGAAGTTTCAGAACCTTTTCTTAGAGTATAAAGTCAATTTGCAACCCCGCTATGGTCATGGCCTGCCACCGCATCAAGGGTTGTACGATATTATCAACGAGCACAGAGCGGAGTATCAGGCTTTGTTGGACAAAGCATTGGCGCTTAAGGAGGACATCTGGACAATTCAAGACCAAAAGCACGAACAAAATCCCAAGCATCCTTGCTGGAATAATGGCTTCTTGCCGGGATTGGACATCATTGGTATTTACACCATGATAGCCGAATTTCAGCCAAAACGGTATATTGAAATCGGCTCGGGAAACTCTACTAAAGTGGCTTATAAAGCCAAGACGGAGCACAATAAGGAACTGGAACTGATTTCAATTGACCCAATGCCCCGGGTAGAAATGGATAATTTGGCCTCAAAAATTATTCGTGAGCCTTTTGAAAAAATAGACTTGAGTTTGCTGGATTGTTTAGAAGCTAATGATATCCTTTTTGTAGATAACTCTCATCGGATATTGCCTAATTCTGACGCGATGGTATTCTTCCTAGAGATTCTACCTCGGTTGAAAAAAGGAGTCATCCTACATATTCACGATGTTTATTTGCCCTACGACTATCCTCAATTCATGTGTGATCGGTTTTATTCGGAGCAATATGGTTTGGCGATGTATCTCTTAGCTAATCCTCGGAAGTACCGGCCCCTGTTACCCAATTATTTCATTTTTGAAGACAAAGAGTTGTCGGCACAGATTGAACCGATTTGGGCACATGAAAACCTGCACGGCGTAGAACGGCATGGAGGATCGTTTTGGTTGAGAATTGCAGAATAAATTGGCACAGAACTTCCAAAATTGGACACGAAAAAGTCCTGACAACAAGGCTGATCAACGAATAGCAAAAGCCCTGTGCCAAGGCTTAGGGCTTTTGCATTACTGGGGCTTTTTGCTATTCGTCTTTATGTTAGCGGTGGTTTATTTTCAGTCCAAAAGTCAGTCATTGTTTGAAATAGTCTATAAATGTTGAACAGTAATTGTCAATGCTAAATGTAGGGAAAGTTTTTTTTGCGTTTACGCTAAGTTTTGTGTAGCTCCCGTTCTGTGAACTTTTTAGTGAAGTCAGTTTTTGAAAATACTCGTTGGGGTTGTCGCACAAATAGCCGTTTACACCGTCTTGAAGAAAAGTTTTGTTTTCTCCTACACTGCTACCTAATACTGGAACACCACATGACAAGCATTGCTTTAGTTTGAAAGCAGATTTCCCGCGATTGAACTCGGTGTCCAAAAGTGGTGAAACGCCAATGTCAAATGTTGCGATTGTTTCATAAATGGAATGTTCATTAAGCCAGTCCAAGCCAAGTGGCGTTTCAACTGAAATGTTTTTGTTGTGCTTGAAGAATGATTTAATCTCTTGCTCCTCTACATTGTTCGAAACACCCAACAGTTTGAGTTTTAGCGGAAAGTCTATGTCGTAAAGTGCTGGAAAGAATAATTCAGTCAAACTTTGTCGGTGAGCACCGTAATAGCCAATCCAGCCAACGGTCATGATTTTTTCTAATGCTGCCTTCGTTAAGCCGTGATCAATTACTGGTGAAGTCAACAAGAAAACATTTTGATTGAATGGCCTAATGTAGTCCACAAGCGATTTGCTCCCTGCCGAACAAGCGGAACACCATTTCATAAAATGGTGAATTGTCTGTGTAGGTCGCCTTGTATGCTCTGCATCGTCAATGTCGTATAGAGTGTGCTGTGGTCTAAAAAACAAAAGCACTTTTAAAGCTGTCGCATAAATACCATTTGTGTGAATTTTCTGAAACACAATTAGCGAGTTGCTCTTCCTGAAAAGCAGCACAGAGAAAAATGTCAGAATGAAGTTGCTTAAGTTTTTAAAGTCGTAACCTGGATAAACGATTGAGAAAGTGATGCCGTGTTTCTCCTTGAGTTGTTTCAATGGAAACTTTGCCCTGTAGCGCACACTTGGTTCGTCAAGGT
This sequence comes from Bacteroidota bacterium, assembly GCA_018268035.1. Taxonomy (GTDB): domain Bacteria; phylum Bacteroidota; class Bacteroidia; order Chitinophagales; family Chitinophagaceae; genus Parafilimonas. The sequence continues at coordinate 2,491 of JAFDXI010000081.1, read as the reverse complement.
TGAAGTATGCGAACCAGTAGATGTGTTTTATTTCCATTCTCAAAATAGGCTTTCGGTTGAAAGTAGCGGTGTCGTTCAAAAAATTGTAGCCAAGGTCCGGCGGCAGGATGCTCGCGGGGAATAAAGCTACTAAAATTTCTCAAAGATTCAATGCCCGAAAGAGTTACAAATGCTGCTCATAGTACGAAGCCCGGGCTTGCATTTGATTGGTTTGTTCAAGCAACGCCTCCGCTGAATGATTAGCCACTTGTCCTTACAAATTTACCAGTTTTGATCTTCGTTAGAACATATTTCCCGATGTAAGGTAACTCCATTTATTTAAAAGCGCTCAATGGAAGTAGAATCATCTGGTTACAAATGATTTTACCGCTGCTAATAACTTAAGAGTAGGGCAGAGGAGCCTGATTTCAGGTAAAAAATGGTAAACCCAAGTGTCAAAATTACTGAACCGCCTAATGGGGGGCGAATGCTGCAATGTGTCGGGGAATGGAAAAATGTTCTGGGGTATGGCTCAGGGCTTTTGTTTTATTGGAGGCTTTGGATATTCGGCAGAATATTAGTGGCTGTTATTTTTCTTCCAATATTTTCAGTAATCGTTGGTTAAGATACAATTTTTCCTTTCCAACTTTTACCGATTTCAAAAATCCATTCTTTTCTAATGTCTGTAAATAGCTACCGACTGTTTTCGGGTTTCCAATGTTTTCGTCAATTAAATGTTGGCGTTTTGTGTATGGCAAACGAAACAAAATCTCAATTAAGTCCTTTGAATAAACCTTTGGCAATTTAGCTTTGATCTCATTTGTTGTCTGATCCATTGTAGTTGTGATTTTTTTTAGTCGTGCCAAGCCATTGGTCGATGTTTCTTCAATCATATTCAGCATATATAAAATGAGTTTTTCCCAGTCGTTTTTTTCGGTTACTGCAAGTAAACACTTGTAATAATCAGCTTTGTTTTTGATGATATATTCGCTTAAATATATTGCAGGTGTGTCCAATAAACCCGATTGTTTGAGATACAACAGCAATAAAATTCGCCCTGTTCTTCCATTGCCGTCGGCAAAAGGGTGGATTGCTTCAAACTGATAGTGCATTAACGCCATTTTTATCAATGGGTCAATGGTATTATCTTCGTTTATAAACTTTTCCAAGTTAGCCAACTTCTCACGAATTATTGCTTCTCCGCTTGGTGGGGTGTAAATTACTTCGTTTTTTGTGTTGCGTAATGTTGTTCCGGGTGTCACACGAATTGAAGCCGTATTTTGTTTTATACATTGTACGATGTTAATACATAGATTTGTTGTAATGAGCGGCTTTTTATTTAGCTGCTCCAAACCCAACCAAAGCGCCTCTTTGTAACTTAAAACTTCTTTTGTAGCTAGGTCTTCTGTTTTTTTGTTGGCTATTAATGATTTATAAAGTATGTCATTTGTTGTAAGAATATTCTCTACTTCCGAACTCGCTTTTGCTTCTTGCAAATAAATTGTGTCTAAGAAAAGTGTTGGGTTAGGTAGATTTAGCAATGTTCCGTTTAGTTGAGCCAATGCTCTTCCTGCCGAAATCGTTTTGCGCAATATCTGTTTCGTTTCAATGTCTGTGCTCGGTGGTAGCAAAGGCAAGTCATTATACGGTACATTGCGGTCAAATTTGTTCATTTTGCTCAAGAGTAGGTTTTAGGCTTGTTTTTTATACAAGGGCAATAATACTAAAAATTTACGCTCGTTCAAAATATAAGGGTAAAATTTGCCCTTATTCATTGTGGGCTGTTAGTTTCTAATAGTATAATTTTCCTTTACCAATTCCAAACCAAATGTTCAAGCAACATCTGCGTCCAGTTCCTTTCAACTCGGGTGCGTTTATATAAAGCCAAATAGGTGGAGCTATTAATCTTTCCCCCAAAATTATTTTCCGATGAAAGGTGGCACCAATTCCTAAAAAAAAATCGTTCAATGAAAGTAATAACATCTGCTTGCAAAAGACGTTGTAGTTGCTGAGGGTTTAAGATTAGGGCAGAGGAAGCCTGATTTCAAAGGAAAAATGGTAAGCTCAAGAGTATAGACTTCAAAATCTCCAACTAAAAAGTAAATGCTGAAAAGTGTTGCTGAGTAATGAATAACAAAATGCGCGGGGCTTAGCTCAGGGCTTTTTGCTATTCGTTAAAATGTTGGTTAAGTGCATACCCTTGTTTCCCACCTTATAAATTATCTAATATAAATTGTCTGCAATATTCTTTGATTAAATGTCGGACTTGTCTAAACTGTTCCTTGATTTCTTCGTCTGTTCCTGTCTCTTTTGCTGGGTCGGGAAAATTTTGATGAAAATTTTTTGCCTTGGTCGGAAAAAATGGGCAACGCTCTTTAGCATTGTCGCAAACTGTGATTACAAAATCAAAATCAATGTTGTAATATTCATCAATGTTGTTTGACGTGTGATTTGAAATATCAATGCCGTCTTCTTGCATTGTTGCAATGGCTTTTGGGCTTACTCCCTGTGT
>JAFDXI010000080.1 GCA_018268035.1 Bacteroidota bacterium | reverse complement strand
GGGTAACTTTCTTCATCCGTTTTCTTTCATTTTTTTTATGGGCCAAAAAAAATTAATTCGCTTTGAAGAGCTGAAAACATTTCCCAATGTGCTGGAATATCCTGAAAATATTAAGGGTAAGTGGAATGAGTTTTTCAAAAACACCAACCCCATCATTCTGGAATTGGCATGTGGTAAAGGTGAATATGCTGTTGGGTTGGGTAAGTTATTTCGTGAAAAAAATTTTATCGGTATAGACATCAAAGGCAACCGGATATGGAGGGGCGCTAAGAATGCATTACAGGAAGGATTGACAAATGTTGCATTTCTCAGGACACAAATTGATAGAATCACTGAATACTTTACGACTGGTGAAGTGAGTGAAATATGGATAACATTTCCTGACCCCCAATTACGTTTATCCAAAATAAAAAAGCGGCTGACACATCCGAAATTCCTGAGGTTGTACAGGCAGATATTGCAACCCGGGGGCATCATCCATTTAAAAACAGACAGCCCTGATTTGTATCAATTCACAAAAACTGTTATTGATTTTTATCAGTTAAAAATTGTTGTTGATAAACAGGATTTATATAAAGATGAAAACATCAGTGATGTATTAAAAATTAAAACACATTACGAAGGGCTTGATATTGCACAAAGCAACAGGATACATTACCTTGCTTTTGAATTGAACAATGAATTCGAAAAAGAAAAGGATGAACAATTAAAAAATTTATTCCGTGAAGAAGCAGCAAGATGATGAAGATGATTATTATTTCAACAGCGATGGGTTTGTTGTATTTACAAAAGAATACTTGCTGGAACGAGGGTATTGCTGTGGTAACGGTTGTGTGAATTGCCCTTATGATTATAAGAATGTCCCTGAGCCGAAAAGAAGTTTGTTGTTGCAGAAGAGGAAAGAAAAAAATGATGAAGGATTAAAAGATTCTTAAAACAACAACGTATGAAAAGGTTTTCAATTCCCGGCATTTATAAGAAAAAAATTTATGGCAAAGGCAAAACCTCAATCAAAAAAACAAAGGTTGAAAGATCCGTTAAATAAACATTCATTTTTTGAAGATGTATGGGATGTGGCAAGGCAGATACCCAAAGGCCGCGTAACGAGTTATGGCGCTATTGCAAATTATCTTGGCACAAAGATGAGTGCAAGAATGGTTGGTTGGGCAATGGGTGCATCACATTTTGCACCGGCGAAAGTGCCTGCACACAGGGTGGTTAACAGGGTTGGTTTATTAACTGGCAAAATGCATTTTGGCGCGCCTGATGCCATGCAAAAACTTTTGGAGAAAGAAAAGATTAAAGTAGAAAACAATAAGGTGAAAGAATTTGAAAAATTGTTTTGGGATCCTGCGAAAGAGCTGATGTTGTGATTGCTTATCAATGAGAAAAGCTATAAATAAATTTTTACCCAAAATCAAGTTCTGTATTATCACCAATATTTAAGGAGCGGCTTAACCCTTTTACACTCGCATCACTTCCGATGAGTGAATTGTCAATCACCACTTCAAAAAGAGTGGTATAAGAGCCAATAATGCTGTCTCTCAGTATAGAATTTTCAAGAGTTGTATTTGCACCGATTGAAACATGAGGCCCGATGATGGAGTTTTTGATATTACACCCTGCACCAATGGCAACAGGTGGTATGATGATGGAATTTTCTGATTGCAGAGTTGGATCAATAGTGCCACCAAATTTTTTCAACAATGTTGTGTTGCTTTCAAGCAGTGTTTCTTTTTTACCACAATCAAACCAATTCTTAACCCTGAAAGATTGAAACTTTACTCCTCGCAGTATCATACAATCGAGGGCATCAGTTAAACTAATTTCGTCGTTATTTAAATTTTGTTGTATCAGTATTTGCTCAAGGCATTCGAATAAAATTGTTGAATCTTTAATTTTATATATGCCCACCAAAGCAAGATTGCTTTTAGGAATAGCTGGCTTTTCAATAACATGTTCTATAATACCATCTTCAGCTATTTCGGCCACGCCAAAACTACGCGGGTCATCTACTTTTTTTAATCCTAACAAGTTGCAGGGTGATGCAATAACCTCATTTACGTTGTAATCGCAGATGGTATCGCCCAATGTTACTAAAATTTCATCATCGCCAATTAAAGATCTGGTTAATTCCAGTGCATGTCCTGTTCCCCTCCTTTCAGTTTGTTGCACAAAATGACAAATCAGGTGCGGATAAGTTTGCAAAACATATTCCTGGATTTTTTCACCGAGGTATCCTACAATAAAAATAAATTCATGTATGCCTGCATCGTGTAACTGGTCAACAATAAAACTTAATATAGTCTTACCAGCTATAGGAATCAATGCCTTCGGTTGCGTATATGTATGTGGCCTTAGTTTGGCGCCTGCGCCGGCCACTGGTATTATTGCTTTCATCAAAAATGCTTTTGTTGAATTTTCAACACCTCATGTTCAAATTACACATTCAACAAGTGGGCGAATTTAATAACTTTTATGGAAGTGCGAAAAAGGAAAGTGATTGTATGCAAAAGAAAAAAAAACAGTAAAGCAAATAATTAAGGCTTTGTTGATGTATAACCTTCCACACTTTTATTTATCATTGCCTTCGTATGATTCAATCAATAGATAATTTTCAGGATGTTTTTTTTATCGGTGTTGCAGGCACTGGTATGAGTGCATTGGCACAATATTTAAAAGGTATTGGAAAAAATGTGAGTGGTAGCGACAGGTATTTTAAAGCAGGTGTTTCCAATGAAATACAAAATAAACTGGAAGCAGATGGAATTAATTGTTTTGAACAAAATGGAGATGGTATCACTACATCCACACAATTGGTGGTTGTTTCTACTGCTGTGGAAGACACTGTTGTGGAGGTGCAGAAAGCAAAGCAGTTGCAGATCCCAATCATTAAACGCAGCGAATTATTATCATTAATTGCTGCGAGCAAAAAAACAATTGCCATAGGTGGCACTTCGGGGAAAAGCACTACGGTGGCAATGTTATTTGAAATTTTGGATTATGCAGGACTTCAGCCGGGATTGATCAGTGGCGCTGGTTTAACGCGTTTGATCAGGCAAAATAAAATAGGGAATGAAGCGGTGGGAAAAGGTGAGTGGTTGATCATTGAAGCAGATGAAAGCGATGGCAGCATTGTGCAATACAAACCTGAAATTGGTGTATTGCTGAATGTGGATAAAGATCATAAAGACATGGAAGAGCTGATGAAACTTTTCAGCCTGTTCAGGCAAAACAGCAAAACGTTTATCGTTAATGAAAATAATAAATATGCTGCTGCATTATCACAAAACAAACAACTTGATTTTTCATCTGTTGCAGGTAGTGCAGCAGGATTTGTGTTGAATGGTTTTGAGCAGAAAGGTTTTACAGTTTCATTTAATGTACGTCAGGTAAAATTTGAGATGAATGTTTTGGGGAAACACAATGCTGAAAATGCATTAGCTGCAATTGCAGTTGCTGATTATTTGGGTGTTGAATTGCAAACCTGTGCAGAAGCACTGCAACAATATGAAGGCATATATCGCCGTCACCAGGTTATAGGTTCGAAAGCTGGTGTAACATTAATAGATGATTTTGCACACAACCCTGCAAAATGTGCAGCCAGCATCAGGGCCTGTCAGCCTGTGGCAAAGAAACTTATCGCATGGTTTCAGCCACATGGTTATACACCTACAAAGTTTTTACGTACTGATTTTGTAAAGGAAATAGCCGCATCATTAAGAGAAGGGGATGAAATATGGATGAGCGAAATTTTTTATGCCGGCGGTACCACCACAAAAGATATTTCGACAGGGGATCTTATCAATGATTTGAAAACATACAATACTAATGCATTTTTTATTGAACACAGAAATGATTTTGTACAAGCTGTGCAGCCCCATCTCACAAATGATTGCGTGATCCTGTTGATGGGTGCAAGGGATCCAACGCTTGAAGCATTTGCGCAATTTGTTTGGGCAGGATTGAGCTGTAGTTTAAAATGATTTAAAGATTTACAGGCAGCCTGTGTTGATCCTTAAACTTTTGAGTTGGTGGTGATATAGCGCACCAGGCTCCTTTTGGCTATTGGCAATAAAGTTTCTTCAACGGGCAAACTGATATTGGTTTCAATGGCATACACAGCGGGGTTAGGTAATTGAGAACGGTTACGGACCAATTCAGTTTTAATACTTTCAAATGTATTGACAAAGCTGCGGTACCAGGTATCAATAAATTCAGTACGGATGCTCCGGTATTTCTCATCATGCTTTTCATAGATACTTAAGCGGTATTGATATATCCGGGTAAGCGATAAAGCACTGCTCAGAAAAAAATAACCTTCGTTTTGTTCCAAAGGAATGATTCCTACAGGTGAAATTTTTAATTTATCTTCAATGTGTTCATAGAGTTCAGTGCCATTGCTGATAGTATTGCGCATTTGCGCTGAAGCATAATGAATGATCTCTTCCAGTTGTTGCATCACTTCATTATCACCCATCATCTGTTCATATAATAATTGCAGTTTCTGCATTTGTACACCGGTTAATTTTTTAGGAAAATGTTCCTGCAAATACTTTTTGTTTTCCCTGAATGCAACGAGGTTGTTATAATGAAAGATTACATCGGCAAGCTGTGGGTATAATTTATGCTCATCAAAATATTTATTGACTTCCTGGAGGTAAGCAAGCAAAGTATATTTCTTCAGTTCAAAGTCAATATACCCGTCTGCAAACCAAGTTTCTGATAATGACTTCATGAGTAGATTTATTTTAAAATTCAACCGGCCTTATAAATTCTTTTTATTACCTGAGCAACTTGTGTCCTTTAATATGAACATAAGTTGAATACAATTTACGGCTTTTTCAATACAAACATTAATTTGTTGATGCTCTTTTCCTCAAATGTTATTATTCATTATGGATAAGTAACTGATGGCTTGCACGTTTATTTACTAAAAATACAGGTAAGTAAATACTTTTAATTTTTTAAAAATCAGGATGATTTATTTAAAAACTTTTGAATGATGGCTGTTGCTACTTTTTCTCCATCCATAGCAGCACTCACTATGCCACCAGCATAACCTGCACCTTCGCCACAGGGATATAAGTTGTCGAGCTGGGGATGTTGAAATGTTTCATCATTACGGGGAATGCGTACAGGTGATGATGTACGGCTTTCAGTGGCTACTATCACAGCTTCATTGGTTAAGTATCCTCGCATTTTATTGCCAAAATTTTTGAAGCCCTGTTGTAAGGTTGAAAAAATAAAAGAGGGTAAAATATTTCTCATATCTGCAGTAGCAATGCCTGGAAGGTAACTGCATTCAGGAAGTGAAGCTGAAACTTTATTGTTGACAAAATCGCTCAACCTTTGTGCAGGAGCGACAAATTTTCCGCCGCCTTCAATAAATGCTTTTTTTTCTATTGCCTGTTGAAAGAAGATGCCTGACAAAGGCAGCGGAATATTGTTCAACGGTTGATTGTAGCCATTATAATTAATCACATCTCTTTGCAACACTTCTACTACAATGCCGCTGTTGGCATAAGGATTATTTCTCTTGCTCGGGCTCCATCCATTTACAACTAATTCTTCATTATTAGTAGAGGCAGGGGCAATGATTCCGCCAGGACACATGCAAAAACTAAAGACACCTTTGCCATTTACCTGGTTGACCAAACTGTATGCAGCGGGTGGTAAAAATTTATCACGAGGTGAGCAATGGTATTGTATCGAGTCAATGATATGTTGCGGGTGCTCAATTCTTACACCGAGAGCAAAAGGTTTTGGTTCAATTTTTATTTTTTTTTCATAGAGTAAAATGAAAATATCTCTTGCAGAATGACCGGTTGCAAGGATAAATGCATCTGCCTTTAATTTTTCACCATCTGCTGTGGAGATTGATTGAATTTTGTTTTTGTTAAGCGTGAAATCAACTAATTTTTTTTGAAATAAAATTTTGCCTCCACAGTCTTCAATTTGTTGCCGCATAGCTGTTATGATATGTGGTAATTTATTGGTGCCAATGTGTGGATGCGATTCATATAAAATAGATTCGTCTGCCCCAAATTGTGCAAACAGGTTGAGAATGTTTTGAATGCTTCCTCTCTTGTTGCTTCTTGTGTAAAGTTTGCCATCACTATAAGTGCCTGCACCACCTTCACCAAAACAATAATTACTTTCAGTATTTAAGGTACCTTGTTTATTGAGTGTTGCGAGATCTCTTCTCCTTGATCTCACATCTTTTCCTCTCTCAATAATTACCGGCTTAATACCATATTCGATTAATTTAAGCGCAGCAAATAATCCTGCGGGACCTGCTCCAATAATTATTATGGAATTTTTTGCATGATGCACATCACGGAAAATTATTTTCTCAAACTTATAATTATTGAAGGGTTCGTTAATATAAGCTTGTAAAGTAAGATTGATATAGGGTTGTTTACTACGGGCGTCAATACTTTTCTTTGTTATCCTGAAGCCCGATAATTCATGCTGCTTAACATCTAACGCTTTGAGAATATAGGCTTTAATGATATCGTTATTATCTGCTTCCTGCGGCAATAATTTTATGCTTACTTTCTCCTGCATTTGTCAGATTTTTTCTCTAACTATAACTTAACAATTCTTGTTTAAACTTTTTACCGATATTTGTATCCTAATAACAAAATAAAAAAAACGAAATGTCTTTTAATTTTTTTCTTAACTTTAAAAACGAATTTTTGGCATTGAGTTTGAATATATAATTCTACTTAAAACAAGTAGTCAATTTTCTCATAAGCAGTTAGTTTTGGTTGCGGCCCCTGTTTCTACAGGGGCTTATTTTTTTGCTGAAACTTTTTATTTAACCAACGGGAAGCCAAAAATCCTATGAAACAGCCAAAAGCATCAGCAAGAATATCGGTATAATCAAAATCTCTTTCTATTGCCACATATTTCTGAAGTATCTCTATTAGAGCGCCATAAAAAACTCCTGCAATGCTGATTTTAATCAACAAACTCTTAGATAGCCGTCCCAACTTTATGAAAGGATATGCAGTGAGGAAAACTAAACCTGCAAAAAGTCCGGCATGAACCCATTTATCAAAATAAATTTCATCTAAAAAGCTCACTGTGGGTACATCTTCTCCTGGCATCAGAAACAGGATGTTGGCAATAATAAACCAAATTATTGCCGGCAGGAACTGTGATAACTTTAATTTCATTTGGGCGCAAATCTAAATGAAAAGCTTGCAATCATTGTGCATAAAGCAACTTATTGTTTGTCCTTGTTTTCTTGATAGTTAAAGAATCAAAATAAAAATACTCACTATTGTTAGTTAATAATTTTTTGTTTTTTGAATTACTCTGTCTCAATTAATTGAGGCCGGTTGATTATTGATGAAAGTTTTAAGTGCTTGTGTCTAACATTAATTGGTTAATCTATACAGGTCAAACTTTCCCTGAAACGTACATTTCATTCATTGTTGGTTTAGAACTGCCGCCTTGTTTTTCCAGCGTAATCGCAAATGCCTGGGCGTTACTAATTTTTTTCATCTTACAAAGACCTGCACAATCGCCAATCATGCCTGCATCAACTGGTTTGCCATCAACAATAGCCCATAACTGGTATTGCATTCCTGTAGGTGTCTTTTGCATATTGGCAGTATTGATATATACGTCTTTGGTGTTTTTATCCCATAATATGGTTGCTGTATTCTGTTCTTTGCCCGGCATAGGTTTCATATCAATACGCATCATAGATGTGTCTTCATACATGTCAATGCTTTTCTTCATTGTAGCATTATTTGCCATTAAAACATTTCTTTCATCGAGTAATGTTTGGTATTGTTGTTTAGAATTTTTATAGCCGGAATAAAAATAAAAATTTAGAGCAGTGCTGCTTATTAATAAAATAATACAGGCTGCTACCAGCCATTTCCATATTCCACCAGTGGTTATATTTTTTTCAGTAGTGTGCTCAGTCATTAAATGTTTTACACCTGTGTGCTCATTAAATAATTTCATTTCTATTAAAGATTTGATTTCTGTTGGAGGAGGGACAGGGTTTGATAGTAAATGATTTTCGAAATTCTTTTCAAAAGAAATAATTGCCTCATTCAGTTCAGGATAATTCAAACGTAACTGTTCCAGACTGGCAGCTTCTTCAGCAGGAGCCAGGCCAAGAACATATTGTTCAATGATTCCACTTT
>JAFDXI010000007.1 GCA_018268035.1 Bacteroidota bacterium | reverse complement strand
CTCACAAACAATAAAGATGATTGAAAAAAATTGATTGTTTAAATTGTTACGCTTTAAGTGTAATAATGAAAAAATGATGAACAGATTTCTCCTATGGTCGAAATGACGGAGTAGTTGAATTATGAACAGATTTCTCCTGTCGTCGAAATGACTGAGGAATATCATAAGGGTTGAATTATTGCTGAATAGAAATTCAACTGTTGAAGGGCTGCCGGATTGAAGTGGAAAGCCTGCAACGCAGTGAAGCCTTGCAGCGTAAAGCCGGTATCGTTGTTGATATTTGCTCTGCAGATGACAGCCCCAAATTTTAAGTTTGTAAATAAATTTTATCTCATGAGTTTATTATTAGGCCGCGAGTTGTTTGGCGATATTGCAAATGCCGGCAATGTTTTATCAAGAGAAGAAGCCAATGATTTGTTGGAGGATTGGGTAACAAATCCGCGTTTGCAATTGCATGTTAAGCAGGTTGCAGCATTGATGTATGCATGGGCAAAAGAAAAGGAAAACCTGGAAGATGCAGATGCATGGCGATGGGAACTGGCTGGTTTGTTGCATGATGCAGACTGGGATCAATGGCCTGAAACACATTGTAAAAAAATTGTGGAAGAGTTAGAGCGAAGAAAAATTGATCCTGAAATTATTCATGCTATTGCGAGTCATGGTCACCAGCATTTTGGTGTGGTGCCACAAACAAAAATGGATAAGATGTTGTATGCATTTGATGAGCTGAGTGGATTGATGCATGCATATTCTTTGATGCGACCACATGGTTATGATGGCATGGACGTAAAAGGTGTGAAGAAACGACTGAAAGAAAAAACTTTTGCTGCGAATGTTTCGCGTGATGATATATATGATGCCTGCGAGCGGGCAGGTATTTTGTTGGATGACCTGGTTGCTTTTATTATACCTGTGCAGGCAAAAGTTTTTTAAATTTTTTTATGAGATGTTCTGTTCAGTTTATTTGATAAATGCTTTCCTGTAACTCAGAGGACTCTGATGTGTTCGTTGCCTGAATGTTTTATAGAAATTTGAAATATCGTTAAAGCCACTGTTGAAACCGATAGCTGTAATTGTTTCATCAGTATGTACCAGTTGTTTGGTGGCAAAATCTATCCTGTAATCATTCACAGCTTCAATAAAAGTTTTCCTTGTGATTTTCTTGAAGTATTTGCAAAAAGCATGAGTGCTCAGATTGATTGATGCTGCTGCTTTCTTCAGCGAAATTTCTTTCTGAAAATTTTCAACGATATAAGCCATCACGGTATTGATGCGCTCTTTTTCATCAGGTGAAAGTTCTTTGTAGGATGTTTCTTTATTGAGTAATGAATAATTTTTTATAAAGGTGAGTTCAAATAAAACTTCCAGCAGGAGTATCAGTTTACGGCAACTGTTTTTCTCTGAAGACAACTGCTCCATTTTTTTTATTACTCTTTCAGTTTTTGTTTTGAAATGGATGCCGTTATTGCTTTTGACTAAGAGGTGGTTTATAAGGTTGAGTTCAGGTGTATCAAAAAATGTTTCGCCCAGGCAATCTTTGCGAAATTGGATGACGATAGATTCTGATTTTTTTGGAGAAACTATTTCTGTCTTCCAGCAATGCGGCAAATTGGAACCAAGTAAGACCAAATCACCGGGAGCATAGTCCTGCATGTGAGCGCCAACATATCTTTTTCCAAAGCCATGCTCTATTAATGTGAGTTCAAATTCAGGGTGAAAATGGAAAGGTGCAGAAAATTTTTTTTCTTCAAATCTCCTTACAAGAAAAGATTGTGAACCAGTATTCAATGCTTCAAAAGCTGCCTTCATTCATTGATAATTTTGACTGATTAGATATAAAACTACTATATCCAGAACAAAATAGTCCATAAACAGGGCAATATCTGCATTTTATTTTTTTCTGAACGGTTATTTCTTTGCACTATAAAAAAACTGATAATGGAAACAGTGCAATTACCTTCATTGAACAACACTATTGTTATCCCTGAAACTCAGAAAGAAGCATTCAGGAGAGATGGGCATACATTGATAAGAGGTGTGTTAAATGAAACTGAAGTTGCCGCATACAGAGATGTAATTAATCATGCGGCTTATGCCTATAATACTGAAAAAAGAAAACTTGAAGACCGTGATACTTATGGGAAAGCCTTTTTGCAGATAATGAATCTTTGGGTGGTGGATGCAGGAGTAAAACAATTTACACTGGCTAAGCGGTTTGCAAAAATTGCTGCGGACTTGCTGGGTGTTGAAAATGTAAGATTATATCATGACCAGGCTTTGTATAAAGAGCCAGGTGGTGGATTAACCCCCTGGCACCAGGATGAATATTACTGGCCATTAAGTACTAATAATACCATAACGATGTGGATGCCTTTAGTTGATATAGATGTAAACATGGGTATGCTCACATTTGCATCCGGGTCACATGAAAATGGTTCAGTAAAAAATATTGAAATCTCTGACGAAAGCGAAGCTGCTTTGGATGCTTATGTAAAAGAAAAAGGATATCCCGTTACAAGGGCTACAACAATGAAAGCTGGTGATGCAACATTTCATTATGGATGGACATTGCATAATGCACCGGGTAATCATTCAGACATAACAAGAGAGGTAATGACAATTATTTATTTTGCTGATGGTGCTAAGGTTACAGCACCTGTGAATGAAAACCAGGAGGCAGACAGGCATCGTTGGTTGGGCGGTATCAATCCGGGTGAGCCTGCTGCCTCTGAACTGAATCCTGTATTGCTATAAAAAATATTTGAACTTATAGGTATGCTGAAAACCTTTCGTAGCTATGGTTTCAACATATTTTTTTTGGGCAGATAATTCTTCATGGAATTAAAAAATAATAGGGCTCCATTACCACTTTCACTAACCATTTTACTGATTGATGGTTTTTACAGGTTGAAAAGAACTTAAAATATCGCCTGCGATGATGGCATAAGGGTCTTTGATGCCTGCTTCGCCGATATAATTAATTGTATAAGCCACATTATTATATAAACAATACACTTGTTTGACATAAATATATTTTCCATCAAGCATGCCGTTTGCAACAACGAGATATTCAGGGATGCCATTGCGAGAAATATCTTTTGAAACCATCATCCTGCAATCTTTCAGGAGTTTTTTGAATTCACCAAATGCTGTTTCTGCAAATTGTTTCACAGTTATCTCAGGTTTTGATGGCGGCACTTCAAATGCATCCACCGAAATATTAGCCCGGTATTTTGCGCTTGAATATTCAGGAGCAAAAATCTGGCATTTCATATTCTTCCCGCCATCATGAAATTCCCAGTCAGGCGGATATTTTATCGAGAAATAAAATTCTTTATCATAAAAAATTTTCCATCCGCTTTCGTCTGTTATCTGGCCTTTTGCATTGATAAGCATAAAAAAGAATACTATTGTCAATAATTTTTTCATCAATTAAAAATAAAACTTTTTAAAATAGAAAAGTAAGGATTGATGCGGTTATTTGATTTATTAAAATAAGCGTATTATGCCTGAAATTTTTTTTCTGCTCTTACAATTTCTCTTTTGCCAGATGGACCCTTTAATTTTTCAACATTAAAACCTACTGACTGCATAGCCCTTCGGACTGATCCCTTGCTGCAATAAGTAACAAGGATGCCAAAGGGTAAAAGTATGTCATACATTTTTTTTAAAATCGTTTCTGTCCATAATTCAGGTTGTGTGTTAGGGTCAAATGTATCAAAATATATGATGTGGAATTGTTGAATGGATGTAAAGTCCTGCAGGTATGTTTTTATTTTTTTTAAAGCAAAAAAATCACTGATTAAAACTTTTTCTTCATATTCGCACAGGTGCAATGTTGTGAAACTTTCATTTAGATTTTCATTTAATAAACCTGTATAGTTAAGCTGTAGGAATTCTTCAGGCGATAATGGGAAAGGTTCAAGGGTTTCATATTGTATATGCTGTTTTTTTTCATTTGCAAATTGCAAACTCAGCAAAGCATTTAAACCAGTACCAAATCCTATTTCAAAAATATGTATTGAAGATTCATTTATTATTTTGTTTTCATTAAAAAAATATTCTAACCCTGCATGGATAAAAACATGTTTACTTTCCTGTATTGCGCCAAACCTGCTGTGAAAAGTAATATTCAATTCAGGAATGGAAATAGTATGAGAGCCATCTTGAGTAACAATTATTTTCCTGGTATTCATCAGATATTTTTATTTTCATTGACACGAATAAAAATAAAATTGTAATAGAAAAAAATTTATTTGACTGTTATTGCTAATATTTGTTAGTTTAGTCCTCTCTTCTAATTTTTCAAATTAAATATTCAACGATGAAAAAAAGGTTACTCTCGCTTGCGATGCTTGGCCTGGCATTGCATGGGTATGCGCAGAACAATTTAAAAAGTTCTATTGAAGGCAGTGGAGGAATAACAAAAAATTTCGTAAAGCTTGTTAAAGAAAAACAGGTTGCATTTTCCCCTGCCTTAGCAAACGAAATTTTAGGTTTAGACAATCAAAGTGCATTGGTATTAAAATCTTCGGAAAAAGACAACCTGGGTTATACTCATTACCGGTTTTATCAAACTTATATGGGCATTCCTGTAAACCGTTCTATGTATGTGGTAAATGTAAAAGATGGAAAAGTTGTTTCTATGTCAGGATCAATAATTACTGATTTCAGCAACAATATGTCTGCAAAAAACGCTTCAAAAATCAGTGCTAAGCAGGCTATTGAAAATGCTATTGCCAATGTAGGTGCTACAAAATATGTTTGGCAGGAAGCAGGTATGGAACAAAGTATTAAAGCACAGTTGAAAAATCCTAATGCCAGCTATTATCCTGTAGCAGAAAAGTGCTGGTATTATACAAGTGATCAAATAGATCCGCAGAATTTAGTATTGGCATATAAAGTGGATGTTTTTGCTGAAGAACCTTTCAGCAGGGCATACTATTTTATAAATGCTGCTTCCGGCAAAGTAATAGGCCGTGAAGAAAGGGTACATACCAGTGATGCTGTAGGTACTGCCAACACTTTATACAGTGGTACACAAACAATCCATTCTGAACAAACCGGCGCAAATGCCTATAGGTTACATGATCTTTCCAGGGGGAATGGAGTTGTTACATTACATGGCAATAGCGGCCAGTATGGAGTTGAATATACTAACACTTCCTCAAACTGGAACTTATCCTTGCCCGATCAAAATGCAATGGATGCACACTGGGGTGTAGAAATGACTTATGATTTTTATAAAGCCAATTTCAACCGCAACAGTATTGATAATAATGGGTATGCGTTATACAGCTATGTGAACCGTGGTGGTTTCCTGTATAATAATAATGCAAGCTGGGATGGAACTGCCATGAACTATGGCAAACGTACCAATGCAGGTTCTCAAACCGGTTATGGAGTTACAGCTATTGATGTTACCGGGCATGAACTTACGCATGGAGTTACTCAAAATACAAGCGCATTGAATTACTCGGGTGAAAGTGGTGGTATGAATGAAAGCATGAGTGATATCATGGGGAAATCTGTTCAGTTTTATACAAAACCCAACGATATAGACTGGCGTTTAAGCAATGATATGAATTGGATTATCCGTGATATGAGTAATCCAAATGCTTATCAGCAACCTGATACTTATGGTGGAACATATTGGAAAGCTAATGCGGATGTGCATATTTTAAGTGGTGTTGGAAACTTTATGTTTTACCTGTTGGTAACTGGAGGAAGTGGCACAAATGATTTGGGAAATGTTTATTCTGTACAAGGTCTGGGGTTATCTAAAGCAGATCAAATTATCTATCGCACTGAAACCGTGTACTTGACACCTAATTCAAAATATGCTGACTGGAGAGATGCATGCATTAATGCAGCAACAGATTTATATGGAGCATCATCCAATGAAGTAACTCAGGTAGAAAATGCATGGTATGCTGTTGGTGTTGGCACTGCAGGTGGTGGCGGTATTACTTATTGCACTTCTATGGGTCAGAGCACAGCTAATGAATACATTAAACGCATTGTGTTCAATACAATAGATAACACCAGCGGTGATAATGGAGGTTATGGTGACTTTACATCAATAAGTACTAATGTTACAGCAGGTCAGACATATACTATAAAAGTACAGGCTGGATTTACAGGCGCAACACGCAAAGAAGGATGGACATTATATATTGATTATAATGGTGATGGTGACTTTAATGATGCAAATGAAAAATTGGGACCGGTGGTTATCAATACTGCCAATCTTGTGAGTAAATCATTTAAGATACCAGCAACAGCTAAAAACGGCACAACCCGAATGAGGATACAGATGCATTATAATACCGGTATCACTGATCCATGTGCAACATTTGACAATGGAGAGGTAGAAGATTATACTTTGAATATATCAGGTGGCAGCAGTCTATCATCAACAAATGAAAATTTGTTGAGTGCTGTTTCAGTTTCCCCCAATCCTGTTGTTTCATCTTCCATGCGGTTGAATTATACACTTGCCAAAGGTGGTAATATCACATTGAGGATGACAGATGCTAATGGCATTGCACAAGGAAACTATAAAGTGGGTATCCAGAATAAAGGCGCCAACGGATATACTATTAGTAACTTGTCTTCACTGCACAATGGTTATTATTATGTGGCTGTAGAACAAGATGGTGTTGCTATTGGCAAGATCACTGTTTTGGTTGCACATTAATAAATTCCCTTTTGAATTTTTACAAGGCCACCTTCGGGTGGCTTTGTTGTTTTAGGAGGGGTATACATAATTTTTTTTTATTAGAAAAATAGTATTGTGTGAAAACATATAATTGGTATTTTAAGGCTAATTCGAGATGAAATAGAATAATTTATTAACTTGCTGTAACCAAAAATTACTGTTTATGAAAAAAATACCATTCATCTTTATTGTTTTCATATTTATAGTACATAACCATCAACTTCAAGCCCAAACCTTAGACAAGAAATTTGCAAGCATTGGTATTAACACTAATGGAAAAGTTTCTGCAATTGTACAAAAAGATAATATTGCTTACATCGGTGGCGATTTCACGCAAGTGGGCATAGGTAAAAAAAGTCTTGTCCGTTTTAATCATGGTACAGATAAACCTGCCCAGAATTTCCCCGAGTTAGGTGGTAATGACTATGTTAACGCAATGGAACCCGACGGCAGCGATGGTTTTTACCTTGCAGGTTATTTTAATAGTTTTAATGGCATATCAATTAGCGAAACAAATATTATTCATGTATTAAGTGGTGGTGTATTGGATAAAGATTTTGGTGCTGTTAATATAGGGGAATATTGGCTGAATATACTTGCATTGAAAAAAGTCAGTAACAGGTTGTATGTGGGTGGCTCATTTCAAACTATCCAAAATACCGGCAGACCATATCTTGCCGCAGTTAATGCTACTACTGGTAAGTTGCAAAACTGGGTTCCTGAAACTCCTGCAAATTGGGTGTTGCAAATTGATGCTAATGATTCTTGGTTGTTTATAAATGTTAGTGTAGAAATTTTTGGAAGACATGTACCATATTTCTGTTATGCTTTGAATGCTTCTAATGGGAAAACATCATCAAATTTTCCAGAAAGTGATAGCATAACATGTATAAAAATTGATGGCTCAATTTTATATATGGGTGGAAATTTTAAACAAATAGGTACAAAAAATATAGACAAGTTTGCTGCTATTAATATAAGTAATAATTCATTTAATGTTAAAAGCTGGCATCCTGTTACTTCAAATTATCTTGTATCTGATTGGACTGATAACACTATAAACTGTTTTTATCGTTATAAAAATAGCATTTTTGTTGGAGGAAATTTTACTTATGATGATGGTAATTCATACAGTAAGAACATAATAGCATTTGATACTTCAACAGGTGATGTAACATATAATTTTAATGGACAATATCCGGTTTATGGAGCCTCTGGTGACGGAGATGTTGAAGGGGTTACATCTAATAATGACACCTTAGTAATTATGGGCAATTTTCAGAGCATTTACAATGCTGGAAATTTTATTGATACAAGAAATTACATAGCTGCCTATAAATTAACTGCCTCCAATGCGGCACTTACCACTGATAAATTTAATCTTAATAATTTACCAAGGGGTTTGTTTACAGATGCTTCAGGAAATTTAATTGTCGCCGGTGATTTTGATCTTGTAAATTTTATGTCAAGGGAATCTATTGCTGCCATTAATTTAAATACAGGCCTTCCAACTTCTTTTAGTCCTAACCCTTATGTTACTTCTGGAGGAGACGGCTATGTGAATGCTTTAACTATTAAAGACTCAATCCTTTTTGCAGGTGGATATTTTACCAATATTGGTAATGCCCAAAGAGCTAACCTTGCAGCAATAAATATATATAATGGTGACCCTATATATTCATGGGTTGCGAATACTGATAATGAAGTAAAGAGCCTTGCGATAAAAGATAGTGTTTTATATGTAGGCGGCAATTTTAGCAAAGTAAAAAATAAAACCCGCCACTTCGCTGCCGCTTTACTGACTGATACAGCCGTCGTGCTTGCATGGGATCCCAATTTAAATGATGTGGTTAATACTATACTTCCCGTTGATAACAATGTTTACCTGGGCGGCAACTTTACAAAGGTGAATCAAACCACCAATAAAAAATACCTGGCAAAATTCGATAACATAAATGGAAATTTGGAGGCTTCACCACCAGTTCCTAATGGTATTGTCTATTCTTTATTCGCTTTAAGCGATACTGTTTATGCAGGCGGAAATTTTACAAAAATAGGAGACAGCACAAGACATTCTCTGGCTTCATTTATTAGTACAACCAATGCCGTTACTGGTTTCAATGTAAAGCTTACAGGTAGCGATGTAGCTGTGAATGCACTTGCTAATTGGGGCAGCACTTTATTTGTTGGTTCTAATAATTTAAGTAAGGTCAATGGTGCGTCAAGAGGCAACCTGGCTAGCGTGGATATTACAACCGGAACCGCAACTGCTTTCAATCCCAAACCTGGCAATGCAGTTACCTGTGTGTATGTGGGAGCAAATAAATTATTTGCCGGAGGCCCATGGAACAATGTTGGAACAAATCCTTCTCCTTCTGGATTGGCAGTTTTTACTTTGGAGCCCCAAACGCAGGCATCAGATATCAGCTTTACAAAACTGAAAACAAAATCTGTTAAGATTAGCTTTACCACAGGCTCAGGTGAAAATAGACTAGTTGTTATAAAACAAGATTCAATACCAGTTTCTCCGGAAGATGGTAAAGGCTATACTGCAAATAATGTTTTCGGTAAAGGGGAAAAAACAGGTACAAATAGTTTTGTTGTATATAGTGGAAATGGAGACGAAGTTTCTGTGACTGGACTTCTTCCCAATCATTCATATTATGTAAGTGTTTATGAATTCAATGGGAATGGTATTGGATGTGATTACCTAACAACTACTTTTGTAACCGATAGTTTTACTACTCCTTGTCCATCTTATAATAGTCTGCAAATTTCCAATTCAGATTCTTTAAATTTTTGTTCGGGAGATAGTGTAATATTATCTGCTCCTGCAGGTTTTACTCAATACTTGTGGAGCAATAACAAAAAATCAAAAAAGATAACCGTAAAAAATAGCGGAGTTTATTTTGTAACTGTAACAGATAGTAATGGATGCCAGGGTACAACATCATCGGATACGGTAACAGTTATGCCAATTATTGGATCTATTGGAATTATCAAGGGTCAGAAAGGTAATTTGTGTGGAGGAGCAACCAATGTGAAGTATTCTATTGATGCAGTTGAAAATGCAACTTCTTATACTTGGAAAGTACCTGGTAACTGCACATTGGTATCAGGACAAAATTCACTTTCAATAAAAATAAATGTTCCATCAGATTTCACTGCTGGAAATGTTATTGTAAAAGCTAAAAATAATTGTGGCAGTGTTTCTGATACTTTAAGAATCATGGCTAAACCCGCTGCTACTTCTGCTATAAAAGGGCCAAAAACAGTTTCAGCAAATGAGACAGGTTTGGTATATAGTGTTACCAATGTGGAAGGTTTAAATTATTCATGGAGCGTTCCTGATGATGCGGTCATCACTTCAGGAGCAGGCACCAATACAATTACTGTTACCTGGGGTTTGGTGGCAGGACAAGTAATTGTTTACGCAGAAAACAGTTGCGGAGTATCACCAACAAAAAAATTGAGCGTAAAATTAGGCGCAGCGGTTGCAAGCCAAAACGGAATTGAAGATGTTATCACAGATGCTTTAGCTAAAAAACCGGAAGTTTATCCCAATCCAACAAGAGACAAAAGTACAGTGGTATTTTATGCCGGGGCACCTGCAAAATATTTTATACAGCTTAGTGATGCGAACGGAAAAATATTAATGCAAAAAGAGACTTTTGCCAATGCAGGGGGCAATTCGATCAGTATAGATACAAAAAATCTTGCTGCCGGTATTTATTTAGTTTCTATTGCCGATGAACGCGATAACAGGCAACACCTTAAGTTAGTAAAACAATAACCTGGCGCAATGAGGTGTGAATAACTTGCTCAATTAAAATAGACTCAGGACCGGCTATTCTATATTGACTTCAGGTTAATTTATTTTGTTATATCAGAATGTTCAGGGATAATAACCAAAGAGATTGTAAATTTGCCGCGATTCTATTTTCTCAACCTCATTTCATATCGGGTAAAATAATGTCAACTGTAATCAGTAATGAAAGGAAGCATATCCATCCGCATAAGTTTATTTTATGGGTG
>JAFDXI010000079.1 GCA_018268035.1 Bacteroidota bacterium | reverse complement strand
TTAATAGTCATTACAAATTTCATAACCAGAAACAAATTTGTTTTTTGAGAAATTTTCAGAGTGGCGATACCTGGTAATTTTAAAAATTTTCAAATGAAAAAATTCTTTCTTTTCACCTGTTTGATGGGAATGCTTGCTGTTTCATCTTGCGCTCAACAACAGCAACCAGTGCAACAAAAATATGCTGTAACAAAAACTGATGCACAATGGAAAAAAATTTTGACACCGCAGCAGTTTGAAATAACAAGGCATGCTGCGACTGAAGCGGCTTTTACCGGAATATACTGGGACAATCATGAACAAGGAATTTATTATTGTGTTTGTTGTGGTGTACCATTGTTTAGCAGTGCTACAAAATTTAATAGTCACACAGGCTGGCCAAGTTTTTATCAACCACTCAATACAAAATATGTTGGTGAAAAAGAAGATGATTCACATGGAATGGTTCGTATAGAAGTGTATTGCAAAAATTGTGGTGCACATCTCGGTCATGTATTTAATGATGGACCTAAACCAACAGGGTTGAGGTATTGCATGAATTCAGCATCATTGAAATTTGTAAAAGGAAAGGATATGTGAGAATAATATTTTTGATGAGTAATTTTTCTTTCATCAAAAAAACTGTTACAAAAATATTATGGATTTAGATGAATCAATGAGTACAGAAAGCGAAATGAGCCAGGAGCCTGTGGTTTCCAATTCACAAATGAAGGAAGCAAAGATGAAACAGGTTATAAAAAAACATCCATTGGCTATTCGTTGGTTTCACTGGATAAATTTTCCTGTGATTTCAATCATGATCTGGAGTGGGTTATTGATATACTGGGCAAATAGTGTTTACCAGATTAAAATAGGGGATGCTGTAATCTATAGATTTTTTTCAAAAGATTTCTATAAGGCTTTGCATATTCCATATAACCTGGCCAAGGGTATGAGTTTTCATTTTGCTTTTGCCTGGTTGTTTGTAATCAATGGAATTTTATATGTAGCCTATACTGTATTTTCAGGAGAATGGCGCTATTTATTACCCAACAAAAAATCATTTAAAGAGGCCTGGCAGGTTTTGTTGCATGACTTGCATATTCGTACAACATCACCTCCTCAGCAAAAATATAATGCTGCACAACGTATAGCATATAGCGCAATAATTTTTATGGGAATAGGTAGTGTGCTGAGTGGGTTGGCAATCTATAAACCTGTTCAGTTTTCATGGACATTATTTTTATGTGGCGGTTATACTGCCGCAAGGATTGAACATTTTATTTTTACTTTAGGTTATGTCTTGTTTTTCTTGATTCATATCTTACAGGTAATAATAACCGGGTGGAATAATTTCCAGGCAATGATTAGTGGGTTGGAAGTTATAAAAAATGAAAAAAACATTCATGCCAAATGAGTAAACAGGATTATTATTCTAAACGAACAAAAGAAGTAAGCAAGTCCTCTCTTACGAAAAAACTTGTCATTTCATTTTTTGTATTTGCATTAATGGTTGCATCAGGAATATTTGCCTGGAAATGGTTGAATAATCAACCAAAAGAACAAGGCGCTTTAAAACCATTGAGAAAAGTGTTGGAAGCAAATGAGCGTATTTTGACCACCACATTTGATTCTTCTAAAAAAAGCAAAGTGTATTCTGAAAGAGATGCAGTAAAAAAAGTTCGGGTAAATGGTTGGATTGGTATCAAAAAAGAGATTGATACTGTTGCCTGGAGATTGCAGGTTGTTCGCAAACCCGGAGATACGTTAAAGCTTACTTTGGACGATATAAAAAAACTTCCTAAAGAGGATGTGATATTTGATTTTAAATGTATAGAAGGCTGGAGTCAGGTTACGCATTGGGCTGGTGTGCCACTTAAAACTTTTATGGAATATTATCATTTGAATGAACAGGAACAAATGAAATATGTGGGCTTGCAAACTATAGATAAAAAATATTATGTAGGCATTGATATGCCAAGCGCTTTGCAGTCGCAAACAATTCTTTGTTATGAATTAAATAATGAACCACTTCCTATGAATCAGGGATATCCATTAAGATTGATTATACCTGTTAAATATGGAATCAAACACATAAAACAAATAGGAACCATTTTTTTTAGTAATCAAAAACCTCCGGATTACTGGGCTGAAAGAGGCTATGATTATTATGCAGGCCTTTAATGAAACAATGGTATTATCACAAACTTTACCAGCATAAAGATTATACAGATAATAAAAATAAACAGGGATGTCCTGTTCATACCGTTCATGAGCCTGATATTGGTATTGGTATGCTCATTCGGATCCCTTTTCTTCAAAAATAAATATTGCTTGATTTGCGACCATATGCCCATAATTGATCAAAGATAATAATTTGATTTTTGTGTTTTTATCTTCGCATGTAAAAAAAACTGTGCAAAGAATTGTTTCCCTCGTGCCTTCCCAAACTGAATTGCTGCATGCTCTTGGCCTAAATGATGAAGTAGTGGGCATTACAAAATTTTGTGTGCATCCTGAAGAGTGGTTCAGATCAAAAACAAGAATTGGCGGCACAAAAAATATTCATTTGGATAAAATAAAATCATTACATCCTGACCTTATTATTGCCAATAAAGAAGAAAATTTAAAAGACCAGGTAGAGGCTTTACAAGAGTTTGCAAAAGTGTATGTGAGTGATGTGAATAATTTAAATGATGCAATAGAGATGATTCTTGATATAGGTGAACTGATTAATAAAAAAGAACAGGCAATAGCCTTGACAAGTTTAATCAATGAAAAATTTTCTCTACTTAAAAATAACGTTACACAGAAAAGGTCATCTGCTTATTTTATCTGGAAAGATCCATACATGGTGGCCGGAGGAGGAACATTTATCAATGAAATGATGCAGTATGCAGGTTTCGAAAATATCTTTAAAGAAAGGTCACGATATCCCGAAACAAAAATTGAAGAACTGCAACAACTGGATTGTGAATATATTTTACTTTCATCAGAGCCTTATCCATTTCAACAAAAACATATTGATGAACTACAGTCTTTGTTGCCATCTTCAAAAATAATTTTAGTAGATGGTGAAATGTTTAGCTGGTATGGAAACAGGATGTTATTGAGCGCTGAATATTTTAATAAGCTGATGCTCACCGTTTAGATAATATTTTGTTTGAAACATTTATGTAATGCAAGCAGATAATAAAAAACAGGCGAATAAATAAGAAATTTCATCTCAAAACGTTTTCATTTTAATAAAAATTATAGCTTACCGGCCATTATGTTTTTGAAGAGGACATCTATATTTTCTTATATATTTCTGTTGTTATTTTTTTATGCCTGTAAAAAAGATGATACTGGAATTTATTTAGCTGCTAATTCATACTATCCTTTAAGGAGCGGTAAGGTTTGGTTTTACAGATTGGATTCAACTACTATTCCTGCTTTTGGAACAGCACTTATTGTAAATAGTTATCATTTAAAAGATAGTGTGGGCGATAGTTTTTTGGATAATACCGGCGACTCATCTTGGACTGTTTATCGTTTTATAACTGATACACTTGAACAACAACCCTGGCATAATATCTCTACATATTATGTTACTTATAATGGAAAGAATGTAGAAGTTGTAGATGATAATAATTTGCACTTTATCAAGCTGACAAGCCCAGTTGTGAATGGTTATGATTGGCCTGGTAATAGTTATATAGATACACGTTCTGCCAATTCACAATTTCAATATCTTGACGGGTGGAATTATACTTACGATTCCGTCAATATGCCTTTTAACACAGCAAGTGGTATCATTGATAGTGCTGTAACCGTTCTGCAACGTGATGAAACTACACCGGAAGGAAATTTTGATCCACAATATTATCAGCAAAGAAATTATTCTGTTGAAGTATATGCACATAATGTTGGGTTGGTATATAAAAATTTCCTGCATTGGACCTGGCAACCCACTCCGGAGCCAGCGAGATTTGAAGATGGGAGTTATGGTATTATTTTAAATCTTATCAGGGTGAAACAATAATTTGTTTCACCTCAATACTGTCCTAAACGTTTTTAATCTAAAATAAAATTATTGATTCTATTGAGTTACAGGCTGCCAAAAACTGATTTAAAATAATAAACCCTGTATAACCGGATTCTGCTCAGGATTAGGAGGT
>JAFDXI010000078.1 GCA_018268035.1 Bacteroidota bacterium | reverse complement strand
TCCTTGACGAAAAAAGAAAGCTTGGTTTAGTGAAGCGTATCCGAAAACAAATCACTAAATTTGAACTGACTAAAGGTGATTTAGGATGGGCAACATATTGATTATGAATGAAAATAAAAAACGTTAGTCAGAAGTTTATCCGAACTCTCGTCCCAAAATAAAATAAGCCAAAATTGAAATGTTAATATATAGCGAACTAATAGAATTAAGAGATAAATTGATAAATGGCGAACTTGATTTAGAACTCGCAAAAGCACAATGTTGGAATAATATAAAAGAGGGACAACGTTCTTGGCATACAAAAGATTGGAAGGTACGAAGAGCTGAAATTATAAAAGATAAATGTGAAATTTGTAGCGGAAATGAAATACTAACACTTCAACATCTTTCTCATCCAAGAAAATATTCAGAGTACTTAACAGAAATAACAAAAGAGTACGCAAAAGAATATATTGGCTCGGGTCAAAAGGTTGACAAAACTGAATTAAGCGACTACGTGTTGAAAAAATATGACTATGTGCCAATTCCCTTGTGTCCAAATTGTAAGAGTAGGAATCCAAATAGAAGAACTAGGAAAACACCTCAGTATCTTTGCACAGAATGTCGCCACGAATTTGATGAAACGGTTAATAAATCTGTAAACGAACTAATAGAAAGTTTTTATGAAAATGAAGAGGCGATTGAAGTTCGTGACAAGTGTTTTATAACAAATGATAAATGGAGAAACAAGCATAATCTTTCAAATATTAGATATTGGTTACAAAGAGAAAGAGCAAAGAATAAAGATACTGAAGAGATTGAAAAGATAGCGTTTTTACTATATCTAGACGACAATATAAAATACCTTTCATTTGAAGATACAATAACCGCTTGCAGAAAATGTGCTTCAAATTTTGACTTAAACAAGTTGGAGTTATGTCCAAAATGTAAAGAATACTATAAAGGGGTTGCATATCAGACTTGTATTCAATGTCTACCAAAAGATAAGCGGAAAATCGCCTTAGAAAAAGTAGAATTTGGAAAACAATGGAGCGCAATGGAAAAAGAACTTGGTATTGACTAAAAGAAATCAAATAAAAAACCTGCTGCTAACGAGCAGTTTTGCAAGAGCTGGGGTGAAGTACAAAATTCAGCATTTGTACTTCAATTCAGCAGTAGTGCTAAATTGAACTTTAGTGCTTCTATTACCCAGCCCTCGCAAAGCTGCAAAACCGTTAGTGGCTATTTTAGGGCAACTCTGCAAACCACGCACAGACATTGAAACTTTGACAAAAATTATGAACATAAGACGAGCTGACATACAGAACGATTACGATAAAATTTGGGACATTTTTAAAAATGTTATCGCAACGGGCGACACTTATGTTTTTGACCCAAACACACCAAAAGACAGTTTGCATAAACATTGGTTTGCTGACTATATGGACACATTTGTTGCGGTGGACAATGACGAAATTTTAGGAACATATATTATCAAACCTAACCAAATTGACTTGGGCGACCATATTGCAAATTGCAGTTATATGGTAAGTCCTAAACATCACGGACGTGGAACAGGAAAATTGCTTTGCGAACATTCAATCCGTTTCGCAAAGGACAAAGGATATTTAGGCATACAGTTTAATATTGTAGTAAGTACAAATGAAGCCGCTGTTAAGTTGTGGCAGAAATTCGGGTTTGACATAATCGGCACAACACCAAATGGCTTTCGACACAAGGACTTAGGACTTGTAGACACTTATATAATGTTCAAAGACTTACAAACGAATGAAAAAAACAGCCACTAACAATCATTATGACGAATAGAAGAAAGACCTGGTGAAGGAAAAGCCCTGCGCGTTGGCCCAGAGCTGTTTGCGCTTCGTTGTACTTCGACAAGCTCAGCATATCATTCAACGACACCTTGCCGCATTCGCTTTTTGTGGGTGGTATTGTAACTTTGCAGTACTTCATTTTTGAATCAGTAATGTCCGGTTAAGATTATCAGGGAATAGAAAAACGGTTGAGATTTGGGTTTCAAATCAGCCACCATTTATTATTGTAGCTACGAAACGAACTATAGAAACTGTATGCAAAAAGTATATTTTACCGGGCGCTACTGATTATTTTTTTCAGAATAGCAAATTGAATACGGCAAAATCCGGACTATTGAAGATTGAAGTAAGAGAGCTCCTAGTCAAATGCGTTGCGTCATTTGACTAGGAAATATCCCCCGAAGCCATGGATGGAGTAGTTGCGAAAACCTTAGAAATATCGCTCCTGAATACCCCTAAGCAACTTGGGTCAACAGTTTCTCCAGGGCTTCGTCGTAGCCTTTTTTCCATTCATCAAGATAGCCCCAGGACTCTTGATCAATTGTGATTGCTGCGCTAGCGGCCACATGGCCAATTTGACAAAAAGGAACAGTCAACTCGCCTTCAAATAAAGCCTTCAAATCCGGATTGACACTCACCACCACCCGGCTTTGACCTTCACCGAATAAGAACGCATCTTTCCTAATTTTGGCATCTGTTGTTATGTCGAAGCCCAATCCGGAGTCCATAGCGGACTCTAGTAAACAAGTAAAAAGTCCACCTTCTGAAATATCATGTGCGGAACGTACTGTACCCCGTTCAATCACTTTGGCCACCGCTTGTTGTATGGCATATTCTTCGTCAAGTTCAAAATGAGGTGCCGGACTTTGGCTAATACCACAGATATGATGCAAATACTCTGAGCAGTTGAAATCATTCCGGTTTTGACCAATTACGTAGATTAAATCACCGGGATGTTGAAAACGCAAGCTCATCTTGTTGTTGATATCATCAAGCACACCCACCATACCAATCGTTGGTGTGGGATAAACCGCGCCATCTGGCCCTTGGTTATAGAAACTTACATTGCCACCGGTGACAGGTGTTTCAAACCTATTGCAGGCGGCTCCCATACCTTGGATAGCTTGTACAAACTGGTAATAGACTTCAGGATTATAAGGGTTACCAAAGTTGAGACAGTTGGTGACGCCTACCGGGGTTCCGCCACTACACACGATATTTCTTGCTGCTTCCGCAACGGCTATCATTGCCCCTTTGTAAGGGTTGGCATAGACGTAGCGGCTGTTGCAATCTGTGGTTACTGCTAAGGCTTTTTCGCTATCATACACTCGAACAATTGCTGCATCAGATTGCGCGTTGGTATTGTTATTGCCGCTACCGAAAATGCT
>JAFDXI010000077.1 GCA_018268035.1 Bacteroidota bacterium | reverse complement strand
TCAATTGCCTATAACCGGTAATGGTATATCGCTTGCGGAAGTTGTTTGCCATTTTTAAAGTATCTGCATAATTAGCGGACGATAATTTATCTTTTTTTAGATTGAACAGGTAAGCAATAAGGGCTTCCTTCTGAGCAGCAGGCATATTCAAAAATGCCGGCATCTTGCTTCTTCCTTTTTCAATAATTTCCTGTGCCTGCTGCTGATTTAATTTTTTCCCAATATCTGACAATGATGGATAAGAGTCATGGCCCTTACGGTCGGCACCATGGCAGGCTGAACAGTTTTTTTGATATACCATTTCTCCCGCTCTTAATACCGGCATCTTGAAAAAAGCATTGGGGTCTTCCGGTTTCATTTCTATTAATTGTACCATGTTGGGTATTTCGTTTACACCAACAAACATTCTTCCGGTTTCAGGATCAAAAGCAGCGCCGCTCCATTCTCCTCCACCCCTGAACCCCGGCAACTGGATGATGCCCTTTTTACTTTGCGGATGATATATTTTACCAAAACTGAAATCTCTAATCTTTTTCAGAACATAATCTCTTGATTCGGGTGAAATATCAGTAACATCGCTGCTGTCAAATTTCTGTCTTATTAATGGCGGAGGAAAAAGTGGAAAGGGTTGGGTACGGCTCAGCTCTTCATCCGGCATACCGGAAGACGGAACGGCCCTTTCTTCAATAGGGAATAAGGGTTTGCCGGTTTCTCTTTCAAAAACAAAAATCCATCCCTGCTTGGTAATTTGCGCTACTGCATCAATGGCTTTTCCATTCTTTTTTAAAGTGATTAAATTAGGAGGTGATGGCAGATCATAATCCCAGGTATCATGATGCGAAACCTGGAAATGCCAGATATATTTTCCGGTTGATGCATTAATGGCAATTATAGAATTGCCAAAAAGATTGTCACCTGCCCGGTCGCCACCATGAAAATCCATTTGAGGCGCACCGGTTGAAGCAAATACAATTCCTCTTTTTTTGTCAATGCTCAACCCGGCCCATGCATTGCAGCCTCCGGCTGTTTTATAACTTTCGGCGGGCCAGGTTTCATATCCCAATTCACCCGGCTTTGGCACAGTACTGAACATCCATTTCATTTTCCCGCTTCTTACATCGAATGCACGAATATTGCCGGGCAATCCTTCATACATTTCATTCAAACTTGAACCGACAATGATTAAGTTTCCATAAATAACTCCCGGCGAAGTATTCGCAATAAAATATTTTTCAATGTCATCATCGTTTCTGAGCCCCTTGCGCAGATCAACAAAACCATGTTCCCCGAAGTTCATTATTTGTTTGCCAGTTCTTGCATCTAAAGCAATCAAGCGGTGCGATGCTGATATAAAAATCCTTTGGTCATCGCCGTCTTCCCACCACGTTAACCCTCTTGACACTCCTCCCTCCTGGCTATTGGAATCATAGGGATTGAAGACCCATAATTCTTTTCCCGTTTTTGCATCTAATGCAAATGTTTTTTGTCTTGGCGAAATACCATATAACACACCGTTTATGATCAACGGATTGGTTTCAATGGTTGAATTTTCCAATGTATCACCCGAACGATAAGTCCAGGCTACCTGCAGTTTACTTACATTATCCTTGTTGATAAGGTTAAGCCCCGAATAAGCATTGATGCCATCATCACCTCTGTATGACTTCCATTCACTAAATGATTCGCCGGTACTTTTATGTTTACAGGACAACAGTAATGTAAAAAGAAAGAAAATTAAATGCACAAGTCTTATTCTGGTCATTCATGTAAATTTAAAATTGCCCCTTTGGTGTTAAACGTCAGAAGTTTTTGCTTCTGCAATAGTGTTAAAATTAAATGATACAATCAATTTCTGTTTTACCTGATATTGACAATTTTCTATCCGATTTCGTAGTCATGGTAAACATATGATCAGGTGTTACCAATCATGTATTGGGTGGCAGCGCAACCATCAAACAGGCGAACTGACAATAAACTTTAATACACCAATTATTGACAGGTGCGCAATGACATACAGACGACAAAAACTTCAAAAAGTTTGGGTGTACAAGCCCCCACTCATACCTGCGAAATAAGATAATAAAACATCCCCAGCGTACAAACAACATTTAAATTTCTATTACCAACACCCATTTGACGATTCTCAGTTACTATCTTTAACTATGGAAGAATTAAAAAAAGAAATTCCATACTATAAAGAAATAAACGACTTTCTTCGGTCTGTTCAGTCCAGTTACAGGACAAGCGACCCGGATTTTTATTGCCTTCGGTTGAAAGAAAATGATGGGGCAATCAATAATTACAAACCTCCCTTTCGCAAGGACTTTTATTTTATAGGTTTAGTGTCAAATGCAGGTAAGACCAAAATAATTTATGATAACACCAATGTTACCAAACTGAACTCTTTCCTTGTTTTTCAATCGCCCGGATTGCTTTATAGTTTCTACAGAGACAACTCAGCTAACGGTTATTTAATTTATTTCAAGAAAGAATGTTTTTCATTTTTCAAACCCGACTTTGAAAAAGAGTTCCCTTTCTTTAATGTGCTTCACACCAATTTTTTTAAACTCAACGAAACAAAGTTCCGCGAGTTTGCTCCCCATTTTGAAGAGGTTTTCGCTGCATACGAAAACACAAACGACAATCAGCATAAAATTGCCTCCGTAAAACTTCTTGCCTTATTGTATCAGCTAAAAGAATTTACTAATGCTTTCAGGCAATGGGAAGAAGGATTTACAACACCGCAGCAAATCCTGCTTCAAAAATTCATCCGGTTGGCAAACAATTTTTACATTGGAACAAGAGCAGTTGAAGATTATGCTTCTCTATTAAATGTTACTCCAAATCATCTTTCACAATCCATCAAATCGGCATCCGGCAAAAATGCCTTAAGTTACATCAACGAAAGATTGTTGACGGAGGCTAAATCATTAGTTCAGTTTACTGATTTTGATATCGCCGAAATAGCCTATCAGTTAAACTTTTCAGATCCTGCAAATTTTGGAAAATTCTTTAAAAAGCACACCGGCCAGACACCCCTTGAATTCAGGAAACTAAATAAATAAAAGTATGAAAAGACCCAGGGAAATAATAGCACAATTTCTGAATGAGTTGGAAAAGCACATGAACGACCTGAAAACAGGTAAAGCCGAAACCACTTTTGAAGTGCAGGATATAGCAGCCCTTTTACACATTCATCCCACTCACCTGAGCAACACTATAAAAAGTGAACTGGGAAAATCTCCCTGCGATATTTACGAAGAGAAGCTGATGCATATTTCCAAAGAATTAATCCTGACAACAGATTTATCCATAGCAGAAATTGCGAGGCAACTCACCTTTGACCCTTCCAACTTCAGCAAGTTTTTCAAGCATTTTGAAGGCATCACCCCAAAACAGTTCAGAGAAAAATCAAGGGTAAAATTCTGAACTTCTCACCATATTGAAGAGAAAACTAATTCCAATCTTTGCTGCATAATTTAAACTCAATAAATAATGAAGCAAATTAAATTAGGCAAAAACGGACCCGAAGTTTCCGCTTTAGGACTTGGCACTATGGGCATGAGCGATATGTATGGAACAAAGGAAACCCGTAATGATGCTGAAAGCATTAAAACCATACAGTCAGCTTTAGAGATGGGAATAAATTTTCTTGATACGGGGGATTATTACGGAATGGGACATAACGAACTGCTTATTCGTGAAGCGTTAAAAGGCAGAAAGGAAAAACGGGTTATCAGTGTTAAGTTTGGAGCGTTGCGTTCTCCTTCCGGTAACTGGTTTGGCTTCGACACAAGGCCGGAAGCAGTAAAAAACTTTGCCGCTTATTCACTGACACGACTGAATGTTGACAGCATAGACATTTATCAACCAGGCAGAATCAATCCTGCTATTCCGATTGAGGAAACAGTGGGAGCTATTGCTGATTTAATTACCGAGGGTAAAGTAAAACATATTGGCTTATCAGAGACAAGCCCCGAATTAATCAGGAGGGCACACAAAGTGCATCCTGTTGCCGCTGTCGAAGTGGAATACTCACTGGCGTCAAGAGTA
>JAFDXI010000076.1 GCA_018268035.1 Bacteroidota bacterium | reverse complement strand
TGATGAGTGATGCCATCACAGGCATACAGATCACCGAAGCCTCTAAAGAGTGGAAGCAGGGTGATAAGTTTATTGAAATCACCTTGCCGTTTATAGCAACCGGATTGCAAAACCAGGTAGCGTAAAATTTTTAAACATCAAATAAAAATGTATGGCAGAAATAACACAACAGCAGATTGATGACTGGAAGAAAAAGCATGGTGAGATATTTCAGATAGAAGTGGACGGCCATGTAGCCTTCTTAAAAACTCCGGATAGAAAAACTCTGAGTTATGCAGGTAGTGTAGGAACTAAAGACCCTATTAAATTCAATGAGATTTTGTTGAATAATTGCTGGCTTGGCGGTGATGAAGAAATTAAAACAGATGATAGTTTGTTTCTTGGAGCAGGACAAGTAATCAGTGAGATTATTAAAGTAAAAGAAGCCACTATAAAAAAAATTTGAGTGATGCCAGAATTAACGAAACGACCGATAGTATTCGTATCAGTAATGCTCAGTTGAGATATTACATGCATATTCAAGACCCCGACACCCTTAGTGATGAAGAATGGGCTATGCGTTTGCAGGAATTAAAATGGATCAGAGACAAAGAATCAGGCAAATAAATATTAGCAATAACAACCAGCAGATAAAAATGGCCTTTGATTTATTCGGGTTGTGTTTTCTAATCTCCCAGGCCTTAAAAAACGGAATAAAAGGCAACCCGACAGTATAGTATAATAATTCATGTATGGCTGGGATTACTTTTAAAAAAAAGTATAGAGCCATAAAAATAATCATTATAAAAATCAATATTTCCATATTATAAAGTTATGGCAAATATACTGCAATATACATTATCGTTACGGGATCAGATGACTAAGAATCTGGCCAAGATAGGTGTAAACAGTGAATTGGCCCTTAACAAATTTTCCGCGTTGGAAAAACAATCAAACGCCGTGAAGAATTCTTTAAAAGCGTTTGGTAATAGCGTTGGTTCATTGCGTGAGAAGCTGGAGCTGCTCAAAAGTGAGCGGGATTGGATACCGTCAAAAGAATTGGGAACAATAAGAGCTTATAATAGTGAGATAAAAAATCTGACAAAAGAAATTACCAGGTTAGAAACAATCAACGGTTCAAAATTAAAAACCTGGAGTAAAGATTTTGCTAACAATCTTCCCGGAGCAAACCTTATTAAAAATCCGATAGCCATTTCAGGCGCTGTAATAACGGGGGCATGGGCTGCTACACAAAAGGCAATGCAGGCTGGCAAAGAGAAAATGCAATTGCAGGTAATGGCCGGTGATAAATCCGGAACTAAATTATACAATGACCTGACAAAATTTGCAACTGATACAGTATTCGGATCTGAAGTATATGATATGGGCGCACAAATGATGGCGAATGGGATTAAAGATTCAGACGTGATGCCAGTTATGAAACAACTTGGTGACATAAGCATGGGTGATTCCAATAAACTTGGGCAGTTGTCACTTGCATTTGCACAAATTTCCGGGAAAGGGCATCTGGCCGGTCAGGAATTGTTGCAATTAATCAATGCGGGCTTTAATCCCCTACAGGTTCTTGCAGATAAAACGGGTGTCAGCTATCAGGAGCTGACAAAAAAAATGGAACAGGGAAAAATAACCGTAGATGATGTTAAGCATGCGATGGAAATAGCCACAGGCCCTGGAGGAAGATTTAACGACATGCTTAATAAAATTGCAGACACTCCTTATGGACAATTGGAGCAATTGAAAGGCCAGTTTGACCAAATGGCGATAACTCTCGGGCAGGTTTTTTTACCAATCGCATCATCTATAATGCAATTTTTTAGTTGGCTTGGTGAAAAATTAGGCCCGTTGTTGCAACCTGTGGGTGGAATTTTAGCAACATTGGCAGCGGGGATTTTAATTGCCGCCGCGGCTCAGTGGGTTTTAAATCTTGCAGTTTGGGATTTCCCGGGAACATGGATAGTTGCGGCCATTGCATTAATAATTGGTGTGGTAGCACAGGCTGTGAAATATTACAACACATGGGGCAAGGGTATTTTATTACTAATGGGGCCTTTTGGATTATTGATAAGTGCTATCAAGCAATTGTATAGCCATTGGAATGACATTAAAGAGGCATTTAAAACAGACGGGATAATTGCAGGTATAAAAAAATTGGGAGAGGTATTATTGAACGCGGTTCTTGAACCAATTAAAGGTGTACTTCATTGGCTTTCAAAAATACCTGGTTTTTTGGGCAAAGCTGCACAAGCAGGTGTTGACGGGATTGATAATATTCAGGATAAATTGGGAATGGGGCCGAGAACAAATGCTGCATCTGTTGCCGATATGTCAAAGCTGCAAGGTGTCAATATTCCTCTTTTGGGCAGTACTTATGATTTTGTACAAAAGGGAAGCAGAAAACTTCCAACTATTTCAGAGGGCATTGCCCCTCCCAAATTACCAGGCAAAAAAAACAAAACAGATAATAAAAACGGCAATGACTATCAAACTTCTTTGGATACAAGCAAAACAAATGAAGCCATTGCAACAGGCGGCACAAAAAATACTACAATTTATATTACAATAGACAAGCAGATAGAAAAACTGGAAGTAATCTCAAACAATATAAGAGAGGGTGCAGGTAAGATAAGAGATATTATAGTAGATGAAATGACAAGGGCCGTAGCAATGAGCCAGGCAGTAGCACAATAATGGCAAACGAATACATCATATCGAAATTATTGCAACCGCATGTGTTGCCGCCATTGCCACCTTTTCCCAAAGGCGAAAAGCAGATAATAAACAGTGCTGGTGCGATAGATGCCATGACGGTGGAAGCCGCTGCGGGTGATAAAGTGGAACAAACAAT
>JAFDXI010000075.1 GCA_018268035.1 Bacteroidota bacterium | reverse complement strand
GGATTAATTGATGAAGATGGCGGCGTAACCTGGTATGAAGATGCAGATGGCGATGGTTTTGGTAATCCCAATGTTTCTCAGGTTTCCTGCACACAACCTTCGGGTTATGTAACCAATAATACCGATTGTGATGATACTAAATTGTTGTACGCCGATAATGATGGCGATGGTTATGGTGCTGGTTCACCGGTAGCATGCGGTGTTGACAATAATACAGATTGCAACGATGATGACGCATCTGTACATCCGGATGCAATTGAAATCTGTGGTAATGGAATTGATGATAATTGCAATGGGCTGGTGGACGAAGCATGCACCGAAAACAATCCTATTGGAATTTCCATCAATGATAAATCAATAAGAGAAGGAAACGATGGCAACAGGTTAATGATATTTTATGTGAAGCTTAGTAAAGCAAGCCGTAGAATTGTCAAAGTACAATATGCCACACAAAACGGTACTGCTGAAGCAGGAAGCGACTATCAGGCTTCATCAGGCCAGCTAACTTTCCTCCCAGGTGTAAAAAGGATGCCGGTGGCCGTTATAATCAATTCAGATATAATACCTGAAACGGATGAAACCATGACAGTAGTATTATCCAACCCGGTAAATGCAGTCATTACAGATGGCACGGGTGTGGGTACCATCAGGAATGACGATATTGCCCCTGTCGCTTCTGCAAGTGAGGAATCAGTAATGACTGCATCTGCAATAAAATATGCCCGCATTATGCCTAATCCCGCACAAACATTTGTAAAGGTAGAACTCACCGGGTATTCAGGTCAAGTGGTTTTGGAGCTAAGTGATTTGTATGGAAGAAAATTACATCAACAAAAAGTTCAGGTTGGAAAAGCAAAAGTGTATAGCCAGCAAATAAATCTTACTAACTATGCCAATGGTAATTACCTGATCAGGGTCATAGATGAAAATGGCAAATACCAAACACTCCAACTTGTTATAGCAAGGTAACTTTCATCAAAAAGCCGCAATGAAATTTCACTGCGGCTTTTTTGTTCACAAACTTATATAACAAGGCCTAAATTGAATCTTTCTTAGAGTTATACTATTTTTTCATTTCACTCCATTATTATCATCCCACCAACCTTTCATTTTCCTGATATATAAAATTTGTCCTGTGTGATATGCATTGTGGGTTCCAATGTGTGCTACTGTGGAAGCAACAGACTCTAATGTTTTCTCATCCGCATTTTTTACAAAGTCTTCAAGCGCATTCATAATGCTGTCCAGTCTTTGTATTGTTACTGGCCAGGATTTTTCATCAACAGGTGAAAATGTTTCTTTGTTATCACCATCAAAAGCATCCGGTTTTATTCCTTTAAATTTATCAAGCACCCTTTTATTCCAGAAGATAAGGTGCGTGGTCAGTTGTGCAATGGAATGGTTTTCTGTTTCATCTTTCCAGTTGGCTTGCTCAGGTGT
Source organism: Bacteroidota bacterium (assembly GCA_018268035.1). GTDB lineage: Bacteria > Bacteroidota > Bacteroidia > Chitinophagales > Chitinophagaceae > Parafilimonas. The sequence goes on along the minus strand of JAFDXI010000075.1, from coordinate 14,998 downwards.
TAATCCTGCAATAGCAATTGATGGTGGAACAAACCAATCTTTTACATTATGCGTGGTTTGCAGTTGTTCCAACAAAATTGATCTCAATGTTACAGGTGAGCCGGTTTGTGCCTGTGCTGCAGACATGAAAAAAGTAAAGGCAGCAACAATTAAATATTTCATATAACAAGATTTATTGAACCATAAACATAGATGAACTCATCAAAACCTGTTATACAATTTCTTTGAACGGCAGATACGAGATTACATACTACACTTAGTTAATACTGAAACTAATATTTTGTTTAACCCTGTATGCCACTTTACGTCCGTTTTGTTCTGCCGGCACCCACTTTGGCCCTTGCGCTATCACTCTTACTGCTTCAAGAGCAGCGCCATACCCGGGATCGTTCAGCGCTTTAATATCATATACACTTCCATCCTTATCAATTAAAAAAGTAACAGCAACTATATAATTACCAATTTGTGCATGATGCTGTTTAAGGATTTCTGTATGAAGGTTACGGGCAAGATAATTTTGCCATGCAACATCGCCCCCGGGAAACTGCGGCTCCTTCTGTGCATTTGTAAATACTTTATCAACATGCCCCGGATTTGCTGCTCCATCAGAATCCCTGATAATCAATGGCGGTGTAAACCTTTTCATTTCATTTTTTAAATTTATTTCCACTACTCCATATTTTCCTTTGTCACCATATTTATCTGTTGCTGTTTTGTCTTTTAAAACAGAAATTGATTGAATAGAATTTTTATCTATTGAAAGGAATTCATCTTTGGAAATAATTTTTCCATCAAGCACATACAACACATTATCCGGAATACTTTCCATTTCCTGATTATTCTTTTTTGAAAAAATTTCAACTACACCATACATTCCCTTCTCACCATATTTTGTAATAGCAGATTGACCTTTTAATACATTGATACTTGCTACAGTACCGGGGCTAAGATTTTTTAATTCTTCTTCAGAAATTATTTTCCCATCCAAAACAAATAATGCTTTTTGAGAGCCACTCATAACAATTTTAGCTGCGCTTATAGTAAGACTGTCATCCGGAAAATAAACCTTATCAGAAGGTAAAATAATTTCACTCTTGCCTGTTGATCCAGGCATTGTATCAACTGCTTCTTCTTTGCTATTTCCATTCAAATTATCATTGGAATGATTTGCATACACTGCAATGCCCTGCAAAATATTCCGCGCCATCAATTCAATTTTTGAATCATCTTTTAAATTATTGGCATCATTCACATCGGTTATAAAACCACATTCAATAAGCGCTGCCGGTATGATACTGTTTTTTAAAACCCAGATACCAACTTCTCTTGTACTCAATGCATCCGGCGTTTTAAAATCATTGCCTAAATTCTGGAGTATGGCAGAGCCCAATAACCTGCTTTGCGCTGCTAAACTTTTCTTATCATCAGAAACATATACTTCCATTCCTGATTTAATTTTATTATCGCCAGTTTTTGATGCAGCATCCAGGTGAATGGAAATAAATGCATTGGCATTTTGTGCATTGGCAAATTCTGATTTTTGTCGCGGGTCCATAAATATATCAGTGCTGCGGGTAAGAACAACGTCAATGCCATATTGTTGTGAAATATCTTTTATTTTCTCAGCAATTTTTAAAGCAACACTTTTTTCATATAACCCATTTCCACTTGCACCAAAATCCTTGCCGCCATGACCTGCGTCAACCACTAAAACAAATGGTTTAGCTGCAGGTACTATTTTATTGACATTACCAGGAGCTTCTGAAGAATTATTGAATTGCGATCTGCTTTGGTTGTCTTTGCCAAACATATTACTTATTACATTATTGATATTTGTATTGTTGTAGTTTGTTTTAACAGTAAATGCAAACAAACAAATAACAGAAACGAGCAATGGTAATACAAGCAAACGGCGTAAATAATGAAACTGAGGTTTTTTTGAAACGGTAAGCATGGTTAATCTTCTTTTAATAGATGAATAAAAAATGGATTGTGCAGGCAGGAATTCAAATTTTCCAAAACGGGCGGTTAACAACATTCTGGCAAACGCATCGGCATCGGCATGTTTCACTGCATGTTCATCAGCAATAAATTCATGTATCAGATACAGTTCTTTTTTTATGAAATAAAAAATAGGGTTCATCCAGAAAAAACACATTACAAGCTGTATAAAAATTTTGTCCCAGCTATGTTTTTGCTGAATATGTGATATTTCATGTTGCAGAATTTGTTTGCCTGTTTCTTCTGCCAGATTGATATCATTCCTCCAGAAGATATTTTTCAAAAATGAAAATGGAGCAGAGGATATGTCAGTATTAATAAAATCAAATTCCAATAATTTCTGAACGGGATAAATTTTCTTCAGATGATTGATTTTAATAATTCTCTTTGTAAAAATCAGTATGCCAACAACCGGTATGATTGCAAAAAAATATAAAATAATCTCCTGCCAGTCGGGTGCAGTTGTACCAGTTACAACCATATCCGCTTCTCTTCCGCCATAAATGATATTATATAAATGGATGGTCTGTTGCGAGCCGCTGAAAAACGTGAACCATTCAAGCTGCACAAAGGGTAAAAAGATACTAACGGCAACTGCCATCAACAAATAGAAACGATTGTAATAATGAAACTTTTTATTGCGAAGCGCAACAAAATAATAAAGAAAAAGCAAAGCGCTGATGCAGGAAACTTTCAATAAGTAAATCATTAATTGCTGTAGCATATTATTTCTTTTTTAATTGTTGGAGTAAGAGCTCAAGGTCTTCGATACTTAATTTATTTTCTTCTACTAAAAACGAAACCGCCTTACTGAATGAGCCGCCAAAATATCCTTTCACCAGGCTATTCATTGAATTTTTAGAATAAGCCTGTTTGTTGATGAGCGGTGAATATTCATTCATACGACCAAATGTTTCAGTTGTTACAAATTTCTTGTCCACTAAAATTTTCAGGATTGTCGCCACAGTATTGGGATGTGGTTTTGGCGCGGGCATCTCTTCTACAATATCTTTTAAAAACCCTTTGCCTATTTTCCATAATGACTGCATCACCTGTTCTTCCGCTTTCGTTAATGTTTTCATGCTGATGATTTTTTGTATAACTAAATTCTTAGTCAAACATAAAACTAATTTTTTAGTTATACAACTATTTTTTTAGTTAATGTTTTTATAATGGTGTATAATTCATGATGGCAAAGCGATTGAATTATTTTTACATTTGACACTTCAAAACAATATTAGCATGTTTGAACCAGTAGTAACGGTAAGAAACGCCAACATATACCAGGGTGATATCCTTATTTTAAGTGATGTAAATTTCACAGTGGAACGTGGAGAATTTGTTTATCTCGTAGGAAAAACAGGAACAGGTAAAAGCAGCCTGCTCAAAACTTTATATGGGGAATTACCATTAAATGAAGGTGATGCAACTGTAGCAGGATATAACCTGAGAGAAATGAACTGGAAAAAAGTCCCTTTTCTCAGGCGAACAATGGGTGTGGTATTCCAGGATTTTCAATTGCTCACAGACAGGAATGTCAATGAAAACCTCCGCTTTGTTTTAAGGGCCACCGGATGGAAAGAAGAGAAACTGATTGATGAAAAAATTGCAGATGTGCTGGACAAAGTGGGTTTGAAAAGCAAGGGTTTTAAAATGGTTTATGAACTGAGCGGTGGTGAACAACAACGTATTGATATTGCCCGTGCATTATTGAATTCACCGAAAGTGATTTTAGCAGATGAACCTACCGGCAACCTCGACCCGGAAACAAGTGATGAAATCATGCAGTTGTTGTTTAACATCTGTAAAGATTATGGTACTGCTATCATAATGGCTACTCATGATTTTATAGTGATCAGCAAATATCCTTCCCGTATGTTGAAAACTGAAAGAGGAAAAGTGTATGACAGCGCAGTAGCAGAAGTGTAAACCTTCACTCTTGCCCTTATCAACAATCCAGAATAAAAGCAGTTCCTCATTACAGGTTGAACGTGAATAAAAATTAATTGGAAGCTCAAACATTTGAATGAGCGATCTGTAAATTTTCACTACCTGTTTCCCATATCCATTTTACTAACTGTAAGGCATTGGCGTTGTTATTAAACTCCTTCATTAAAATTTGTTTACGGTATTCTTTTTCTTCTGTAGTAAATGGTTGGTGATATAATAACTGGATCCTTTCTTTAAACTCACTGGCATCATTAACTATATGACACATTGCATCCAGGTGTGTTCCTTCAATCATGGCATCATTCACCGCGCAATGCCTGCCATTAAACAATGCATTCAGCAGTTTTATTTTTATCCCGGTGTTATTAAATGATGGCAACACATGTATGTGGGCTTTGGCAATAATATCCTGCATTTCTTCATCAGAAGGATCAGCATGAATAGTAATGTTAGAATTTTTCGCTGCGAGTTTTAATATTTTTTTGGTTGGACTTTTTCCCGCAATCACAAAGGGGATATTGATACCGCAAAAAACATTTTTAATCAGCCACTCCACAGCATATTCATTTTCTTCCACACTCAGTTTTCCATGATACAAACAATAAGCGCCCATACCTTCCTGCGACTGCACCTGCCATTCAGGAATAAATAATGGCAGGTATTCAATGTTGTTACAATTAAATTCCTTCCGGTAATATTCTGCATCCTGGTGTGCTACTGTAAAAAAAGCAGCAACATTTTTCACTAACTTTCTTTCATAATTATACAGCTTTTTTGCTTCTATGAAATAATACAATTCATGCCTGATGTTGTGTGAAAATTTATATAAGTGCCTGTAATATTCATGCTCTACATTATACAGGCGTACAAAGAGTTTCCTGTTTTTAAACCGTTCATCTGTTGTGATAAAAGTGCAATGCACACCCTCCATCAAAATCGGGTAATCATCCTGTAACAAACGCCGGTGAAGGGTTTCGTCAATGCGGCTGGCAACTATATAAGGCAGCCCTGACATTAAATTAGATTTGTCCAAATTGCGTTGATAATAATAAACCGCCTCACAATATTTATTCAGCTCAGGTTGATCCTTCCGGTCTTTTGTAAAACAATGCAGGAAAATTTTTACGCCTAACTGTTGCAAAGCTGGAAGCTTATAAAAAAGATCGAACACACCACCGTAATCTACAGGGTATGGAACATCAAGGCAAATTATATGCAGCAGTTTATCCAAAATTTAATCAAATAAATTTTCAAAATCTCTTTTTCTTATTTCATAAATGGTATGTTCAAATACTTCCCGCCAACCGGTCCATTCATTCCGGTTATACAAAGTGGAATTATGCCAGAGCGGAATAAAAATACCATCATATTTATATGTCACATCAACCAATTTTGAAATTACAGCTTTTGCCTGTTCAATGCTCATTTTCAAAATATCATTTAATGTGCCATCCATGTATGAATATGGAAACAACCGCAGCGATGTGGTATCATTTTTCAGGAGGTCAAAAAACAAAAATGAATTACAGGTACCTGCCCTGAAACCATAAGTATAATAGTAACCGATAGTATAGTCTTCCCCGATTTTATTTTGTATAAGGTTGTTATATGTTACCGGCCATTTTAATTTTAAATAATGCTGCCTGCTTCTTGTAATGTTCAATCCTGTTATTGCTTCGATTCTTTTTTTCTCTGCTTCAACAAATTCCAACTGAATATTTGATGAATATGATGGATGCAAACCTATTTCTGCATGTTGGGCAACGTATTGTATCAAGTGCTTAAAATTTTTATTTTTCCATGAAGGGTTTTTATCAAACTCGCCGTGATTGCCCATATTAAAAAAATAGACAGGTTTATTCTCCTTCAGCAAACTGAAAACATAACTGTATGTATCATACATATCATTTCGCCTACCGAAATAAGTAGCAAGTTGATTATAGGCTTCGGTAAAGTTCAATTGCAATGTTTTTTTTGCAATACCACCCGCAGTGCGCACAAAACTTTTTCCTTTGTATGCATACGCTACATCCACATCAAAACTATAACCAACTTTTGGGCTATGCTTTTTAAAATGCAATGAAGGTAAATTTTCAATAAGGATTTTTTTCAGGATTTCAATCCATTGTTCTACAACCGGAACATCCAAAATATTCAAAGCATGCAATACACTGTTTTTGTAATCATAATTCCCATGTTGAATAGTGGGTTTATCCAGGTATTCTTCATACCGGCTCAATAAATAAAACGTTGCAGCATACACATCAAAGCATAAAGCAGACGGATGCTGATGAGAGAAAATAATTTTTACTTCGCCAATACTGCCCGGCTCAGGATTGATTTCATTTATATCATTTTCAAATAATAAATCAACAGCATAAAAAAATAAACCTGTTTGAAAATTTTCTTTTGAATAATTTATTTTGAAAACATTATCACTGTTGATAAATCCACTCACATCATCAGTTAGTCTAAATGCACAACCCAATCTTTCTTCAAAAACATAATGAAAAATATATTGTACACGGTTGGTAATATGTGGAACAAAAATTAAAATCATTAATCTTCCATAATTTTTTTATAAAAAGATAATAAACGCTTTTCTTCTTCTTGCCAGTTATAAACTTTAGCTGCTTCCAAACAGTTTTTTTTCAGCACTTCATGTTTTGCCTGGTCAAGCAATAAGTTATTGATAGCATCAGCAATCATAGCGGCTTCAACAGTATCAATTAACACAGCCACTTCAAAATCTTCATTCACATTTTTATATTCAGGAAAATTCATGGTGACTTGTGGCACACCCGCCTGGATGTAATCAAAAAATTTATTGGCGAGTGAATACACCTGGTTCAATCCCACCGGCTCAACAAGGTTTATACCTATATAAGCTTGTGTGGTGACCTCATATAAATTTCCAGGCTCCAGTTTCCCTTTCAAAAATATTTTATCTTGAAGATTATTTTGAGCAATGAGCATTGTTACTTTTTCCAATAAATTTCCATCACCATACATATACAAACTACATTCTACCTCTTTCATTGCCTCAATTAAATTTTCAAGCCCTCTTGCTTCATTGATGGCGCCCTGATATAAAAGAAACTTTTCATTACTGGCAGGCAATGACGATTGATTATTATTTTGCCTAAGTGCAGATTCTTTTTCTCTTATCACTGGTACATTACGGACCACATGATACAACACATCATATCGCTTTTTAAACTCATCTGCAATTGAATTGCTCACAGTATAACCCGCAGGGAATTTGGGCACAGCAAACCTTTCAATTTTCATCCATTGTTTTTGAATGAATGGCCTTGTAACCACTTCCTTCATTTCAGTAAACAATTCATGTGCATCATATATTCTTTTTTTTCTTCTGGCAAGAGATACAAAATAACATGGTAAAATAGTGTCGAGATCAATAGCGCAAACAGCATCCATTTTTTGCCACAACAAAAAAAAGAAAAGACGCAAATTATATTCAGCATAAAACAAAGCCCCCTTGTAAAAAAGACATTTTAATCTTTTTTGCCCGAAAGAACGGGATTGCAAAGCCAAAGAATGTTGCATTACTCTTCCTACGAGTAAAACATCATACCCGTTTTTTGCCAATGACGAACAAATGCGTTGCATCCGCTGGTCATAACTCAGGTCGTTGGTTACAGTAAATACAATCCTTTTCAATCAATAGAAATAATCCGGCAATTTATCTTTTCTTTTTGTACTTTATTTCAACAGGCACAACTCCTGCATTAATCATATCAATCCTGCGGGCAGCTTTTTTGCTCAGGTCAATTATCCTGCCAGTCACAAATGGGCCACGGTCTGTAATATGCACTTTCACTCTTTGGTGGTTCACAAGATTAATAACAATAACTTTTGTACCAAAAGGCAAAGTTTTATGTGCTGCTGTCAATCTGTGCTGGCTGAATTTATTTCCATTTGCCATCGGCCTGCCAACAAACTCATCACCATAGTAAGAAGCTTTGCCGGACTGTACCAGGTATTTACCACAGGAAGAAAATAATATAACAGCAATCAATAAAAAAATAATATTTACAAACGATGTATTTTTCATGGAATGGTTTATACAATTTCTTCATTCATACTAAACCCGATTTTTAATTGTGTGGGCAAAATATTAAAACTCTTACGATGATATTTACACAATCCATTTTCTTCAATGGCTTTGCGATGTTCAGCAGTGCCATAGCCTTTATTTTTTGCCCAGTTATATTGAGGAAATTGCTTATGCAGGCTGCACATAAATTTATCCCTGTATGTTTTTGCGAGAATGCTGGCGGCTGCAATGCTGGCATAAATACCATCTCCTTTTATGATACATTGATGCGGTACATTTTTCCAAGTTATAAAACGATTACCATCAACCAAAATCATACCCGGCTTCACCGGCAATTGTTCTAATGCAAGATGCATAGCTTTGAATGAAGCCTTTAAAATATTAATGGAATCAATCTCCTCATTGTTCACCATTGCCACTGCATAATGCAAAGCATTTTCTTCAATGAAAACACGCAACTTTTCTCTTTGTGTTGCATTTAATTGTTTACTGTCATTGAGTTCAGGATGATAAAAATTTACAGGTAAAATAACTGCTGCAGCAAATACAGGGCCTGCATAACATCCCCTGCCGGCTTCATCGCAACCTGCTTCTATGCAATTTTTTTGTAAAAATGGTCTCAGCAAAACTGTTCAACAATTTTAGGCAAAATACCACATTCATTTTTTCAGTATCAAAGTTTTAAAACATTGTTGATAAGTTTTCATTATTCCAGCTTATAAAACATTTTTATCTAAAAGGCAATATGAAATACAGGTAGATGAAAATTTTTCAGCAAAGCATTTGCCTGTTCAAAATGATATTGTTTAATTTCATTTTTTTTAATCTTATATCATGTCAAAACGAGGAAATAGTTTAAACAAGCTAATCCCTGCCCTCCTGCCGAAGAGAAAGACAAGGGAACAACATATTTATAATCCTATACAATCAAAGTTTACTGAACCAAAGACAATAAAGGTGCAGGTATATGATTATGATAAAGAAGAATTGAATCACTACGAATTTGATAGTGTTGTTGATTGCAAGAAATTTAATAATAACGGAAGAATAACCTGGATCAATATTGATGGCTTGAGAAAAGGTGATGTAGAAATCATTTGCAATGAGTATCAGGTGCACCAGTTGTTAATAGAAGATATTTTAAGCGTGGGACAAAGGCCAAAGATGGATGAAATGGACAACATCATGTTTTGCCTTATGAATATGCTGTATTATAACGCAGATGACAAATGTGTGGAGCATGAACAAGTGAGCATTGTATTGGGGAATGATTTTGTATTGAGTTTCCAGGAAGATGCTGACAGGGACGTGTTTAATCCAGTGCGTGAAAAATTAAAAGTGAAAGGGAGTAAACTGCGTTTGTCTGACGCAGGTTATTTATGCTATTCACTGATTGATATCATTGTTGATAATTACTATTCAGTATTGGAAGACCTTGGTGAACATATTGAAACGCTGGAAGAAGATATCATTGCCCGTGGAGATGCACAATCACTCAACCTGATTAATAATTTAAGAAAAGAAATCATCGTTCTGAAACGAAACATGAACCCTGTTCGTGATATAGTCAACAGTTTTATGCGCAGCGATAGTGATTTGCTTGATGAAAGGGTCATCAAATATTTTAAAGATGTGTATGATCATATTGTACAGGCCAATGACCTGGTTGAGAACTATCGCGATATGATGATGAGCCTGCAGGATCTTTATCTCAACAAAGTGAACTTACGGTTGAATGAAGTAATGAAAGTGATGGCAATTGTTACCTGCCTGATGGCACCAGCAACTGTTATTGGCGGCATATTTGGAATGAATTTTGAAACTATCCCATACCTACACAATAAATATGGGTTTTATGCTGCTGTTGGCAGCATGCTCTTAATACCTGTGTGGATGATTTATACTTTTAAGAAAAGGGGATGGTTTAAAAGTTGATTAATGAAACAATAACCAGAGACAATATTTTTTTAAAACTACTTCAATAATAAATTCTTAATCAAAAAAAGTAAAGCCCTTGCAACTATTGCAAAAGCCTTACTCAACGAAAAACCAAAATTTCTAAAAGGTTAACGCTTCATGAGAAGTATTGTACCACCAGTTGTAGTGTCTGGCTTTGTTGTGTCTGCCGGTACTGTATCCTTAATGAAATGAGATTGATTGTCTAACGGTGCAGCATTTGCGTCATTAGTTAAATTAGCCACACAGATTGCTGCTACACCCATCAATACGAATGCTGACAAAAGGAACTTTTTCATAACGATTTGTTTTTAATAATGAATAGATTAATAGTTAAGTTGGGTGGATAAAACCAACAACCTTGCCAGTTTTTTCATTTGAAAATATTTTTAAGTTTTGATTTATTTCATCCAAAAAACATCTTATGAATTTTAATAGTCATATCGCATATATAAGTTGTTGAGTACACGTAAAAAACATATTTACTTTTTACTCCTGTTTAATTCGCATATAAAAAATAAAAATTCTTTTTACTTATTATCTTAGCAAAATGCCTTTTACATTATCAGCACCATATCATCCAAGTGGCGATCAGCCTGAAGCAATAGCACAATTAAGCGCCGGAATAAATACAGGTGAACAATATCAAACATTGTTGGGCGTAACAGGCAGTGGGAAAACATTTACCATGGCCAATGTAATTGCAAATGTGCAAAGGCCGACATTGGTACTCACTCACAATAAGACTTTGGTAGCACAATTGTATGGTGAGTTCAAACAATTTTTTCCGGATAATGCTGTAGGATATTTTGTAAGCTATTATGATTATTATCAACCTGAAGCTTACATGCCGGTGAGTGATGTGTATATAGAAAAAGACCTGAGTATAAATGAAGAACTTGATAAACTTCGTTTACAGGCAACGAGTGAATTATTAACAGGTCGAAGGGATATTATTGTTGTTGCCAGTGTGAGTTGCATTTATGGTATTGGTAACCCGACAGATTTTGAAAACGGTATTGTGCGTATTGCAAAAGGCCAGGTGATTTCAAGACAGGGATTTTTACATGCATTAGTAAACAGTTTATACAACAGGACACAAATTGATTTTAAACGCGGCACCTTTCGTGTGAAAGGTGACACTATTGATATTAACCTGCCTTATGTGGATTATGGCTACCGTATTACATTTTTTGGTGATGAAATAGAAGATATTGAAATGATTGATGTGCATACCAATAAACGGATTTTAAAAGTGGAGAATGCCGCTATCTTTCCTGCAAACTTATACCTCGCACCAAAAGATATGATGCATACCATCCTGAATGAGATACAGGATGAAATGCGTTTACAAACAGAATATTTTAAAAGCACCGGTAAACTTATTGAAGCACAACGATTGAAAGAAAGAGTGGAGTATGATCTTGAAATGATCCGTGAATTAGGTTTTTGTAATGGCATTGAAAATTATTCGAGATTTTTTGACAGGAGGCAGCCGGGCACAAGGCCGTTCTGCCTGCTGGATTATTTTCCAAAAGATTTTTTAACCATCATTGATGAAAGCCACCAAACCATACCGCAGATAGCAGGCATGTACGGTGGTGACAGAAGCCGGAAATTAATATTGGTGGAATATGGTTTTCGTTTGCCATCAGCATTGGATAACCGTCCTTTAAATTTTCATGAGTTTGAAAACATGACTGGGCAAACTGTTTTTGTTAGCGCTACCCCTGGTGAATATGAACTGGAGCAATGCGGCGGCGTTGTTGTTGAACAAGTGGTGCGCCCTACAGGATTGCTGGAACCACCAATTGATGTTCGTCCATCTGTCAATCAAATTGATGACCTGTTGGAAGAAATAGATAAACGTGTGTCAAAAGGTGGTCGCGTATTGGTAACAACGCTCACCAAACGGATGGCAGAAGAAATGGATAAATATTTACAACGCATCAACATTAAATCAAAATATATTCACAGTGATGTGGACACATTGGAGCGAATTGAAATTTTACGTCAACTCAGGTTGGGTGAAATTGATGTGTTGGTAGGTGTAAACTTATTGCGTGAAGGTTTAGACTTGCCCGAAGTTTCATTAGTTGCAATTCTTGATGCAGACAAAGAAGGATTTTTAAGAAATGAAAGATCGTTGACACAAACAGCAGGCCGTGCTGCAAGAAATGCAGAAGGGCTTGTAATTTTCTATGCAGATACCATGACAGAAAGCATGCAGAAAACTATTGATGAAACCAATCGAAGAAGGGAAAAGCAAATTGCTTACAACAGTGAACATAATATCATTCCGAAGACAATTACAAAAACTAAAGAAAATGTATTTGCCCAAACTTCAGTATTGGATATAAAAGGATATGACCCAAAAAATCCTTATGCCATTCAGAGCGATGAAGATATCATTAAAACTTCTGCTGCAGAAAATCAGGTTCAATACAAAACTATTCCACAAATGGAAAAAGCCATCAACACAATAAAAAAACAAATGGAGAAAGCTGCAAGAGATCTGGATTTTATTGAAGCTGCCAAACTGCGTGATGAAATGTTCAGGATGCAAAAAGAATTGGAAGCAATGAAATAAAATTTATCTTTTAATGAAAACATGAAAAAAGAATTGTACTTAATTTAATCCTGGCACTGTTGAAATATTCATCAAAATACAGAAATGCTATTACAACAAGCTATGATTTTTTTCTCATTCAGTTGAACAAATATGGAGAAGAATTTTTCATTAAAATAGTCTAATCAACATTTAATATGCTTTAGAAAAAACAGAAACTTTAACAGGCAATCAGGCAACATTACAATATTGAAATAGATAAAAAATGTATTCAAAGCTTAAAATCCGTTTTATTTAAGAAAACTTTACCCACCTAAATTGCAGATGCCTTATTAGATTATTACTTTTGTTGCCGTTTTAAATTTTTAATATGGGATGGATAATATTTATACTCGGAACTATCGGATGGCATATTGGTATCTATGGCATGTTTAAAAAGGCAGGCATTGCAAACTGGAAAGCCTTTGTTCCATTTTACAATACCTGGTGTATGATAGAAATTACCGGTATTAAAAAAATCTGGTTCTGGTTACAATTCATTCCTATCCTTGGACAATTTGTTACCATCTGGATTACAATCATTTTTGTAATGCATTTTGGTCAGTTTAATTTATTACAACATACCGCTGCTGTATTTCTTCCATTTTTATACCTGCCTTATGTGGGTTTTTCAAAAGATGTGCGTTGGGGTGGCAAAGAAGTAGTAAAGCGGTATAAAAAATCAGCGTCAAGGGAATGGATTGATGCGGCTGTGTTTGCTATTGTTGCAGCAACCCTAATTCGCACATTTATTTTTGAGGCTTATACTATCCCTACAGAAAGTATGGAAAAAACTTTGCTCATCAATGATTTTTTATTTGTGAGTAAATTGAGTTATGGTCCAAGGATACCATCAACGCCGATCAGTTTTCCCTTTGTACACAACACCATGCCCGGATCGCTAACAACACCTTCCTATCTCACCTGGATAGAATTACCCTATAAAAGGTTGCCAGGTTTTTCTTCCATTAAAAGAAATGATGTTGTAGTGTTTAATGTGCCGGCTGGAGATACCATAATCAATGATCCAAACTATGGGAGTAAAATTTTATATTATGATGTTTTGAGAAACCAGTTTCATGGAGATAGGGAAGCATTAATGGCCAACTACCCTATTCTTGTTCATCCTTACGACAAAACTGATAATTATATAAAACGCTGCGTGGGCATGCCAGGTGATAAAATACAGGTAAAAGCAGGAGTTTTGTATGTGAATGACCAGCCTGCTTATGTTTCACCAACATCACAAATAGATTATAATGTACCTACCAATAATAAACCTATTTCATCTGATATATTGAACCAGCAATTGGGTATTAATATTAGCGATGGCCTTGGTGATATACAACCAGACAGTGGTTGCATCATCTTTAATATGACCCCTGAAGAAAAAGATAAAGTGGATCACTATCTCGGTGTGAAAAGTACAATTGCTGTGTATAAAATTACTGGTGACCCTAATAATGATATCATGCAACATACTTTTCCTTATGACAGTGCTTCAAGCGGATGGTCAAGGGATTTTTTCGGTCCTATCATCATTCCTAAAAAAGGCGCTACTGTGACATTGACACCAGAAAATTTTGCATTATATGAACGTGTCATCACAACGTATGAACACAATAAATTAGAAGGCTATAGCAATGGTAAATACATCATCAATGGCACACCCACCAACACATATACTTTTAAAAACAATTACTATTGGATGATGGGCGACAACCGCCACAGGAGCCAGGACAGCAGGTTTTGGGGTTATGTGCCAGAACAATATGTTGTTGGCAAAGCTTCATTGATCTGGTTTAGCTGGAGCGACGGACCACGATGGAGTAGAATATTCAAAGGCATTCATTAAAGAGATAAAAAAATTGCAAAACTTCATTGGGGCTTATTCGATGATGCTTTGCAATTTTAAATTTACGTCAAAGCGGCTTTGATTTGAATTAACTCAAAGTTTGTTGAGTCAAAACATCTAAAACGCTAGGCAGAACTTGAATCGGTTCTGGTGTTACACAGGTGCCATTTGTATCCATAATATAAAGAAACGAAACACAATAGTAAGAAGTTTTCAATAAAATGTTAACGTGAAGAATTTTATTTAGTTATGCACATGATTTGCACAAGGCTTACATATACAATTATTAGAATGTAGTAATTGCTAATTCATAATTGACCCAAAACTACATCTTTGTTATTTTCTGCATAGCAATATTGTTACCGGATGTTGCTTTAATTAAATACTACTTTATCCATTGATTAACAAACCGGTCATATTCCTCTTTGTAGGTAGCTCCAACCGGAATTGTTTTATCTCCAATTTGAACGCTGTTTTTTAAAAGAGCATCAACACGGGCAAAAGAGACGATATAAGAACGGTGAATTCTGAAAAATCCGCTATCTGT
>JAFDXI010000074.1 GCA_018268035.1 Bacteroidota bacterium | reverse complement strand
CAACGCTACAAAACCCCCTATAGTGTCCACTCATTTGTGTCGCTGAACAACGAATAGCAAAAAGCCCTGAGCCAACGCTCAGGGCTTTCTCTTCATCAGGGCTTTCTTCTATTCGTCAGAATGTTATCGGCTGCCCTTCTTTCGTCCGTTGTTTGTCTGTCGGGTGTTGTTGGTGTGTTGGTTGGGTAGCTCTTTTGCATTTTTCTGTTGGGCTTGTGTGGTTGCGAAAATGCAAATGTGCTACCCAATAGCGTGGACTTTATTTGTCTTTGTCTGTTTGTGTAACTGATAAGTCAAATTCAGAAAGATGTTGTTTTCGTGTAGTTTGGTTGTGCTTGTTACAGGTAGTCGGGTAATGTGAATGTAACCGATGTCAAATTTCAGATAAGGTAAAACTTTGTATTCAAGGTTTAGTCCAAGTCTGTCGTGGTCAAAGAAATGATGTTGCGTTGTGCCTGAAAGGTTAAAAAGCAATTCGTCAAAAACTGAAAGTTTTATTTTGTCGGTAAAGTCGTAACGAAAGCCAAAGCGGTTTCTCAGTCGTGTAATGTCTGATTGATTGCCGTCAAAAACTCTGTATTCAATCGCTGTTCTGTCCACTACATAAAACTTTTTCACGATGCTATGTTGTAATTCAACTGCTGCCGAAAAACGGATTTCGCTGTTTGGTGTTGCGTTTTCGTCTGCTTGTTTCTGAATGATTTTGTAATTGGAAAAATAAGCAAATGGCGAAAGTGAAAATTTTACATCTTCATTATGCTGATAATGCACCCAATTTCTGAAAGTGAACATCAAATTTTTGTCAAACAAATTTGCGTTGTCAAATCCGTTTTGTCGTCTGTGCTGAAACTCGTTATCTATTTTAAATTTCTTGCCAACAGGAACGCTCAAAGTGCCACGAAACCAAACATTGTAATGTTGTTGTGCCTGTGAAGTTTGGGCAATAGAAATCCATATTGCTGCTGTCAGCAATTTTTTAAACCAATCCATAAATGTTTTTTAGTGGGGTAATTTTTCCCTTAAATATCCATAAACCCAAGTTCCTGCAATGGCACTCAAAAGCGTAACAGCAATAACGGTTGCACCTGTTCCGATTTGTGCAAACAAAGGTCCGGGGCAAGCTCCCGTAATTGCCCAACCGAAACCAAAAATCAAACCGCCATAAATTTGTCCTTTGTTGAATGTTTTGGGCGAAATTTTAATCGGTTCGCCATAAATGGTTTTGATGTTGAATTTCTTAATCAGAAAAACGGAAATCATACCCACAACAACAGCACTTCCGATTATTCCATACATATGAAACGACTGCAAACGAAACATTTCCTGTATGCGAAACCAACTTACTACTTCGGCTTTCACGAACACGATGCCAAATAAAACTCCGACAACTAAGTATTTCAAATTATGATACCATTTGTGCTGTAAATGGCTTTCGTTTACGCACATTGCGTCTAACTCACGAAGTTGTAAATCTTTTTCTGTATCTGTATTTTGTTGCATTTCTGTTTTGATTAAAGTGAAAGAATAAAAGGTAAAATCAAATTAGCCATAATGAAACCGCCAATCATAAAACTAATGGTAGCAATCAATGACGGAAGTTGTAAGTTAGACAATCCCATAATGGCGTGTCCGCTTGTGCAACCACCTGCATAACGTGTTCCAAAGCCAACTAGAAAGCCTCCGACTATCATCATTAAAAATCCTTTCAGCGTAAACAACGATTGCCAATTTATGATGTCTTGCGGAACAAGGTTGTTGAAATTGGTAATGCCGTAACCTGCCAATTCTGTGGCTAATTCCGGATTGACTTCAACAGGATTGGGATTTGATAAAAGGTTGATGGCTATTGCACCGCCTAAGAATATGCCGAACACAAAAAACAAATTCCATACTTCTTTTTTCCAATCGTATTTGAAAAATGGAATGTTGGCAGGCATACACGAAGCACAAACGTGTCGTAACGATGAACTAATACCGAACGATTTGTTACCAATAATTAAAAGTGCAGGAACGGTTAAACCTATTAACGGTCCTGCTACATACCAAGCCCAAGGCTGTTTTAGAAATTCTATCATTTTTGTTTTACTTGTTTTCTTTAATCAATCTTTCTAATTCGTTTGCAGCAACAACGCCCGATTGTCGCCAAAGCGGTTTGCCGTTTTTGAATAAAATAAGCGTAGGAACGCCACGCACCTGATAAGCCGATGCCGCTTGTGGGTTTTTGTCCACGTCAATTTTTATGATGTTTGCGTTTTCGCCCACACGGTTTTTTACATCTTCCAAAATGGGCGACATCATTTTACACGGACTGCACCAAGTAGCAAAAAAGTCCACCAATACAGGTTTATCCTGATTTATTATTTCTTGAAATGTCATACTGTTTTTTTGTTGTCTTTTTGAAAAATAGAAAGCAATAGCCCTCCCATAACTGCACCGTAAATAGTGCTGTTAGTCGGATTTGAAGTGATTGCACAACTTCCCGAACTGCAACCCACTTGTTGCCAATAAAAATATCCTGCTATTGCTCCGACCAATACGCCAATGATTGTGAGCAAATGTTTTTTAGCGAATTTCTTCATAGCTTACTTCTTCAATTTTTCCATTGCTTTTGCGAACAGGCGTATTACAACCCGAAGCACTGCAACAACCGATATTCATTATTGGCATTAGCGAAAACAAAACACCCGCACCGACAAAAAGCCAATCTTTTGTAATAACGCTTTGCACAATAATGAAAATGCCTATTGCTAAGCGAAGCACCCGCATTAAATCCCAATTACTTAGATAATTTTTCATCGTCTTTTCTTTTTTGAAGTGTTGATGCCAAAAGGCAAATACAAGGGGCAAAAGCTGATAAATGATGTAAGGATAAATACAACTGCTAAAATGCTCAATACGATTGCCAATGTTCCCGAAATAACATTTGTGAAATACAATGCTGCAATAACAACCGCTACAAGTATGCGGATTGCCTTGTCTATTGTTCCCATATTCTTTTTCATTGCATTTACTTTTTGATTAGGTTAATAAATACTTCTGATTTTGCTCTTGGTGGAATACTGTTGTAACATTCGTCCATTGTTTTAATGGTAAAATGCGGTTCAAAGATTGGTTTGTATTCGCAAGGGCAACCGCCAAATGGTGGAAACGGTTGGTTAAATTGTTTGTCAAACAACACTCCAATTATTTTACCGTTTTCGTTGAGTAAGGAAGCTGTTTTTTCTGCATACTCTTTTCTGCGAAAAGGCGGAATGGCACAAAAAAATGTTTGCTCGATGATTAAATCGTAATTGCCTTTGTGCTGAAAAAAATCTTCGCATAAAACACTTACTTGCGTTTTGTTGGCAAACTTTTCTGATAATGTTTCAACGGCTTTCGGTGCAATATCAATCAATGTGATATTTGTAAAACCGTTTGCAATCAAAAATTCTGCTTCGTAAGCATTACCACAACCCGGAATTAAAATGTTTGCATTTTTATTTGGGTATTGTTTCATATACTCCGTAATGGCAGGCGAAGCCTGTCCCATATCCCAACCTGTTTCGCTGTTTTCCCAACGTGTATTCCAATACGATTGGTCAAGCGGATTTTCACATTGTGTTATGCAACATTGTATATCTTTTTCTTCCTTACTCATTTACTGCCTGTTTTACATTTTGCCACGTTCCGCCATTGATGACATTCTGAAAACCGTTGTTTTCCAAAATACTTTTTGCCTGACTGCTACGGTTTCCGCTACGACAAAAAACAACGATGTTCTTATTGTTTTTGAATTTGGATAATTGGCTTTGCACTTTATCCAACGGAATGTTTACCGCACCTTTTACGCTACCACCCGAAAATTCGGCAGGTGTGCGAACGTCCACTAAAAACGCACCGTTTTTTACCGCTTCTTTCAAGTTGCTGTTATCTGTTGGTGCGAACAGATTTTTGAAAATTCCAAACATTGCTACTATTGTTATTGTGATGAAAATTAGTTTAACACTTTGCTTTGACATACAAAATCCGTTTTAGGAATATTGGTTTTGGCAATGGCATTGAAACCGCCCTCTACTTCGGTAAAGTTTCTGTAACCTCTTGCTTGCAGAATGCTGGCAGCAATCATACTGCGATAGCCACCTGCACAATGCAGGTAAAAATGTTCCTGCGGATTGATGTCTTTAACCCAATCGTTTATGTATGCCAATGGCTTGCTGTATGCTTCTTCAACGTGTTCGGCTGAATATTCACTTTCTTTACGAACATCTATGATTTTGTTTTCGCCAATTTTCACTTCCGAAGCCTGTCCTGAGCTAAGGCGAAGGGAAAATTGTTCTGCTGTGATGCGATTTACTTTGTCTGTTTCTTTACCTGCAATTTTCCAAGTATCAAAACCACCTGCCAAATGCCCTAACACATTATCAAAACCTACACGGCTCAAACGTGTAACGGCTTCTTCTTCTTTGCCTGTTTCTGTTACCAATAAAATCGGTTGTTTTACATTTACAATCATTGCACCAACCCAAGGGGCAAAATCGCCACTCAAACCAATGTTTACCGACTGCGGAATAAAGCCTTTGGCAAAATCCTTATCGCTTCTTGTGTCTAAAATCAATGCTCCTGTGGCTTCTGCTGCCGTTTCAAATTCTTCTGCCGTAAGCGGTTTCATTCCTTGCGTAAGCACTTCGTCAAAGCTGTCGTAACCTTTTTTGTTCATTGCTACGTTCATTCCGAAGTAGGCTGGTGGTGGAAGCAAACCGTCTGTAACGGCTTTGATAAATGCTTCTTTGTTGGGTTGATTTAGGGCATAATTCATTTTCTTTTGATTGCCCAAACTGTCCACCGTTTCTTTCATCATATTTTTTCCACAAGCCGAACCTGCCCCGTGTGCCGGATAAACAATTACATCATCGGGCAGGGGCAAAATTTTGTTATACAAACTTTCGTAAAGTAATCCCGCTAATTCTTCCTGCGTCATACTTGCCGCTTTCTGTGCCAAATCAGGACGGCCAACATCGCCTAAAAACAAAGTGTCGCCACTGAACAAAGCCGTTTCTTTTCCGTTTTCGTCCATCAACAAAAAGCAAGAACTTTCCATTGTGTGCCCGGGCGTATGCAGTACTTTAATCTTTACATTACCCAATTCAAACACCTGATTATCTTCTGCAACAATGGCTTCAAATTCGGGTTTTGCCGTTGCTCCGTAAACGATAGGTGCATTTGTTTTTTTGCTTAAATCAATGTGTCCGCTTACAAAGTCAGCGTGAAAGTGTGTTTCAAAAATGTATTTGAGTTTCACACCGTCTTTTTCCAAACGGTCTAAATACGGTTGTGTTTCACGCAATGGGTCAATAATAGCAGCTTCGCCATTAGAAGTAATGTAATAAGCACCTTGTGCCAAACACCCTGTATAAATTTGTTTTACTTTCATTGTTCTTTATTTTTATTATTTGATGATGCAAAATTGCGAAGTGGTTTTCTTGTTTACAGTTACATTGGTTACACAAGCAAAAATTATTTCAAAATTGTTTCTTTGATGATGATGTAAATGCCCATTACCAATACAAACCAACCAAATGCTGGTTTGAGTTTTTTGCCGTCAATTTTTGTTGATATAAAACTGCCAATTAAAATTCCTATAATAGCAATACTGCTTATAACTAAAAGAAATTTCCAATCAATAATGGTGTGATGAAGTGAAAACAAAAATCCTGTTAATGAATTGATTGAAATGATAAGCAATGATGTTCCTATTGCTGTTTTCATTGGAAGTTTGAGTAAATTTACCAATGCCGGAATGATGAGAAAGCCGCCACCTGCACCAATTAACCCCGTTACCAATCCAACAAAAGTTCCTTGTAAAAAAGATAAAGGATAATTAATTTGTTGAATCTGTTTTTCGTCTTCATTACAGTCAGTGCATTTTTTTATCATTCTGGACGATGCCAAAATCATCAACACAGCAAAAAGCAACATCAATAAAATGCTTTTGGTAACGGTAAAATTTCCGACACTAAAAATTTCGTTTGGAATGGCAGGAACGATAAATGCCCTTGTAAGAAAAACGGCTGCAATGGACGGAATACCGAACACAACAGCCGTTTTGATATTAACCAAACCTTTTTTGAAATAAGAAAATGAACCTACAACGCTTGTAGTTCCAACAATAAAAAGAGAATAGGCAGTTGCTAAAACTGCGTCCACACTAAAAAGATAAACCAAAACAGGAACAGTAAGAATACTGCCACCACCACCGATTAAACCTAACGAAATCCCTATAAAAACTGATGCTAAATAACCTGTTATATCCATTGATTTTTGAAATTGATGCCGCAAAATTGCACCAACTCAAAAACCTATACAGCCACTTTTGTTACACAAGCGTAATTTTGTTTCTGCCCAATTTTACTTTCCCTATTTCTTCCAACTGTTTTAACAGTCGGGAAACTACAACTCTTGCAGTTCCTAACTCGTTGGCTAATTGTTCGTGGGTTATGTTCAAAGTTTTGTTTCCCGTGAGTTCTGTCTTTTTGTTAAGCAAAGCCAACATTCTTTCATCAACTTTTTTGAAAGCGATAGCGTTTACAATTTCCAATAACTCTTCAAAACGCTTGTGATACAAACGAAAAATGTAATCCAACCATTGTGGATATTCTTTGATGAACAACGATACTTTTTCAATAGGTAAAAAAAGTATTTCAGCATTTTCTTCAACTTCCGCTTTTACTTTGCTTGTTTCATTGTGTAAACCGCCCAAAAACGACATTATGCAACTTTCGCCCGCTTTGATATAATACAATAAAATTTCTCTGCCGTCTTCTTCTGTTCGGATAACTTTCAAAGTTCCTTTTGTAACAATCGGTATTGAACGAATGTGTGCATTTTCATTTAGAATAACGTCACCTGCTTCATAAGTCTTTCGTATGCTGTATTGTTGTAATTTTTCTACTAATTCGGGTGATGTTTTAAACTCTGTTATTTGTTGTAATTCTTCCATTTTGCAAAGTTACAATTTTGTTTGGGTGGTGGGTGGGCTTGGTCGGGGCAAAATTAAATGTGGTGTTTCGTGTCGGCTTGTGCGGTGGCAAACACCTCTTTTAATTTTGCGAAGTGTTGGCAGTTTTTTGTCCTTCTGTCCGTCCGTTGATGTCTGCACGGTGGTCGGTTAGGGTTGCCGATAACGGATTAGGTATTTGCGATGGTGCGGCAATAGCATTCCGTCAGCTGAGTT
>JAFDXI010000073.1 GCA_018268035.1 Bacteroidota bacterium | reverse complement strand
ATTTTTTGCCGGGTTGGGCGAAATTTTTATTGATGTATTATTTATCGCAATGACATTGGAATAATTAACTGCGCCGGTAACACTTGTTGTTTGCAGGCGGTAATAGTTGTCGCCGCTGAGTGGTGCGGCATCGTTGTAGTAATTGTTAATTGGTAATTGTGAATGGTTAATGGAGGTGCTGTACACGGTTGACCAGTGTGCGCCATCACCACTACGTTGTATGGCATAATTTTTTATGCCGGGCATATTATCCCACATAATGCCGTTGTGGTGTTGCCACCAGCGGCGTATTTTGGCAAAGATGATCTGCTTTTTGGTGAGGTCGTTGTTGTAACGGGCAAGGGCCAACTGGCCGGTTAAACCATCTGATGCAGAACCTGCGAGGACTATTTTATTATCATTTTGCAATATTAAACCATAAGCATCATCGCTTGATTCCATTGCAGTTACTGTATTGCCATTGTCGCCAAATGAAGAATCAATGGTTCCGTTTTTTGTAAATCTCGAAACTGTGAAATGGCCTGATGATTGAAGGCTTTCATTATAGCCACCTGCTGTTATAATTTTACCATCACTTTGTAACTGTATGCTTTTAGCATCTGAAGCATAACCTACGGTATGAATGGTGAAACCATTATTTCCAAAGCTACTGTCTAAACTGCCGTTGTTGTTATATCTCACCAATAAAGCGCTTCCCTTTATTATCGAAGTTATATATCCACCCACTATAATTTTTCCATCGGGTTGCAAAACCATATCAAGTGCATTATCTGAATAATTGGTGAGGTCTGAACGTACAGTTCCATTGTCTCCAAATGTTTCATCCAGGCTGCCATCCGGCATATATCTTACTAAAAGTATTTTATCAAGATCATGACCTGCAGCAATAATTTTACCATCCGGTTGCAACACTACTGCTTCTCCTGTTGCCAACCCTGAAAATTGAGTAATAGCATAACCCTGTCCGCCAAAACTTGCATCGAGTGTGCCGTTTGGCAGGTAACGCAATGTATTAAAATAACCACTGCTGGATCCTTGTATAATTATTTTACCATCCGGTTGTATGGCAATGTCGTAAGCAATATCGCCTTTCCCATAATCTGCTATCGCAATTCCGTTTACCCCAAAAGAAGAATCAATTTTGCCGTCAGCAGTAAGCCTCGCTATGATCATGTCATAATTTGTTTCCTCAAACTGCCCTTTTATACCATAGCCTGCGACGATTATCTTGTCATCAGCCTGAACGGCTCCTGCATAACCAATTACAAAGCTATATATAGAATCATCTATCAATGTCAATCCATTTATTCCAAAAGTGGTATCTAATATGCCGTCTTTTGAAAAACGGGAAACTGTGATGCCTGAACTAACACAAATAATTTTTTCATCAGACTGCTTTGCTACTCCAAAACAATCTATTCCATAATCAGGAGAAAATATCACTTTGCCTCCTGTTCCAAATGTACTATCCAATGTGCCGGGTTGGGCATACATAAAAGTACTCAACATTAATATTGTTGCTGTAAAGACATATTTCATAAAATTATTTTTTATTGTGAGTAATTAACTTTTTGATCAAGGGCACACATCTTCATTATTACAACCACCATTATTGTCTGCTTCAGAACCGGGGGTGCATTTATTTCTGTAGTTAGGGCATTCTACAAATTTTGTTGTCGTCAGCAAGAATGCAATTCCGCCTAATTTTGCCTGGAATAAAGTGGCTGCCCGCCCTGCTATATAATCATAGGTTTTATCCTGTGTGTTTGCTGTGATTACACCATAATTGCTCTGATAACCACACAGGCTGCAATCGCTTTTTCTGGTATAATCCCCGGGGTGGATGGAGCAACTAACACAGGAAGGGTCATCATTATCTAAACCATGACCCGCCTGGCAATCCAAATATAATTCACAGGAAATGTTATGTGCATGTAACATTTCGTAAATAGTTTGTGAACCAATCATTATAAAATCGGGTAAAGTATCATTATTTGGATTCACAGAATATTGAGCAGATAGGCAACGGCTTTCAGTTCGAAACAAGTTCCCATATCCGTTTATTCTGCCATCATAAGTGGAGAAATACACACCCTGGTATTGATAATTGAATGTTGAATCATGGAGACCGTGAAATGAAATAACAGAAGGTAATTCATATCCCTGGTTGGCAAAAAAAGAATAAGGATCAGAAAAAAAACCTGCTGTCGCCGGGGTTACCAACGCCCCCCAACAATTCAGTAACGCTATTATTTTTCCAAAATAATCCACTTCATCCGGGTTAGCATAATAAACATCTTCTAAATCAATGGGGCCTAATGAATTGCTTACACCCGGGAAAATAGAATCAATTTTTGACTGCGGCTTATAAAATGTTGCACCCAAAGCAAGCACACTGCCTGCGCTTGTACCACCCACTAAAATCTGGTTTTCATTTATTTTAAATGGCAGCGCTTGCGTTCCAAATGTACCATCTGTTTCCATTTTAATGATACTTCTTATGGCCCCTCTTGCATCCTGCATTCCCCGGTAAATAGCCAGCCATTGTTGGGCAGTGGTGAAAGTAACAATACCCGGAGGATATGTTAATCGCCCATTCGGCACCACCCTCATGTCTGCAATAACACCCACCAGGTAATTTACATTAAAAACAACAAAACCCCTTTTGCAAAGTTTTGTTGCCAGGGCCACTATTCCGGGATTATCATAAGAACTACATTCTGCATAGCTGCCCGCATGAAACAAAATAGCCCCAGGGAGCCTGCAGGCATCATAATTATGGTTAGAAGGATAATATACATGTATTTTTAAAACCTTTGAAAGGGTATCATTGCAATCATCAATACCGTTTGGGTTATTGGGACAATTATTTTCTTTGTATAAAACATCAAAATTGTTTACCAGTATGCAATTGCCGGAGGCCTTCTTACAGTAGGTTATTTCTGCCGATGCTATTTGTATCCCCGCAATGGTATCTGTTAAATCCCTGGTGCAGAAATTAGTACAGATGTTAATGGTTTGGGCATTTACCCCCCCCCAGATAATTTGTAATAATAGAAGTACATATAGTTTTTTCATAGTTGGTGAAATTAACCAATCAGCAAGATAGGAAAAACAGATGATAAAACATTATTCTTTCAAAAACTGCTTCGTCAACACTTCACTGCCATTTTCTATTTTCAACAGGTAATTCCCCGGGTGCAAGGACGCAATGTTGATGTCGTATAACGATACCGTATTGGCGATGGTTTGTAGTTTCACCGTTCCGGTAAGGTCAACTACACTCAGCCTTACTTTTTTATCCTTTGGCAAACCTTCTACATGCAATATATTTTTTGCGGGGTTGGGTGAAATTTTTATTGCATTATTATTGTTGATGGCAAGCACATTTGAATAACTTACTGCACCATCAATACTCGTTGTTTGCAGGCGGTAATAGTTGTCGCCGGGGAGTGGTGTGGCATCGTTGTAATAATTGTGAATGGATAATGGTGAATTGTTAATGGTTAATTGAGAATTGTTACCGAATAATGGTGAATGGTTAACGGAGGTGCTATACACGGTTGACCAGTGTGCGCCATCACCGCTACGTTGTATGGCATAATTTTTTATGCCAGGCACATTATCCCACATAATGCCGTTGTGGTGTAGCCACCAACGGCGTATTTTGGCAAAGATGATTTGCTTTTTGGTGAGGTCGTTGTTGTAGCGGGCGAGGGCAATATAGCCAATTTGCAAATTGGGATCAACGGAACCGCCTACAGCAATAATTTTTCCGTCCGCCTGCAAAGCAAGCGCATAGCATCCGTCCTGATTTCCAGAAAAATCGGTAGTAACAACTCCATTTGATCCGAAAGAAGAGTCAATTTTTCCATCTTTTGTAACTGATGCAAGCGCAAAATCAGCAGCAGCATAATTTGGTGGGGAAGAGTAATCCGGGCCTTTACTCCCGCCTAATATAAAATTCCCACCTGGCTGAATTACTAATGCTTTTGCAACAGCATTATCAGTTCCAAAAAAAATAGATAAAAAGCCGGTATTATTGAAAGATTGATCAAGGCTGCCATCAATGTTATAACGCACCACTGCCATAGCAGCAGAATCCAGCGCAAAATAATTTGCCACACCCCCCACAACTATCCTGCCATCGTTTTGTATAGCAACGGCATAAGCATAATCTGCATCCGGGCCCACATTTGTAAATACCAGGCCATTGTTGCCAAACCCAGTATCGGGTTTCCCGTCAGCAGTATATTTTGCCAGGAGCATCTGATCCTGTTTAAAATTAGGTATATATTTGGCGCTGCCTGCGGCAATAATGCCCCCATCCGGGGTTATGGCAATTGAATTGATGTATGATTGATAGAAAGAGTCAACATCTGTAATCACTTTTCCGCTGTCCCCAAAATTTGTATCTACTGAGCCATCACTGTTAAACTGAGCCAGGAAGCAATTATCTTTTCCATCCTCGCCCGCCTCACAATAACCTGCCACCAGGATTTTTCCTTCGTTGGTTATTTTCATGCAACTAATAATTTCAATCAAATTAAAATTACCGATTACTTTACCGTTAGTTCCAAAACTTGAATCAAGTTTACCATTTTCAAAATATCTTGCCAACAGTATATCACTATTGTGCGAACCCAATCCACCATCGCCAATTCCTGCAGCAATTATTTTATTATCATTAGTTACGCTTACAGATATAATATAAGCATCTAAATAATTTTCGAATTTTGTTCTCGTTTCACCGGCATTTCCGAAAGCAGAATCAGGATACCCATTGTTCAAAAATTGTTTTAGTAAAAAGGCTGTGCCTTCCCCACTTCCAACGAGTATGTCGCCATCTTTTTCTACAATTATAGATTGTGCGGCATAAGGTAATCCTAATAAAGTAGTTGATAAGACCTTTCCTTCTTCTCCAAATGTAGTATCTAAAGTACCAGGTTGGGCAACTGCTCTGCTTGCAATTAAAAAAATAACAATTAGTAAATATTTCTGTTTCATTTTAAAATTTTTAGAATGAATTAAAATTTAGAAAGGTGTTGTTTTAAGTAGGCCACAGGTGTCTGAACTAACCTGTGCTGCATGTCTTGCATTTGCGCAGTCCAAAAAGAAATTGTGGCCGAGTAGTAAAGCTCCACCTAATCTCACTGCCTGGAAATAAGTGGCGGTTCTTTGTGCAATGTAAGTATAAACATCAGGCGCCGGTTGCGCAGTGTTTTGAAAACTAAAATCATCATCTGCATCATTAATGCCATGCGCCATTGAAGAGTCTTCGTATATTTCACAGGCTATATTAATTCGGGAATCCCGCAATATATTAAATACAATTTCAGCACCACAGGCATATAAATTTGGATCTCCATTCGGCGGAGGTAATGGCAATGTATATGATGGTATTCCGAGATTATTGGTTAGACAATTATCCGTTCGAAATGATGATCCGAATGGTGGAAATATTCCTGGCTGGGTATGTGGAAATGCAACCTTATCTTTTAATCCCTGGAAACAAATTGCAGGAGGGAAATAGGTAATTCCTTTACTGAGAAAGTAACCTGGGATGTCTGAGAAACCAACCAGGGGAATGTAGAAATTACCCCAACAATTCATCACACCCTTAATAGTTGGAGGATTTGAAATAGATGCTCCGCCAGTGTATAAGTCAATATCCAAACTTCCCATTGCATTCGTAATACCGGGCAATATATCTTCCATCATAGATTGGTTTATATATGCCGCATTCAGGGCGGCAAAGCTTCCGGCACTTATACCGCCAACGAAAATTTGATTTTCATCAATTTTATATGTTGTTGAACCTGTTCTTTGTTTGGTTATGATACTTCTTACTGCCCCTCTGAAATCCTGACAGGCCCTGTAATAAGAAAGCATTTGTTGTACAGTAATGAAGCCGCTTTTTTTAATTCTCCCCCTGCGGTATTCAATACTAAAACAAACGTATCCGCGTTTCGCCATTTCTATGCAAAGTATCCTGATAGGATCATTGCTGTTATTATTCAGGTAAGAACAATCTGAAAAGCCGCCGGGATGGGCAACTATGAAGGCAGGCAGTTCGCAGGTTGTATAATCTATATTGGAATAATAAACATAATATCTTAAGTTATACCTGTAACTTTTCACCGCGATACCATTGTAATTAATAAGATCATCAGACCCGTCACAGGTTGAACTGTTTATTGGTTGACAATCATCCGGAAAGTTTTCATCTTTGTATAAATCAGTACTTTTACCATAAGCAATTCCATTGCCTTCAATCATTTGAATATCATCGCCAATGCCTGGATAATTAGACCTTAGGTCCATATTTTTACTAAGCGTACAGGAGAAAGTATCACCTGGGGTTGGGGTGCCAGCAAAAAGATTGTGTTTAAGTAAAGCCGAACCAGTACTTAACAATACTGCGTTTTTCAAAAATTGTTTGCGCGAAATATTCATAAGAAATCATTTACAGTTAAAAAATACAGAATTATAAACTAAACAATGATAGTTCTGTAAAAGATATAGGATTTACCGGGCAGGATCTGTAAATTGTTTCTATGCCACACCGCCAAAGATTGAAATTAGCAATAATTTCATTAGCTATATTTTATTTTTCACTCCTTCAAAAACTTCCTCACTACGACCTCACCATTCATGTCCAGTTTCAATAAATAATTGCCGGGTTTTAATGATGAAATGTTTAAGTTATAGCCGTTGTTGGATGCTGTTGTTTTCAGTTTGACATTGCCCATAAAATCAACCACGGTGATTTTTGCTGTTGATGGCAAACCTTCAATATGCAAAACATTGTTTGCCGGGTTGGGCGAAATTTTTATTGCAGTATTATTTATCGCAACCACATTGGAATAATTAACTGCACCGGCAACACTCGTTGTTTGCAGGCGGTAATAGTTGTCGCCGGGGAGTGGTGAGGCATCGTTGTAATAATTGTGAATGGATAATGGTGAATTGTTAATGGTTAATTGAGAATTGTTACTGGTTAATGGTGAATGGTTAACGGAGGTGCTGTACACAGTTGACCAGTGTGCGCCATCACCGCTACGTTGTATGGCATAATTTTTTATGCCCGGCACATTATCCCACATGATGCCGTTGTGGTGTTGCCACCAGCGGCGTATTTTGGCAAAGATGATCTGCTTTTTACTGAGGTCGTTGTTGTAGCGGGCGAGAAGGAGATAGGTGGTGGCTCCAATAACCCCAACAGTGGAATATCCTCCGAGAACTACTTTCCCGTCTTGCTGAAGTGCTGCACTTTCAGCAACGGCAAAACCATTTACTACAGTTATTGTTTTGCCATTATTACCAAAACTTTCATCAAAAGCCCCATCGGGGTTTAGCCGGGCAAGTGCAAAATTGACATCAGCATAATTTGATGTATATGACCAGCCTGATATTATGGCTTTCCCGTCTTTCTGTAATAAAATATCTGTGGATTGTGAATCATCATCTCCAAATAATACATGTTGGATACCGTTATTACCAAAACTGCTGTCAACGCTGCCATCTGTATTTAATCGGGCGGCAGCCATGTATGTACTATGATGATAATCCCTGGCTCCGGCATTGCCGCCACTAATAATTTTACCATCCGTTTGTATGGCCAAACTAAATACTTCATAAGAGTTTACTATATCATCTGATGATTGAAACCTCGCTATTCCTGCATTTCCAAAATTCATGTCCTGGCTTCCGTCAGGATTAAAGCGGTATGCTCTTGCAAACGATGATGAAATGTTGGCATAAGCTACAATAATTTGCCCGTTCGATTGCAGGGCCAAAGCATTTACAGAATACAAAGATTTATCACCATCTTTTTCTCCCAGGATTACAATACCATTTTCACCAAAACTATTATCAAGGTTGCCATCTTGCAGGTATCTGACCAGGAATAGCTGCCTCGCTTCATTGGGGGCATTGATAATATATCCACAAACTACTATTTTACCATCAGTCTGAAGGGCCATATCAGCAGTTGCATCATCACCCTTTCCAACATGCATGACAGATCTCCCGTTGCTGCCAAATGAACTGTCTATCCCGCCGTCTTTTTTGTATTTAGCCAGTTTAATACTACCGGTAGTACCCTCGAATATTACAATGTCATCTTCCTTAGTGATAGCCATTCCAAATATCTGACCAATCTCGCTTCCACCGGAAATACCACTATCACCAAAGCTCTTATCAATGCTGCCATCCTGATTATAACGCATTAATCTAAATTCCAGTTCATTGTTTAAATACCCACGTCCACCCGCAATAATTTTACCATTGCTTTGTAAAGCAACTTTATTGAAATTACCGCCAGTGTAGTTTTTATTTAACACAATGCCGGTATCGCCAAAACTTTTATCGAGGGTTCCCGGTTGTGCTGTCATTAAGAAGGGAAATAACAGAGCTAACAAGATTAAAGATGTTTTCATGAGAATGTTTTTTTATGATTAAAAATCTATGGCTTGTTCACAACTGCGATTGGTGCAGTTGGTATTTGTAGTACAGTTTTTACTGGTGTTTTCACAATCTACAAATATGTTGTTACCATAAACAGATGGCGGGTGCAAAAGTTTTTGAATAAAAACAGCAATACGTGAAGCCATATATACGGCTGTTTGGTATTGATTAATAGCGCTTGTTCCAAAATTACTGCTATAGTTAGGGCCATTTGCATCAAGCCCATGCCCCATGCTGCAGTCCACATAAATTTCAGTGGTTACTGAATAGTATGAAAGTATCCGGAACAAATTATAAGAGCTTCCGTTGATAATATCTGCTGATGAAGATGTGGAATTAACGCTAAAAGGCCCTTAGTCGTTTCTTATACAAAAAGTAGTTGAGTTGTATTTTGATAAAGAATTTTGCATTCCTGATAAATAAACATTTTGATTTCCCTTAGGGATATCTAACAATGGGAATTTTATATCCTTATATCCATGAAATAGTATAGCAGGCACAAGATGTGCATTTGCAAAAAATACAGGTTGCTGATTGAGTTGATTATAGGGATTATATGGCATGGGGATAGCCCCCCACATACTGCAAATCCCTTTTATTTTTGGTTGGTAAAAGGTGTAAAAATCAAGATCGGGTTTGCCATAATAAAAGTCAACATCAGGGCTGCCTAAAGCATATTGTATATTCCCCGATGCAATGGGTGGGGCATACAAAGCGTTAATCATAGCATTATCATAAATGGCTACATTTAGTGCTGTGTATGCCCCGGCGCTCGTGCCACCCATATAAATATTATTGGTATCAATTCTCCATTCATCGTTGAACTGGCTTTTGTTTCTTTCCCTTTTTATCATGCTTCTGAAAAACCCTTTTATATCCTGTTCGGCTATGTAAGGTGCTTTGTATTGTTGAACAGAAGTATATTTATTATTATCAACAGTGTCAATATCAATACCCCTTCTGTATTCTACGTTATAGACTACAAAGCCCCTGCCTGCCAGCAATGTAGCGAGGGCTTTAATTAAATATTGGTCATAGCTGCTGCATTTCCCAAAGCCCCCGGCATGCATCAATACTATTGCTTTTAAAGGGCATGTAGCATAATCATGGTCTTTTGGGTAAGTGACAGTAAATACCAATGCAGAAGCATCATTCAGGCACTCATCATTTTCTGGCGCTGTGCAGCCCGGCGGCTTTCCATAAGCATCTCCCACATATTTTACATCTCTGAATAAAGAAGGCAATGGGTTTTTTGCATAGGAGATAGGGCTTGTGGTAACTACATTAGTAAATATCACACCTGTTAAATCAAGTGAGGAATCAAGATTAGCGGTATCACAAGGTGTAAGCTGTTGGGCATTTACCCCCCCCCAGATAATTTGTAAAGCCAATAATACATAGAGTTGTTTCATAGTGTTTAGATAATTGCTACTGCAATGTACAAAAAAAATTGTAATGAGTCGTGTTGTTTTCGTAGCTACAACGCTTGCCAGCAATGAATGGGTTTATTGTATTTGTACTTTACAACATTCGCAATTCAATGCCTGTTTTCAAAATCATCAAAGAATAAAAAGCCTTCTTCAATCCCGGATTTACTCCTTCACAAATTGCTTCGTTAGCACATCACTGCCATTTTCTCAGTTGCTGCAATAAAGCTTTTATATCTTTTGGCAGTGGCGCTTCGAAAAAATATTCCCGGTCGTTGACCAAAAATTTTAATGAAGCGCTGTGCAAAGCAAGCCTTGATAATATTGGCTTTTCAGCTTCTTCATTTTTGCTCAAATTGTATTTCTTTTTCAGTGAAGAAATGAAAACCGGCTCTCCATTGCCATACAATTCATCACATACAATACTGTGCCCGGTGAATTGCGAATGGATACGTATCTGGTGCGTCCTGCCGGTAAGGATTTTAAATTTCACCCAGCTAAACCTTTTAAAATCTTCCACCACTTCATATTCGGTGACAGAGGGTTTGCCCTTTGCATGCAGTACCATTTTCCCGTTGCCGGAAGAATGCTGCATGATGGGTTCTGTTATCCTTCCTGTGGCGGGAGAAAGGCTGCCCTGCACCAAACCAAAATATATTTTTTCTGTTTCCCGGCTTTCAAAAAGTTGTGATAAAACTGCATGTGTTGTTTCATCCTTTGCAAAAACAATTACCCCGCTTGTTGCTTTATCAAGCCGGTGAACAGTAAAAATTTCACCGTATTTTTCCAATAAAATTTTCTTTAAAGAAATCTCTTTCCCTTCCCTGTCGGGGATGCTTAATAACCCCGATGGTTTGTTGATTGCCACCAACACATCATCTTCAAAAATGATTTCAGGTTTCATTGAAATAAATTAAAAATATTCATAAATAATCCAGGATGGGTATTGTAATCAGGTTTGTTTCAATATTACAGACTAAATGTATCTTATGCAATGAATAAACTAAGCAATCGCAATATTCTTCTTTCGCAGCTTTTTTTTAAAAATTTTGAATTAAGCGACTTGTGTTACAAAAGTTCAAGGCGATTGATTTCTGCTTTTATCTCAGCTATTACTTCTTTATTTTGAATTTCTTTTTTGTCGCCAACTTTTAAAGAGAATAAATAAAAGACTTTACCTCCAAAAACCTCTGTAAATTCCTGATGTGTCTTTTCCTGCAATGAATATTCTTTAAAAATTTCAGGCAGTTGTATCCCAGAGTTAACCGGTTTTATTTGTATCCCGATATACTTGTTTTTTATTTGTATAAAGAAATCTACATTAAATAACCTGTCCCACTCATCAGGAGCTGATTGTATTTGAACATCTAAGATTTTTTGTAGTTGGCCATAAATGGTTTGTATTTCTGTCATATAACCATCAAAAGTCCGGTCAATGACTAACTGAATCATATAATCAATGCAATCCTGTTCAGTTACTGCTTCAACTTCTGATGCAATGACTTCGGTAATCTTTAGATATAGCTTCCTCCCTAAATCTTCAATATGTTCTTTTGGCTTTACATTAGCGAAATAATAATCCCTCCATTCATCCAGTACTTTAGGTGAACACTTTCTGATTGAGTCAGATGTTGCACCAACATTTCTTTTAAAATTAAGTTGAAAACGATTCATCGTGCTGTTTAATATCCATTCTTTAGCCATTTTGTTGCAGTAGGTTTAAAAATTTGTCTTTGTATTTAAAATCAATTTCGCTGTCCACCTGAGCTAAACCGTTTTTGATTAAATGTGCATTAATGAAAGTTTTGTTTTCGAGATAGAGATAACAAAGTAAATTGTTCTCTCTGTCATGTTTGATATTGTCGTATTTTAGAAATACTTTTTTCCCTTTAGTTTTGTCAATAAGAAAAGCAGTTGCCTTGCCATGTATAACCGGGTCTTCTTTGATGCCGATTAATTTTATAGTTAAATCATTATTTAAACGGATTTTTTCAGGGCTAATGATTTCTTTTACTGTATAAAGTTCTTCACGTTGTGTTGAACTGTCTTTATCTATACGGCTCCCAAATTGTAATTTCTTTATATCAATTTTTTTATCAAAGGTGTGTGGGTCTGTAAAAATGTAAGGTAATTTCTTTATTTCTTTTTCGAAGTCGGTTTTAATAGTTGGTGGTTGCAGGAACTCATAAGAAGTTCCATTCAAATCCTGTTGATGAATTTCCAATTTTTCTTTTATGAATGGAATAAATTCAGGATTGATTTCATAGCCAACGGAGTTTCTGTCAGCATTCCTCGCAGCTAATGATGTTGTTCCACTTCCTGCAAACGGATCAAGCACTGTTTCACCAACAAAAGAAAACATTTTTATCAACCGCATTGGCAATTCTTCAGGAAACATTGCTATATGGTTACTTTGTCTTGCACCTGTAAAATTCCAATGACCGGCAAAATATGTGTTCCATTCTTCAGCAGTCATTCTGGAAAGTTCTTTTTGATCTTTTGTGGGTTTTGGCGCATCTCCCAATTTTTTGAAAATGAGAATAAACTCGTAATCTAATTTCAAAATACCGTTTCTTGGAAATGGATACGAACCCATTTGAACACCACCACCAGTAGTGTTTGAAGTAGTAACCTTTTGCCAGATAATGGCTCCCATATAATCAAAACCTATGTTTTCGCAGAACTTTATTATTTCTTCACGAATGGGTATGACTTTATAACGTCCATAATAAACTGCTCTTGCAAACTGGTCACCAATATTTACACATAACCTGCAACCGTTGTGCAGTGTACGATAACATTCTTTCCAGACAAGATTCAGGTTGTTGATATAATTTTCGTAACTATCATGGAAGCCAATTTGGTTGTCGCTACCATAATCTTTTAGTTGCCAGTAAGGTGGTGAAGTAATTACCAAATGAACTGAATTGTCAGGCAACTCAATCATCTGCCTGCTGTCACCATTTATTATTTTGTGATCCGTTTTCAATACTTAAATCTTTAAGGCAAATTTAATTTAATTGCCGGGGTAATATTCTGAGAAATGTTTTGACTTTATCTATATTCTAAAAACCAAAGATTTTGTTTAAACATTAAACCTATATTATTTTTAATTCAATTCTGCTTTCAGAAAAGTTGCTGTGTGGCTTTCTTTATTTTTGATTAATTCTTCAGGCGTCCCTTCAAATAATATCCTGCCGCCACCATCACCACCTTCAGGGCCAAGATCAATAATATGGTCAGCAACTTTTATTACATCAAGGTTGTGTTCTATCACTAACACTGTGTTGCCCCGATCAACCAGTTTATTCAATACATCCAATAAATGTTGTATGTCCTGGAAATGCAAGCCTGTA
The DNA here is from genome assembly GCA_018268035.1 of Bacteroidota bacterium. Lineage (GTDB taxonomy): Bacteria > Bacteroidota > Bacteroidia > Chitinophagales > Chitinophagaceae > Parafilimonas. The sequence goes on along the minus strand of JAFDXI010000073.1, from coordinate 114,418 downwards.
GTGGGTTCATCCAAAATATAAAATGTTTTACCGGTATCACGTTTGCTCAGTTCTGTTGACAGCTTCACTCTTTGTGCTTCGCCACCGCTCAATGTTACTGCACTTTGGCCCAGCGTGATATAACCAAGGCCCACTTCTTCCAGCACTTTTATTTTTCGGTAGATGTATGGTACAGGCTGAAAAAAATCAACGGCTTCTTCCACAGTCATACTCAATACATCAGCAATGGATTTTCCTTTGTAACGTATCTCCAGTGTTTCGCGGTTATATCTTTTGCCATTACATTTTTCGCAAGGCACATACACATCAGGAAGGAAATTCATTTCAATCACACGCATACCACCGCCTTCACACACATCGCATCTCCCGCTTTTTACATTGAATGAAAAACGGCCTGCATTATACCCACGGATTTTTGCTTCAGGCACTGATGCAAATAATGTTCTGATATCAGTAAAGAAACCACAGTAAGTAGCAGGATTGCTCCTTGGTGTCCTTCCAATCGGCGACTGATCTATCTCAATGACTTTATCAATATTCTCAAGGCCTTTGATAGACTTATATTCCAGTGGCACCATCTTTGAATTATAAGCATGCTTTGATAAAATAGGATATAATGTTTCATTGATGAGCGTTGATTTACCACTGCCGCTTACACCTGTTACTACTATGAATTTTCCTAATGGAAATTCTACATCCAAATCCTTTAAATTATTTCCTTTTACACCTTTTAAAACTAATTTTTTCCCATTGCCTTTGCGCCGTTCTTTTGGAACTGCAATTGAATAAATGCCGTTGAGATATCCAGCAGTGAGTGTGTTTAATTTCAGTATTTGTTTCGGGTCGCCTTCAGCTACAACCTTGCCGCCATGAAAGCCTGCTTTCGGCCCGATATCAATTAAATAGTCTGCAGCCAGCATGATATCTTTATCATGTTCCACCACTAATACACTATTGCCTATATCACGCAGGTTTTGTAATGCTGTTATCAGCCGGTGGTTGTCTCTTTGATGTAAACCTATAGAAGGTTCATCCAAAATATAAGTGATACCCTGCAGTTGCGAACCTATTTGTGTGGCAAGGCGGATTCGTTGGCTTTCTCCACCACTTAATGATTTTGTTGTGCGGTTAATCGTCAGGTAAGATAAACCCACATCCAATAAAAATGTAAGGCGTTCCCGTATTTCTTTAATGATATCTTTTGCAATGGTGCGTTGTTTATTGTTTAACCGCAATTCAATACCATCAAACCATGCATAGAGTTTGTCTAAATTAATTTCACTGAGTTGTGCAATGTTTTTTCCATCAATCAAAAACCAAAGGCTTTCTTTTTTTAACCTGGCACCATTGCAGGTGGGGCAGGTTTTCAATGTCATATATTTCTGCACCCAGTCACGTAAATTTTCTGTACTGTATGAAGATGAAAACCATCTTTTCAACATGGGGATGATGCCTTCATAACTACCGGTATATTCATTGGGTACAGTTTCATCATCTGTGTCAACTTCCAGTGAAGGATTGATATTTTTATCGCCATAAAGTAAAAGGTTCAGTTGTTCTGCTGATAATTTACTGACCGGTACATCCAATTTTATTTTATTTTTTTTTGCAAAATCTTCTACCTGCCTGAACACACTTGCTTCCCTTTCTTCACCCAATGGTGTGAGTGCGCCTTGCCTTACTGATTTTGATTTATCGGGTAAAACCAAATCCATGTCAATTGTAAAAACACTGCCAAGTCCTTTGCAGGTGGGACAAGCGCCATAAGGTGAATTAAAAGAAAATGAATTGGGTGAAGGCTCTTCATAAGAGATGCCTGTTTCAGTGCACATCATCATACGGGAATATGAAGATTCACTCAAATTTTCATCACCATCTTCATTGAAATCAAAATGCGGTGTTGCAACGCTTTTATTATTTGCAATATTTTTTTTTGATGATGCAGTCTTCGAATTTTTATCATCAGTATTACCTGGTGTTGCTGCTACAAACATCAGGTCTTTACCCATCTTCAGTGTTTGTTGCACACTCTGGCTTAAGCGTGTCCTGAATTCATCACTCACCTGTAAGCGATCCACCACCACTTCAATATCATGAATTTTATACCTGTCCACCTGCATCTTTGGTGTGATGTCTTTTATTTCACCATCTACCCGCACTTTCACAAAGCCTTTTCTCCTGATCTCTTCAAACAATTCTCGATAGTGTCCTTTTCTTCCACGAACCAATGGCGCCAGCAAAGAAATTTTTTTATTACTGAACCTTTCAAATATGTTGTTTACAATTTCTTCTTCGCTCCATTTCACCATTTTGTTACCGGTATTATAACTGTATGCTTCGCCAATGCGTGCATAAAGCAAACGCATGAAATCATAGATTTCTGTAACAGTGCCAACAGTAGAACGCGGGTTTTTATTGGTGGTTTTTTGTTCAATAGAAATTACTGGAGAAAGGCCGGTTATTTTATCTACATCAGGGCGCTCCATATCACCGATAAACTGTCGTGCATAAGCGCCAAATGTTTCCATATACCTGCGTTGTCCTTCTGCATAAATGGTATCAAATGCAAGTGAAGATTTTCCACTACCACTGATTCCGGTGATAACTACCAGTTTATTTTTTGGGATGTTGATATCAATATTCTTGAGGTTGTGTGCCCTGGCACCATATACTTCAATAGATTCGTCATTATTCCTGTCAATTGTTTCTTTCATCTGAACAAATGTAATAACAATGAATTTTAAAAGTTTGTTGAATAATGATAGATTGCGTTTTTTATGTTGAATTCGCTCAAAAGGAAAGCCACCCTGCTCAATTATAAATTCAGTTTTATATACCTGCAATATGGTAACAGTGCCTTTAAACTTTTGGATGTAGGTTGTGGCAATCACAGTCCTTCAAAAACAAAATCTATTTTCCCGAATTGTGAATACTACGGACTTGACCTTGATAAGACATATAATAACGATGCCAAAGATTTTGAAGTAGCAAAAGCTTTTATGAACTTGATTTAACCAAACTTGACTTTGCTGTAATTCCCGATAATATTCTTTGATTTTATAAGAATGGCACATGTAATTGAGCATTTGCACAATGGAGATGAAGTTTTAAAATTATTTTTGACAAAATTGAAGGATGGTGGTTTTTTTTATATTGAATATCCGGGTAAAAAGAGCCTGAACTTACCCAGCATGTATGGCACACTTAATTTTTATGATGACCCAACTCATGTGCGGATGTTTTCGATACCGGAGCTTAAGAAAATTTTTGAAGATGCAAACTGCGAAATATTGCAAAGTGGAACAAGGAGAAATCCCTGGAATATACTTGCCATGCCGGTGAGGATGATTGCAACATGGATGAAAGGTAAAAAAGTAGAAGCAAATGTTTTTGGGATATCACTGGTTTTGCTGAATATCTCTTTGTGAAAAAGTTGCCGGAATAAGCACGAGTATCATAACTGTTTTTTACAAAGTCATTCAAAATGATTGAGACTGCTGACTGTGCAATATCTGCTTATTTATTTCAATATTGAAATTGCAATGGTGCAATAATTAACCAACTGCTGTGTTCGTTTTCTATTTTTAACTGCTATGGGTTACAAATTTTGAGTTGATAAAGATTTTCACCAAAGTAGAAACATATCAATGTATCTTTTTGATAAAAAAGATAAAGTAATTTATTTGTCAAAAAATTGATGTATTTCAAAAAATATTCCCTGTCAATTTTTGTCTGGCGATTGTAAATAGTTATATAATTGTTTTTGTTTAAAATCATTTGCCAAAAAATAAGATAATATTGTCTTTTTTTATCTTAATTCGAAAAGACTGACATTTCACCTGTACTACCTTTGCGCAAATCTGGAGTTTTTGATTGTTTCTTAAAAATATTTGATAGTAATGAATAATGAAAACAAATGAGCGACCGGGACTTGAATTTATGATCAACATATTAATTTGTCATAAGCCTGCAAATTTTTAATGGAGTGTGGATGAGTAAAAATGGGGTATTAATTAACCAAAAAAAGTTACTATGAGTAACAAAACGATAAATACAGAGCAGGGGCACTGGCTCCTTGCCAAAATGGGTAAAAAAGTTTTGAGACCCGGCGGTAAAGAGCTTACGCTGAAATTAGTGAATGGCCTTAAAATTAATCATGAAGACTCGGTAGTGGAATTTGCACCTGGTATGGGTTTCACTGCTTCATTGTTACTGGAGAAAAGGCCAAAAACATATACTGGTGTAGAACTGAATGAAGAAGCGGCAGGCCTTTTGCAACAAAAGATACATGCTAAAGCTTACACCATCGTCAACAGGAGCGCTGCTGATAGCGGGATTGAAAGTGCTTCTGTAAATAAAGTAATTGGTGAAGCAATGCTGACCATGCAACCTGATCACAGGAAATCTGAAATTATCCGTGAAGCATACAGGGTTTTACAACCTGGCGGTTATTATGGAATTCACGAACTGGGATTGGCGCCGGATCATATTGACCCTGAAATAAAAAAAGACGTACAGCAAAATTTGGCAAAAGTGATAAAAGTGAATGCAAGGCCGCTAACAATTAGTGAGTGGTGTAGTTTGTTGGAAGATGAAGGTTTTAAAATAAAAGCAGTAGAAGAAAACCCGATGGAGTTGTTGAAATTAAAAAGGATTTTGGCTGATGAAGGATTTTTCAGGACTTTAAAAATTTGTTTTAATATCCTCACACATCCAAAGGCAAAGAAGAAAATATTAGAAATGAGGGATACCTTTAACAAGTATGAAGATCATCTGACATCTTTTGCAATCATAGCAGAAAAGAAAGCATAAAATTTTAAATTAAAAATCACAATTATGATTAAACATGTAGCCAATGCCGTTTGGAACGGTTCAATAAAAGAAGGAAATGGAACTATCACTACCAGGAGTAAAGTGTTGAACCAACAACAGTATTCATTTAAAAGCCGTTTTGAAAATGGTGCAGGCACCAACCCTGATGAACTGATAGCAGCATCTCATGCAGGATGTTTTGCAATGGCATTAAGTCTTATTCTTGGCCAGTCAGGATTTACACCTGATTCAATTGATGTGCAGGCAGAAGTTACAATGGATCCACAAAAGCTTGAGCTCACAGGATCTCATTTAACACTTAAGGCAAAAATTCCCGGTATCAGCCAGGACAAGTTTAATGAAATTGCAAATACAGCAAAAGATAATTGTCCGGTGAGTAAAGCGTTGAGTTTTCCCATCACACTTGATGCCAGTCTTGTATAACACAGTTATACAGGTTATAATGTACCTGTAAAAATATTTTTATGCTGATTCATACCTGGCGAATACATCTGTGAATTGCTGAGGTTTGTGTAAAAAATTAAAACAGAGATCATGGAAAATATTAAAGAAATGTATCCTGCACCAACAGCAGAAAGCGCAAAAAAGAAGGCTGATTTAGCGCCAAAACAAATAGAAGCCTGGAGAAATTTCAGCAGGACTGTATTCAGGGAAGGTGTATTGGATGAAAAAACAAAGCAGTTGATAGCAGTTGCTGTTGCTCATGTTACACAATGCCCTTATTGCATCCGGGGCCATGTGCCGCAGGCATTAAAAAAAGGAGCAACGAAAGAAGAAATCATGGAAGCAATTTGGGTGGCAGCAGAGATGAGGGCGGGTGCAGCGTATGCACATGCTAACATTGCATTAGATGCAATGGAAGCAAAATAAAGTTTCAGAATATCATTCGATTGTTTTGTAATGTGTATCGAAAACTCAAATACTTTTGAGCAAGTATGAATAAACCATTGTATCATTTTTTTACTAATGATCACAGGCGTGTTGAAGATTTATTGGATAATGCCACTGAAAAAGAAGGTGAAATTGAAATGGAATATTATCACCGCTTTCGCACAGGCTTGCTGAAGCATATCAAGATGGAAGAAAAAACGCTTTTTCCGGCAGCACAAAAAGCCAATGGTGGCACGCCTCTACCACTGGCCGCAAAACTCAGGTTGGATCATGGAGCTTTGACTGCATTGATGGTGGTACCACCTACACCTGATGTGATAAAGGTGATACGTCATGTATTGGAGAAACATGATTTACTGGAAGAAGAGCCGGGAGGTATGTATGATGTATGTGAAAAATTAACTGAGGGTGAGACAACAGAATTATTGGAACAATTAAAAGCAGTTACTGAAGTGCCTGTACACCCACACAATAAAGCAGACTATGCATTGAAGTCTGCAAAGAACGCATTAATAAGAGCAGGTTTTGATTTTGATACAATTGCTTATGGGCCTTCAAATAGTTAAAGCATTTTAATGGATATTCATCATCCAATAATTTTATTTTTCCAGAGCAGATAATGTCAATAAGAAAAAACTTTCTATTTCTGCTTCCACACTATGCGGAATATTGGCTTGTAATGCAATCATTTGCCCTTTTGAGAGTGGAACAGTTTGTTCACCACCAGTAAATTTGACAGCGCCTTCCAGCACCTGCACACTAATAGTAGAACTGGCAACATGTGTTTTTAAAATTGCTTTTTCATGCAAACCCATCAGGACAATACGCATAGATGCAGATTTGAAAATTGTGATGGAATTGTGATCGTTATCTTTCCAGGTAACTTCGCGTTTAATCTGATCAATGAATTTATTCAAATCCATTTCAACTAAAGCAGCATTGAGCACTCTTTCTCCCTGTGGTCTTTGTGGAGTGGCGTCGTTAGATTTATTTTCCATTATTGATTTTTTATCAGATTTGAAATATTGATGATGTTGATTTGAAAAATAATTTTACAAAATAACCTGCCCTCTAAGTTAGCGAAAAATAAAAGTCGGTTGATTGAATTAATATATTTCAGTGATGAAACCTCTTATGATGTGTGCAAAGCGGCAATCGTGTTAATTGGTTTTTGTTTAATGAAATTTTTTTAATTGAATTGTAAAATCAATGAAGCTTTTTATCCCATCAAAAAAGCAAGTCCATTTGTTACCGGGCTGCAAAGGTCTTTGACTTTTTTCTCCCTGAATATTTTTTCAATTAATTCTCGGGCAGCTTTGTATTCATTGTGAATGGGGCAGGGGTGAGATTCAGAACATTTACCCAATCCCAATCCACACACTTTAAAAATTCCTTTTCCTTCTACTGTTTCAACGATATTATAAATGGGTTGGTTTTGCTGGCTTTCCGTCAGGAAAAAACCACCACAAGGTCCTTTCAGGCTGTTGATGATATTTTGTTTGACAAGTGCCTGTAAAGTTTTCCCTACAGTATGTTCACTGGCATCAATCTGTTCAGCAATTTCTTTGATGCTTGCCTTTTCGCCCAATTCACTTTTTCCCGAAAGGTAGATGACTGCTTTTATCGCTGTTTTACAAGTTTGACTCAACATAATTTATCTACCTAAAAAAGCTTTTCCTTCAGGAGAAATTTTTGAATAATCCCATGGTGGTTCAAAAGTCAAATTCACATTGATTTGCCAGTCAGGATATGCGCTGGCCAATGATTCAGTTACATTACTTGTAATGCTTTCGCCCATCGGGCAAAACTGTGTGGTCAAAGTCATGGTTGCATCTAATTTCTTTTCAGCTTCATCAAAATCTATTTGATAGATTAACCCAAGGTCCACCACATTTAAACCTACTTCAGGATCATATACATCATACAAACCATCTAAAGCGATTTCACATTTTTCGCTGTCATTCGTGATAATATTTAAGCTCATAATTTTTTCGGTTGATGTAATAAAGTTTTGCCAGTATTAAAAACATATAATATTGCAGCAGCCAACAAAGCTGCAGCGCCTGTTTTTAAAATAATATCATTTAAAGTAATTATTCCAGAGATGAAAACTATAAATCCAAAAAGATATACCAGCAGCATGGCGTGATATACTTTTTCACTGAACAAATCTTTAGGCACAGGTGTTTTTCCTCCATGCGCTTTTTTGTGATACACTTTGTTCCAGACAATAAAGGGAAGTGTTTTAAATGTCATGCCCATGATGATAGCAGTGATCCATCCAAAAAAAATACAAAAACCATAGAGCAATGCAATATTCGGATGGCTGTCAGCAGGCAACAATGCAAGTGTTGTAACTAAAGCAAGAATAGGCAGGAGCATTTGTAATACAGACAACAAAGATGTTTTCATTTGTTCATCTACGTTTTTTCTTATCCTCACTTTATATGCTTTATAACAATGCCTGCCAAACAAAGCAATAGCTGCCAATGCCAGCAACACAGAAAAATAATAGCTGGCAACCGGTGCATCTGCAATTTTAAAAATTAAAAAGCTGATGAGACTGGCATTGATTAAACCGAAAATCCACCACAATGCTTTTGGGTTGTTATATTTTGAAATCAAAAACATGGGAATCAGCCTGGAGCCAACACCAATCACCATTAATAAAAACCAGCCTATAATGCCAAGGTGTGCATGAATAGACAAGTAAGCAACAGAATTATCAGGGAGAATAAATTGAGTAAAATTAAATACCAGCAACAATCCGAAAAAGGTTGTTGAAAACAACCACAATGATGCAGTAATCATAAACCATGCATGCACACTTTTGGTGTGGCTTTTGAAAGCGCTGCCAAAAACATTGGCGAGGTAACAAATCACACCAATATTGATAAGCACTGCACCTGTCTGCAATAAAGCCCCTGTATGAAAAAGATAAAAACCAATAGCTAAAACAGGAATTCCTATTGCAGTAAAAATAAAAGTAAGATAAGCGAGGAGATTACTATCCAATTTGCCTTCCACCAATACAGGAAGTAACTGGTGTGAAGCGCCAAAAATAATCATCGTTCCCCAACCCAAAGCCATGACATGGGTGATAGCAAGTGTATGTGGATTGAAATAATGTGACTGTATAATATCTGTATGCAACAACAGCAATGACGCTGCAACTAAAAATGATATTGATGCAAAAATGTAAAAAGGTAAAACGACCCTGTAATTAGTGGTTTGCTGTAGCCCTCCACCCATCATTGGTGTCAACATACAAGATTATTTATTTTTAAAAATCAACAAATACACTTCGCCTTCTTTCACTTCTCTAATCCGGTATTCAAAATTCCTGTCTTTTAATTCTGTTAGCAGGAACACAGGGATCCTTTTATGATGCACATATAATGCTTTATTTTCAGGCAAAACTTCCAATGCTTCAAGGATGGTCATCATCGGCATTGGCATTTCTAAATGCCGCACATCAATTTCTTCTAAATTATTTTCAAATTGTTTCAGCAACTGTTCCCAATCGCCTTCCTCTGTTGTTTCTATTTCAGTTTCAGTTGTAGTTACGGATTTTTTTGACGGGCTGGTCCTGTAAAAATATGTTTCAATAGTGTCTTTATCAATGAACTTTACATAAGATTCAAAACCTTGCTTTTCCAATAACTTGATTAAAGGGACAGGCTCAAAATTATTTACAATTAAAAGCGCTTCACCTTCATTCAATGCTTTTACTTTTTGTTGAATTTGTTTTAAAGGATCACTGCCACCGGCAAGAAGCTCACGCACATCAAAGCGTATAATTTTTTCAGGTTTTAATGATTCGAGATATTTCGGTAACGGCTTGTTTTCAGTTGGAGTATCATTTGCTTCATTGGATGATTGGCCCACTTCAAAACCCAATGGTTTTAGAGCATTATAAAAATCATCAGGAGTGCATCCACCCATTTTTGAAGCCATTGCAATGCTTGCCCTTCCTGCCATCAGTTTGCGAAGAACAGGGTTACGTAATTTTTTAAAATCAGGGCTTAACTTAACAATAGTTTCCAAAGCATCAGGATGATGTTTGATGAGGGCCGCAATTTTTGTTTGTTCGTTTATTACCATGAACCATTTATTAATAAAGAAGGAAATAACTGCCGCAGATACACAGAAATGAATCCATGTATCCACGGCAACAAAAACATATACTTATTATGCTAAAGATTTTTCCATTTCTTCAGCTTTGGGGAATAAAATATTATTCTCCAGGTGGATATGGACAAACAAATCATTCTCGAATTCTTCCAGCATTTTAAATGATAATTTATAGCTGGCACAAGCATCTTCGGGAATCGCGTAGTTGTTGCTTAACTCGCGGATTTTTTTCGTAGCGTCACCCACACTGTCATGCTCTGCTTCTGTAATTTTTATTAAATGAGCAAAACTGTTATTTCCTTTTCTTGTATATGCGTCACCTGATTCTTTTGTTTTCACTATTTCTTTTATGATTGGGAAAATTGTGCTTTCTTCTTCAGCTAAATGTTCTGTCAGTTCTTTGTTGAGCTTTTCAACCAGGTTGTTTATTTCTAATAATTCAGGATGGTTGCCGCCATGCACTTTGGCTACCTTAGCAGCATAACCTGTTATTTCAGGTAAGTATTTACGAACATATTTATGGTGTGTATTCACAATGTAATCAGCAAGAAAATCAAGGTTCCATTCATCAAAATTCATATTACCTGTTGTTACATTTTGTACCGGTTGCTGCAATTCTTTTTCAACAGCAGTGGCATCAATACCTTTTTCGGCACATACTTCACGAACAGTTTTTTTACCACCACAACAAAAATCAATTCCATATTTTTTAAACACTTCAGCTTTGCGCAAATCTTTTGCAGCAATCTGTCCTATTGTTTCACTGTCTTCGGCACTCTTCCTTGTAACACGGATATCCCACCATTGCGGACCTTGTTGCAGATATTGCCAGGTAAAGACATCGCCACGTTCACCCAATAACTGGTAATAAACCGGCTTAGGATCATGGTCGTTGTGGATTACTAAACTTTCACCAGGTTTCAAACTATCAAACACTTTAAATATTGTTGGATGTTTTAATCTGGGTTCAATAGAAGGCACATTGATAATCGTGTCTTTACCAGGTTCTGCAATCACACCTGATTCTTCTGGGCGTGTAGCTGCTTTCCTGCTAACACGAATGTCCCACCATTCGGGGCCTTGTTGTAAATATTCCCAAGTAAACACATCACCATGTAAACCCTGCAATTGATAGAAGACAGGTTTGGGATCATGGTCATTGTGGATGATAAATGATTCACCTGGATTCATATTTCCGAATATATGGAAGATGGTCTGGTGTTTCAATCTTGGCTCAATGGCCGGAACATTTAATATCAGTTCATTTTCTTTTGAGAATTTTGTGGAAACTGTTTTAGTAACTCTTATATCCCACCATTCAGGGCCTTGTTGCAGGTATTCCCAGGTGAAAATATTACCACGGGTATCCATCAACTGGTAATACACCGGTTTAGGATCATGGTTGTTATGGATAACGAGGCTTTCACCTTCTTCAAGACTGTCAAAAACCTGGAATATTGTCAGGTGCCTTAAGCGCGGCTCTATTTCCTGTACATTGATGATAGTTTCATTTGCTGTTTGCATAGTATCTGCTTTTTATTAAAATAATTTTCGTGGCAAAGCTAAATATATTTTGTATAATAAAAGTATTTAAGTACTTTTATACCGTTAAAGTTTTACACATTCTTTTAATTTGTTTGATTCTTTTCTGAGTTATTTGTTCCCCCTATCAGAAAGGTTTGGTGTAGGGTTTTTAAATTAGCAAGGGGCTATCAAAATGATAGCCCCTTTGTTTTGAATTTTTTGTTGAAAGTTATTAGAATCAGGTAAAGGATTCAGGAATTCAATTATATCATTAGCAGATTGTCGGTATATGAATCATTTCTGTGATTAAGACCTGGATTGTTTGTTCAATAATTTGTAATCAAAAACATGAAATAGAAAATAAACTAATAAGGTTGAGTGAGGTGATAGCATTTGTGTTACTAATGTAATAAGGTTGGGTAGAAAAAATTTTCAATTCATTAAACATTATACATAGCTTTTCATCTTTTCAAAAAACTGTTATCAATTTCTTGAATAAGTTCAAGCTCCATAACTGCAATCAACGCAATTATTAAAAATATCTTGCAGTAAATAATTTCTAATTTTGTGTATAGCGAATATTTTAAAAAAATCTGCAGAAAAAAATAATTATCATGTTAATGATAGCTGATGAAGGTTGCGGATGATTAATGATGAATTGATGTTTATCTTTTTATAAAAAGCAATCAGGAAAAATTCTGAAATAAAGTATTCAATTCGTCTTCATTATTTATAATTCAGGAAAAAAATAACAGGTATGATATTAGAAAAAAAAGTGGCAGTTCTCACAGGAGCGAGCAGTGGTTTAGGTGCTGCAATAGCAGCAGCATTGATTAAAAAAGATGTAGTCGTATATGGCATTGCAAGAAACATCAACGCATTGAATAATTTAAAAGAAGGTTTGGGAGAATTATTTCATCCGGTACAGATGGATATCACACATGAACAGGATATCATTAATTGGGTGAGTAATACATTTAATGAGACAAATGTTCCCGATATCCTCATCAACAATGCCGGCGTTGGTGGTTTCAAAAAAATAGATGAAACACCAACAGGTGAATGGTTAGGCATGGTCAATACAAATTTGAATGGCTTGTTTTATATTACATCTCATGTAGCTGCATTGATGAAAAAGAAAAATAGTTTTTCGCACATCATCAACATTGGTTCAATCCTTGGAATGGTTGGCAGGAAAGATGGCGCTGCTTATTGCACAACAAAATTTGGTGTGCGTGGTTTCAGTGAAGCCTTGTATATGGAGTTGAGGTATTTCAATATCAAAGTAACCTGTATTAATCCCGGTTCTATTGAAACAGATTTTTTCAAAAGTTCGGGTATTGTTCCACATGACAATATGTTGCACCCTGATGATATTGCTAATACAATAGTGCATGTTCTTGAAACGCCTGATAATATGCTGATAAATGAAATGACGATAAGGCCATTGAACCCTAAGCAGCCGCATCAAACTTCATGACATGTGTTGATAGATATTTCAAACAATTGTTTTGTTGAAAAATAAAAACAGCCTGAACAAATATTGTAAAAAGCGTTTTTTATTTTTTTAATCAGGATTTGATGTAACTTGGTTATCAATTCAATCACACCCTGGTTGACTGCTATGAATGATGAATCACTTTATTTCATCTGCTGTGTGATTTTGATAAAAGAGCTAACATGAAAAATATTGTGAAATGGAATTAAATCCACAAAAACTTTACGGGCATTTTACAGAAGGATATGCTTTGGACTATCATACAGTTTCAAGCAAACCAAAAGAATATGCAAAGAAGATTGTTGAAGCAAAGGACCTTGTTACAGGTAAGTTGGTAAAAGTTGAAAAAGAAGACAAGGATAATGTCATTAAATGGGAAACAGCCTATACAACAATCGGTTTGGAGATGAATCATTTAAAATATTGGGAAGAGAGCGGGAGAATAAATTTAATAGCTCGGGAAGCAGCAACATTCCTGTTAAATAAAACAGGATGGAAAATTGATGTGATCATTCCCGTGCCGCCTTCAAATAATACAAGAAATTTTCAACCTGTTGTTGAACTTGCAAAAGCATTAGGTTCAATTTGTAAATTGGTTGTTGAATTGAACATATTGAAAAAATTGAAATCAACATCAGAGTTAAAAGATATAGAAATACCGGAACAAAGAAGAGAGGTACTGAATGGTGCTTTTGACATCAGGCAAAATTCATTAGCAGGAATGAATGTGTTGTTATTTGACGACCTTTACAGATCAGGTGAAACTTTGAATGCTGTTGCAGATGTTTTGAAAAATAAAGGCAATGCAAAAAATGTTTATGCATTCACAATTACTAAAACAAGAATAAAAAGATGAGAAGTTTAGAATATAGTTGGTTTGCATTATCAAATGTGCAGGGCTTTGGTGCTAAGAGTATCCATTATATTTTCTCCATCCTTCAGCAGCAGAAAATGACAATGCCTGAATTGTTTGAGCTTGATATTTCTCAACTGGAAAATATGCTGCCTGAATTAGGTAAAGGAAGGTTTTCAAGGGCAAAAATTTCAAATCTTTTTCAATTGGATGAAGACAATCTATTCGATTCATTTGAAAAGCTGAAGTCAGAAAAAGTTTTTTTGATTACGATGGAAGATGAGCGTTATCCAAAACATGTGTTAGAAAACATGCAGGACAATGCACCACCGATTTTATTTTGTAAAGGATATTTGCCGCTTCTGAATACAAAAGGTGTTTCAATTGTTGGGGCAAGGGATGTGGATGAATTTGTTGTAACGTTGACAAAGGGTATTGCTTCAAGACTGTCTGAACATGGTTTTAATGTAACTTCTGGTTATGCAAAAGGCGTGGATACAAGCGCACACCTCGGTGCATTGGAAGCACAGGGCACTACTACAATGATTTTAAGTTTTGGTGTCAATCATATCAGTATTAAAAAAGAATTTAAAGAGTTGGATTGGGAAAGGAATTCATTATTTGTATCCCAGTTTAACCCTTATGAAAAATTTACCGGGCAGAATGCAATGATGAGGAATAAACTTGTGAGTGCAATGTCAAAAGCAATTGTTGTGATGGCATCAGGGCCAGAAAAAGATAGCAATGGAAAAATGAGCGGCACATTTGATGCGGCCAAAGGTGCAATGAAAATGAACATTCCTGTTTTTGTGTTAAGCCCTGATGTGTTGAAGCCTGCGCCGCAGGGAAATATTGACCTGGTAAAACTTGGCGCCATCCCTTTTACCAATGGGAATGATATTGTAAAATTTTTGGAAGAACAACCTCTTCAAACAACAACCACAACCAACGATAAGAAAGCAGGCGATAAAAAGGAACCGGCGAAACTACCTATTCAGACTTCATTATTCTGATGCATTTCTTCAACAACGTATAACTATTACGGATTTGCGAATTCCATTATTCTTATTTGTTGTTGAAAGCAAGGATATATTTATCTATATACAACAGCTTGTCTTTTGATTTGTATTGTTGAATATACCTTGGATGTTCCAAAACAGTAAGCTTGTCAAACATTTTCTTTTCTTTATTTAGCAGGTTAATGAAATCTGCATTTTTCTTTCCCAATACAAAAACTTCTGAAGTGTCAAGACCCAAATAAATATGTTGTTGCAAAGATTCAATCATGAATTCTTTTACATTTTCAAACAAGGTTTTATCGTCATAATAATTCGCATTGAGCCAGGTGCCGTCTTTTACTTTTCTCACTATGGCCAATGGAAATGGAGAATTGATATAAAATTTTTTGTAGAAATTTTTAGCGCCGCCAAAATGCTCAATCATTTCATACATAAAAACCGAAGACACTTCATGTGTTTGTGCCGACAACATTGGGATGCCACAAACTGCCGCTAACCTTTTGGTATCTGTGAATGGTACACCGGTAACACCTGCGCCATGACGGCTTGGGTTGATACCAATGATAAATTTCCTTTGTTTATTATCATTATAAAATTTATGATAAAACTTTTGCATTACTTCCATGGTTTCGGGATTGTCAAGATAGGGATTCAGCACCTGGAAGCCTTCGGGTAATTTACCTTTATATTGTAACCGGCGATTAAACTCTATAACTTTTTCTGCGAAAATTTGTTGGGGCATCTGCGGAAAGATGGAATATTTTATTTGTTTTTGGAATCGTTTATTACAAAAAAATTCAATATAAAATTGCAGCCACGAAGACACTAACAATTTATTATTCGCGCATTTGTGGCTGGCTTATTCTAATTGTTTTTTAAATAATCCCTCAGCACATATTGCAGTATCCCTTCATTTTTGAAATACTCTATTTCTATTGCTGAATCTAACCTTGCTTTCACCTGGAAAACAGTTTCTTTGCCCGATGGGTGAACTGCTTTTACATCTAATAATTTATGTGGCTTTAAATTTTCTGCAAGGCCGGTGATGCTGAAACTTTCAGACCCATCGAGGCCTAATGAATTGGCATTTTGTCCATCCATAAAAATTAATGGAGCCACACCCATTCCAACAAGGTTACTCCTGTGTATGCGTTCAAAACTTTCAGCAATCACTGCTTTTACTCCTAACAGGAAAGTGCCTTTAGCAGCCCAGTCACGAGATGAACCGGAACCATATTCTTTGCCTGCAAGAATGATTAAAGGTGTATTATCTCTTTTATACAACATGGCTGTATCAAAAACAGTTTTCACTTCATTGGTTGGAAAATAACAGCTATACCCGCCTTCTTTGTCAGCGATTTTATTTTTGATACGTACGTTGGCAAATGTGCCACGCATCATCACTTCATGATTACCTCTTCTTGAACCATAAGAATTAAAATGTTCTTTTGTGATACCATGAGCAATTAAATATTCACCTGCTGCAGAATTATCTTTGAATGAACCTGCAGGAGAAATATGATCTGTTGTAACAGAATCGCCGAGATACAAAAGCACACGTGCATCTTTAATATCGCTGACAGGGCTTGGTGATGGTTCAAGGTTTTCAAAGAATGGAGCTTCTTTGATATAAGTAGAATCCTTGCTCCATTCAAAATTTTGTTGAAGGTGTACTTCGAGGTGTTGCCAGTCTGTAGATCCGTCAAAAATAACTCCATACACTTCTTCAAAATCTCCCTGTTTCATACAATCATTGATAGTCTTTTGTATTTCTTCACGGGATGGCCAGATGTCTTTCAGGTAAACAGGTTGACCGTTGGGATCATAATCAATCGGGTCGTTGATTAAATCCAAATCCACCCTGCCTGCCAATGCATAAGCAACTACCAACATTGGCGACATCAGGAAATTCATTTTCACCTGCGGATGCACACGAGCTTCAAAATTCCTGTTACCAGATAACACAGAAGCTACCACTAATTCGCCTTTATCAACTGCTGTTGCAATGGCAGGAGGCAGTGGCCCTGAATTGCCAATGCACGATGTGCAACCATAGCCCACCGTATGAAAACGCAATGCTTCCAGGTCTGTTATCAAACCTGAACGTTCTAAATATTTTGTTACAACTTTTGAACCTGGGGCTAATGATGTCTTCACCCATGATTTAGTTCTCAATCCCCTTTCAATTGCATTCCTTGCGAGCAATCCAGCACCTACCATTACAGCAGGGTTGGAAGTATTGGTGCAACTGGTGATAGCTGCAATCACGATGCTGCCATCACTCACCACAAATTCTTTATTGGGCAGTTTTATTCTTACAGAATGATGTTGGTTGTCTGCAATAACTTCATTGCGTAACTCAGCATTGATTGGCACTTTGCCAAAAGTAAATTCCGTGCCAGAGCCACCTTCTTTCAGCCATGCACTTTCTGTTCTCTGATCTTTGGGTTGATATTCCCTGCTGAATTCTCCTTTCAATATTTCCTTGATTTTATTTCCTAAATCTTTTACGAAAATCTTATCCTGTGGGCGTTTGGGACCTGATACGGTTGGCTCCAATGTTGATAAATCCAATTCGACAATCGTAGAATAACTGATGTTTTCGTTACCTGTTCTCCACAATAAATTTTCTTTGCAATATGTCTCTACAATTTTTATTTGTTCAGCAGTCCTGTTTGTAGAATGCATATACTCCAGTGTGCGATGATCAACAGGAAAATATGTAACAGTGCAGCCAAATTCCGGCGACATATTTGAAATAGTAGCACGGTCAGTAACAGTTAAATTATTCAATCCATCTCCAAATACTTCTACGAATTTTCCAACCACTCCTGTATCACGCAGCAGCCTCGTGATCGTCAATACCATATCAGTTGCAGTACACTGATTAGGAATTTTGCCTGTGAGTTTTAATCCTACAACCTGCGGGCAGGTGAAAAAGATGGGTTGCCCCAGCATGGCAGCTTCAGCTTCAATGCCGCCGACGCCCCAGGCAATAACGCCGATACCATTTACCATGGGTGTATGTGAATCAGTGCCCACTAAAGTATCTGGAAAAAGCCAGCCTTCTCTTTCAGTGACACCTTTGGCAAGATATTCCAGGTTTACCTGGTGACAAATACCCATGCCCGGCGGAACAACAGTAAAATTGTTCAAACCCTTTTGCGCCCATTTCAACAATTCATATCGTTCTTTATTTCTTTCAAATTCCAATTCTACATTTTTGTTATAGGCATAATCAGTACCGTAAAAATCAACCTGCACTGAATGGTCAATGACCAAATCAACAGGTATGGCTGGGTTTATTTTTTGCCCATCCTTACCATGACGGATAAATTCAGAACGCAATGAAGCCATATCCACAACAGCGGGCACTCCCGTAAAATCCTGCATTAAAATGCGTGCAGGTTTGAAAGGGATATCTTTATCCACTGCTGCCGGCGTCCATTTTAATAATGTATTTACATGCTCATCCGTGATACTGAAGCCATCATAATTACGAAGTACATTTTCCAGGAGTATGCGGATGCTGAATGGTAAATGATTGACATCACCGCCATCAATATCCCTGAGTGAACAATACCGGTAATTTTTCCCATCAACCGATAGTTCTTTTACTGATTTTGCTTTTGAATAGTTCATGATGTATTTAAATTCTATGATTAATTATTTAGAAGTACTTCATTAAAACAGGTTTTATCAAATCTTTGATTGAAAGGTACGAATAAAAGGTATTGGTATCTTTTTTTACCGGTTATTCAATAATGACAATACAGGAAATGATGGAAGATATTAAGGTCGAAAAGAGATAAAACAAAAATCACAAAAAGTAAATTTTTTACTGCAGAAGGTAAGATTAAAACGGTTTCAATATCATCAGTACAATGATCGTGATGAAGATGATGTTTTCAATCCTTTCATAAAAAAATAATTTTTTTGCCAGGGCAAAATATTCCTGTGGTATAGTTTCACCACTATGATTTTTTAATAAAACTTTAATGGGTTTAGATCGTGGCGATAATATGAGTGGACCGAATGCAAGTGCAATAAGAAATAATGATAGGCTGGTAACATACCATCCTGAATGAAATAAATAATTGCGGATGGCACCCATTGCCAGTCCGGTCAGTATCAGCAGTGAGCCTCCAACCATCACGAAAATGTGCAGCCTGTTACGGATGAGATAAGCATGTTTTAGTTCAGTCATATTGGTGGCTTTTGTTACAATATAAATCATGACAAAACCGGGGCCCAGGCCCATAATTGCAGAGAGAACATGAATTAAAAGAAGGACGTTGTAAAAAGTCATAAACTGAATTTCAGATTTAATCCCACCTGTTCCTGTTTGTTTTTATTTGTTGAAACAATACAAAAAAGCATTTCAATTTTCCTGCGGATTAATTTTCGCAAAATTACCCGTTAAAATAAAACCTGCGGTAACACCTTTTGCAATAGTGTCATTTAAAAGTCATTTATAGAATGGTGCCTGGTAAGATTCTTCTTTTTAACAAGAGGCAATTTTTTTGAGTGAAAACTTCAATTTTTTGTAATTGTCCATTTGAAGATATTTTAAATCATCAAAATTCAATAAGCATAACTGGCTTTATTGTATTTGCTTTTATATTCAACAGGGGATAAGCCTGTAATTTTTCTGAAAACATTTCTGAAAGCTTTATTATCTGAATATCCCACATCATACATCACTTCATTGATATTCTTTGCGCTTGATTCAAAAAACTTTTTTGCTGCTTCTATTTTTACACGTTGAATATATTCAACAACTGTATTGGTAGTGGCTTTCTTAAAACGACGTTCTAAATTCCTGCGGCTTAATGCCAGCTTTGTTGTCAGTTGATCAACGCTGATCTTTTCCTGGTAATTATTTTCAATAAATTCCTGTGCCTGTTTTACCTGCTCATCATTATGATCTTTCTGTCCCTGGAAAATAATAAATGGTGATTGTGTCTGCCGTTCCAGGTCAACCTGGAAAATTTTCGCACATAGAATGGCAGGTTCCCTGCCGGCAAATTTTTCAATGAGGTATAAAATAAGATTAGCAGAAGAAAATGCGCCACCACTGGTATAAAGGCTGTTCTCATCTGTGATAACTTTTTCAGTGATCAACTCTACATCAGGAAACATTTTTCTGAAATCATGAGCAGCCCGCCAATGTGTAGAACAATTTTTACCATTTAATAATCCTGTTGATGCGAGGACAAAAGCGCCCACACAAAGGCTGGCTATTTCGGCACCTTTATGATAATGTTTTATAATCCACGGGATGAATTCTTTACTACGTGAAACAGCACCATGGATATCTCCTTCTATTGCAGGAATAATAATGAGGTCAGTCTTTTTTATTTTATCTATGGTAGTATCTGTATGGATAGAGAATAAACCGTTACTCAGCTTCACTTCTTTTTCCAACCCTGCAATCTGTATTTTAAATAAAGGTTGTTGACCTTTTTGTTTAAGAAATTCGTTGGCTGCAAGAAAGCCTCTTCGTGGATTATCAATACTTGCCATGTTACTGTCAGGCATTGCAAGGATAGTAATGTCCTTCATTTTTTTTTATGTAAAAGTAAATGATTGACTTGTCGCAAACAACCCATTAATTAGTCGTTTTTGCACCCTGTATTTTTCTATATGAAACTTAGGTTTGCATAACAAATCTGTAGCACATTCTTCTGTAAAGATTTTTTTTAAAGTTTGAGGGTCGTTTAAAAAAATAGAAAATTTTAATTGTGATATAGGAATTGTTTTAAGAAATGTTAAGCCTGCAGTTGGTATAAAGCGGTTTAATAGCATTCAGTTGTATTTGAAAAAATTATTCAAACAACATTTAAGTATGCGAAAGATAATCTTGTTTAATATGGTCACGGTTGATGGATTTTTTGAGGGCGAGGAGAATGATATAAGCTGGCATCATGTGGATGAAGAAGTAAATGAATTTTTTATTGAACAAATGAAAACTGCAGATACGATTTTGTTTGGCAGGAAAACTTTTGAAGTGATGGAAAATTTCTGGCCTACAGAAAAAGCAAGTAAAGAAGATCCTGTAGTAGCAGCGATAATGAGTGATTATTTGAAAATAGTTTTTTCGAAAACGAGGAACAGGTCAGATTGGAGCAATACAAGATTTGTAGGCGATAATGTCGTGGAAGAAATAAAGAAATTGAAATCACAGGCAGGGAAAGAAATAATTATATTGGACAGTTCGGATTTATGTAAAAAATTGATTGAGCACAACCTGGTTGATGAATTCAGGCTGAAGATAAATCCAACTGTGCTTGGAAGTGGAAGAAAGTTTTTTTATACAAAAATGAATTGGCAACTTTTGAAAACAAAAGTGTTTGGTAATGGAAATGTATTGTTGTGTTACAGGAATGCAGGTTGAAAAAATGGGAGAGAAAATGATAGAAGTTTTTAAAACAAATGTTTATGATAAGTGGAGTGCAGAAGAACTTGTTGAATTGCTCTGTCATCATTATCCCGGGTGTGCTATCAATTTTGACCTGGAAGATTGCGATAAAATTTTAAGAATAGAAGGCGATTATTTTTTTATTGACAAATTGAAAAAGATTGTACATGAAAAAGGATATTGGTGTGAAGAATTAGAATAAAGCAAAATCATTATTAACCATAAAACAAATTACAATGAAAGTAGTGAATCCTTATTTGAATTTTCCAGGTACTGCTGAGGAAGCATTTAATTTTTATAAGTCTGTTTTTGGTGGTGAATTTTCAGCATTCATGCGTATGAAAGATGTGCAGGATATGCCGGTGCCTGCAGGCGAAGAAGAAAAAATTATGCATGTTGCACTTCCGCTCAGTAGCGGCCAGGTATTGATGGCAAGTGATAACTGCAATGCTTCCACATTTAAAGCAGGCAACAATGTAAATGTTTCCATTCATGCTGAAAGCGAGGAGGAAGGACAAAAATTGTATGATGCATTGGCTAAAGATGGAAAAGCTGAACATCCTTATCAAAAACAATTTTGGGGTTCATGGCATGGCGGGCTGACTGATAAATTCGGTATTTGCTGGTTGGTAAATTATGATCCGATGTAAGTTTATGGAAAATTACTTAGCATTACTGAAGATGATAATCACTTATTGGCAAGTGTAAAATATTTGTATCTTTTGCATCATAATATATAATGGCAACATATATCTCAATACTGCGTGGAATCAATGTGAGTGGTAAGAACCTCATCAAAATGGATGCATTGAAAAAAATGTATGAAGGGCTTCATTTTAAAAATGTCAAAACTTATATACAAAGTGGGAATGTTATTTTTTCAACCCAAACTGGTGAGGTAAAAAAAATTGCAGACAAAATTGTAAAACAAATTAAAAATGAGTTTGGGTTTGATGTGCCGGTAATTGTTTTAACTGTTGACAAACTCAGGGAAATCATACAGCAAAATCCATTTATAAATGATAAACAAAAAGATATTGCTTGCCTGCATGTTACATTTCTGAAAGTTGCTCCAAATGAATTTGACAAAAAAAGTATTGAAGAAAAAAAGAGTGAAGGAGAAGAAATTGAATTTGGTAGTGATGCGGTTTATTTATATTGCCCGGGTGGTTATGGACAAACAAAACTCAATAATAATTTCCTTGAAAATAAACTAAAGGTGGATGCAACAACGAGGAATTGGAAAACTGCAAATGTGCTTTTAGAGATGGCTTACTTATAAAATCATTTATACAAACACCTCATTGAAAATATTGATGAAATGTTTGAAATGATTGGCCTAATTGATTAATCAAATCATTTACCTGTTGTTCATTACCGGCATTTGCCAAGGCATCAACTAATTCTAAATGAGGATGCAGCCACTTATGTAATTCTTCATGACTTTTACCTTTCATTGTACAACTTTTTATCAATGCGTCATCTTTTTCTTTTAATTGTGCTGCAAGGGTTTTATAATCGTTTGAATGGGATGCAGTATAATTTTTTAAAATATTTTCTCCAGCATCAATGATTGGTTTCATCTCATTGTTCATCAACCATTTTTGGCCATTATTCAGTTCGATGACTTCGGGCTGTTTCTCTTGTTGATGTGCTTCTGTATTTGCAGTTGACGAACTGTTTTTTTCATTATCCTGTGTTTGGTTGCAGCTAAATAACAACAGGCTGACAACAAAAATTCCAATTGATTTTTTCATTGTAATTATAATTATTTTTTGGCTTTAATATTTTTTTCTTGTGGCATCTGAATCAACATTAGTAATTCTTTCTTTGAAAGCAGGCCCACTCTTCGCCATAACATTTTACCATTATTATAAAAGATGAATGTAGGTACACTGCTAATCAGAAAACCCGGGATTATTTGTGGAGATTTGTCAATATCAATTTTAAGAAATTCAATACTATCGCCAATAATATTTTTTATTTCATTCAATATTGGCTCCATGGTTTGACAAGAACTGCACCACTCTGCTGAAAACTCCAGCAGCACAGTCTTACCTTTATCTACACATTCCTGTATTTCCATTTAAACTGTTCGTATGAATATTTGAAAAATTTTAGTTGATATGCAAAACATTTTTATCAACTTATTATTTTTTGATGAAGTTGATAAACAACTCATTTCCTGCCCTTGGAGGAATACTGTTATAACAATCCTCCATTTTTTTAATTTGAAAATATGGTTCAAAAATTTTCTGATACTCTTCTTTATCGCCACCAAATGGAGGCCCGGGGTTTTCAAAATTGACACCAAATAAAACACCTGTCAATTGGCCTCCTTCATTTAATAATGCAGCCATTTGTTGCGCATATTCATTCCGTCTTTCAATCACCTGTGCACAAAAAAAAGTTTGTTCGATGATCAAATCATATTTTCCCTGGTGTTGAAAGAAATCACCACAAAAAATTTTTACCTGTGGTTGATTGATGAATTTATTTTTCAATCTTTCTACTGCTTCACTTGATATGTCCACCAAAGTGATATTGGTAAAACCATTTGTAGCCAGGTAGCCTGCTTCATATGCATTACCACAACCTGGAATTAATATCGCAGCATTTTTATTTTTATACTGCTCCATGAAATTTGTGATTGGGGGTGAAGCATAACCAATATCCCAACCTGTCTGGCCGCTTGCCCAACGTTGATTCCAGAAAGCAGCATCTAACTCATTTTCAAATTTTTTATTTTCCATAAAACAATTATTTATTAAACAAAATATTTATTCATTTCATCATAGTTTGGTTCTTTTACAAATAGTGAAGTCCAGTCATTCCCACTTCTTAAGTCATTTGATATTTTTTTAAGGAGACTCATTGTTGTCAGTATTGGCTTGCTACCTACACTCACCCTGTTTACTTTTAATTTTCTGAGTTCTGCCACATCCAATGAATCTGCCATGAGTATATTTAATGGGAGAGAAATTGCTGCTTTCAATTGTGCCACTGATTCAATATCTTTTACAAAAGGAATAAAAATACCATCTGCTCCTGCTGCTTCATATTCCTTTGCACGGCTGATGCAAATTTTTATTTTAGTATTTAAATCTTCATTTCCAGCCATAGCATCTGTTCTTGCATTTACAAAAAGGTTGACTTTTTTTTGTTGGCTTATTTCTTTGGCTGTTTTTATTTTTAATACTTGTTGATGAACATCATACAACTGGTGAGTATTTGCATCGCTGTCTTCCAGGTTGATGCCCACTGCTCCAGCTTCGATTACATTGCCAATAAAATCTGAAAATTTCTGCATATCATTTCCATAATATCCACTTTCAATATCTGCTGTAACGGGGATATTAACTGAATGAGTAATACGTTGTATAACTTCAATCATCAATGCCGGTGGAATATGCTCACCATCTTTATAACCACAAGACCAAGAAATGCCTGAACTGGTTGTGGCTATAGCCGGGAAACCGCTGGCTTCAAAAATTTTTGCTGAAGCACTATCCCATGCATTGGGTAATACAAGCATTTCATTTTTTTGATGTAGCGAATGAAATAGCGCTGCTTTATTGTTTTGAGTAATGGAATCAAAATTTTCATTCATAGTTGTAAAACTTAAAAAAATAAAACCGGTTAAATTAAAACATTGCTGTCATTAATTCATCCAGGCTGATGTTTCGAAAATGTTTTTCAATAGGGAATGAGGATAATTTTTTTCTTATTGCTTTTTCTTCATGCATTGTGTTGATTAAAGCGTTCTCAATTTCTGAAATACCTTTTTCTGAAAAGAAATCGCCGTAAATTTTTGCTGCCTCAATTTTGCTATTTTTTACTTCAAGGTTCATCTCAAGCAAGCCACCGTTTGTGCGGATTGCTTTCTTAAAATTATATTCAGGTGATTTGCCAAAGTTCCATTCACGTGTTGCATATTTTTGATCACGGAGCTGCAGGATTTTCTTTTTGTCATCGTCTGTGAATTGATACAGCCTCGAACCGGGAAAATTTTTCAGCACATGATCCATCAACAAGCGTGTAAACACATCAAGACTGATTTTGGTTGTTAAATGTTCAGAAACATTTGTTACTCTTTTTGGAATAGATTTCACTGCCTTGTCAATATATTTCACAGGGTTGATGCGCAGTGCTTCACTCACGTTGCGCATTTCTGAGGCAAATAAAATTGTGCCATGGTGCAGGATTTTATTTTTATGGATGTGCTCGGCATTACCTGAAAATTTTTTACCATCAATCATTAAATCATTCTTCCCTTCAAAACGGGCGTTAACGCCTAATGACTGGATCACTTCAATGATGGGTCTTGTAAATTTTTCAAAATCGGACAGGTTAGAGTCTTTACCTGTGTGTGTGAAAGAAAAGTTCAGGTTACCTAAATCATGATAAACTGCGCCGCCTCCTGAGAGCCTGCGTACCACAGCAATATTATTTTCTTTTACATAATCATAATTGATTTCGGCTAATGTATTTTGATATTGGCCAACAATGATGGCATTATCATTACGCCATAACATGAAACAATCTTCATCAATATGTTTAAGGATATATTCATCTGTAGCCACATTGAAGTAAGGGTCTGTTGATTCATGATAAATGCAAAGCATAAAAATTTTACTGTAATTATTGAAAGGCAAATTTACCTGTACCAGATGAGAATATGTTTTCTAATTAAGGAAAGCTTTAAAAGGATGAAAACAAGCCTTGAATGATTTTGAGAGCCACGAATGCACGGATAAAATTGAGAGACACGAATGCACGAAAAAAATTGAGAGCCACGAATGCACGGATAATAAAGTTATCAAAAATTAGTTCATTCGTATACTCGTGGCATTTTTATTAATACACTATTCGTTTGTAGTTGAGTTTTTGTTCGCCAAAATTGACAATTAATGCAAGCTTGTTTCCAGATACTTTCAGGTAATTTATCGCCCGGGCAATGAATTCATCTGTAATTCCGGATACTCCTTTTACTTCAAGAATGATGTTTCCGAAAACAACAAAATCAGCGAGGAACTTATGCTTTAAAATATGGCCTTTGTAATCCACCTTGTAAAGTTTTTCTCTTTCATAAGGTATGCCGGCTTCCTTGAATTCAATTTCTAAAGCATCTTTATAAACTACTCAAAAAAACCTGGGCCAAGATAGTTGTGGACTTCCATGCACTTACCAATAATCTGGTAGCTTTCTTCTTTGTATAAGATCTTTTCCATAGTTAAGGTTTTTAAGATTTGAAACCACGAATATAA
This sequence comes from Bacteroidota bacterium, assembly GCA_018268035.1. Taxonomy (GTDB): domain Bacteria; phylum Bacteroidota; class Bacteroidia; order Chitinophagales; family Chitinophagaceae; genus Parafilimonas. Next base: position 87,978 of record JAFDXI010000073.1, on the reverse strand, counting down.
GGATGATTGAATGGTTGCCACTGATATATCAATGATTTAATTTGTATGCATTGATGTGAGGATATTGGGCCTGACATGCGAGGATGTAAGTGTTGTAAGCCACGAATACACGAATGCAAGTGTAAGCCATGAATGCACGAATGTAAGTGTAAGCCATGAATGCATGAATGCAAGTGTAAGCCATGAATATACGAATGCAAGTGTAAGCCATGAATGCACGAATAAAAATTTATATAAAATAAAATTGTTGTCCGATTAAAATTATTTAGAATAGCTGAAATTCTTTGCCAGTAAGGGTTCTAAGTCCGCCATGGGCGGATGAGGTCTTGAAAAGCAAAGGGTTATCATATTTAGTCGGACAACTATGATAAAATAATTTTCTTTCGCCTGCAAATTGATTTGACTTAAATCTATTCTCTGATCATGCATTCATGGATGGAAATTGTGTAATTAGTAGATTGAATTTCTAACAGAAAATTTATTCCTGCTTTTTCAAGGCTTCTCTGACTTTCGGTGCAACCTTATTTCCAAAAATTTCTATTGTCTTCATTAGTGCATCATGTGATGGGCCACCAACATCAATATGTGCAGAAAAACGGGTGATGCCCAAAATTTCTTTCAGGTATAAAATTTTTTCTACGGCTTCATTGGTGTCGCCAACAATTAAATGCCCTTTTAATGTTCTTCCCGCATCAAATTGTTGTCTTTGATATGGAGACCATCCGCGACTACGACCAACCCTGTCCATCTGTGATGAATAGACAGGATAATATTCTTCTGCAACTTTTTTACTATCATCACCAAAAAATGAATGAATGTGCACGCCCACTTCAAATGTATCCATCGAGTGTCCAAAATGTTGAAACATCTCTTTATAATATTCAAACAAGGGTTTAAATTGAATTGTATTGCCACCAATGATTGCAAAAATTACCGGTAATCTATACCGGGCTGCACGCACTACACTTTCCGGAGTGCCGCCTACTGCCACCCAAATTTTCAGTTGATCATTCACTGCGCGTGGTAATATCAACTGGTTGTTTAATGGTGGCCTGAATTTTCCTTTCCAGCTTATGGGATTTTCCTGGTTGATCTTCACCAACAAATCAAGTTTTTCTTCAAACAGGTCATCATAATCTTCCAGCCTGTAACCATATAAAGGAAATGATTCAATAAAACTTCCACGACCTGCCACTATTTCTGCTCTGCCATTGGAAATTTGGTCAATCATTGCATAACTTTCATATAATCGCACAGGGTCTGACGAACTGATTACATTAACAGCACTTCCGAGCTTAATATTTTTTGTTACTGTTGATGCTGCAGCTAAAATAATTTCCGGAACTGATACGGCATAGTCAGGCCGGTGATGTTCACCAATACCAAAAAAATCAAGTCCGGTTTCATCCATCAATTTTATTTCTTCTATCATCTCCCTCAGTCTTTTCCCAGCCGGTTGTGGTTTACCGTCTTTATCATAATGGTTATCGCCAAACATGCTAATGCCGAGTTCCATAAAATTTATTTTGCTGTAAAGTTATATTTAGAAAAATGTACTCAAAGTCTTTTATTTACTTGTACTGCGTAAAAAATAGTGTGATGAATGGCGCTCCAGTTTTGAGATATTCTAATTAAAATAATGATGTATAATGAAGCAAAGATGATTAATCAATGCTCTCAATTTCGGGATTGGGAATAAAAAATTAAGTATTGATTATTTGTAAAAATTATTGCTTTATAACTCTTCATGTTTGTTTTTTCCCAATTTAACAAATACAAAGAACGATTTGTTAGCCCTGGAAAATATTTTTTAAACTGCTTTACTAAACCTGTGTGAAGCTGTATTTAATTCACTTGTTTTCTTTTTTATATCAAAAGCATGACAAATATTTCTCAGGAAAATACGGCCTGTTTCAGTTACACTTACCTCATCATTTTCAAAAAAGACAATTCCATCTTTTTTTAGTTCTGATAAATCGGGTAAGACATATTTGTCTAATAATTCCTTTTGTTTTGCAAGTAGTTTTGTTTTTCCCTTACAGGCTATGTCAAGAATATATTGCTTAAATTCAATTTCAGCTTCATTTAATATATACCCCTTTTGAATGGGGATTGTGCCGTTGTTGACTTGCTGGTAATATTGGGATAATTTTTTTTCATTCTGTGAATAGGCTGTGCCTGTGTCACTGATAGCAGAAACACCTAAGCCAGTAAGAAAATGTGAATGTACTGTGGTATAGCCCATAAAATTCCTGTGAAGACTGCCATCCTGGTAAGCTGTGAATAGTTCATCATTGGGCAATGCATAATGATCCATACCTATGTCTTTATAACCTGCTGCGATGAACATTTCTCTTGCTAATGCATAGAATTTTATTTTTTGTTCCGGTGAAGGCAAATCATTTTCATCATATAATCTTTGAGCTTTTGCTTTCCATGGAATATGTGCATAGCTGTAAAAAGCAATACGGTCGGGCATCAGGGCAATAGTATCTGCAATTGTTTTTTCAATACTCTTTTCTGTTTGCAGTGGCAGGCCATAAATCAAATCGTAATTGATAGATGTAAAACCGGATTCTCTTGCCCATTCAGTTGTTTGTTTTACTCTTTCGTAAGGTTGTATCCTGTTGATGATTCTTTGTACTTCAGGATTATGGTCCTGCACACCAAAACTGATTCTTTGAAACCCAAATTGCTGCAACATTTTCAAATGTTGTTTCGTAGTATTATTGGGATGACCTTCAATGCTGAAAGATTTTTTCGGATGAAAATCTGCAACTTCAAAAATACTATTGAGCAAAATCTTTAAATGTTCAGGAGAAAAATAAGTGGGCGTACCACCACCCAGATGCAATTCCCTGATGATGGGCATTTCTCCCATCAGGTTTTGATATTGTTGCCATTCAGAAATGATAGCTTGTAAATATTGATTTTCTACAGAATGGTTGGTAGTAATGACTTTATTGCAACCACAATAAGTGCAAAGTGTTTCGCAGAAAGGCAAATGAAGATAAAGTGATATACCTTCTGTTGTATTATGTTCAGAAAATCTTTCGCTGAAATCGGCAAGGTATGTTTGAGTCTCTGCGAAATCATGCCAATATGGTACTGTTGGATAACTGGTATATCGTGGTACTTCCTGGTTGTATTTTGCCAAAAGAGAAAGTAATGTATTCATGCGAAAAATATTTTTCTCAATTCATATTTGCGTAAGACAATTTAGAGTTGGCTTTTATTGTTGTTTGTTTTCCCATTCAGCAAAAGAGTCAGATGTTTCCCACAACCTCAACCTGATAAGGTGATAATTATTAGAGAGAGAGTCCTGTAGTTCGTGCCTGATGAAAAAGAGAATGTTTTCTGCACTTGGTTCGTAAGGCCAGGTAATTAAGTTTTGCCCATCACCACTATTATATGCATGTTTTTTCAGGTATTGCTCGCTCAGCACAAGTGCATGGTCAAGGCGCTGAATAATTTTTTCATTGACAATTCTTTTTAAATCTTTAAAGTCAATTACAAAACCGGGAGGAGGGAGGTGAGATTCATTTTTTTCTATGGCACCAACTGTTACATGCAGCACATAAGAATGGCCATGTATATATTTGCACATACCATCATATTCATCAATAGCATGCCCCATTTCAAACCGGAATATTTTTGTTACTGAAATCATCTTTGAATTTTATTTTTCTTTGCAGGAATGTTTACATGATGGATGTTGCACTGGTTTAAAATTGTTGATAATTGATTTTAAACAGAATTTCTCCAAAATGTCCATCCATCAATAATTTGCGCCGCAAAACTATTCTGAAGTTTTCAATTTCAATGACTGTTTTGATAATGGTTTTATGATGTGATGGCTATTTTTCAAAGTTTGACAATATCATGATAAATACTTCTTCTTATCTTCAACAAAAATTGAAAGTGATGAAAAAAATAGCTTTTAGTCTTTTATTGTTTACGGTATGTTTTTCGCTTAGTGCTCAATATACGCCAACGCCGCAAAACCTGGCTGCGAGGCAATGGTTTGAAAATGCAAAATTTGGTTTGTTTATTCACTGGGGGCCATTCAGCATTTTGGGTGATGGCGAATGGGTGATGAACAATCGCAATATCACAGTAAAAAATTATTCACGGCTGGAGGATTTTTTTAATCCTGTAGATTTTAATGCTGCGCAATGGGTAAGCATGGCAAAGAATGCAGGAATGAAATATATCACTTTAATTACAAGGCACCATGATGGTTTTAGTTTGTGGGATACGAAATATTCTGACTTCAATATCATGAATACCCCATATCATAAAGACATTGTAAAGATGATTGCAGATGAATGTCATAAACAGGGTATCAAACTTTTTTTATATTATTCTTTACTCGACTGGCGACGCGATGATTACAGTTACTGGACAGGCAGAACAGGAAAAGGTACAGGCAGAACAGTGCATGGCGATTGGAATGATTATATCAAATTCATGGAAAATCAGTTGACTGAATTACTCAGCAATTACGGAGAGATTGCCGGTATCTGGTTTGATGGTTATTGGGACCAGACTGCACCCGAAGGCGCTACTGACAGGTCGCCAAGAGTGGACTGGCATTTAAGTGAAATTTATGCACTCATCCATAAATTGCAACCACAATGTTTAATTGGTAACAATCATCACTTATCCCCTTTCCCCGGAGAAGATTTTCAGATGTTTGAACAGGATTTGCCAGGTGAAAACAAAGGTGGGTTGAATTATCAGCAACCATCTGATCTGCCGTTGGAATCTTGTGTTACCATGAATAACTCATGGGGGTTTAATATTACAGATACATCTTACAAAACTCCAAAACAATTAATAGACTTATTGGTGCGTGCCAGTGGTTATGGCGCCAATCTTTTACTCAACATTGGCCCAATGCCTAATGGTGTAGTTCAACCTGAATTCCAGGAAAGATTAGCATATATGGGCAATTGGTTGCATACTTATGGTGAAAGTATTTATAACACAAGAGGTGGTTATATAAAACCACAAACCTGGGGTTGCATCACTCAAAAAAATGATACCATGTTTGTGCATGTACTGGATAAAAATGCTACATCTGTTGTACTGGATAATTTTCCATTCAAAAAAATTGCGAAGGCATTTTTATTAAAAGATAATTCAACAGTACCGGTTCAATTAAATAATAACACACTTACAATTGCTACAATAAATAGGGATACCAATGAACCTGATGAAGTGATTGTAGTGGTAAATAAAAAATAGTTTAAAAATATTTCCTGCTTCAGCAATCATAAATCTGTGCACCTGTTTGCATTAGTGCATTGACTAATTTTGTAGCATGTTTTACCTGGTAAAAATTCCTTCATGGTTTCAAAAGCTCAATTCATCTCTTGTATGGATGATGCCATCAACACAAAAGGAACTATACCTGACATTTGATGACGGCCCGCATGAAACTGCTACACCATTTGTTTTAGACAGGTTAAAAGAATTTAATGCAAAGGCAACTTTTTTCTGTCTTGGTAAAAACGTACAATCCTATCCGGCAATTTATGAACGCATATTAGATGAAGGGCATCGTGTGGGCAATCATACGTTTAATCATTTGAACGGGTGGAAAACAAAAAATAATCTGTATGTAAAAGATATAGATGCAGCTTCAAAATATATTGATTCAAAATTGTTCAGGCCACCTTATGGTAGGATTTCCCCGTTTGTTTCAAGATTGTTACGGACACAACTTCAATATAAAATCATTATGTGGCATGTCTTGAGCGGTGATTTTGATAAAACGCTTTCGCCGCAAAAATGTGCTGAACATGTTTTGCTGAATGCCCAACCTGGCTCTATTATCGTTTTTCATGACAGCACAAAAGCACAGGAGAAGATGTTTTTTGCACTTCCAAAAACACTTGAATATTTTAGTAATGCCGGCTACAAGTTTAATTCGATTGAATAATTGATAGAATAAAGAAGGCCAAGGTAGAAACCTCAGCCCGTTTTTAATCCGTACCCTATGAAAACTGAGTCAAAGATAAAGAGAAATAAACTAATGGAAGATAAAAAATTTGGTAGAAAGAATACTCAAAAGAAACATAATGCTAAAATTTATTGACTCACATACGCATCTGTATCTTTCCGATTTTGGGAATGACATCAGTGATGTAATGCAAAGAGCAGCAGCAGCAGGTGTAGAGCGTTTTTATCTGCCTGCCATTGATAGTTCAGTTACAGAAAGCCTTTTAAGTTTTGAAAAAGCACATCCGGATAAATGTTTTGCGATGGCTGGTTTGCACCCTTGTTCTGTAAACGGGCAATATAAAGACGAACTTAGAAAAGTAGAAGAGCAATTAAAAATACGGTCTTTTGCGGCTATTGGCGAAATTGGCCTTGATTTTTATTGGAGCACTGAATTTTCCTCGCAGCAATATGAGGTTTTTGAAACACAGATGGAGTGGGCATTGCAGACCCAACACCCGATAGTTATACATACCCGCAATGCCATGCATGAAACGATACGCTGTGTCAGGCCATTTTCTGAAAGGGGGTTGCGGGGGATATTCCATTGTTTCGGGGGCAGTTATGAAGAAGCAAAGTCTATTATAGAAATGGGTTTTCTTTTGGGAATTGGTGGCGTATTGACGTATAAAAAATCAGGGCTTGATATCACCATGAAACAGGTAGGCCTTGAACATGTAGTTTTGGAAACAGATGCACCATACCTTACACCGGTACCTTATCGCGGAAAAAGAAATGAAAGCAGTTATATAAAAATCATTGCTGAAAAATTAGCCGAAATAAAAAACATTTCATTGGAAGAAGTAGCAAAGGTTACTACTGCCAATGCAGAAAGAATTTTCAATTTGTAAAAAGCCATTATTTTTGCCGCCCTTATTTATCAGGAGAGTTGTCCGAGTGGTTGAAGGAGCACGCCTGGAAAGTGTGTATACCTCTAAAGGGTATCGAGGGTTCGAATCCCTCACTCTCCGCTGTTTTTTTATATAGAGAATTGCTAACTCGTTTCGTTATTACCTTAATGTTTCAACCAGGTGTTACATTCAAAGTATTGAATAACACTGATAGTTTTTATTGCCGCAAAAATCTGAAAAAACACTTCATCAATTTTGATGCAAAGCATTATCAATAGCATCAAGCAAACCATGCTCAGGTTTATCATCACCCAACTGCCAGAACATAATCCCATTCAAACCTTTTGCCAAAGCATATTTTGTTTTTAATGCCATTGATTTTTCATTATCAAAACTGAAAAGTTTTCCTGCTGTTTTATTATAGAGATAAGGCGCTTTTGCAGTATCATCCCAATAATATACATAGCCTTTTTGCTTCATTGCATCCATATCAATGTTACGCCATGAAATACCATAGTCAAACTTACCCGGTTGATATAAACCATTGTGTATATCATTATAAACAGTAAACACCCTTCCATACATGGCTGAACCAATCACTACTTTATTCAATGGAAAATGAATAGAATCAAAAAAATGAATGGCATTATCAGCAGATTCTATTTGTTCTGATGTTGAATACAAAGGTGTGTGATGGCCGGTTAATGTGCTGTTGCCATTGACAAGATCATAAGACATCAGGTTTACTTTATCCACCAATCCGGCAATTTTTTCCCATTCAACAGATTCATGAAGAAATTTTTCAAAACCACCAGCAGCAAAACTTATTTCATATTTTTTCCCAAGTGTATTTCTTAATGACTGCAAGAGTGCAGTAAAATTCTTTTTATCATCGGGCAGGTATTGATGAGTTGGATAGCCTTCTATAGCCGGATATTCCCAATCAATATCAATCCCGTCTGTTTGAAAATATTCACACAGGTGTTTTACTGATGCTGCAAATTCATTTCTTCCTTTTGCTGTGGAGAAAACTTCAGAGCAGGGTGCACAGCCGCCCCATCCTCCAAGTGATAGAATTATTTTTAAGTTGGGGTTTCTCTTTTTCAACCCGACCAAATGCCGGATGGTTACACTGTCCCCGCTGTTATCAACGTGTAGTTCATTGCCCTGTAAATGACAAAAACTATAAATGATATGAGTGAGCTTTTCAATTGGATAAGTATCAATCTGGTTTGCATCACCTGCATAATAAGCTATAACAGAAAATGATTTTTTCTGTGAATATGCGTTAAAAAATAGAAGTGTAAAAATCACTAACAATGAAACAAATCTTTTCATTTGAAATTAGATTAATCATTTTTTTAAAACTGCAAACTAATATTTTCAGGATTGCAGCATCATAAATTTCTTATAGATGGTATTGTGTTTGGCCACTTATTTTACCAATGATTATCGTAATTTTATTTTAACAGCAATAATTTTTGCGGAATAGCTAAACTGAAAAAGCCATGAGCAACAATCAAAAACGGTGCTTTGTAGTTATGGGTTTCGGCGTCAAGACAGATTATACAACAGGCCGTAAACTCGATCTCAACAAATCCTATCAATACCTGATCAAGCCGGTATTAAAAGAGAGAGGTTGGATATGTGTGCGGGCAGATGAGATTCCTAATACCGGATCAATTGATCTGCAAATGTACCAGGAATTATTACAGGCTGATGTGGTAATTGCAGACCTGTCAACACTCAATGCCAATGCACTGTATGAGTTGGGTATTAGACATGCGTTAAGGCCTTTTACAACGATTATCATTGCAGAAGATAAGTTGGTCTATCCATTTGATCTTAGCCATATCGTGATTACCAAATACACACATTTAGGCGATTCAATTGATTATGGTGAAGCAGAAAGGTTTCATGGTGTGTTAAACACTTTGCTGGATGCTGCATTAGACCAAAAGCCTCCGCCCAAAGACAGTCCTGTTTATACTTTTATTTCAGACCTGGTGCCACCCTCTATCCAGGATAAGATAGACCAGATGATAAGCAGGGCAAAGGAAGCTATTGCCACTGAAACATCTGCTACATCTACTGCATCCAGCAAAACATTGTCCATCCTGTGTGATGAAGGAGAAGATGCATTGATGAATAAAAAATTTTCAGATGCGAAATCAATTTTTAAAGCAGCAATGGAACTGGGGAAAACAGGCATCAGTGATTTCGCAGTGAACGATCCCTATCTTGTTCAGCGTTTGGCATTAGCTACTGCTAAAGCCGGAGAACCGGATGTAGTAACTGCATTAAATGATGCTTTGCAATTATTGTCACAGTTAGGACTAGATCATACCAATGACCCGGAGACTGTAGCGCTTGCAGGAAGTTTTGAAAAAAAATTATATGAACAAGGTCAGGGCGATGAACACCTGAAGAATGCAATCCTGTTTAATGAAAGAGGTTATTTTTTGCTCAACAACAGATATAATGGTATCAACCTCGCTTATTCTTTTAATTGCCGGGTTGAAAGTAATCTATATTCAAAGAAAGAAGACAAGATCGCTGATATGGTTTTTGCCAACCGGGTGAGGACAAGGGTGTTGATGATCTGTGACAGCGATTGGGATGCTATTCAACAACGTGAGACACAGGAATTCGCAAAGCCTGTAACGTTAAATTCAGGAGACTTTCAAAAACAAAATGATTATAACAATGAACAGAAGTTCTGGGTATTGGTCAATAAAGCCGAAGCACATTTTGGTTTAGGTGAATTTGATTCTTACCGGAATTGCGTTGATGAGGCAAAAAAAATCCGCATGCAGACTGGATGTTTCAAAGTTTTAATGAACAAATAAACAAACTGCACATACTGCTTTCAAAACATGGGCACCTGCTTGAAACACCCTGGGTTTACCAGGAGACCTGATGAGTGTTATTTTGCTGTATCGTGTACCAAAAATCCCTTTGATTTGGGTTTATAACAAAAAAAACACTGCGATGAAATCTCATTGCAATGTTTTTGAATAAGCTTTATTTTGGTTTTCTACCTTCCTCCGCCGTTTCTCGGGTCAAATGAAATTTTCAACTCATATTCTTTCGGTGGTATTTTGCCCATCAGGTTTTTAACGAAATAATCCCAACGCCTGCGCATCATGTAATATGAATACTGTCCATAACCATGATGACTGTTGGGAAAGACAATCAGGTCATAATCTTTGTTAGCTTTTTCCAATGCTTCAATGACAAGCATCGTATTGGTAGGTGGCACATTATCGTCCATCAGGCCGTGTGCCAATAATAATTTACCTTTTAAATTGCCTGCATATATTTCGTTGGCCTGCGCCTCGTAATTATCCACGCCATTAGCATCTTTGGTAAGTAAGCCAATATATCTTTCACCCCAATCGTCTTCATAATTCCTGTTGTCATGGTTGCCTGATTCTGAGATGCCTACTTTGAAGAAATCAGGATATTTAAACATGGCACAGGCTGTGGCAAAACCACCTCCTGAATGGCCCCAGATACCTACACGGCTGGTATCAATAAATGAATAACGTGCTGCGAGTTGACGAATACCATATACCTGATCGGGCAATGTATTTTCTGCCATAAAACCATAACTCATATCATGGAATGATTTCGAACGGAGCGGGTTACTTGTACCTTCTAATTGCACAACTATAAAACCCAACTCAGCTAATGCATTATTATCGCCACGGGTTGGTGCAAATCCCCAGTTGCCACCAATGCTTCCCCCCTGCGGTCCAGGATAAATATATATGATGACAGGATATTTTTTTGTTGGGTCTAAATGTTCCGGCGTATATAACAAACCATAGAGATCAGTGGTTTGGTCATGTGCTTTTACAGTAAAAGGCTGAATGGGTTTCCAGCCTGTTGCGGCTAAACGGCTTACATCGGTTTTTTCTAGTGGAGTGATGATTTTTCCACTGATATTTTTCAACACAAATACATTGGGAACATTGGGTTGTGAATAGTCATCAATATAATACTTATAAGATGGTGAAACCTGAATCCTATGCATCCCTGTTTCAGGTGTTAAGTCCTTGAAATTTTTCCCATCAAAACCAACACTGCAAAAATGTGTGAAATATGGATTGGCTGCATCAAGGCCATCTGCTAAAAAATATATTATCCTTTTATCTTCATCCACTCTCAGCATTTCAGTAACCACCCAGTTGCCTTTGGTTATCTGGTTTTTTAACTGACCGGTATTGGCGTCGTACAGGTAAAGATGGCCCCAGTTGTCACGTTCTGAATACCAGATGATCTCATGTGTTTTGGAAAGGTAGCGCCAGTTGATTGCTCCCTGCCCTGATTCATATTGTGTAGGCACTTTTTCTTCAAATACTTCTCTTACCCTACCTGTTACTGCATCAGCAATCCTGAACTTTTCTATTTTATGATCTCTTGATGTGGATACAAAAGCCAGCTCATTGTTGTCTGCACTCCAGTCCACATCATCAAAAGTGCCACTGCTTGAAATATCATCACTCAGTGTGCCCCTGTGTGGATCTGGCTCTACCTGCAAACGGATAACTTTTGGTTTATCAACATTTACGATTACCCTTTGTATCATGATAACATTGGAATCGCCCGGCATTGGATATTTCCATTGCTCCAGTTTTGGATGGCCGACTTTTGTGTTGACAAGAAACATGTCGCCCACTTTTCTTTCATCCTGCTGGAATGTGGCGATTTTTTTTGAATCAGATGACCAACGCAATATTGCAGCATCACTGTGTTTCCATCCTGCATTGTCTGTGGCATAACCAAAATATTGAACGCCGTCTGTTGTAAGCTGGGTGGATTGATTGGTAGCAATGTCTCTTTCCCAAAGATTGTAATCTTTTATAAAAGCAGCCTTCCTGCCATCGGGCGACACCACTTCATTCGGGTTGTAATCCATCATCCTCGGTGGTGCTCCGTTTGCAGTAATAGTATATGTTTTTAAATCTGCTTTCCATTGTTCATTACCGGTTGTAAACAACAGTGATTTGCCATCATCTGTATAACTGATACTCCTGAATGGCAGTTTGTCTGCAGTATAGTTTTTCCCTGTTGCTGTAGATAATGCAGCAGCAAGTTTCTGGTGATCAAAAGCATCTGTGCGTTTGCCTTTGACAGCATCTGCCAGGATAAATTTACTGCCTGTTGGTGTGAGTACCCTGTACCACAACTGATCATTACCAAACCAGTTAGCCCGTACAGAAGCATAATCTACTTTCTGTGCAACATTGGAATATAACATTTGTTCTGCCCTGTAATAATCGGCAACTGTTACAGAATCATTCTGTGCAAACAAACAAAAACTTAAAAGTGTTGCACCAATGGTGAAAGCAATCTTCATTTGTAAATTTTTAATTTTTCGACAATTGTATTTTGCCATTCAATTTTTTGCTGTTCTTACAATCGAAGCGAAGTAATTACATGAAAAATTTATGGGCCAATTAAAGTAATAATTTAAGAAGTAAAGATGGAATGCAATGTAATGGTTTTTCCAACACAAGTTGAACCAGTGTGGTTAAGCGGATGAGCTTTTCTTTTTACTTGGAGTTGTTTTTTTCCTGACAACAGGCGCATTATTTTTCCAATGCCAGCAATACAAACAACCATAAGTCCGGTAAGGTGACCACTTGTCTGAAATGCTCAGTAATTTTTTATCCAAATTTCTTTTATCGGTTTTTTTTATCTGATAAATATGCATCATTGCAGAACGCACACCATAATCATCCAACGAAAAAACATCTTCCCTGCCCAGAGCAAACATTAGTAACATCTCCACTGTCCATTTGCCCACTCCTTTAATCTGAGTGAACAATGCAATGATTGCTTCATTGTTCATAGCATGTAATTTTTTGTCAGTGATTTCATTTTCTAAACAAAATGATGCAATATTTTTTATATAGCCCACTTTGGCATTGGACAATCCGGTAGCTCTTAAAACTTCAAAAGGCGTATCTATGATTTGTTGTGGTTTTGGAGTTTTGTTATGATAAATTTCGAGGAACCTGTTATAGATAACCTGTGCCACTTTTGTGTTGAGTTGCTGGCTCATGATGCTTCTTATCAGTTGCAATGGTATGTTGCTGTGTGGCATGATGTGTTCATGTACTGTGCCATTCATAAAAGCAGCCAGCTTTTTATCCTGTCGAAGATGTTCTATATAATTCATGTCTTCAAAAATAAAAATTCAGATATGAAAAACAGGATGAATTTGATTAACGGATTAATAGCTTACTGAATTGGGTAGAGTTACCACTAAAAACATTAAAATCAACTTTAGTGAGGATGCCGTTGATTTTTCCTGCAGCATTGTGTTGCCAGAAATACCAACCATCATCCACTGCGGGTTTTTCTTTTACAAAATAATGTGCCACCCAAAGTGGATATTTATCAAATTGCCGCCCCAAATAATCTTTGTAAAATTTTGCACTGGTATAAATAATAGGTTTCACCTGGTACACCTGTTCCACTGCAGTTAACCATGCAGCAACACGGCTGCGCATACTATCGGGGCGTACACCATATAGCTCTTCAACATCCAAAACAGGAGGGAGGTCACCTGGTTGCAATTGTACTGTTTTTAAAAAATTCTGCGCCTGCAGGCTGCCGCTCTTTGTTGCGATAAAATAATGATATGCACCTCTCGTGATCTGTGCTTGTTTTGACTGTTGCCAGTTGCGTTGATATTGCCTGTCCACTTGCCGCAAACCCTCAGTGGCCTTAATAAATACAAAACTGATGCGCACATTCCGGTCTTGCATATTGGCGATAGCAGGCCAATAAATTTTTCCCTGGTAGCTGCTTACATCAATGCCATGGATGCTATAACCCAATGGCAACTCAATACCATATCCTGGGTATAATGCAAAATGTGCTGCTGTCTTTTTCTGGTTGGCTCTATAGGCAATCCAAATAAAGGTTGCTAATACAATTATTATGGAAACAACAATGATTAAAATCCTGTTGCCTGCTATGCCGTTCGTTTTTCTTTTTCTCTTTGCCATTTCCTGTCCTGAGGCAAAAAAACAATAAACGCTGTATTTATTTTATAATTGTAACAGAATGTTTAATACCGTTATCATCATAAACAAACAAAGTATATGTGCCGTTGCTGAATGCAGAAAATGATATTGGAATAGTCATTGAATTTGTTGTTGCATCTACCTCTTTATTCCACATCCTGTTACCACTATTGTCAAATAAGAACATTTGCACTTTGCCTTTCATATTTTTCAATACTATCTGTGCAGATGAAGTTACAGGATTGGGGTTTACAACTACTGATGATATATCTGTCATGGGTTGCAATGTTTGTGCAATTACTTTGTTGTTTTTTGTGATCAGGTAATTATCCGGATCTATCACCACAGATTTTACATTGAATGAAGGGCTGTTAAAAACAAATTCCTGGTTGTTGGTTTTGAAATTTAAAATATAAGTCCTTTTACTTTTACCATTGCTTACCTGAACAGGCAATTTTTTTAATTTAAAGAAACTTACTGATGAAGGTTTTGAAGTGGTTTGACTGACTGTGAAATAAATTTTATTGTTGGATGAGTCTTTCCATTTTACAGTAACAGAAGGATAACCTTCGCCATAAAACCACTGATTAAAAAAATAATCAAGGTTTTTGCCGCTCACTTGTTGCAGGTGGCGCTGCAGGTCTGCGGTGCGGGCAAAACCATAAGACAGTTTTGGATCTCTCAGGTATTTTTTTATGCCTTTAAAAAAAAGGGAGTCACCCAGTTCCCATCTTAGCATCCGTACCAGGAAAGAGCCTTTGTCATAGGTTAAACGTGTATCAAAAATACGGTCACTATTGCTCGTGTCTTTAACCCATACACTTCCTCCGGGCGCTGAAGTAATGTATAACAGGTCGGCCAGCACATTTGATTTATAATTAGCAGAATCAATTTTTTCTGTATAAAACATATCTGCCAGCCAGTTGGCAAATCCTTCATTCAGCCAGATATCCTGCCAACTGCCACAGGTAACCCTGTCGCCAAACCACTGATGGCCCAATTCATGTGTCATTAAATTGGTGCCTGCACCAATTACAAAAGAATTTGTCTGATGTTCCATTCCGCCACCCCAGCTAAATTCTGTTTGCCCATATCTTTCTTTTATAAAAGGATAGTTGCCGAAATAATCACTGTAGAGTTGTAAAGCATTTAAAACGATTGGTGTCGCTGTCTGGAAAGATGATAAATCTTCGGGATAAATATATTGTATTACCGGCATTGATTTGCCATTGATTACAATATTGTTGTTGATTATGCTGTAATTGGTAACAGCAATTGCAACAAGATAAGTTGCAATCGGGTAACGGTGTTTGTAATAAGATGTTGTGGTTGATCCGTTGCTGATTTCACTCATCAAAACACCATTGGATGAAGCTTTGTATTGCGATGGATGCGTTATATAAATATCAATGCTGTCTGCTTTATCATCCAAGCCATTCCGGCAGGGCCACCAGCCTGATGCCCCATACGGTTCACTCAAAGTCCAGATTACCGGCGTGCCATTATGTTTTGTTTGTGAAAATCCCCCAGTGAAATCACCACTGTTGGGAGGTACACCATGATAAAAAATTGTTAGGGAATCTTCAGCGCCTTCATTTAAAGTAACCGGCAAATTGATAACAAGGGTTTGATTGTTTTTTTGTGTAAAACTGGTTGCAGTTGCATGAAAAATAATACTGTCAACAGTTAACGCTTTGGATAAATCAAATGTAACCTGGTTGGTGGTGGTTGTTATAATAATATAAGAAGTAACACTACCGCTGATATACCTCACTGCTGGATCAATATTCCAGTTGCAGCGATAATAATTTACAGTAAAGTTGTTGGAAGCAAGTGATGGTGCTTTGTTTTCCATCTTTGAATCAAACTTTGCTTTTTCAATGGCGGCAACCTGTTTTGTTATTTCAAGATTATTGGATTGTGCTGCTAAATATCCACAAGTAAAAAATGAAATTGCGATTAACAGGATAAATGATTTCATTGATTTAATTTATTTGGAAACAAAAATATTGTATTGCATGTATTTACGGGAAAATATAACTATAGTTGTATAAGCTGAAAAATCTCCTGGTAAAAAAGTAAATTAAAATGAATAAACAGGTATGAAAAATATATTGATAATATTCATCGGCAGAATTGACAAAATATACAGGTGCCTTCATGTTGCCCAATAATAATACCGGCAATCTCTTTCATCTAATTGAGCTCTGATCTTTGTATCCTCGTTAAATTATTATCATTGGCACTGATCAATATTAAAGCAATGACACCTAAGATAATCAGCAAAGCAATTTCAAGCTGTGAAGTAATTACAGTGCCGTTTATATTTATGCTGGATGTTTTAAACAAAGCATTGCCTTCACTGGCCTGAAGTTCACTGAGTGCATTCAGGCTTTGTAATACTTTGTTGAAACTATTATTCATTGCTGTTTTATCTTTCACAGGCGCTTTACTGAGTGCATTATATTGTTGCAATCCCGATTTGAATGCAGCCCATTGCTCTTTTTCACTTTTTGTTATGTATGTAGTTTCATAAGTTGAAATTATTTTTTTGATAGCCGCATCATGCTGCTGCAAATTTGTTGGCAGTGTATTGCTTTGCACATCATCATCATTCAAAAGTCTTTTCTGGTAAAGATGGTCAGTCAACTGGAAAATATAAGTTGCGGGCATCAGCCTGTCTTTGTAAATGGAGGCAATAGATTGGTTGAGGTTTGAAAATGTTTTCCTGTTAACCATATTATTCGCAAGTATTAAAATGATGATTAACATTAATACTGCTACCACTTTCATTTTATCTTTCACCTGATAAGCCCATCTCATTTTGAAAAATTTTATAATTCAAGATAAAACCTTTTATGATTGCATTTTTGCCTGTTCTCCTTTTTAACTTTTATGGTTTGCAGGGCAAACAGTTATTTGTTTAATCAAATAAAAATTACTTTTTTGCAAACCTTTTTTTAATTGTGATTCATTTTTTTAATGGTTGAAGTTGTTTTCAAATATGAAAAAAAACTTCTGATAACCAGGGATGGAATTTGAAAAAACAATTTACAATGCATAGAATGGTTTGGCATTCTCAAAAAGCAAACAAATGGTCGTAGCTGTTAACTAAGAATTATCTTTACCCCTTTCTATGCAACTTGCAACATTCTTAGCCAGGCGTATCGCATTCAACAAACAAAAATCTTTTTCAAGGTTTATCATCCGTTTGGCTACTGCTGCTACGGCTTTAAGTGTGGCTGCTATGATCATCACCCTTGCTTTTGTCAATGGCTTTCAATATGCCGTAAGCAATAAAATTTTTAATTTCTGGGGTCACCTCAGGGTGCAGGAATATGAGCCGGATAAAACATTCATCGCAGAAGAAACGCCCTGGCCGCCTAATGATACAACATTGCAAATACTGCACAATTTTCCATCAATTAATTATATACAGGCATTTGCAACAAAATCTGCAGTCATTGAAAAGAACAAAGAGATAGAAGGGGTTTTGTTTAAAGGTGTAGAAAAGAATTATCATTTCAACACATTACAACCATTTTTAAAAGAGGGGAGTTTTCCTTCATTTAATGATACATCATACAGCAAAGACATCCTTGTGTCAATGCCTATCGCTAAGGAGCTGCAGATAAAAGTGAATGATTCGGTCAATGTATATTTTATCAATCAACAACAAGGCAGGGCTGCAGTCAGGCGATTGCATGTCTGCGGTTTTTTTAAAACAGGGATTGATGAATATGATAAAACATTTGCGATTGGCGACCTGCGCCTGTTGCAAAAAGTTTATGGTTGGGAGCATCATGAAATTGGCGGGTATGAAGTTTTTTTAAAAGACTATGCCGGTATGGATTCCATCAACAACCAATTGTTCCAAATGTTGCCTCAGGGTTGGATCAGCCGGACAATCAAAGAAATTTATCCCAACATTTTCGACTGGCTGCAGATTCAGGATGTCAACCGCAACGTGATTTTTACAGTCATGGCCATTGTTGCTATTATCAATCTCATCACCTGCCTGCTTATATTGATCCTCGAACGCACCCGGATGACTGGCATTTTGAAAGCATTGGGTTGCCGCGACTGGACTATCCAGAAAATATTTTTATACCATGCCAGCATCATTGCAATAAAAGGAATTCTAATTGGTCTTGTTGCCGGTATTGGCCTTTGCCTGCTCCAGCAATCAACAGGTTTTATTAAAATGGATGAATCTGCATATTATGTTTCAGAAGCGCCGATTTTTATCATCTGGTGGCAGGTGGCAGCAGTATGTATTGTTACATTAATTGTTTGTTTTCTTTCACTCATTATACCAACCATTTTTATAAAAACAGTCAGGCCGGTGAAAGCAATACAATTCAGGTAGAAAATTTACCTGGAAAACATCATTTTCTTTCCTAATACAGATTTTGTTTACTTGCAATTAATCTGCATATTTGCAAAGAGCTAATTTGACTTTAAGAATGATTGCTGTGTGTAAGGAAATCCGATTTACTGACTATAAAACCGTAATTGCTTTTATTAATTCATTTACCTGCCAGGTTACCCTTGTATCTTTTAAGGATAGCAACTGCTATACATGTCAGCAATTAAACAAGATTGATTTCGTTTAAGCTACAGGAAAAATTGTAAGTTTTCGGGTATAGCATAGCAGGTAAAAAAACCGGAATAAAAAGTCTAACCGGCAACCACTAACTCAATATTTTGGGATTGAGAGCGGCGAAGCCGTGAAAAATATTAAGTTTACAATTGCATGAATAAAAAAAATTCCCTTTGTCTCTTGATTTTTATTGTTGTTGCTGTTATGATGTTCCCGTCCTGTGGGGTACCCAAAGCTTTTCAGCATGTACTGTATTTGCAGGATAGTGTAACTGCTGCTGAAAAGATCGTAACCAATACTTCGGCTATTATTGAGCCGGGTGACAGGCTGAACATCAATATATCTGCAATCAATAAAACTGCAGCAGCAGATTTCAATATGATTACTTCGGGAGGAACATCAGGAGGTTCAGGAAGTACAGGTGGAGCTTCAACCCTGGGATACCTGGTTGATTCATTGGGAAATATTGAGATGTTGCAATTGGGCATTGTAAAAGCTGGTGGTTTAACCACTGCTCAGTTGGCTGCCAACCTGCAACAACAACTGGAAGCTTATTTGAAAGGAGCTATAGTTACTGTTTCTATCTCTAATTTTAAAGTCAGCGTTTTTGGAGAAGTAAGCAGGCCCGGGATTATCTCTGTGCCTGATGGTAAACTCACTATCCTCGATGCGCTTATTCAAAGCGGAGACATTTCTACTTTTGGCAGAAGGGATAACATTCTTGTAGTGAGGGAAACCAACGGACAACGCGATTTTGGCAGAGTTGATGTCAATTCCAACCAGGTGTTTCTTTCTCCTTATTACTATCTAAAACAAAATGATATGATTTATGTAGAAGCTGATAAGACCAAGTTTATTAACAATGACCCGAGGCTGGAAAGAAGTTTGCGCAACCTTGGCATAGCTACTACCATCCTTTCAACTGTTTTGCTTGTAATCAACCTGGTTAAAAGATAATATGGCTACTTCTACAGTCAGGAAAAAGCCTCCGGTTAAAGAAGACGACAATGAGTTTTCTTTTAGGGAGCTTTTAGTTAAATCTTTAAATTACCTCCCTTTGTTTGCGGGGTTTCTTATTATTTCATTTATAGTGGCTGTTATCTACATCCATTTCCAGACTCCGATTTATAATAGCAGCATTAAACTATTATTAAAAGATGTTGCCGGCAGGGGCAGCCAGTCCAATGCAGTATCTGATCAGGTGTTGCCGGATGTTTTCTTTACATCAAAAACCAACCTTTCTAATGAAACTGAAGTGCTGAAATCAAGAAAGCTGATGGAAAGGGTTGTACAGGCTGCTGATTTGAATGCAATATATTATTCAATTGGTAAAGTAAATACTTTCGAATTATTTGACCCCAACCCAGACAACCGTTTTGTCCAGTTTTCAAATATCAAAGATTCAGGCCGTAGTTATAATGTAACATTCAGGGTTAAAAATAATGACATTTTTGTCTTAAATGGTGAACAAGAAGTAAAGACTGAAAACCATAAACTGGTCATCACACCCATGTTTGATTATGTTATCAATATTCCCGACTTTTCATTGTATAACCCGGATAATAAATACTCAGCCAACTGGGTTCCCACTGTTGCAGTAGCCGGAAGCCTGGCAGGTTCAATTTCGATTGCGCCTTTAAGCAGGGATGCCACTATCCTTACTATTTCTACATCTTCGCAGGTGCCTGCCAAATCTGAACTGATTTTAAATACCCTCGTCAACGAATACAATAATTACAATATTGAACAAAGCAACAGGATTGCAGATAATACCATCAATTTCATTGATGAAGAACTGGGTGTTATCTCCAGCGAATTAAATGGTGTTGAAAATAATATCAAGAATTTTAAAGAGAATAATGCTGTGGATATTCAACAGCAGAGCGGTGCATATTTTGCCAAAACAGAGGATTTAAGAAACCAACTCAATGAACAGGAGCTCCAGATGAATATTGCCAACATGGTGAGCAACTATATCAATAACCCCAAAAGGAAATATGAACTGGTGCCCTCCAATCTTGGTATTGGTGATATGACATTGAACAACCTGGTATCTTCTTATAATGCCGGTGTTTTAAAAAGAAATGAAATGCTTAAAACGCTTGGTGAGAAAAATATTGATGTAGTAGCTGTTGAAAGCCAGTTGGATGATTTCCGTGCCAAAATCATGGAAAGCATCAATAACATCAAAGAGGTTTATACCCATACTTATAATGTTGCCTCCAAAGAATATCAAACAGCTTTGGGCAACCTACGTGAGATTCCAGAAAAAGAAAAACAATTACTCGAAATTGAAAGGCAACAGGGTATCAAAGAAAAACTGTATTTATTCCTGTTGCAAAAACGGGAAGAGTCAGCAGTATCAAGGGCAGCAGCCATAGGCAAGAGCGCATCCATTGATGGCGCTTCAAGCTGGGGCCCTGTCAACCTGAAAAATTCAAATGTTTACCTGATGGCGCTCTTTGCAGGGTTGGGTATCCCGTTGCTGATTGTTTATCTAATGGATCTTTTTAATGACAGGGTAACAACACGGGAAGAAATTATTAAACAGACAGAGACACCAATCATTGGAGAGGTCAGCCATTTTACAGGCGAAGAAAGAAGGATTGTCGCCGGCAAAACCCGTGGAGTCTTACCTGAGCAGTTCCGGATTGTGCGTACCAATATGCGGTATTTCCTGCCCAAAGACAAACAGGGTGTTTCAATCTTAATTACATCCACCATGCCCGGTGAGGGCAAGACTTTTGTGTCAATGAACCTTGCCGCTGTTTTTGCTGTGTCGGGTAAGAAAACAGTACTGATAGAATTTGATATGCGTAGGCCAAAATTTGCAGAAGCGCTCAAGACAGATAATGATGCACTTGACCTGCCCAATTTTCTTACAGGCAGCGCTTCGCCTAAAGATGTGATCAAAAAAGTTTCAGATTTTGACCATCTTTTTGTTATCAATACCAGCTTTGCGCCACCTAACCCTGCAGAGTTGTTGTTGTCAGAGCGTATTACTGAGCTGATCAATTACCTGCGTCTGCATTATGATTATATCATCATTGATACACCCCCCCTTGGCATAGTGAGTGACGCTAAAGTGTTGAGTGAGTTTGCAGATATGAGCATCTTTATAGTGCGGCAGCGTTATACACAACGCAGGCAGTTGAAACTGCTGAATGAATTATATGAAGAGAAGAAACTGCCCAACCTCGCTATGGTTGTCAATGATGTAAAAGTAAAAGGCATCCGCAGCTATTATGGTTATGGATATACTTATGGCGGCAATTATGGTTATGATTATAGTTTGGGTTATGGCTATACCGATAATGGCAATCGAAAAAAACAAAGCAAACTTAAACGTTTGCTGAACAGGCTTAGGCCATAGTGACCATGCTTGAAGTAAAAAAAACCAACAAGAAAATAAAAAAATTACTGGTGCCGGTAATTTGTAAAAAAAACTTTCAATCATTATGGGAAAAATTATACCTATTTGCTGTTACAGGAATGAATTATGGCAGTGCCAATATGATAGGCGTTAGGTCAACAGGAGAATTAAAAGTGATTGAACTCATTGAAAAAAAAATACAACAAGAATGTGACATTATTCTTTTTGATGTAGGCGCTAATGAAGGAGGATATACTCAGTTACTCGCATCAGATTTCAAACACAACAATAAAAAGATATTTGCCTTTGAACCATCACAGGTGAGTTTTGGTAACCTCAGACAACATACACTGGATTTGCCATTTGTGCAGCTTTATAATTTTGGTTTTAGTGATAAAGAAGAGGCGGCTCAGATCTTTGCCAATTATAAAGGTTCTGGCGCTGCTACAATTTATAAAGAAGGATTTTATAATTACAGGTCTAATGAAAACTTTACTGAAAACATCAGCCTCAAAACGATTGATGGGTTCTGTTGTGAACAGGGAGTTACTAAAATTGATTTTTTGAAAATTGATGTGGAAGGCCATGAATGGTATGTTTTGAAAGGCGCACAACAAATGATGCAATCAAAGCGCATCCGTTTTATACAATTTGAGTTTGGCAGCTTCCATGTTTTTTCGCGTACATTTTTTAAAGATTTCTGGGACATGTTATCACCCACTTATAGTGTCTATAGGATTGTATGCGATGGTATTGTTGAAATCAAATCTTATTCTGAAAACCTGGAAATTTTCAGGACAGCTAATTTTTTGGCAGAGCTAAAACAATAGATTGAAAGACAGCAACAACTATCACTGGGAGATACAATCAAAAACTGCAGTCCTCGACCTGAAGCTCAGGGATGTGTGGGCTTACCGGGATTTGTTGTGGCTGATGGTACGCAGGGATTTTGTGGCTGTATATAAACAAACCATCCTTGGCCCTTTATGGTTTATTATACAGCCTTTATTTACAATTGTCATATATACTGTTGTGTTTGGCAAAATTGCAGGCATATCTACCGAAGGGCTGCCCAGGCCTGTATTTTATATGGCTGGCATTACAGTCTGGAATTATTTTGCTGACTGCCTGATGAAATCATCCGGAGTATTCAGGGATAATGCTGGCGTTTTTGGTAAAGTATATTTTCCCAGGCTCGTGGTGCCTTTCAGCGCTGTCATCAGCAATATGGTGCGGTTTGCAATTCAAATGTTGTTGTTCATTGGGTTTATATTTTATTATTATCTGAATGGAATGGCTTTACATGTAAATGTATATGCATTGTTGTTTCCATTTCTCGTTTTATTAATTGCATTACTGGGCATGGGCAGCGGGATGATTATATCAGCCCTCACTACCAAATACCGCGACCTTAGTTTCCTTGTCAGTTTTAGTATGCAGCTGCTCATGTATGCCACTACTGTTATTTATCCGTTATCGGCTGCGCCGGATAATTATAAATGGGTCATCATGATAAACCCTGTTACTGCAATCATTGAAACATTCAGGTATGGTTTCCTTGGCAGTGGTAGCTTTAGCTGGGCTTTGCTGGCTTATGCTTCTGCCTTTACATTTATTATCTTATTTGTTGGGATAGTTGTTTTCACCAAAGTTGAAAAAAACTTTATTGATACGGTATAAGGAAAGTAACGTATTTGGTATTGGCGCCTGATGACCTCACCCCCCCCCCTCAAAAGGCGAGGGGAGTGAAGGTGCATTATCAAAGACCGGTTGTTCATATATCATTCACCATTCTCATATAAATGCCTTATAAAGATTACGGGTATGCCACTGAAAACTGGAACCATATCCATGCCTATATCCTGGCGCCCTTGCTGAAAATACTCGGGCAGAAAAAAGACAGGGTGATCCTGGACCTGGGTTGTGGCAATGGATGGCTCGTAAACCATTTGATTGAACTGGGATACAATGCTTATGGTACCGATGCTTCAGTTTCAGGGATTGAAATCGCACAACAAAAAAATAAGGAAAGGTTCTTTGTGCAGGATCTGAGTAAAGATGAATTGCCGCAGTCTCTGCATTCCATGCCATTCAATACTATCATTTCCACTGAAGTGATTGAACACCTGTACCAGCCTAAGGAATACCTTGATTTCTGTAAAAAAATTTTATTGCAACATGGTGGTGGCGACCTGGTGCTGACTACACCTTATCACGGTTATTTAAAAAATGTGGTGTTGGCAGTAACAGGAAAAATGGATAAACATTTTACTGTATTGTGGGATGGCGGTCATATTAAATTCTGGAGCCGGAAAACACTGGGCGGTTTGCTGGCTGAAAAAGGTTTTCATCATATCCAATTCACAGGCTGTGGCCGGTTACCCTGGTTGTGGAAATCTATGATGCTGACTGCAACCGTTTCATACGATGAGCGATAATACAAAAGAAAAACTTGAAGCAACTTATCTTGAAAAAGCCGGTTATTATTTCCAGTTTACCCGCACTGACCTGATAGACCTGTTGCCCAAAGGCCGATCCTTCAGTCATGTGGCGGAAGTGGGCGCCAGCGGTGGTTATACCCTCCTCTATTTAAAGGAAAAAGGCATTGCAAAAAAAGTTACCGGCATAGAATTGCTGGAGCTGCCGGGCACCGAACAAAAAAACCCTGCTATTGACAATTTTCTCATTGCCAATATTGAGCAGATGGACAGTGATCTGTTTACGGAGGCCTTTGATGTAGTGATCTGCGGCGATGTGCTGGAACACCTCGCAGACCCCTGGTCTGTGCGGGATAAACTGCTTCGCTGGTTAAAACCCGGTGGTTATTTCCTGGCAAGCATCCCCAATGTAAGGGAGTATAAAACCGTTTTGAAAATTTTATTGCGTGGTACCTTTACGTATGAAGAAGGCGGGGTGATGGACAAAACGCATTTGCGGTTTTTTGGAAAAAAAAATATCATAGACCTGATGAGCGCCAATGGGCTGAAGGTTGAGAAGATAGTTTCCAATCTTGTTTATCCTGTATGGAATACCAAGACAAGGGCGAAGATCAATAACCTTAGTTTTAAATGGTTTGAAGAATTTTTAGCCAAACAATATTTTGTATTGTCAGTTAAAATCGGAAACTAAACCTGTTGTATTTTGAACAACGTTACCGTATTGATGAATAAGCTGAGGTTGATCAAACAGGTGATCAAAAACCCGCTGCCGGGCAAAGACCCTGATGCTGTTTATGATTGCCCTGTGTGTGGCGCAACATCTGTGCGGATGCACCCATTACCAAAAGATTACCTTGCGCAATGGCAACGTTGCCAGACTGTACACAATCCTTTTTTTTTGGAAACCATGAACCTTGGATATTACCAATGTTCACGATGTTATACACCCGACAGGAACAGGCTTTTTGCAATTTACCTGTCACAATATTTCGTTGCAACAAGCAGGCCCATACACCTGCTCGATATAGCTCCGGACAATCACCTGGGAAGTTTTATAAAGAAATTCAGCCAGGTCAATTACAGGTCTATGGATTTGATGAGGGATGATGTGGATGACAGGCTTGATATTACTGATATGCATATTTATACCGAAGGGCAATTTGACTTTATTATCTGTTCGCATGTGCTGGAACATATACCTGATGATATTGCAGCCATGAAAGAGTTGTATCGTGTTTTGAAAAAAGGAGGAAAGGGAATTGTGATGGTGCCCATCAACATGCAACTGGAATCAACGATGGAAGACCCTGCCTGCACTGATGAAGCATTGCGCTGGAAATATTTTTTCCAGGATGATCATGTGCGGATGTATTCAAAAAAAGATTTTATCAGCAGGTTATCTGCAGTTGGTTTTACTGTTGAACAATTAGGTATTGATTATTTTTCAAAAGAAGTATTTGAGAAGAATGCCATCTGGCCCACATCGGTTTTGTATGTGGTGGGTAAGGATTGAAACGTCATTTCGACGATAGGAGAAATCTGTTTAAAATGCGTAGTTGTTCTATTTTATACATTCACTTTATTATTCGGCAGACCTCTCCTAAGGTCGCGGTGACGATCATTGTTCCGTCATTTCGACGAAGGAGAAATCTCAACCTAATGCCGTCATTCACCCAGGCGAATCTGTTCATAATGACATCAATCATCATAATACAAAAATACAAAGTCGTTTTCATTCATTCATTCTTCATCACAAATAACAACCAAGCATTAACCTGGTAGAAAAAATCAGCGATAAGTTCCGGTTTAAATGGAAACTGTTCCGGTTGCAGGGTTTTGCAAATGAAATTATGCCTTTATTCAAAAACAAAAACGGTTTTGAAATAGGCGGACCCAGCAGCATCTTCCATTTCGAACTTCCTCTGTATGCAAAGGTGAAAAACCTTGATGGGTGCAACTTCAGCAACAACACGGTGTGGTCAGGAAATATTGAAACAGGCAACAACTATGTTTATTATAAAAAAAGAAAAGGCAACCAATATGTGAGCGAAGGCAGCCATCTGACAGCTATCCCTTCTGATCACTATGATTTTTTACTCGCTTCGCACTGTCTCGAACATTTTGCCAATCCTTTAAAAGCATTGAAAGAATGGCAGCGCGTGATAAAACCGGGCGGTGTAATCTTACTCGTGCTGCCAGAAAAATCCACCATATTTGATCACAGGCGGCCCGTCACAACATTTGAACATTTGCTCTGGGATTTTAAAAACGATGTTGACGAATCAGACCTAACACACCTCGAAGAAATTCTCCGCCTGCATGACCTTTCTATGGATCCCGGGGCCGGTGATGCAGCAAATTTTAAGCAACGTTCATTGGAAAATTTTAAATACCGTTGCCTGCACCATCATGTCTTTGATTTTGCTTTGCTGGAACAAATGTTTCATCAACTGAATATAATTATTCTTAAAAAGAAATTTATTGCACCTTGTCACCAGGTCATTATCGGCCAAAAAAGCTTTGATTAACTTAAATGGTATTGAATAAAGTTCTAATTATAAACCTGGTTTAGTAACTGCAACTATGAAGAAGGAGAGAATTTTCGGGCTTGATATCATGAGATGTGTTGCAATACTCACTGTCTTAATAGGGCATTTGTATTATGTTGTTGGTATTCCCATATCAATAAGCACTGTTGGGAAAATAGACTTTGATGGAGTTAATATTTTTTTTACTTTAAGTGGATTTCTGATTGGAAAAATAATTTTCGAAAAGCTTTCACAAAAGAACATAGGAATTCACAGCCTGATTAGCTTTTGGAAAGCGAGATGGTGGCGTACCTTACCTGGTTATTTTTTTGTACTCTTAATATTGTTACCTGAAGCGATTTTTAACAATCATATTAACGGGCGACAAGTAATTCAATATTTACTATTTCTACAAAATTTTCATAGTGGGCAAATACCAACATTTGGCGAATCATGGTCGCTAACAATAGAAGAGTGGTTTTATCTAACCTCGCCAATTTTTTTATTCTGCATTGCAAAATTTTTTAATTTAAAAAAAGGAGCCCCGTTTGTCATATTCTTTTATCTAATTGCCGGTTTTGCAATCAGGGCTTACAAAATTCATCAACTCAATTTCAATACTTATCTTGATTATGTCTATTATATAAGACAAGCATTGCCTGCAAGAATTGATGCTGTCATGTTTGGTGTTACTGGTGCATATTTAAGTTTTTATAGATTCAAGGTTTGGACGGATTACAGGTTGATTTTTTTTCATATCGGAGTCATTGGTTTTCTTGCCCATCATGAATTGATTTTCTGGAATGGCTTGCCAGAAATGAATAACTATTTTTTATATTTCTCTTCTAATATTGAATTGTTTTTTTGTCTGTGTACCATTCCGTTTTTGTCAAATATCCGCGTTGGTAAAGGATATATTGCAAAAGCAGTTTCATTCATTGCTTTAATATCATATTCAATTTATCTTATCCAGGGATCGGTTTTTAGTGTGTACATAAAAAAATGGCTTCCTTCCAACCCATATTTCAAAAGCTTGATTTATTTTTTATTTGCATTTGTTTTTGGTTATCTGCTTTATATAACTGTTGAAAAATGGGGTATGCGCCAAAGAGATAAGTTTAATCTGAAAAATAGACCTGGTACTTTACCTGAAATACATTCAAACGCTGTTTCTGTTTCATTAAATGACTAATTAATAAAATACCAGATACAATAAAATAATGAAACGTTTAATAAAAAGATTATTAAATAATATCGGTTATGAAATTAAAAAGGTCAACAAAAATAAGCCCCATCCATGGGATAGGCCAATTGGAAATATGATAAATTTATTGGAAGACCTGAAATTGCGTGGATTATTTTGTACAGTGATAATGGATGTGGGGGCTAACAGGTCGCATTGGAGCAGGATGGCAAAATCTGTTTTCTCAGATGCTGTCGTTTGTTTGATAGAACCGCAACTCGAAATGAAAGAAGATCTGGTACAGTTTTGCAAAGAATATAATGACTCTTTTTTTGTTTTGGCAGGAGCTGGTGCTCGAAAAGAAATAAAAACCTTAGCCATTTGGGATGATTTATTAGGCTCCTCATTATTGCATGATGAACCAGATTTAAAAGAAAGACGTGAAATAGAAATTATAACGATTGATGATATTATAAATGATAATAGTATCAAAATTCCAGATCTTATAAAACTGGATATACAGGGGTTTGAACTTGAGGCATTAAAAGGGGCTTCACAAACTTGGGGTAAAACAGAAGTTTTTATTCTTGAAGTTTCATTATTCTGTTTCGAAACCATGATGCCTGTATTTTCTGATGTTGTAAATTTCATGTTGGAAAAAGATTATGTGGTTTATGATTTTCCAGGTTTCTTACGTCGTCCTTATGATGGAGCATTAGGACAATGCGATATATGTTTTGTCAAAAAAAATGGGTTCCTAAGAAAATCTAATCAATGGTAATAATAGTCTAAAAATGTGTACCTATCCAAATATTAAAAAAAGGTAAATGACGCTGGCTATCCAAGTAGAAAATCTTTCAAAAGCTTACCAGATAGGTATGTTTGGAACAGGCACATTGAGTAATGACCTGAAACGCTGGTATGCACTTGCCCGTGGCAAAGAGGACCCATTCTTAAAAATCGGCGAAACCAACGACCGTTCAGTGAAAGGTAAGAGTGATGTGGTATGGAGTTTAAAAGATATCAATTTTGAAATAGAACAGGGTGAAGCTGTTGGCATCATTGGTAAAAACGGTGCAGGCAAAAGCACTTTATTAAAAATCCTCAGCCGGGTAACCAGCCCCACCACCGGAAAGATCACAGGCATTGGTCGCGTAGCCAGTCTGCTGGAAGTGGGCACCGGCTTCCATCCCGAACTTACAGGAAAAGATAATATCTATCTCAATGGCGCCATCCTTGGTATGCGTAAAAAAGAAATCAAAAGAAAGTTTGATGAGATTGTTGATTTTGCAGGTGTGGAAAGATATATTGATACTCCGGTAAAACGGTATAGCAGCGGCATGTATGTGCGGCTTGCCTTTGCTGTGGCTGCTTACCTGGAGAGTGAAATATTAATTGTGGATGAAGTACTCGCTGTTGGTGATGCAGAGTTTCAGAAAAAATGTTTGGGTAAGATGAGCGAGGTACAGAGAGGTGAAGGAAGAACTATTTTATTTGTAAGCCATAATTTAATTGCAGTAAAGGCATTGTGTAGTAGAGCATTTTTATTAAACAATGGTAAATTAGAGATAACAGGAGATGTTGGGGCAGTTATCAATAATTATTTAAAGCTTTTTACATCAAAGAACAAAGTATTTCTTAGTGAAAATCTTGAAACATCTTCGAATGAATTTTTTGCAATAGAAAGCATTGAACTAATAACGGTTTCAGATATTGAAGGCGCTTTTTATATAGATAAGGAGATTGCTTTGGCGCTTTATATTATTAATAAATCTGTCACCACAGAAATTAATTTCAATATTTTTTTTGAAACGCCTGAAGGCGCTACAATTTTTGTAACTTGTTCTACGCCTCAATATTTAGAAACAGGTGCAATTATTGCGACCTGCACAATTCCTCCTAACTTTTTAAATGATGATACTTATACATTGAGTATAATGGGAGTTTCGGAGAGTAAATCTTTAATTTATATAAGAAATGCAATGGTAATAGAAGGTATAGAACCTCCTCGTAAACCAGGTTGGTTAGGAAAATTTCCTGGCTTTATTAGGCCAGAATTGGAATGGAGAATAAAGAAAGTAATGACTAAATAAATGAATTTATTGGAAGGATTTTATGATAAGTTGATTGACAGTTTTATTAAAAATGTCAATAATAATTACATAGACAATTATGATGAAGAAAGGTTTGGGCAACTTTCCGAAAAAATAGAATCAGGTCTAAAAAGAAAAATTAAAGAGCTGTTTTTAAAGAATTATATTAGCAAAGCTGACTTGCAATATTATCTGCACAAATTTTTACTTGGGATAGAAAAATATTCAGTGCAGCTTAATCGAATATATGATTTGTTAGCAGATGATACCTCCAAAGAGTTGCTTATTGATATAGTGAGTTTCCGATTGTTGGGGCACAAAAAGGTGAAATTAAAAACCAATAGCATAGAAAATGAAAAAGTATATAAAACAATAAAAAGTATAGAAAAAAATGAAGATTCTATTGACCCGAAATTTTTGCATTTTAAATTATATAAATATGATCTTGGTTTTTTTGGAAAGAATATACAATTGTACTTTACAGCGAGGGGGATATTATGTGATTTCTTTTTGGAACAGTACAGTTATAAAAGTGAAATAATTGAGATAAGCGCAATGAACGGTGATATTGTTATTGATGCCGGAGGATGTTGGGGTGATACAGCATTATATTTCGCAGAACGTGTTGGCGAATCTGGGAAAGTATATTCATTTGAGTTTATTCCTGATAACCTTTCGATTTTTAAAAAAAATTGCGATTTAAATCCTGGCTTAAAACCAAGGATTAAAACCATTAGCAAGCCTCTTTGGAATGAGTCTGGCAAAAAAGTTTTTTATAACAATAATGGGCCTGCCAGCATAGTTACTTTTAATGATTTTGATGATGCCGATGGAGAAACGGAAACAATCACAATTGATGATTTTATTTCAGCTAATAATATACAAAGGATTGATTTCATTAAAATGGATATAGAAGGTAGCGAGTTGTATGCACTTGCAGGAGCGAAAGAAACTATCAGAAAGTATAAACCAAAATTGGCCATTTCTATTTATCATTCATGGGATGACTTTGTCAACATACCTCAGTGGATAATTGATCTTAATTTGGGATATAAAATTTATTTAGGCCAATACACTATACATGCAGAAGAAACTGTAATTTTTGCGACTATTAAATGATTAATGTAACCAAAACATTTTTGCCTCCATTTGACGAATATATTGCTGTTTTGAAAAGGGCATGGGAAAAGGGATGGATAACAAATAATGGTGAGTTGGTGCAGGAGCTGCAGATACAGTTAAAAGAATATTTAGGCGTAAAACATCTGGTGCTTTGTAACAATGGCACCATTGCATTACAAATTGCATTAAAAGCTTTAAGTATTAAAGGGGAAGTGTTAACGACGCCTTTTTCTTATGTGGCATCAACAACCTCTATCTTATGGGAAAATTGCACACCTGTATTTGTTGATATTGACAAAACAAATTTTTGTATTGACCCTTTAAAAATTGAAGCAGTCATCACAGAAAAAACTTCTGCCATTCTTGCTACACATGTTTATGGTAATGCTTGCGATATTGATGCCATCCGGGAAATAGCAGATAAATTTTCATTGAAAGTTATTTATGATGGCGCACATGCTTTCGGTACAAAATATAAGGGCCAATCTGTTTTTAATTATGGTGATATAAGCACCTGCAGTTTTCATGCAACAAAACTGTTTCATACTGCTGAGGGTGGTTGTATCATAACTAATAATGATATCTTGGCAGATAAAATATTTTTATATCATCAGTTTGGGCATATCGGTGATGATTATTATTCAATGGGCATTAATGGCAAATGCTCTGAGTTGCAAGCTGCCCTCGGAATAAGCAATCTTGATTATATTGAAGACTTATTTAAAAGCAGGAAACAACAATGGCTGTACTATGAAGAGTTGTTAAGCAATAAACAATTTCAGTTATTGAAAATAACACCTGATACTGGATTTAACTATTCTTATTTTCCTGTAATATTTAAGAGTGAAAATTTGTTGCTAAAAGCGATGATTGCTTTAAAAGAAATGGATATTATTCCAAGAAGATATTTTTATCCTTCATTAAATAAATTACCTTACTTAGATTATCAACCTGCTCCTATTGCTGAGTCCATTGCTAAAAGGGTATTATGCCTGCCATTGTTTTTTGAGTTGACAAAAGAACAACAATTTATTATTGCCGGAATCCTGTTAAATATTTAATTGCTATCCGGAAAATGAAACTGGCTATAATGCAACCTTACTGTTTCCCTTACATTGGCTATTTTCAATTAATAGTAGCTGCCGATAAGTTTGTGATGTATGATGATGTCAGCTATAAAAAGCAAGGTTGGATCAATCGAAACAAAATATTACTAAATAATTCTGCATATACATTTGCTGTTCCGTTAAATAATGCAAGCTCTTATGTAAAAATAAATTGTACAACCATTGATGAAAAATCTTTCGAGTGCTGGAAACAAAAGTTTTTAAAAACTTTAATCCATGCATATAATAAAGCTCCATTCTTAAATCAAACTATTGAATTAGTTCAAAGCGTTTTAAGCAACGACTATTTTTATATTTCAGGCCTTGCATCAGAAAGTGTTAAGTCTGTTTGTGAGTTTTTAAATATTAAAACCACCTTAAGTTTCACTTCCGGGATTTATAATAACAATGAGTTGAAATCTGAAGACAGGATAATTGATATATGTGCTAAAGAAAATGCAGATACTTATATTAATGCTATTGGTGGTATGGGATTGTACAAAAGTGAAAATTTCAAGGTACATAATCTTCAACTCTTTTTCCTCAAAACAAAAAACATTGTGTATCATCAATTAAAAGGACCATTTGTCCCTAATCTCTCTATTATTGATGTTTTAATGTTTAATGATATTGCTACTGCAAAACAATTGTTGCTGGAATATCAATTATTAGTTTCTCAATGAAAGATGCTATAAAACAATTACTACATGAAGTTGATTATGAGTTTAACCCAAATCTTTCTTCACGGCTCGTAATGGATGATTATGTTGAAAAGATAATCTTCCATAGTATGATTGTTCCGGTTTATGAAAATGGAGCATTGAATGCTTTTATATCATTTTATTGTAATGATTATAAAAATCTTTCTGCTTTTTTATCAATGATTGTTGTAAAAAGTCATTGCAGAGGAAAAGGACTGGCAAAATCATTGATTGAATTTGCAATTGGGTATTTAAAAAATAATGGATTCAAAAATCTTAAATTAGAAGTGGATAAGAAAAATGGTAAAGCTATTACATTATATAAGGAGTTTGGGTTTATAGTTATCAATGAAACCGGGAATTCCTTTTTAATGGAAAGAAAAATTACAGATTAATGGTTACGGTTATTATGTTAACATATAACCATGAAGCATTTATTGCTCAGGCAATAGAAGGCATAATGATGCAACAGGCAGCGTTTGAAATAAACTTATTCATCGCTGATGATACATCAACAGATAAAACCAGTGAAATATGTAAAATGTATGCAGCGAGATATCCAGAAAAAATAATTCATCACATAAATAAAAACAATTTAGGGCCAACTGAAAATTACAATCATACATTGAAAATTTGTACATCCAAATATATTGCGAACTGTGAAGGTGATGATTATTGGACTGACCCTTACAAGCTTCAAAAACAAGTTGATTTTTTAGAGCAAAACAGTGATTATGCGATATGTTGGACAAAATATAAAGTGCAGCGTGAAAAATTAAATCCGGCAAATGAAAATTCTAATATTAATGTAGAACCGGACTGGATTTGTTTAATGAGCAATAAAGAAAGGTTTGATGTTGATCTAAACAATATTTTCAACCCATTTTCAACTATTTCTTTGACAGTTTTGTTTCGCAGAGATGCAGTAAATGTTGCCCGCTTCAGTAAAATGAAATATGCGAAGGATAATACATTATACTGTTTCTGTCTGCATCATGGTAAAGGGGCAATACTAAATTTTTATGGTGGTGTTTACAGGATTCATGGCAATGGTATATTTTCTGGTGTACAGCAAATAGAACAACATTATTCCAGTTTTAATAATCTGAATGAGATAATCAGAAAAATCCCTGAATGCAATACTGCAAATTTAAGGACAATCAGAAATCGAAATTTGTTGGCTGCTTTTAATATTTGTTTATTGGATCAAAAGATTATGGATATACCGGATATGTTTGTGCTTTGTTGCAAAATTTTGATGTATTGCGACAAGAAAGATAAAATGCAAACTGTAAATTTTTTTTTAAAACAAATAGCATTGTTGATTAAAACCTCACATAAAAAAAGGGGTAGCATCAAAAATGAATCTGTTCGGGAGTAATTGTGAAAAGACGTTTAATATCAGTAATTACCATTAATTACAATAATGCTGCTGGTCTGGCAAAGACAATTGAAAGTATAACAAGCCAGACATTTACAGATTTTGAATACATAATTATTGATGGGGGATCAACTGATGAAAGTGTTGAGGTTATTAAAAAGTTTGAAAATAGAGTAGATTATTGGGTATCAGAAAATGACAATGGTATTTATAATGCTTTTAATAAGGGAATACATCAAGCAACTGGTGAATTTATTTTTTTCCTAAACAGTGGAGATATGCTTTCATGTTCTTCAATATTTGAGGAGGTTGTTCCTAATCTCAAAGAAAACGATATTATTTATGGAAATATTTTAATAGATGAGAAACCAAAAGCCTGGCTGAAAGAGTACCCAGACAAGCTTAATTTCAGACATTTTATATATGATAGTTTACCTCATTCTGGTGGAAGTTTTTTCCGTAGAACATCATTCAAAGATGGATCAGCAAAATATGATGAAAATTTAAAAATAGTATCTGACTGGAAATGGTTCCTGACTGCGATTATTAAATACAATTATTCATATAAACATATTAATAAAATTATTGGAATATTTGATTGCTCTGGTGTTAGTTCAACAGAATCAGCCTTGTCTAAAAAAGAAAGGGAATATGTTTTGCTGCAAGAATTTTCTGCTATTTATAATGAGATTTCTGAGTTATTTAATTATAAAGTGAAGTACGATACTTTATTGTCTTCCCGGTATCTGCGATTTTGCCTCAAGCTTAAAAAATTAATTTTATGGCAGAAATAACAAAAAATATTTCCATTATTGTTCCCTGTTACAATACTGCGCCTGAATTTATCAGTGAAGCAATAGATAGTGTAAAAAAATATAAAGGAAAATACAGTTATGATATCATCATAGTTGATGATGGCTCTACGCATCCATCCACATTGGTTTTTTTGGAAAACATCAATGATGCAGGTATAAGAGTAATTAAACAAAATAATAAAGGTCTCGCAGGAGCAAGAAATACTGGCATCGCCAATACCCAAAGCGAATATCTTCTTTCCCTTGATAGTGATGACAGGATCAAGCCGGAATTTATTGACAGGGGCATCAATGCTTTAAAAGAAAATGACGGTGCTGGTGTAGCTTATTCCAATGCAGATGCATTCGGTGATGGCAGCCGCACCAACTTTACAGCTTTGCCTTTTGATATTACAACACTTCTGCTGCAAAATCATGTACCCAGTTGTGCTGTGATGTGCAGGAAGGCATGGGAAGATGCTGGTGGATTTGATGAAAGCCTGAGGAAATATGAAGACTGGGAATTTTGGATAAGGGTGTATAAAGCAGGCTGGAAATTTCATTATATCAAAGAGCCAATGTTTGATTACAGGATACATCAAGACTCTTTGCTGGGCGATTCAAGCGATAAAGATTTCAGGGAAGCTGTTGCATATATTTTTGGAAAACACTGGGACCTTGTTTATCAGTTGTATCACCAGCTTTATGCTACCCGTGTCATTTATCACAATGATATGAATAGGCCCTTCAGGTCTTTCTTAAAATACCTTAGGCATAAAGTGTAATACTTTTTTTGATGAAAGCATTGATTAAAAAATTGATTCAAAAATCAATACCCTTTAAGATTAAAAAATTGATAGTACCGCATGCTCAACAATGTGTGTATTTAGAAAATGGATTTGCCCGGTTAACTTATTCACAACAAGGCGAAGACCTGGAATTATGTAGATTATTTTCCGGTTTAAAAAATGGTTTTTATATTGATGTAGGCGCATTTCATCCTATTAAATATTCAAATACTTATAAATTATATCAGGAAGGCTGGCGTGGTATTAATATAGAACCCAACCCTGAACAGGTAAGTTTGTTTAATGTACACCGACCTGAAGATATAAATCTAAATATAGGTATAAGCAAAGAAAAATGTGTTCTGGATTACTTTAGTTTTAATGGTGGGGCTGTAAACACTTTTGTTGAATCACATGCAAAAACATGGAGTAGGGAAGAAGGGTTTGTAATGAATGAAATTAAAAAAATTCAGACACAACCACTTGCGGATGTACTTGAAAAATATTTGCCTCCAAATCAGAAAATAGATTTATTGAATGTAGATGTTGAAGGAATGGATATTGAAGTATTAAATTCAAATGATTGGAGAAAATTCAGACCTTATGCAGTTCTCGTTGAAGAAATATGGCAAAATAAAAAAACATTTGAAGAAAGTGAGGTGTATCAATTTTTAGTTTCAAATAATTATTCTTTATGGAACATTATTGGGATTACAATGTTTTTCACAGATAATTCTGTCATTAGGCAAAAAGCTTAAACAATGGAAATAAAGTATAATTAATGTCCTTAGGTAACTGGTTATACTACCGAAAAAAATATAAACTCCTTCTAATTAAAGGGTTTAATTTCTCTTCTGGCAAAAAAAAGATTCTTGGAATAACTTATGAGAATAGATGGGAATTACCTGCAGGTTGGGAAGCGCAATACTTTAATATAAATTCTGGCCTAACAATTATTCAACCACCTGATCTTATTATTGAGAGGGAGTTCAATGATTGTAAAGCAGAATATGGTTATTTATATCATCATTCATTAAAGAAAATTGTACCAAAAGCATTCTGGTTTATTGATGCTCATGTTTCAAATAAAGAAAGAGTGCGGTACTGTGATAATTTTGATTTCGTATTTGTTGCCCAATCACTTTATCTGGATTATGTAAAAAAAAACACTGTTTGTAAAAATGTTTTCTGGTTGCCTTTATGCTATCCTGGCACTACTTCTGGTATTATTAAAAACAACTGTACAGTAAAATATCCCATTTCTTTTGTGGGGAAACTGGATGATGGCTATGCAAACAGGTTACAGATGGTTTCCTTTCTGAAAGAAAAATATGGGAATGATTTTTTTGCTGTAACTAACTATAATAGTATGAGTGATATAATCCGGCAATCAAAAATCACAACAAATTATTCTGTTAAAGACGATTTGAATTTTCGTGTATTTGAGGTTTTGGGTTTGGGTACAAAGCTGTTGACAAACTATGTTCCTGACCTGGATAAAATTGAAGGATTAAAAGAAAGACTTAACTGGTTTGAAGATTTTTCAGGTTTAAAGAAACATGCAGACAGAATTTTAAAATGTAATTCTGATACTGAAGAAGTATATAAAATACAGCAGTGGATCAAAGAAAAACATACTCTAAAAAACCGGTTGGCAGAAATGCTGCAGATGATAGAAACAGGGAAGCAAATTGAATATAAATAGTAATTAATAGTACGATAAAACTTTCATCTCCTGATGCACTCCACACCAAAAGTTTCAGTTATTATTCCCAATTATAATCATGCCACGTTCCTGCAACAGAGAATTGATTCTGTTCTCAACCAAACCTATAATGATATTGAGCTGATTATTCTTGATGACTGCTCAACTGATGATAGTAAAGCGATTATTGAAATATACAGGCCTCATCCAAAAGTGAGCCATATAATATATAATGAAGCCAATAGCGGTAATCCATTTATACAATGGAACAGGGGAATCGAACTGGCAAAAGGTGAATATATCTGGATAGCAGAAAGTGATGACTGGTGCGAAATCAGTTTGCTTGAAACTTTATTGACAGGTCTTGAGGGCAACAATAGATGCGTGATAGGTTACTGTCAGACATACTGCGTAAATGATGATAACAGTATAAAATTCCAAACTAATCATATCAGGCTGTCGGAATATTTAAATGGCAGTAAATTTATTAATGATTATTTGTTGCCAAGTAACCCGATTATTAATGCAAGTATGGCACTATGGAAAAAAAATATTTATAATAAGATTACAAATAGGTTTTTGGAATATAAACTTATAGGGGATTATTATTTCTGGATTGAACTATGTACTTATGGTGATGTATTTATCAGTGGGAAGATTCTGAATTATTTCAGGGCACATGATAAAAATGTAAGTTTTAATTCTTATGAGAATGGGCTTACTTATACTGAAAGGATTCCTTTGTTAAAAGATATGCTTGCAAGAAAAATAATAGATGAGAAGGTTTACATGATTGCTCTGAAAAAGGCCTATTCCCTTTTTAAATGTAATGCTAAAGGTATTACAAAAGAAAATATGGGAAAAATAAAAAAGATGTTTTATTATTATTCAGGTTCACCATTTAAACTAAATCTTTTCTATTTAAAGAAATCTTTTCAACTCAAGGCAAAAAAGTGGCTTCGTTTGTAATAAACCAGAATTGAAAAATGTTGCAGCCTTTAGTATCAATAATATTATCAAGTTATAACCAGCCGGAATTTCTTGAAAAGGCATTTTATTCTTTGATCAATCAAACATATAAAAATATTGAAATAATTATTGTTGATGATTGTTCAGGTGATGAACGCAATAAGATATTAATTGAACAATGGAAGCAACTATACCCGGGTAAAGTGAATGCATTTTATCAAACAAAAAATGTTGGGATCCCTGCAAATAAAAACACTGGTTTCCGTTTAGCAAAAGGGGGTTATATTACTTACCTGGATGGTGATGATACTTATTACGAAAATAAAATTGCTAAAGAAGTTGAGACTTTTCAGCAACATCCTGATGTGGATGTAGTTTACTCAAATTTTGATATTAAAAATATAAAAGGTGACATCATTTCAGTTTGGTCTTCCACACCCAGACCTGAAGGGTTTATTTTTGAAGATATCTTGTTAAACAATTTCCCTGATTGTCATACGCACAGGTATGAAATGTTCAGAAAGAGGGTATTGTACGAATTGAATTTTTACGATGAAAATTTAAATATGTATGAAGATCTTGATCTAATGATACGATATTCATTAAAATTTAAAGTGGCATATAACAATTATATCGGGAGCTCTTATTTTAAAAACCCGGATTCCATTATAGGCAAATCGAATGGATTGAATTTAATTGAACAGCAGGAAAAAATTTATAGTAAATATGTTGAAGAAATAAAAGCGCATGGGTTTGAAAATAAGTTTAAAAAACGTCTGGCAAAGCTAAATCTGGATAAACATTTTTTTGCAAACAGAATAAATTATTCTGTACTAATGAAGGCCTTTATTAAACAACCAAATCAGGCAATTAAAATTCTTAAAATAATAAATTACCTGAATAAAAAACAGCAATCTCATTAAATAACTGCATAGATGCAAAATGAAAAAACTTCTCGTTACTGGTTCATCAGGTTTGGTAGGTTCTGAAGTTTGTATTTATTTTTCTCAGAAAGGATACATGATTTTTGGTATTGACAATAACCAGAGATCTGTTTTTTTTGGTCCGAATGGCGATACAAGATGGAACAGGGAAAGGCTGCAACAACTGATACCGGATTATGTGCATCATGATCTTGACATCCGCGACCGTGCAGCTATTGCCGATTTACTCAAAACCATCCTGCCAGATGCTGTGATCCATACTGCTGCTCAGCCCAGCCACGACAAAGCAGCACAGATACCTTATGATGATTTTGATACCAATGCAGTGGGCACACTCAATGTGCTGGAAGCCTTGCGGCAGGCCAATCCTGAAGCACCTTTCATACACATGAGCACCAATAAAGTATATGGTGACGGACCTAATAATATCCGGATGAAAGAATCAGGAACACGATGGGAGTATGATGACCCTAATTATGAAAACGGCATCCCTGAAAGTTTTCCGATTGACCAGACCAAACATTCAATCTTCGGTATTTCAAAGGTGGCTGCTGATGTGATGGTGCAGGAATATGGCAGGTATTTTAATATGCCCACCTGTTGTTTGCGTGGCGGTTGTTTGACCGGACCTAACCACAGCGGTGTGGAATTGCATGGGTTTTTAAGTTACCTCGTGAAGTGCAATGTGGAAGGGAAAAAATATGCTGTTAACGGGTATAAAGGCAAGCAGGTGCGGGACAATATCCATTCTTATGATATTGCCCGTTTTATGGACGCCTTTATTAACGCACCGCGTATTGGCGAAGTATATAACCTGGGCGGCGGCAAAAAAAATACCTGTTCCATACTGGAAGCTTTTGACATGGCTGAAAAATGCACCGGCAAAAAACAGGTGTTTGAATATGTTGAGAAAAACAGAGACGGCGACCATATCTGTTATTACAGCGACCTGCGAAAAATGAAATCGCATTATCCCGCATGGGATATCAGTATCAGCCTCGAAGAAATTATTCAACAAATTGTTGCAGGCTGGATAAAACGGTTGAAACATGAGGATACTGTTGCTTAGTGATAATACGCTCAATGTAAACGATAAAGGCGCTCCTCAGACTTTATATAATATTTTTTCTTTTGTTGCGCCGGCTGATATTTTATGTGTCACTTCAGCAACAAATTTTAAAAACAACAAACCCTCTGAGCCTTTTACTTCAAGGTATATAACATACGGGTTTAACTTTTTTACACTCCCGCAAAACCGGTTCACACGTGTAATAAAAAATATAGGCAAAAAGATGAATTATATTTTCAGCTTTTATTTGAGTTCATTTAATCAACTTAAAAAGGAGATAGAAAATTTTGGAGCTGATGTTATAGTTTTATCATTTACCGGCGCCGATACTGTGTTTATGTATGAAAAGCTTAAACCTGTTTTTAAGAATAAAAAAGTGTTCTCATACCTGATGGATGACTGGATGATACATGATAAAACCAGGTGGCCTGGTGGAAATGTTCATAGTGTGATGAAAGAGATTTTGACAACTCATGATTCCTGGATGATGATTAGCAAAAACTTGTCGGATATATTAAGTGAACGTTATGGTGCAAAACCTGTGCGGTTACTTGAAATACATAACCCGGTTTTATTGGCACAGGATCCTGTTTTGCCTGACTATAGATCAAAAAATGAATACATCATTGCTTATGCAGGTTCGTTATGGCCCATGCATTATGATGCCTTGCAAGCAGTAGCAAAGGCTGTTGAAATGTTGCAATCGAAAAGAAAAATAAAATTGATTATTTATACAACAGAGAGTCATTGGTCATGGAGAAAAAATGAGTTGGATTTTAAAGGAGTTGAGTATGGTGGAAATATTGCCTACAGGTATATCCATGAAAAATTAGCTGATGCAGATTGCCTTTTGATTACTTCTTCTTTTTCGCAAGAATGGATCACCCATACAAAAGGTTCGGTGCAAACAAAAATTACCGATTATATGAAGGCTGCAAGATTGATTATTGGTTGCGGTCCTTCTTATGCTGCCAACCATGAGTTTATAAAAAAATATAATTGCGGGATTTGCATTGAAACCAATGATCCTAAAAAAATTGCTTATGAAATTGAAATGATACTTGACAACATCGAATCGAATTTGCAATATGTTGTTAATGGTGTTGAAGCATTACGCTGTTATTTTAGTTTTGAAAAAGTACATGAAAAATTAAAAGCGTTTCTCGCTGCATAAATGCAACCTGCTACAGTTTTTATCATACCTTATTTCGGGAAACTGCCTTCATATTTTGATGCTTTTATTCTCTCGGTGACTGGTAAAAAATTTGATGTCTTATTTTTTTCTGATGCAACAAAGCCTGATGTTTTGCCGCTCAATTGCAGGTGGTATTACCGGACTTTTTCTGAGCTGCAGTTGTTTTTTTCGGAGAAGCTGAACATGCGAATTGAATTCAGGAATCATAGAAAACTATGTGATTTTAAACCGGCGCTTGGCTTCATATTCCGGGATTATATAAGCGCTTATACATTCTGGGGCTCTGTTGACCTGGATACATGCATTGGAGATTTTGATAAATTTTTGCCTGCCACCTTATTAAATACAACCGATGTGTTCAGTGGTATCAAAGAATATTTATCCGGCTCTTTTTTTATTATGAGGAATAATGATTATTGTAATATCCTTTTTAAGAAGAGCAAAGACTGGCAACAGGTTTTTTCAAATGAACGGAATATGATTTTTGATGAATGTGGTGGGCCATATTTCAAAGCATTAAAAGCTGGTAAAACATTCCGGGAAATAAATCCGCCGATAGAAAGTTTTACTGAAGTGTTATTTAAAGAAAATAAAGATCAGCTTAGGTTGACTTTCCAGGATGTAATTGCTGAACCCAGAAAAGGTATTACAACTGTTGAAAGAAATTGTGTGTTGTATGGCAATCAGGAGTATTTACTGGTGCATTACATTTATTATAAAGCATGGTATTCTTTTTTTACCAAAAAGAAAATTAAGTTCCCTTTTTATATCAACAGGCTTGGTTTGTTCCGGCACAAACCTTCATGGATGGTGGTGTTGTTTTCAAAAAATTTCAGGAAGGCAGTTTCAATGAAAATACAAATCAACCTGAAAAAATTTTTGCCCGGTGCTTAAATCTTTTCAAAGGAAAATGTATGGGAAAAGAAAATTCCAGTTGTTCTTTGAGAAGCTCTATCACTTTTCAAAATTTGGAAAAAATATAGGTTTGCCGATAGATATTTATTCCAGTGGTGAAATAAATTTTATCCGGCATATTGCCGGAACTGTGCAGGGCAAAAACAGTTTTGTTTCTTTTGATATTGGCGCTAATCATGGTATTTATACAGATTATATTTTGCAATTAGTGCCGGGTGAAAAACAATGTTTTTTATTCGAGCCTCAGGCTAAACTTTACGATCAACTTTGTGCAAAATATTCAGGCGCCAGGGATGTCATGATAATAAAAAAAGGGTGTGGAAGTAAACAGGCGATGGTTGAACTATTTTCATTTGGAGAAGATACTGTTGCTTCTGTTTATAATACTTTCAAAGGAACAGTGCAGCCAAAGTCTTGCGAGACAATTGATATTATCCGGTTAGAGGATTTCTTCCGGGAGCAAGGCCTTGCATTTATTGATCTTGTCAAAATTGATGTGGAAGGACATGAACTTGAAGTCATAAAAGGCATGGTGAAATATTTACAGGAAGGAAAAATAAAAATAATACAGTTTGAATTCGGTTCTTTTAATATTGCTTCAAGAACTTTTTTTAAGGATTTCTGGGACATGCTTCATACTGACTTCAGGCTTTACAGGTTACTAAAGGATGGAATGATTGAGATTAAAGATTATTCTCCAGACCTTGAAATATTTGATACGACAAATTACGCGGCAATATTGAAATTATCAAATGATTAAATGATGCATAGTGGTGTTTCATTTTTTACCTGTTGTTACAAAGCCGATTGGGAATTTTTTTTAAAGGAAGGCAGGTTAAAGGAAATGATTGACAGGTGCCATCATCCTTTTGAAAGCCGCAACCTTATCATCAATAATGTAAATGACAGGGAAGAAGTACAACGCTATGCTGATAAAGCAGTCAGTGAAGGTGTGATTGATCATTATTTTTTCAGTGAAGAATATATTGAAGCTGCGCTTCAGCATTTTCATTTGCAGCGAAAAAATTTCAGGCTTGATGGTTATGATGGTTACTGGTATAGTGTGGCGCCACTCGTTGCTGCATTTGTTTGCTCCACACGTTGCCTCCTGTATTTTACAGGCGATTGCATGATGCAGGAAAAATATGATGATGACTGGATACAGGAAGGCGTCATCAAGTTGGAAGATAAAAAGGTTTTTTGTGTAACCCCATTGTGGGATTACTATGATAAAAACGAAGAAACTAATTTCACTGAAGATGATGAATATATTTATGATCATGGTTTTTCAGATCAGTGTTATCTGGCAAGGAGCAGTGATTTGAATTCAGATATTTATAACGAGTATCATGTCTTGTCTG
Organism: Bacteroidota bacterium; assembly: GCA_018268035.1. Lineage (GTDB taxonomy): Bacteria > Bacteroidota > Bacteroidia > Chitinophagales > Chitinophagaceae > Parafilimonas. Next base: position 43,810 of record JAFDXI010000073.1, on the reverse strand, counting down.
AAATTTTCCCTATTTATGGGGGTAATCATTTTGAGAGAAGGGTTTTTTGTTATATCAATAACAGGAAATTGCTGAGATGTATATTTAAGCATGTGGTGTATGAGCATGGAAAACTGGTAAAGCCTGAGTTTTATAAAGAAAAAAAATTCAGCCTGAATGATGAGACCAAATACATCATTGCAAAAATTAAAAAAGTATTCAGGCGCAGGAATATCCTTGTAAAATATTTATTGCGATAAATTGATTTCAGTCATCATACCCACCTGTAACCGGCCTGCATTGTTGGCAAAATGCCTGCAATGCTTGCAGCCTGGTATGCAACAGGAAACCAAAGATTTGTATGAGGTTATTGTAACGGATGATAGTACTGATAATTTGTCAAAAGATTTGCTTTATCAGCAATATGGTTTTGCGAAGTGGGTGCAGGGGCCGAAAAAAGGACCTGCAGCCAACAGGAATAATGGCGCAACTTATGCAATGGGAGACTGGCTTGTTTTTATTGATGATGACTGTGTGCCGGACAAAGGGTTAATCGCAGCGTATTGCAATGCAATTCAAAATAACCCTGAGGCATTGGCGCTGGAAGGCGCCATCCTGCCGGATGACTGGTCGTTGTTGAAAAAAGATATGGCAGAGTGCCCGGTGAATATGGAAGGCGGTTGTTTCTGGAGCGCTAATATCTGTGTGCAGAAAAAACTTTTTAATGAGATAGGTGGTTTCAATGAACAGTTCTTAATTGCTGCACAAGAGGACCAGGAGTTGAAAATCAGGATTGAATCAAAAACTAAACAAAAAATAGTTTTTGTAAAGGATGCAAAAGTGATTCACCCTGTCAGGTTCTCATCACTCCGGAAAAAGATTTTTCAGATCCCTGCGGCATCTAAAAACTTTTGTATTTATGCTAATAATAACAAAGCAATTTTGGGATATACATCTTTATTGAAATTTATCAGGAGTCAGTCTTTTTTACATTTTCGGAATTTATTATCACAGGTTAAAAAAGGCCATTTGAAAATGACCCTGCTATCCTTGAGCTGGCTTTGTTATGGGGTACCTCTCAATACTTTTCAATTTTTCAGGATGAATAAAAAAAACTTTTAAAGCTTATGTTTTCACCCATAATCATTGTTTTGACTCCTGTAAAAAATGAAGAATGGTGTTGAGTTATTATTCTGTCAATACAAAAGTTAATTCAGTAAATTTTTGAGGGTTTTATTAATTACATCTCCTGAAGAAGATTATCTGCAGGATTCCATCATTCATGGTTTTAAAAAGAAGATGGGAAAAGATGCTTTGGATTTTCCTGTGAAAAATATTTTATATGATGATTGTAAAGATTTAGAAAAGATCAGAGGGAATGGTTTTACCTTATATGGCCTTTTGCCTGCATCATTAAAAAACAATTCGGTGATTAACCTGGAAAACACTATTCAAAAAAATGAATTTGATTTATTTGTTTTTACATCTATATACAGGCAATATGAAATATTTTATCATTATGCAGAAATGCTAATCAAAAGCAAAGCAAATGTCTGGCTAATGGATGGTGAAGATTCTCCTGTAATATTTCCTTACCTCAGCAAACACTTAAAGAAATTCTATAATGCAATAAAACCACACAAATATTTCATTTATTTTAAGCGGGAACTGACAAATGAAACCATCAACAGTATTTACTTTAGGATGCCTATGCACAAAATAGGTAAAGTTGCTATACCCAAAAATATTAAACCAGTTTCCTTTTCTATCCCGGAAGAAAAAATTATTGAATCACTGCCTGGCAAGCATCAATTATTTGCATCACATATTGTTGACGAAGAAGTGGCTGAAAAATACTCAGGATCAAAACATCAGAGATTATTTGATAAAGAAGATGAATATTACAAAGATCTGCAGCAATCAAGATTTGGCATTACAACTAAACGTGCAGGATGGGATTGCCTGCGTCATTATGAAATTGCTGCGAATGGAGCAGTGATTTGTTTTAAAAACCTGTATGAGAAACCAGCAAACTGTGCACCACATGGATTGGAGGATGGGAAAAATTGTATCGCTTATACTGATTATGATAACTTGATGGATAAAGTATGCAATATGTCTGAAGAAGCCTATAATGAGTTATTAAAAAATTCACTTGATTGGATCAAAAACCGGACTTCATCACAAAAAGTTAGCTTTCTTTTGAAGAATTTTTATGAAGCAAATAGAAGCAGTAGGTAAAGAAAGTTTAGATACTGGTTTTTTTTATATTTCCAGTTTAGATGGGATCAGATGTATAGCTGTTATATATGTTTTACTGTTACATTGCAGTTATGGTATTCTTTCGGGAGGATGGATTGGTGTAGATTTATTTTTTGTTTTAAGTGGCTTTTTAATCACGTCACTATTGAGAAATGAATTTATACGAACAGGGAAAATCAGATTGTTTAATTTTTGGATTAGACGTGGTCTTAAATTATTACCTCCCCTGCTTGTTACAATAATTCTTACAAACATTTTGTGGATATATCTTCCAGCAAATATGGATGCAAACAGGTTCATTGCTTCTACATCAGCGCTTTTTTATTTTGCAAATTTTATTAATCCTAAATTGCTTGGCCCTTTATCACACATGTGGTCATTATCAGTAGAAGAACATTTTTATTTGTTTTGGCCTTTAGCAATGGGATTATTAATTCTGCGAAAGAATAGAGAATCGGGGAAAAGTATTTTAATTATTTTGTTGTTAATTGTTTCCATTATTAGACTATTTGGCTATTTATATTTAAAATATTCTGTTGATAAGATATTTGATTTTGATCCATATAGAAGTACTGTCTTTCGATTAGATTCAATTTTATTCGGTTGCTTTTTAGGGCTCTATACTAATAATAAAAATAAAATTCATAAAACAACTGGGATTATTCTTAATGTGATAGCTGGTGTATTTCTCATTCTTTCGCTATTGCTTTTTGATCAATCAAGTAAATGGATACACAATGGTGGCTTTGTTTTGATTAATTTATTTTGTATGCTCATAGTTTATATTGCTATAAAACAACCAAATCATATATTTCTGTCAAACAAGATATGCAGCTTTATTGGTAAAAGATCTTATGGAATTTATTTATATCATTTTCCTATATTCTTGTTTCTGGAAAATTTAAGAAAGGAACATGATATGGTAAATTTTATTGAAGTAACCTGTTTAAGATTTTTTGTTTCTATATTAATTGCTACAATATCTTATCGTTATATTGAAAGTCCTATATTAAAATTAAAAAAAAGATTTTCTGTAACTTAATATTGATGACTGATAATTCAAATATTCAAATTTCCATCATCATTCCTACTTATAACTATGCAAATTTTATTAAAGATGCAATTGAGAGTGTTTTGCAGCAGGATTATCCAAAAGATAAAATTGAAATCATTGTAGTGGATGATGGATCAACTGACAATACAAAACCGGTATTGCAATCTTTGATCAATGCAGGTACGGTCAAATATTTTTACCAGGAAAATGAAGGTAAAGCAAGTGCAACCCGTAAAGCCATTCAACAGTCAGGTGGGAAATATATTTTTAACCTTGATGCTGATGATTATTTTCTTGAAGGTAAACTGAGGGAAACGGTTGAAATTTTTCAAAAAGATGCAGGCATTGTGCATGTGGGATCGCAGGCTAAACAACTGATGCCTGATGGTAGTTCCAGGATTGAACCTGTGCCGGTAGGGCTGTTGAACAAAACATTTGACGGGAATGAATTGCTGAAACGGTTTATGAATAACAATATGCTTTTTGGTGGTGGTTCCACTTATGCAGCAAGGGCTGAAGCGTTGAAGCAAATTGATGTGCCCACAGCAGTAGATATGTTCACCGATGAATTTTTGATCCTTGCCATTTTACCAATGGGAAAAAGTTATTTGATTGGTGAGCCATTGTCTGTATGGCGGGGGCATGGAAAAAATTATTCATTGGATGCAGTAACAAAAGATGAGGGGATTGCAAAATCAAAAAGGATGCTCGACTCTTCCGATGCACTGCTGTACTACCTGGAAACAAACGGTTTTGATAAAAGGCTTACAGCTATCTATCAACTGAAGAACCTGGTAAACCATATTTCATTTAAAGAAATGACCGGCACCAAAACCTTGAAAGATATAGTTGTTTTTTCAAAAACAGTATTTTTCAGAATTAAACCCGGGATGCATTTGGTAAAACAATATCATGTGTTGAACAGGCTGGTGCCTACACGCTTGTTTCGCCTCGGCAAAAAAATTTTTAAAAGAAACTCCGCTACTGCTTTGCAATCAGTATGAAAAAATTTTTTTGCAAGGCAATTTTTGTTTTCAGGTTCAGGTATTTGAATGGTATTGCGTCAATGCTACGTACGTTCATGTTTTCTTTGGCTGGCATGAGAACGGGCAGTGGTACCCGGCTCCCGAAAATATATATCACCTGGCCCCACCAGGTGCAAATTGGCGCCCATTGCAAACTGGAACATAATATCAGTTTAAAATTTGACGGGATATATTGCCCCGGACCCTCAATCATTATTGGTGATAATAATTTTATTGGTAATAATTGTGAATTTAATATCAGGCAGTCTATCCACATCGGTAACAATAACCTCATTGCATCCGGTTGCCGTTTTGTGGATCATGATCATGGCCTTGACACTGGTAGCCTGATGAAAGATCAACCTTGCGTTGAGGCTGCCATAGTGATTGGTGATGATGTATGGATAGGAGCCAATGCAGTGATATTAAAAGGTGTTACAATTGAAAATGGTGCTGTCATAGCAGCCGGCGCTGTTGTTAAGCAATCAATACCTGTTAATGAAATTTGGGCAGGTATTCCTGCAAAAAAAATTGCAACACGTGACCATCATATTCCTCTGCAGTAGCCTGGAGCCGGGCAAAGATGGTGTGGGCGATTATACCCGCAGACTGGCTTGTGCGCTCAATAAAAATGGATATATCGCTGCTGTCATTGCAATCAATGACCGCAGGCTGGGTGAAGTCAATATATGGGAAGGTGTGCAAACTGATGAAGGTGTTGAAATAGAAACGTTGCGCCTGTCATCATTGATGCCCTGGAATGAAAGGATGCAGCGGGCCAAAGACTGGATAGAAAAATTTGACCCGCAATGGCTGAGCTTGCAATACGTGCCTTTTGGCTTTCACCTGAAAGGATTGCCATTTAAGTTGCGGCATAAACTGAAACAGTTAACAGGTAATCACCACTGGCATATTATGTTTCATGAGTTATCGGTGAACAGGTATGAATCATTGAAGTTCAGATTGTGGTCTTTCCTTCAGATAAACATAATAAAGTCTTTGTTATATTCAATCAAACCGAAGCTGATTCATACAAATACGGTATTGTATCAAAAACGGTTAGAGGAGATGGGTTTTAACGTTACTGTATTGCCGCTGTTTAGCAATATAACAAGGGATGTGGATAGTGATGATGAAAGTCTCGAAAAAAAAGTTCCTCAATTCATTTGCAAACACAGGGAAGATTTTATCATCGGCACTTTGTTTGGCAGCTTTGATTTCAAGCAATGGGATATGCGCAGCCTGCTGGATAAATTCAATTACCGGTTCAGCAAAAAAAGGGTGGTGATGGTTTCGCTGGGCAGGATGAACGCAGGAGGAGAATGTTGGGAACAACTGAAATATGAATATCCCCTCGTTACTTTTTTAAGCCTGGGCGAACAGCCGGCGGCATTTATTTCCTATTGGTTGATGCATTATACCACTTTTGGCATCCTGACCACCATGCCCGAACTTTCAGGCAAGAGTGGTTCTTACATGGCATTTAAGGAGCATGGTGTACCGGTAGTGTGCAGGGAAAAAACCGCTTCGCTGCAATCGCTGTACCTGCCCGTTGAGAATGATTTGGTGCAGGTGGATGCTGCCACTGCCTTTCAACTGCCCGGCCGCAGGCAACCGGTGGTGCAGCTTGAAACTGTGGTAGCTGCTTTTGTGGAATCGCTGGTAGCAGCAGCCGGTATTTTTTGATCTTATTCCATTGTTGTCCGACTAAATATGATAACCCTTTGCTTTTCAAGACCTCACCCCCAACCCCCTCTCTAAAAGCGAGGGGGCTTAAAACCATTACTGGCAAAGGATTTCATAAATTTTGAATAATTTTAATCGGACAACAATGATCTTATTCATAAAAATTTCAGCATATCAATATAGCCTTCACACTTTGTTCCATCAACTATCTGGCCCAGGCAAAAACTTTGTTTGAATCCATCCGGCAAACCAATCCTTCCTGGAAGTTTATCATTGGCCTGGTGGATAAAAATGATCAAAACACTGACCTCTTCTTTTTGGAATGTGAGCTGGTAACAGTGGAGGAACTGGCCATACCTGGTTTTGATGCGATGATACAACGATATACTATTGTCGAACTCCTGACATCAGCCAAACCTTTTTATATTGAATGGTTGTTTAATCATTACCCGGATGCAAAAAATATTGTGTATTTCGATCCTGATATCATGATCTTCCAGCCATTGACAAGATTGGAAGAAAGCCTGGAAAATTTTGATGTTGTACTCACGCCACATTTCACCACACCCATTAATGATGACAAGTTGCCTACTGAATTGCATGTGATGCAGACAGGTATTTACAACCTCGGTTTTATTGCGATGAAGCGAACGGATAATACGATGGCTATGTTGAAATGGTGGCAAAGCCGCTTGAAGGATCAATGCCTGATTGATTTGTCAAGGGGATTATTTGTGGACCAGTTATGGATGAACCTGGCGCCTGCATATTTTGATAAAGTGCTGGTTGAAAAATATCCCGGATATAATATGGCGCACTGGAACCTGCATGAGCGCAGGCTTGAAAAAATGAATGGTGAATGGCTGGTAAATGGTATGCCTTTGGTTTTTTATCATTTCAGCCATTACAGCCCGGCAAACCCCGGATCTATTGCTGTTCATCATAATAGATTTAATTTTGCAACAAGACCCGATCTTCTTGAAATCTTTGGCAGGTATAAAGAATCATTGATTCGCTTTCACTATTTTGATCTGAAAAAAATTTCCTGCTATTATCTGAGAGATGAAAATAAGAAGAAACGAAAACGGGAGCTTGAAACATTTTTGAGGATGGCTCTGCCGGATAAAATGAAAGGAAGGATAAAGAAATGGTTAGGAAAATGAAACATGATGGCGCCTGTAAAAATGATGAAACGGGCAGTCAACAATCTACACCGATAAAAAATAAAAAAAAGAAATTAAAAATATTGGTGCTCACCCATCATTTTTCCCCTGATGTGGGTGGCATTGAAACCAACTCTGAAATACTGGCTGATGCATTTTCAAAATATGGAGCAGATGTGCATGTGCTAACATGGACAAAATTTGCAAACGCTGATAATTTTTCATTCAAAGTGATTCGCAACCCGGGTATCGGCACCTTGCTGAAAGAGCACCGTTGGGCTGATGTTATTTTCGAAAACAATCCTTCATTGCGTTTATCATGGATAAATTTTTTTATCAGGAAGCCACATGTTATTGCAGTAAACACCTGGATCAACAGGATCAAAGGTGGAAAAGGATGGAGGGATAAATTGAAAAATCTTTGGTTCAGGCGGGCTGATTATGTCATTGCTGTGAGTGATGCTATCCGCAGGAAAGAGTGGCCGAAAGCTGTCGTCATTGAAAACCCTTATAATGATGTTTTATTTAAAAAAAATAATTTTGATGATAACAGGAAACTGTTTGTTTTTCTCGGCAGGCTGGTATCAGATAAAGGTGCAGACCAGGCAATAAAAGCTGTATCAATGTTGATCAAAAAAAATAGTATTGACCCAGACTGTTTGCATTTAACCATTATTGGTGATGGTGCTGAAAGAAAAAAGCTAATACGGCTGAGAGAAGAGCTTGGGTTATATGGTGCGATTCAATTCACTGGAATTTTAAAAGGCGAAGCGTTGGTGAAATGTTTAAACGAACACCAATTCATCCTGGTGCCATCCATCTGGGAAGAGCCTTATGGCAATGTGGTGCTGGAAGGTATGGCTTGCGGTTGTATTCCTATTGCTTCCAATGGAGGTGGTATGCCTGAAGCAGTAGGAAATGCAGGTTATATTTTTCAACGCAATAACCTGGAAGATATGGTTGCGGTGATGGAAGCTGCTTTAAATGATAAAGATAAAATGCAACTTTTCCGGAATAATGCAATTGAACACCTGAAAGATCACCTCTCAGATCTTGTTTCAAAAAAATATTTTGATTTGATATTGGCTGCAGCCAGTTAATGATGGGATTAGTTATTACACATCCAACAGGTAATGAATTTTTCAGGGCTGCTGTGCAGGGTTTGTATGATGCAGGTAAACTGCAATCGGTTTATACCTGCTTAGCCAGTTTCCCGGGAACAGCTTTATATCAACTGGGTTCTTATAAGCCTTTACGTGATATAAGAAGAAGGTCATTTGATGCATCAATAAAAGATATAACACATATTTATCCCTGGCGGGAGGCTGGAAGGTTGCTATCAATGAAAGCAGGTGCTGCCAAAAGGTTGTCAAAAAAAAATGGTATGTTTTCAGTTGACAAAGTTTACCAGGGCCTTGATCAATATGTTGCATCAAATATGAAAAAAGAAAAAGCCAAAGGCGCCACGACTATTTATGCGTATGAAGACGGTGCATTGGCTTCGTTCAAAAAGGCGAAATTGTTGGGCATGCAAGCCATATATGATTTACCCATTGGTTATTGGCGTTGTATGCATGAACTGCTTGCTGAAGAAAATGAGTTAAATCCCGGATGGGCAGAAACCCTGCAGGGATTTAAAGATGCTCATGATAAGCTTTCAAAAAAAGACGAAGAAATATCATTGGCTGATACAGTGATAGTTGCCAGCAGCTTTACTGCCGCAAGTTTGCAATTTTATAAAAGTAACTTACCTCGTATTTGCGTTGTTCCTTATGGCTTTCCGGCGGTGCAAGAAAAAACATATAGGCATATAGGTGTAAATGAGCCCTTAAAAGTTTTGTTTGTGGGTGGTTTATCACAACGGAAGGGGCTGAGTTATTTATTTGATGCTGTCAACAGTTTTGGAAAAAATATATTCCTTACAATTGTAGGAAGAGGCAATACTAAAAATGTACTGCCATTACAGGAAAACCTTTCAAGACACCGCTGGATAGAAACTTTACCACACCATGAAATTTTATCTTTAATGCGTGAAAATGATGTGTTGGTTTTTCCTTCTTTGTTTGAAGGTTTTGGCCAGGTGATCACTGAGGCAATGGCACAGGGCACACCGGTGATTACAACAGAAAGAACTGCAGGGCCTGATATTATTCAACATGGTAAAAATGGCTGGCTGGTAAAGGCGGGTTCTGTAAATAGTTTGAAGGAAATGCTGGAAAAAATTATTACTGATCCGGGTATGATTGAAATGATTGGCCGAGCAGCATTGGAAACAGCAAGGCAAAGGCCATGGGGATTGTATGGTAAAGAAATTTCAGAATTAGTTGACAATGCAACAACAAAATTGTAAGTGCATTTTTATACAGAATATATTTTGAATTATTGTTGTCCGATTAAAATTTATATCCCTTTGCTTTTCAAGACCTCACCCCCAACCCCCTCTCCAAAAGCGAGGGGGCTTAAAACCCTTACTGGCAAATGGTTTCAGCTATTTAGAATAATTTCAATCGGACAACAATTATTTTGAATACATAATTAATCTGTCAATAGATTGAAACGGTATCCATTCAATGATTCCTTAAAAGCAGCCATCTGGTTGTATTTTTTCCTTCTGATTTTTGAAGGGGCATTGCGCAAATGGTTCCTGCCAGTACTTTCAACCCCATTGTTGGTAGTGAGGGATCCTCTTGCAATATGGATATTTTTAAAAGCAAGACAGAAAGGCTACCTGAAGTTTAGCGGGCTGAGTTTTTTGATGGTGCTTTCCGGCGCTATCAGTTTCCTGACTGCAATGACGATAGGCCACGGCAACCTGATGGTGGCAATATTTGGCGCCAGGTTATATATCATCCAGTTCCCATTGATTTTTGCGATAGGCCAGATTCTTGATTGGGATGATGTGATAAAAATGGGGCGTGTGTTGTTGATGATAAGTTTGCCTATGACTGTTTTAGCAGGCCTCCAGTTTTTCAGTCCTCAGTCTGCCTGGGTAAACAGGGGACTTGGAGGAGATACGGCAGGTATTGGTTTCAGTGGTGCATTGGGTTATTTCAGGCCACCCGGCACGTTTTCATTCACTACAGGCCTGGTACAGTTTTATGGCTTGGTTGCAGCTTATGTTTTTTATTTCTGGTTGCATCCTCATCATATTAATAAGCTATTGCTAATGGCTGCAACTGGGTCCCTGTTGATGGCTGTGCCTTTATCCATCAGCCGCTCTTTATTTTTTGAAGTGTTTGTATCGCTTACATTTTCTTTGGTGGCTGCATGGCGCAGACCTAAGTATATCGGTGCAATGTTAGGTGGTGGTGTAGTCATTGTTTTAATCCTGATGTTATTGCAAAACCAGGCATTTTTTGCAAAGTCCACAGAGGCATTTACTTACAGGTTTACCGGCGCTAATGAAGCGGAAGGTGGTGTGAACGGTGTTTTTCTTGACAGGTTTTTAGGAGGTATGATTACTGCAATCGAAAATGCAGGCAATATGCCATTCTTTGGCTATGGAGTTGGTATGGGCACCAATGTGGGTAGCCAGTTATTAACAGGCGAAATGTCTTTCCTGATATCTGAAGGAGAGTGGGGCCGTATCATTGGTGAACAGGGATTGCTATTGGGTTTTATAGTCATTTTTGTGAGAGTGGCAACAGCTGTAAAATTTACCAGGGATTCAGTGTATTATCTTAAAAAAAAAGATGCACTTGCCTGGATGCTTTTAAGTTTTAGTATTATTCTGATCCTGCAATCACAATGGGGGCAACCAACCACGCTGGGATTTGCAGTTTTAGGTTCAGGCTTAGTAGTGGCAGCCATGAATGAACCGGAATATGAAGAAATTGAAGAGGAAGTAGATGAGCCTGAAGAAGAATTGGAGGACGTCGTTGTTACATGAAAAAAATTGCAACTCAAAAAAGCACTCAAATTGCAACAAAGCTTTCTGTCATTCATTTCCAGCGCAAACCAAGGCCGGGTTTTAATTTTAGCATAGAACAAATCTTTCAGCGATTGAGGGAAATGCTCAAAGACAAGGTGGAATTTTCAGTACAATATTGCAGAAGTTACAATGATGGTTATTTTTCAAAACTTCGGAATATTATTGAAGCATCGTTTCGTCAAAAAAAAAATACTGTATGCCATATAACAGGTGAAGTAAATTTTCTCAACCTGTTGATGCATAAAAAAAATGTATTGCTCACCATACATGATTGCAGGTATGTGGATAGAAAAACGGGTTTTGCAAAAAAAATAGTTACCTGGCTCTATCTCAAAGCACCGGTAAAAAAATCAAAATATATTACTACAGTTTCAGAAGTCACAAAGAATGATGTGATGCATTATACAGGATGTGAACCTGGAAAAATTGAAGTGATTCCTGTGAGTGTAAATAAAATATTTCAACCATCTCCCAAAACATTTAATGAAGACTGTCCTGTTATACTACAGGTAGGTGCCGGTGAAAATAAAAATCTTGAAAGGCTTGCAGCAGCATTGCAAAATATTTCCTGCCTTCTTGTGATCATTGGCCAGCCAGCAGAAAATGTTATTGAGAAAATGAAGTCGCTGAATATTGACTTCGTTGTGAAAAATAACCTTTCAACTGAAGCTTTATACAAAGAATATATTCAATGCGATATTGTTTCTTTTGTTTCTACGTTTGAAGGTTTTGGTATGCCAATAGTGGAAGCGAATTGCGTGGAAAGAGTTGTGATCACTTCCAATATTTCATCCATGCCTGAAGTGGCTGGCAATGCTGCCTGCCTGGTAAACCCTTTTGATGTGGAAGATATCAGGAATGGCTTTTTGAAAATTATCCGTGATAAAAATTACCGGGAACAATTAGTGGATAATGGCAGGCATAACAGGGAAAGGTTTGATGAAACTGTAATTGCTGGGGCGTATTTCAAATTATATCAACTTATTACTTCGCAAATACATGAACGATAGAATACCCGCATCCTTATTAACGGCTGTTATTTTAACCTGGAACGAAGAAGAAAATATAGGCAGGACATTGTCGCATCTAGGGTGGCTTGAAAAAGTCATTGTGGTTGACAGCAACAGTACTGATAAAACAATAGAACTGATCAGAAGCTTTCCCAACGCTGAAATATACCAGCGCAAATTTGACACCCATGCCACACAATGGAATTATGGTTTGGGGCTTTGTGAAAGTGAATGGGTTTTATCGCTTGATGCAGATTATATATTAAATGAGGGCTTCATAAATGAAACTTTAGAATTTCTTGAAACAGACACAAATATTGCCTATCGTGCTTTTTTTGAATTCTGCGTGTTTGGCAAACCGTTGCGCAGCAATAATACAACACCAAGGCCTGTATTATTTAAAAAGGAATTTTGTAAATACTATGATGATGGCCATACTCAACGCTTGAAAATAAATGGCCAGATGGGTACTTATAAAAACAAGATCTGGCATGACGACAGGAAACCCTTGCTGCGATGGCTGATCAACCAGTCTTTTTATTCTGAGAAAGAGTCCGAGATGTTGCTGAATGCGCCGCCTGATATTTTATCTTTCCCTTCAAAGTTGAGGAAAACAAAAATATTGGCGCCGTTGTTGATTTTTGTTTATTCACTGTTTATAAAAAGATTGATACTGGATGGTTGGCACGGATGGCATTATACACTACAAAGAACAATTGCTGAATCTTTGATATGTATGAGGCTGATTGAAGATAAGTATAAAGATTTTGAGAATCCTGATGAAAATAATCTCACGTCATAGATTTCATTATTATAATGAATATTTTATATAGAGTATCAGATTTTCAAAACCCTGTACTAGGAAAGTTGAGTAATAGATAGACAAGAAATCTCATTATCCGATGGTCGTTTGCTTTTGTTTAAATAACCTTGGCGCATTAGGCTTGGGGGCAAGCCTTGCATCATTGATAAAGCAATGTTCCTATACGCAGCTCAAAATATATTTTTTATGCTCATTGTTGGATGAAAAAATAAAAGACTCAATAGCAAGGTTATTATCTGAATTAAACTTTACTGGTAGTTATATATTCATTGATTTTGATGCACAGAAAGTGTTTGGAAAATATAAACCGTTGCAAAGTGACTGGGCAGCTTATGGCTGTTTGCTGATACCGGAATTGATTAATGAAGAAAAGGTGCTTTACCTTGATACTGATTTAATTATTGAAACCGATATATCTGATATATTTAATGAAAGTTTGCAGAATTTTGTAATCGGAGCTGTGCCGTCAACACCCATACAGTATGCGTTAGAACATAATTTTTTTTGTAACACTTTAGGAATAGATCCCACATTAAGCACTTTTAATTCAGGTGTATTATTCATAAATATAGAAAGGTGGAGGGTAGTGGATATTAGTGATGGGTTAAGAGTATTGGGTGAAGCATACCCACAAGAACTTTTATCAGCAGACCAGGCTTTATTAAACGCATATTTTGCAGGTAATTTTTTTAAACTTGATGAAAAATATAATGTACACTGGTATCCAAATCAATCCCCGGTAGAAAACAATGGTAGTATTTTTCATTTTGTGGGTTCACCAAAACCGTGGGATTATTTTGGGAAATACCTTCATTCGGGATATGACAAATGGAAAGTCTATTCTTCTGATAAATGGTACAGGGAAATTTCAAATGCAAAAAGAGGGATGCAGTTGCGTAGAGCGTGGGCAATAAGAAAATCTTACCTAAAAACAATGCTGAAAAGAACCTGATTGTTTTATTGATTTAAATTAATGAATTAGTTATATCACAATCAATGTTATTGCTACTTTTCGACCCGATAGAGTTTATATTATTTTAGAAGCGTATAAATAAAGCTCTTTTTAAATATTTTTAGTGAAGATACTCCACATAGTCCCATCGTATAAACCTGCTTATATTTATGGCGGGACCATTGGTTCCGTATCACGGCTTTGCGAAGGCCTGTCAAATGCAGGATATGAGGTAACTGTTTTCACTACCACTGCAAATGGTGATACTGAACTGGATGTAAAACCGGGGATTGTTCACAATGTAGATGGCGTTGACGTAATTTATTTTAGAAGAATTTTTAAAGACCCGTTTTATATTTCACCTGATTTGTCTGAAAGATTAAAACAGGAAACAGGTCAATATGATGTGGTACATATTCATTCCTGGTGGAATATGCTGGTGATGCGGGCTGCAGCTATTTGCAAAAAACAAAAAATAAATTATATCCTTTCCCCACATGGTATGATGAGTGATTATATTTTGAACAACTCCAAAAGTATATTGAAGAAGATCAGTTTTTATGGTTTTGGGAAATCTTTATTGAAGTCTTCAGTGTATCATGCAACTTCAGTTGCAGAAGCTGGTGAGTGTGAAAAATTAATTCCCGGTTGGAAAGGTTTTACAATTCCTAACATAGTATGGTTGCCTGCAGAACATATTGAAAAAAAGATAAATGATAGATTTACTATTATCTTTCTTTCACGCATTCATCCGAAAAAAGGTATTGAGCTTTTGTTGGAAGCCATCAGCAGGCTGCAGGTAAAACCATTTTTGCGAATTGCAGGGGATGGTGATGATAATTATATTTCAGAGCTTAAATCAAAAACCATCTTTTTTGGAATTGAAAATGACGTTGAATGGATAGGTTGGCAAAACAGGGAAGAAAAATTTCATGTATTGGCGCAGGCAGATCTCTTTGCACTTACATCTTATAATGAAAATTTTGGCAATACTGTCATTGAATCACTTTATGTAGGTACGCCTGTATTGATTTCAGATGTTACAGGGCTGAGTGATTTTGTAAAAGAAAATGATCTTGGTTGGGTTTGTAGCACAGTTGTGGAAGATATCACTTTAAAAATTCATGAAGCAATGCAGGATAAAATGAAAAGAAAAACCATTTGTAAAAATGCACCTGCAATTGTAGCTGAACATTTCTCTGAAGAAAAACTTATTCCTGAATATATCAGGCACTACCGGATTTGATTTTTATTTTATTCTTCTTATAGATTAAAATAAATACCAGCATAAACACCAATATCACCGCATAAGAGAGGATATCAAAACTTTCATGTGCATTGAATGATTGCAGATACTTCCAGTTGTAATGATTGCTTAATGCTATCATATCAATCCTGATAATATTTATAAGATAGATTGCTACAACTCCTGCAAGAATCCATTTCAACTTAAACTTTACTTTCGCTTTGTGGGCAACAATAAAGGCTATCCATAAGCCAATAGCTCCAATGCCCAAACATCCCCATGCAATAGTTACTCCCTTGCTGCCGGCTATGGTGACATTGTCTGCACCATACTGATGTACTTCATAACCGAAAAGTTTTAATGATAGAGCAGATAAGTCTGAAGCTATCAATGTGATCCAGTATGGTATATTGGCATATTGCTCCAGAAAGGATATATGTACATTACCTCCTGGTGTGGCGAGGCCAATATAAAAATAGAAACCATATTTGATAAAGAAATATAGGAACAGAAAAAGGATGATATTAAATTCAGAACGCTTCATGTGGAGTTATGCAAAGAAATATCATTCATGATTACAAAAAGAGGTGAATGAGGTTTTATTGTGAAGAAAAATTTTGTAGAAAAAAACTCTGGGTGATATCACCCCTACGGGGTTTGCTGAGTTGTGGAGTTTGTGGTGTTATTATTATAACACCACTTTGTGGTTTAGGAAATTTTAGTGTTTGAGGTTAAAATAATGTCACTCCTATGGGGTTTATTGAATAGTAAGTATGTTTTATTAAAATAATGTCTTCACTACAGGGTTTAGGAAATTTTACTGTTTGAGTTTTATAATAATGTCACCACTACGGGGTTTGGCAGGAAACAATAAGTGTTACATAATAAATGATGAAATGTTGGTGGTGTAAAAATACTTTGTGGGTTTGGGAAACTTTTATATAAGCCTTTTAGCTAAGGGATATGAATGTACTTATGGGCCTGCAAACTTAACTGCCAGTTTGGATGGACTTTGATATATTCAATAATCAATGGTGTGATGATATTTATCCTGCTCCATTCAGGTTGTAGATATAGTTTACATCCTGGCGAAACAAGAGCTGCATTTTCTTCCGCCCACTTAAAATCAGATTTGTTATAGACTACTACTTTTAATTCATCGGCAACATTCAAAACTTCAGGTAGTGGGTTTTTAAATTTCTTTGGTGAGAGACAAATCCAGTCCCAAAAACCTGAAAGGCGGGATGATCCTGAAGTTTCAATATTTGTTTTAAAGCCTGCAGATTGTAATGAATAAGTGAGTTCATCAAGGTTGTGCAACAAAGGCTCGCCACCTGTAATAACAATTATTGGCTTGTCGCCTGAAGTGATATTTTTTGAAACCGATAAAGCATCAGTAACAATATTTTCAATTGTTCTCTGCGGGTGCCTGTCTGCATCCCAACTATCTTTTACATCACACCAGAAACAACCAACATCACAACCGCCTAACCTGATAAAATATGCAGCCCTGCCAGTATGGAAACCTTCACCCTGCAGGGTATAAAAAGATTCCATGACAGGTAATGTTTTTACCTGGCTGTTGATAGTTGTTGTTTGACAATTATTTTTTGATTGTTCTGTCATGTAGTAAAAATGTCTTCATTCAAATTGTGCCGCAACATATATGCACGCAGTGTATTGGATAATAAAGCAGCTATCGTCATCAGGCCAACACCGCCAGGTACTGGTGTGATATAAGATGTCTTTGGCGCTACCTCTTCAAAATTCACATCGCCTTTTATCCTGAACCCTTTTTTTGCTGTTACATCTTCTACTCTTGTAATACCAACATCAATCACAATGGCGCCATCTTTCACCATGTCTGCAGTTACAAAACCAGGTTTGCCCAAAGCTGCAACGATGATATCGCCCTGCAGGCACAATTCTTTTAAGTTGTGTGTATGCGAATGGCAAATTGTTACAGTGGCATTGCCATAAGGCTGGTTACTGCTTAATAAAATGCTCATTGGCCTGCCTACAATATTGCTGCGCCCGATGACTACAGCATGTTGGCCCTTTACATTGATATTATAGTGTTGTAATAATAATATGATGCCATAAGGTGTTGCCGGAATAAATGTGGGTGAGCCCTGCACCAGGTTGCCGATATTCACCGGATGAAAACCATCAACATCTTTTGCCGGTGTGATTGCATGAATCACTTTTTCTTCATCAATATGTTTAGACAAAGGAAGCTGTACTAAAATTCCATCCACGTTTGCTTCTTCATTCAGCTCTTTAATTTTCTCCAGTAGTTCTGTTTCTTCCACATCATCTGTAAACCTGATTAAAGTAGATTGAAAACCTACTTCGGCGCAATTCTTTATTTTGCTGGCTACATAAGTTTCACTTGCCCCGTTGTTGCCGATTAAAACAGCCGCAAGATGAGGAGTGGGGTGCCCTTTTGTTTTTAGAACTGAAACTTTTTCAGCGAGCAGTTTTCTTGTTTCGGCTGATGCGATTTTACCATCTAAAAGAATCATGGCGCAAAGGTAATTTCAAAACTGTTAGCATCATCAAAGAAAGAATTGCGTGATATTTTTTATATGTTAATTGTTTTGGAATGCTTGTGTAATGGTAAGTTAAGGTTTTGAGATGTTTGTGATGAGCGGTTGAAAAGATATGCAGCGCGATGGAAAATCTGTGTGTCTTTTTATCGCTTAACACACCGTTTGTTTTTTTAGGGTTTCTATTTTGTTGCTTATCTCCCTACATGCTTTTTAAGTGTAATGAACAATTTGTTCATTAGTTATTAATTTTTAAACATTCAAAAAAATGAGAAAAATTGTAAGTGTTCTTGCTTTGCTCCTACTTATTAACGGTATAGCATTTGCGCAGGGCAATGTGAGCGGTACCATTAAAGATCAGAATGGTAACGCTGTCCCATTTGCGACGGTCAAAGTGAAAGGCTCGCCAACTACTGTTGCTGCTGATGCCAATGGCAATTTCAGCATTGCGGCAAAATCTGGTGATGTCTTGACGATTACCGCCATTGGAATTGAAAACAAAGAAATTACTGTAGGCAACGACCCCGTTATTCATGTAACGGTTGCTACTGCTTCAGGCAATATTGCCGATGTAGTTGTAACAACAGCTTTAGGTGTGCAACGGCAGGCGAAATCGCTGGGTTATGCCACCACTACTATTAATAATAAAGACCTTACGGAAGGTAAATCTGTAAACATTCAACAGGCATTGAATGGTAAGGTGGCTGGGCTGAATATTTCTACTGTAAATAGTGGTGTGTTTGAAAATGCCAAGATCAATATCCGTGGCATCCGTTCATTAACAGGGAATAACCAACCTATGCTTGTTGTAGATGGTGCGCCAACACCACTTGGTTATTTATCATCTATTCCACCCAGCGATGTTGCATCTTTAACGGTTTTGAAGAGTGCTGCATCTGCTGCTATTTATGGGCCTGATGCTGTGAATGGTGTTATTGTAATTACTACAAAAAGAGGCGGAAAAAAACCAACAGTAACACTCAACACAACAGTGCAGGCAACTAATGTTTCTTTCTTCCCAAAGTTGCAACGTGAATTTGGACAAGGTGCTGGTGAAGTGGTTGACCAATATGGTAACTATGGTTATGTACCTTATGAAAACCAGCAATACGGGCCAAAATTTGATGGCGTTGTAAGACCTTTGGGCGTTACACTGGAAGATGGTTCTATTCAAATGGTTCCCTATTCAGACGATCATTACAAGGATAAAATAAAATTCTGGAATACAGGTTTAACATGGCAAAATTCTGCATCTATTGCAGGTGAAGATTTTTATGTTAGCATTGATGATGCAAAGATTAAAGGTCTTGTACCGGATGACGTTAACCATCGCACGAGCTTAAGGTTTAATGGTGGAAAAACTTATGGTAAGTTCTCCATTAATTATGGCATTAACTATACGCTTCAAAACTATGATGTAGTCAATGAAGCAGGTTTCCAGAATTCTTTCCCCAATGCCTATGATGGTGGTTTGTTTTTCCTGGTAATGCAAACAGCCAACAATGTCCCTTTATTGGATTATAAAGACTGGCAAAACAGCAAGTTTGCACAGTTTTCCAATTACTATAATGAATATGCAGTTAACCCATATTGGTTAATTGGTAATATCAGGCAAAAAGGAAGAGAAGATGATATCCTCGGAAATGTGGATGTAAACTATACATTTTTTCCCTGGTTAAAAGCAACAGCACGATTAAGCTCAAGCATGGCATTTGCTAACTTTAAAAATACCAATGCTCCTGTATTTGTTACAGACTGGGCGGCAGCCAATCGAAATGCCACACAATATTCCAACAGGCCGGGTAGTGTATTTGATGATGAAAACAGCGCAGCACGTATCAACCTTGATTATTTCCTGAGTGGTAAGACAGATGTTGTAAAAGATATCACTTTAAGTTATATAGCTGGTGGTTCATTCAGGGACAGCCGTTGGAAAGATGTAGCTGTTGGTGGTAATAACCTTGTAGTCCCTTATTTATATAATGTAGCAGTGCGTAGTGGCGATGCTTCTGTTCCGGTATTTAATGGCAGCACAGGAAGCAATAACTATAATGTTGAATCAAAATTGGTCTCTGCTTATAGTACGGTAAGTCTTAATTATGCAGGCTGGGTTTATGCCGAGTTTACCGGAAGAAATGACTGGGATTCCAGGTTGTCAAAAGCCAATCGCTCTTTCTTCTATCCTGCAGCCAATGTTTCACTGGTATTATCTGATGCCATCCCTGCTTTGAAAAACAGTGCATTGATCAGTTATTTAAAAATCAGGGGCGCTGTTTCTAAATCAGGTAATGTAAATCTGAATCCTTATGCATTGCAGGCCACTTATTCTACTACTGCCGGTTTCCCATATGGCAATACCTCAGGATTTACAGCAAACAATACTGTGCCGGATCCTAATATGAAACCTGAATTTGTAAATACTGTTGAAGCCGGTATAGAAATAGGGTTGAGGAGAAACCATATTAATTTCAATGCAACATATTTTAATCAGAAAAATACCAACCAGGTATTAGCAATTGCACAATCTTCAACAACAGGATATACAACAAAGCTGGCTAATGCAGCCGACTTTAAGAACTATGGTGTGGAAATGGAATTGAACCTTGCACCGGTTATAAATATTGGTAAAGGCCGAATTGATTTCAGGGTAAATGCTACATACAATGATAACGAGGTTACACATACTTTAGGAAATGTGCCGGTTATTTTAGTTGGTTCCGGTGGGTTTATACAAAACTCTGTTAGTTCTCCTACTGCAGCAAATATTGCAGTTGTTGGTGGCCCTGCATTCCAGTTCCAGCTCACAGACTATAACAGGGATCCTGCAACAGGAAAAGTCATTGTTGATCCTGTTACTGGTTATCCTTCTGAAGCAGCAGGACAGGTTATCAAAGGCAGGTCA
The DNA here is from genome assembly GCA_018268035.1 of Bacteroidota bacterium. Taxonomy (GTDB): domain Bacteria; phylum Bacteroidota; class Bacteroidia; order Chitinophagales; family Chitinophagaceae; genus Parafilimonas. The sequence goes on along the minus strand of JAFDXI010000073.1, from coordinate 23,228 downwards.
TTACCTTTATGGATTGTTGGTATGACACCTTCATTTTCCATTGGAAATTTCTCTTTTACAATGACCTGGGATTATAAAGGTGGTAATGACTTCTTTTCTGGTTTGGGTTCTGATGAAGACTTTGCAGGTATTTCTGCCCGTAGTGCTGCTTATAACCGTCAACGGTTTGTATTCCCGAATTCTGTGTATTGGGATGGAAGTAAATATGTAAATAATACAAGCATTCTTGTACAGGATGGTAATTATAATTTCTGGGCCAATGGCAATACTAATACAGCCATTGCTACCAACTATTTTTCCAGTGCAGCAGCATGGAGGTTGAGGGAAGTGAATATATCATATAATCTCCCTGGCAAATGGTTTGGTAACAGTAATATCATCAAAGGTGTTACTGTATCAGCAGTAGCAAAAAACCTTTTACTGTTTGTTCCGAAATCCAATCAATGGGGTGACCCCGAGTTTAACTACTCCAGCACAGGAAACACATTTGGTATAGCCAGTTCATTCCAGTCGCCTGCATCAAGGTTGTTTGGTGGCTCATTAACAGTTCAATTTTAATTATTAAAACGTGATATACATGAAACGATTCATTAATAGACATTTAATAGCAGGGGTTTCGATGGCAGTGCTGGTGTTTGCAGGTTGCAGCAAGGACTACCTCGATATAAACAGCGACCCAAACAGGGTTACTGATGATAATGTAACGCCGGAGCTGATTTTCACGCAGGCCGAACAGGCAGTTGGCGCTTTACCTGTAAATGGTTACGCTTTCCTGCAAAACTGGATGGGTTATTTTTCACCCAATGGTGATTTTGCACCCAATCAAACAGAACAGACATATAAAATAGATTTTGGGTTTGGTGATCCATTATGGCAGGCTTCATACAATGTATTGTTTGACCTGCATCAGTCTAAAACAAAAGCGCTGACAGAAGGCAATACAGTTTTGGCTGCAGCAAATATGATATTGTCTGCAAAAATTTTCCAGGAGTTAGTTGACCTTTATGGCAACATCCCTTATTCACAGGCTTTTCAAAGTGAAACCTATTCAACGCCATCTTATGATGATGCACAAAGTGTTTATACAGCTTTGCTGGCAAGCCTCGATAGTGCTGTGAATTATATGGGAACAGCAGGCCCTTCATCATTTTCAAAAGCAGATATTATTGCTTCAGGAGACCAAAGCAAATGGATACATTTTGCTAACACACTCAGGTTAAGAATAGCGATTCGCCAGTCTCAGGTTTCAGGTTTTAATCCTGCTGATGTCATCAGTAAAATAGAAAATACCGGTGGCGTTTTAAGCGATGGTGAAAACATTGCAGAAAACCCTGGTTATTTGAACGATGTTAATAAGCAATCTCCTTTTTTCGCAAGTTTTGGATATGATCCCACAGGTATAAAAGCCAATACTTCAACAGGTGCCAATAATTATATTGTGTCTATCCTTTCCAGTTCTGCAGATCCTCGTTTGGAAAGATTTTTCCAATCTGTCAATGGAAATTTTAATGCAAATATTTATGGTGATCAACCTGGTTTATTATATAATGGCGCCAGCACATCTTATTTCGGACCTGGTTTAATTGGTAACCCGAATGGTGATGGCACTTACACGCTCGGCGCTTCACAAAGCCAATGGATTTATCCTGCTTTTGAAGCACTGTTCTTAAAAGCTGAAGCCATTGCAAGAGGATGGATGGCAGGCGATCCAAAAGCAGCTTATGAAGATGCCGTAACCCAATCTTTTATCTGGCTGGGTGTAACAGATGCACAGGCTGCAGCAGAGGCATATTTATCAGACCCGGATAATACAAATGGTAACTGGGATTATGCTGGTTCTTCAGTAACTGACAGGGTAAATTTTATTGCATTTCAAAAATACATTGCCAATACAGGTGTTGACCCGCTTGAATCTTATTCAGATCAGAGAAGGTTGAATTTTCTTCCGGATGGTTATATATCAACCAATCCATCAAGGGTGGCCAATACTTTACCATTGCGTTTATTGTATCCGCAAAGTGAATACACTACCAATTCAGCAAGCGTAAATGCAGAGGGTACTATTGATGCTTATTCATCTAAATTATTCTGGGAACCATAAATAAAATCGAACTATTATGAAATTAAAAAATATTAAATTCTTATCGGTTACAGTTGCAATGTCCGCTGTAGTTTTTTCCGGTTGTTTAAAGGATGATGCTTTTGATAACCATGAAATACAATCAGTGGCTCCCGATGGCGCACAGAATGCTGTGTATATCGGTTTGACAGCAACTTCCAACTCCAATCATTTGCAGTTGGCTTTTGAAAAATCCGATGTTGACACCACTTTTGATGCAATACCTGTTCAGATTGCAGGTGGTGAAGCAACGGAAGACATACAGGTTACTTTGGCTTATGACCCGGCGATATTAGGTGATTACAATACCGCCAATGGTACAACGCATGAAGAAGCGCCGACAAGCCTTTACACGGTTACAAATACCGGAGATTCAATCAATGGTTATGTTGTTACCATTCCTAAAGGATCAAGCACAGGTTACCTGCAGATAAAATTAAAACCAAATGATTTTTTAGGTTTTGATTATGCATTAGGGATGAAGATTGTCAGTGTTTCAAAGGGCTATTTAATCAGTTCTAATTTTAATACGGGTATCCTTGCTATCGGTGTGAAAAATGAATGGGATGGCATATACAGTTATAAAGGTTTTACATTGAGAGCTGGCGATAATACGCTCACAGGATATTTCTCAGGCAAGCAAATGGCATTGATAACAAAAGGTGCAACATCTGTTGGTTTTGGCGGGTATGCATTGTGGGGTGATGGTGCAAGTGGTATAGCTATTGGTTTCCCTGTGTTAAACCTTGATCTTACATCTGGTCCTCCATACCCTGTAACTATTACCAGCGATGGCGGCGCATATAATGATCCGGGTTATAACAGTCGCTATGATCCCGATACAAAAACATTTTATATTTCATATACGTGGGGTGCAGGACCTGCTTCAAGGTTGTCAACTGATACTCTCACCTATGTAGGTCCGCGATAATAATTTTTAAAACCATTATCATAATTTAATTTATTAAAATGAAAAAAATAATATTTGGTATCGCAGCGATTTGTTTGCTCCAGGTATCTTGTAAAAAAGATGAAACAACGCCTACAAAAATACCTGAACCAACAGACCAGTCTTTTTCTACCAGCTTTGAAAGTATGGGCGAATTACAAAAACAAGGATGGATATTTCAAAACTTAAGTGATGATCCTGGTACAGGTTGGTCGATTGAATCCAGTACTTCAAATGGAGAGACACCTTATGATGGTTCCAAATTATTGTATGACAGCTATGCTGCCACCAATGACCCCGGAAGCGCTACCGGTATTATCAGCGATTGGTTAATTTCTCCAAAAATATATTTTCAGAATGGTGATAAAATCAGCTTCTATACCATGTCGCACGGTTCAATTGGTTACGGTGCAGGAGGCTCTTATGGCGACAGGTTGCAATTGAGGTTGAATATTTTCAACACCTCCGACAGCATTGGCGAAACATCTTCTGATATTGGCAATTTTACAACGCCATTGATTGATATCAATCCTTTGTATAAAGTGTCACCTCCTGGTGATTATCCTTCAACATGGACACAGTATGTGGCAACAATCTCAGGTTTGAACCAACCAGATTCAGGCCGCTTTGCATTGAGATATTTTGTGATATTAAATGGAGGCGCTAATGGCGATGAAATAGGCGTGGACAAATTGGAATTTACCAGCGCTAATCACTGATAATTTTGATTTTCATAAATGAGGCTGTCTCATCAGGGGCAGCCGTTTGATTGAATGTGAGAATTATTATCTTCCTGTATCATTTAAAAACAATTATTATGAAGTACCTGAATTTTGTTCTCACATTAATTGCAGGCTGCCTGCTGATTATTACTTTTAATTTGCTTGGTTTTATACCTGCAGCTCATGCCAACACTACTGCTCCACATTTTGCAACCATACCGGTGAATCCCGATGGCTCCATCAATGTGAAATTTATTAAAGGCGAAACAGTTGATGTTAACATTGATGCTGTTGGAGGGTATTCACAAAACCAAAAAACACTTGACATTAATGTAGAAGAAATAGATGGCGAAACTGCGGATTATCCTCTTCAGGTTGATACGAATTAGTGAAAATATCTTTCATGTTTTTGAAGTTGTAAAAATAGAAAAACAATAAACGCAATGCTGATGACGAAGTGTTCAACTGTTCAACACTATTGCAATGTGACTGATGATGTATTGCAGCAATTGAACGTTATATTCCTTTAAATTTATATTGCAAAAAAAATATGTTTCTATGTGTTATTTCATGAGCCAGCGTGTGAGTAAAAGCACTTTAATAAAATTGAAAAATATTGAAAAGCAGTTAGGCACTTTGGCTGCGTTGCATATTTTAAATGATGGTTTTAAATATGGTAATATCATCGTCATCAAAAACAGGAATGGAAATGATTTTGATGTAGTGGAAATGCATTGGGAGTTTATCCCATTCTGGACAAAAAGCATGGATGATTTGATGGCAACAAGAAAGAAAGGCATTCCATTCCTGAATGCAAAAGGTGAAACATTATTGGAGAGTAAAATGTTCAGGGATGCAGCATTGAAAAGAAGATGCCTTGTGCCTGTTTCAAATTTTTATGAATGGAGAAGTTTTAAACCTGAAGGTGAAAAAAAAGAAATTGCTTATCCTTATTCCATTGATGTGAAAGGACAGGAATATTTTTATATCGCTGCAATCTGGCAACCCTGGACTGATAAAACAACAGGTGAAATATTGGAAACAGTTGCACTGGTAACTACATCTGCAAATTCACTGATGGAACAAATTCACAATAAAAAGAAAAGACAGCCAACTATATTGCCGGAAGATAAAGCAGCAGATTGGTTATTTGGAAATCTTGATGAAACAAAAATAAAAGAGTTGGCGACGTATCAATTGTCTGCTGAATTGATGCAGGCACGCACCATTTCAAAACAGTTTAAATCTGATGCCAATCCAACAGAATATTTTTTGTATAATGAGTTGCCGGAATTAGAATAGCATGGAAAAATATTTTAAAATATATGTTGCCTGGAATGGAAAAAATCTAAGCTTGAATTGTGATGTGATTTATGAAAGTGAACAGGTGCAAAGAATAAAAATTTCACTTGGCAACAAATATTTCACACTGCAAAACGATTACCCGCTTGTAAGAAATGCACCACCCAATAAAAAGCCGCCGGTGAAATGGAAAGTGATTGATGGGAAACCTACAGATGCGCATTTTCTTGCAGATGTTTTGGAAACATTGGAAGCACACATTAAAGAAAATAAAAACAGTGGCTGAAAAAAATGTTGCATTTTTTAAACTATAACTGGGGAATCATTGATTACATTTTTTTGTATGAAATATCTCTTTCGTAAGAAGGATGAAGTTTAGGTATAGTTAAGGATGATGCAACTGATCGCACATTTTCATACATTGCAGTTTTGATATAACGTTGTAAACACTGCAAAACAAAAAATAAACGAATGAAAAAAATAAGTAAAGCGCTGCTGGTAATTTTAATTTTTTCTGCATGTAATAATATTTCACAAAAAGCCGGTTCCATGGATTCACTCGCAAAGGTTGATGGTGTCAATAATCCGCAGGACTGGAAATTCGGCGTGGCACTCTGGACATTTCATGATGTGGATTTTCCAACATCTTTAAATCGTGCAGACAGTGCAGGGCTCATCTATGTTGAACCCAATACCTTTCATGATGCTGGCCCAGAGTTTAAAGACTCGGTTATCGGCCAGTTGTCAATGGCAAGTATTGATAAATTAAAATCAATGATTGCACAAAAAGGTTTGAAAGTAGAGAGCTTGTATATCGTTGGTGATTCTACAATTGCTTCATGGAAAAAACAATTTGATATTGCAAAAGAGTTAGGTGTTGAATATGTAACAACAGAGCCACCGATGAAGATGTGGGATAGTATTGATAGCCTCGCTGGTGTGTATGGAATTAAAGTTGCTATACACAATCACTGGATAGGTGTAAGCCATTACTGGAACCCTGATACCACTTTAATGGCAATAAAAAATCATCCTAACTTTTATGCTTGTCCTGACCTGGGCCATTGGCCAAAGAGTGGCATTAAACCACTTGATGCAATAAAAAAACTCGATGGTCATATCATCGGCATACATTTTAAAGATATTGCAGCATATAATGACCCCAAATTAAAAGATGTGGTTGCAGGTACTGGAGTAGTTAATTTCCCGGCCATACTTGCTGAATTGAAGAAGCAACATTTCAATGGGCATATTTATATTGAACGCGATTCAATAGCGCCTGGCGGAAATGTATCATCAGTTATACAAGAGAAAAAATATTATGACAGCATTGTCAATACGTTAAAATAATTACTGTTTCATCAATTAAACTTGCCGCTGTTAAGATTGATTTTTGTAAGCCGGTATTAATCTTATATTGCAACCCAATTTATGCTGATGGGAAAAGGCAATAAACTTACGCTCTATATTTTCATTGCAATGATTGTGGGCGCAATTGCAGGCTACATTGTTTTTATTTATTATCCTGAATCAACAAGGAATGCATTTTCTTCTAACGTAAAATTGTTGTCCACCATATTTCTACGATTGGTGCAAATGATTATTGCGCCGTTGGTGTTTTCAACATTGGTGGTGGGTATTGCAAAATTAGGCGATGTAAAAACTGTTGGCAGGGTAGGTGGTAAAGCCTTATTATGGTTTGTCACAGCATCACTCGCAAGTCTGTTGCTCGGGATGTTCCTGGTAAATGTTTTTCAACCCGGCGCTGTCATTGATTTAAGCAATGCAGATGTATCAGGTGCAAAAGACCTCATTGGTAAAACTCAACAATTTAGTCTGCTCAATTTTGTGGAGCATGTTTTCCCAATCAGTGTAGTTGATTCTATGGCAGAAAACCAGATACTGCAGATAGTTGTTTTCTCTGTTATGTTTGGTATTGCCACTGCGGCTATTGGTGAAAAAGGGAAAATTGTTATCAAAGGACTTGATGCAGTTTCACATGTTATTTTAAAAATGGTGGGTTATGTGATGGCAACAGCGCCACTCGGTGTTTTCGGCGCTATTGCTGGTGTCATGGCTGTACAAGGCCCGCATATTTTTGCATTTTATGCGCATTACTTTTTATACTTCGTGATTGGTATTTTGTTGTTATGGGCATTGCTGATTTTTGTTGGTTTTATTATTTTAAACAAAAGGCTGCCCAATCTTTTAAAACATATTATCCAGCCATTAATCATTGCATTCAGCACAACAAGCAGCGAAGCAGTTTTTCCTAAACTCACTGAAGAGTTGGAGAGGTTCGGATGTGATTCAAGGATTGTATCTTTTGTGTTGCCATTAGGTTATTCATTTAATCTTGATGGCAGTATGATGTATATGACTTTTGCCAGCATGGCTATTGCCCAGGCTTATGGTGTCCATCTTGATTTTGGCACGCAGCTAACCATGTTGCTCGTATTGATGCTGACAAGTAAAGGCATTGCAGGTGTGCCTCGTGCATCATTGGTGGTGGTAACTGCTACATGCGCTATGTTTAAAATACCACCTGAAGGAGTTGCATTGATTTTACCAATTGACCATTTTTGCGATATGTTCAGGACTGCTACCAACGTGTTGGGCAATGGATTGGCAACAAGCGCAGTAAGCAAATGGGAGAAAGCGCTCGATTAAATTTTATTAAACATTTTTATGATTCATCTTTTAGATTTTCAATGGCACGACCTTATCAATCCTGAATTCTATATACAGATAGGGGGTCTGTGGCTTTTATTATTTATCATTTTTGCAGAGACAGGTTTGTTTGCGGGTTTTTTCCTGCCGGGAGACAGCTTATTATTTGTTGCGGGTATTTACAGCCGCGACCTTGCTTCACAATTGATACCTGTATCTAATGAATATATTGACCTGTTGTTATTATGGATAATTATTACTGCTGCAGGTGTGTTGGGCAACTTTGTTGGTTATTGGTTTGGTCTGAAGAGTGGCAACTTTTTATATGAAAGAAAAGATAGTTTTTTCTTCAAGAAAAAATACCTGCTTCGTGCTACAGAATTTTATCATCGTTATGGTGGCTGGGCAATTGTAGCAGCCCGCTTTGTTCCCATCATCCGCACATTTGCACCGATAGTAGCAGGTGTGGTGAAAATGGAAAAAAAGAAATTTACCTATTTCAATATTATCGGTTGTGTAGCCTGGGTTGGCGCTATGTTATTTACAGGGCATTTTTTATACAAATGGGTGTCCAATAATTTTGGAATTGATTTGAAAGAACATCTTGAAACCATCATTATCATTATCGTGATCATTTCAACTGTGCCAATTTTATTCAAATTTATTTTTGGAAAAGAAAAACCAAATTCTCAAAAATTATAACAATGCAGCAAAAGCAACATTCTGTTTTCAGCCTTGCGGTGATAGTAGCCGCGTTAGGTTATTTTGTTGATATCTATGATTTGTTGCTGTTCAGTATTATCCGCATCCCTTCTTTGCGTTCTCTTGGATTGAATGATGCTGAGATTGCTAAACAAGGGTTGTTTATTTTAAATGTGCAGATGTTGGGTTTATTACTCGGTGGTATTTTATGGGGAGTTCTGGGTGATAAAAAAGGAAGGCTGAAAATACTTTTTGCATCCATCATTTTATACTCTGTTGGAAATATTGCCAATGGTTTTGTACAATCTGTTGAAATGTATGCTTTGATACGTTTTATCACAGGCCTTGGATTAGCAGGTGAACTGGGCGCCGGTGTTACGCTTGTTACAGAATTATTACCCAAAGAAAAAAGAGGATTGGGCACTTCTATCATTGCAGGCGTTGGCATTGCAGGTGCAGTAGTAGCATTTTTTGTGAATGAAGAATTTAGCTGGCGTGTATGTTATTTTATTGGTGGTGGATTAGGCCTTGTGTTGTTGTTACTCCGTACCGGCGTTTTGGAATCTGGTATGTTTAAGACGATTCAAAACAAAAATGTAGAGAAAGGAAATTTTTTCATGTTGTTTAAAAATGGCAAACGTTTAAAAAAATATTTAAGCTCCATCCTTATCGGTTTGCCTGCTTGGTACCTCATCGGCATACTTATTTCTTTCTCAAAAGAATTTGGCAACAGGATGGGGATACAGGGCACAATTGATCCTGGCAAGGCAGTGATGTATTCTTATGCGGCTATCTCCATCAGCAGTTTATTTGCAGGTTTATTAAGTATGTGGTTAAAGAGTCGCAAGAAAGTTTTATACCTCTATTATGTTGTCATGGCTGTGGGTATATGGTGGTTTTTCAATTTGCAGGGCGCCAGCCTCTTCAGTTTTTATATGGTGACTATCGTTTTAGGTATTGGCGCTGGCTTCTGGACAATTTTTGTAACGATGGCAGCAGAACAATTTGGTACAAACATCCGGGCAACCGTGGCTACCACTGTGCCGAATATGGTTCGCGGATCTCTTGCTGTAATTGTATCTCCTTTATTTGTCTGGCTGCAAACCCATTTCGATTATGTGCAGTCAGGATGGATAACCGGCATATTTGTTTTGATAATCGGGTTAATTGCTGTTTTTATATCTGAAGAAACCTATCATAAAGATTTGGATTATATAGAAGCAACAAACTAACTACTAAACCTTATGTCATTTCAATATTGATTGTTATATAAAATGTAAGCCTGTATTTATAAATTATTACCCTGTATTTTTTGCATATTAGTTGAAAAATTGCATCATCTGCGAGACAATAATAAAGATAGAAAGCTAAGAAAATATTGAATTTGATGTTGGCTTTTTCTAACCTTCCTGCATGATTTTAATTTTTATTTTTTTGATGCTATCAATATTTAATAAAAATTTATTTACCAGCTTTTTTATTTTCTTCTCGATGAAGATATCACACAATGTGTTCCAGCCCGATAGTACAGATTTCAAATGCTAATTATTTTTTCATAGACATTACAAACACCAAACTAATGTACCTTCAAAAACTTATACTAAAATTTCATTCACAAAATATCCAATTCTTTTTATGTATCCATTATTTTGATGGTAATGTAATCCAGGTATGACCATCTTTTGCAATGAGCGCCTCTGCATCTTCGGGGCCCCAGCTATCAGGTGCATAGTTGGGAAAATCTCCCGGTTGTCTTTGTTCCCATGCTTCTATGATAGGCATTACAACCTGCCATGCAGCTTCCACCTGGTCAGCCCGCATAAAGTGGGATGGGTCGCCTTCCATCACATCTAACAAAAGCGTTTCATAAGCTTCAGGTTCATGTTCTTCAGGATAAGCATCTTTATAATTAAACACCATATCAACAGGAGTCAGTATCATACTTTGCCCGGGTTGTTTTGCCTGGAAACGCAAGCGTATATCCATCTCGGGTTGTATGCTGATAGTAAGCCTGTTGGGCCTCCATGTTTCTGCGGCTTCAGGTGGAAATGCATAATTGGGTGCAGGCCTGAATACAATATTGATAACAGAAGTTTTCTGATGCATATACTTGCCGGTACGCACGTAAAATGGGATGCGGTGCCAGCGCCAGTTATCAACGTAAAACTTTACTGCAGCAAAGGTTTCAACATTAGATGCCGGATTTACTTTTTCTTCCTGGCGGTATGCTTTTACCCTTTCACCTTTCATCCAGCCATCGCTATATTGACCACGTACTGCGTAATTGTGAACGTCTTCCCTTGATATTTTTCTGATGGCATTTAAAATAGCTACTTTCTTGTTGCGTATTTCATTGGCTTCAAAATTTACAGGTGGCTCCATGGCTACCATACAAAGTAGTTGAAGAATATGGTTTTGTACCATATCTCTCAATGCTCCACTTTGCTCATAATAACCTCCACGGTCTTCAACACCTACTGTTTCAGCGACAGTGATTTGAACATGGTCTATATAATTCCTGTTCCAAATGGGTTCAAACAAAGCATTGGCAAAACGAAACGCCAAAATGTTTTGTACTGTTTCTTTTCCGAGATAATGATCAATACGATATATCTGGTCTTCTGAAAATAATTCACCTAATAAGCTGTTTAATTTTTTTGCACTCTCCAGGTCATGGCCAAATGGTTTTTCTACTACAATCCTTGTTGAATGTTTTTCATTGCAGAGCTGCAGCGTATTCAACCTTTTTGCAATATCAGGCACCAATTGTGGTGCAACAGCGAGATAGAATATGACATTGGGATGAAACCCGCATTGGGCTTCATAAGCTTTAACTTTTTCTGCAAGGCCTTTATAAGCTGCATCATCATCTACATCCATTTGCAGGTATGAAATGCGTTCTGAAAAATCTTTCCATTTTCCATTTTGTTCATCTTTCCTGCGACTGAATTGTTTGATGCCATCCAAAAGATGTTCACGGAATTTATCATCACTGTATATTGATCTGCCTATCCCGACAATTGAAAACTGATCGGGCATCCATCCATCAATAAATAAATTGTATAAAGCTGGTGTAAGTTTTCTCTGAGTTAAATCACCACTGCCTCCAAAAATAAATATTATGGAGGCAGGTGGTTTTTTATTTATGTTATCTGTCATTTTAAAAATTGTTTATCTGATTGCATTAAATAAATTTTTTGCAACAACTACACCAATATTGAATTAGGCTTGTTGCAAACCGGGATTATTGTTAATCCCATTTAGTATGAAAAATCCCTTCCATATCAATTCTCTGGTAAGTGTGTGCGCCAAAAAAATCACGTTGTGCCTGTATTAAATTTGTAGGCATATTAGCAGAACAGTAAGCATCAAAATATCCGATAGAACTGCTTAAAGCAGTAACAGGTATTTTGCTTTGAAGTGCCAGCTTTGTAACAGCACGTGCATTCTTTTCTGTCTTCTTTATCAGCCTGGCAATATTTTTATTGAGTAAAATATTAGATAATGATTTATCCTTTATATAAGCTTTGTAAAATATTTCCAGCAATGAAGAGCGGATGATGCAACCGCCTCTCCATATTTTCACTACATCAGAAAGCGGTATATCCATATTCAATTCTGCAGATGCTTTATTCAACATCGCCAACCCTTGTGCATAACAAATGATGGTTGAAAAATATAAAGCGTCTTTAATTTTTTTGATATCAGCTTCGGTACCTTTTTTTATTTCTTTTATTGCAGGTTGGTACAATTCAGATGCATTCACCCTTTCATCTTTATAACCGGAAAGCGTCCGCAATGCAACAGCAGTATCAATCGTTGGTACAGCAACAGGCAATTCCATTGCATCCTGTGATGTCCATTTGCCTGTGCCTTTTGAGCCAGCTTTATCAGAGATAACATCAACAAGCCGTTTACCTGTTACATCATCATTTTTTAAAAATATTGATGCAGTGATTTCAATTAAATATGATTGTAGCTCTGCTTCATTCCACGTTTTAAAAGTTGAAGCAAGCTCATCATTGTTCATATCCAATACCCGTTTCATCATATCATAAGCTTCACTGATCAGTTGCATAATTGCATATTCAATTCCATTGTGCACCATCTTCACATAATGCCCTGCTGCATCTTTGCCCATGTATGCTACACAAGGTGTACCATCAACTTTTGCAGAAACAGCTTCCAGCATAGGTTGCACACGTTTCCATGCTGCTAAATCACCACCGGGCATAATACTTGGCCCACGTCTTGCACCTTCCTCACCACCACTTACACCCATCCCCATAAAATGGATACCTTTTGGTTCCAGTTCTTTCACCCTGCGCAGTGTATCTGTATAATGTGAATTACCGCCATCAATTATCACATCATCTTTTTCAATCAATGGCAATAAACTTTGAATAACACTATCAACAGGTTTACCTGCAGGCACCAGCATCATTATCCTTCTGGGTTTATCTAACTGTTGCACCATTGCTCCAAGCGTTGTTACACCTTTTACTGTTGTGCCTGGTGTAGCTTCATTTTCCAGCTTTTTTGCTTTGGCATCATCAAGGTCAAAGCCAATTACTTTATAACCTTTGTCGGCCATGTTCAACAAAAAATTACTCCCCATCACACCAAGGCCAATCATTCCAAAATCATACGCCGTATTTTCCATATCAAAAATTTTTTTCAGAGCTGCAAGTTATATAAAACCACTTACTGTTGGTTGTTAATGATGAGGTATCCGCTTACAATCCCTAACTTTGCTTTCCAATTTTATTGATATGACAAGTGTAGCAACGAACGGCGCACCGGTTTTAACAGCAAAAGATTTTGCTACCGATCAGGAAGTGCGTTGGTGCCCCGGATGTGGCGATTATTCCATCCTGGCGCAAGTGCAGAAAGTAATGCCCACCATTGGTGTACCCAGGGAAAATATAGTTTTTATCAGTGGTATCGGCTGCAGCAGCCGTTTCCCTTATTACATGAATACTTATGGCATGCATTCTATTCATGGCCGCGCAACTGCAATTGCAAGTGGTTTAAAAGCAACAAGGCCTGAATTGAGTATATGGGTTATCACCGGCGATGGTGACAGTTTAAGTATTGGCGGCAACCACATCATTCATGTATTACGCAGAAATTTTGATCTGAATATTTTATTGTTCAACAACCAGATTTATGGTTTAACAAAAGGACAATACTCGCCAACATCAGAAGCAAAAAAAGTAACGAAGAGCACACCATTTGGAAGCATTGATCATCCTTTTAACCCATTGGCTCTTGCGATGGGCGCTGATGCAAGTTTTATTGCACGTACTATGGACCGTGATCCAAAACATTTGCAGGAAATGCTCACCCGCTCTCATCAACATAAGGGTTCATCATTCCTTGAAATCTATCAAAACTGCAACATCTTTAATGATGGTGCATTTGAAGTGTTTACTGATAAATCTTCCAAAGCTGATGAAACTTTGTTTCTTGAAAATGGAAAACCGTTATTGTTTGGCGCTGCAAAAAATAAAGGTATCAGGTTAGATGGTTATAAACCTGTTGTTGCTGAACTCGGTGCAGATGTAAGTGTTGATGATTTGTGGATCCATGATGAGTCTGATTTTTACAAAGCTCAAATATTAATCCGGATGTTTGATGATCCGCAATTGCAAGGTCATTTGCCCAGACCATTCGGTGTGTTTTATGAAACAAGCAGGCCTTGTTATGAAGATATTTTACAGATGCAGGTGGATGATGCCATCGCCACAAAAGGTGCAGGTAATCTCGATAAATTATTAAGAGGAAAAGAAGTTTGGGAGATTGTATAAACAGAACATTCAACAATTCATTCCTGTATTTTAATTTCATTATCTTGGTAACGTTGTCCAGGTAAGAGACAAAAACTTCTTAATGTTGTAGTACATTTCATGCAACAACAGGTACAGGCATATAAGTCATCATTTATTCATTATTATGTTTTTGGTAAAGGAAAGAATACCCTGATTTGCCTGCATGGCTATGGTGAAAATGGAGAGTCATTTCAATTTCTCGAATCTTATATCGGCAATGATTACACTTTATATGCGATAGACTTTCCTATTCATGGCAATACTGTATGGAATGAAAAAGAACCTTTTACTACCGATGATCTTTTTGCTATTGCCAGGTTGATGATAAATGATGACAGTAAAAAATTTTCTTTGCTTGCATATAGCATGGGTGGCAGAGCTGCGTTGGATTTGCTGGAAAAATTCCCGGACAATATTGAAGAAGTTGGCCTTGTGGCCCCAGATGGTTTGCACCTGAATATCTGGTATTGGATTACTACTCAAACATGGTTGGGTAACAAATTATTTGATTTCACCATGAAAAATCCTGCATGGTTTTTTGCAATGGTCAATTTAGGTGGTAAACTGGGTTTGCTTAACAAAAGCATCATCAAGTTTGTGCATTATCATTTGGATGAGAATGAGCAAAGATTGTTGTTATACAAACGATGGACCTGTATGAGGCGTGTGCGGCCAAACCTGTTATTGATAAAAAAAATATGCAATGAAAAAAATATCATACTCAATTTTTTATTTGGGGGATATGACAGGATTATTTTAAGTAAACGTGCTGCAATATTCCGGGATTCAAAAAATATTACTATAAATGTTATTGAAGCAGGCCACCAGTTGTTGAGGGAAAAATATTCAAAAAGCATCATTGCATTGCTGAATCACCGAATGTAGTTTTCTTTGCTGTGTATGCAATGGCTTAATTATTTTGTTTACTTCACTGCAGCTTTACTTATTATTTATTTGATGCTTATCAATACCTATTTCTATTGGTTTGGTAAAATGAAAATTTTTAAAGCAGTTAATCATCAACCTACTACAACATTTTCCATTATTATCCCTGCAAGAAATGAAGAAAAAAATATTGAAAACTGCATCCGGTCTATATTAAAAAATAATTACCCGCAACAGTTGTTTGAAATTATCGTTGCTGATGATTTCTCAACTGATGCCACACCCGAAATCCTGCAACGGTTGCAATCAACCTTTTCAAATATTGAAGTGGTCAGTTTGAAAAAACTGATTAATGAAAATATCAACTCATACAAAAAAAAGGCAATCGAATTATCTATTGCAAAAAGTAAATATGACTGGATAATAACTACAGATGCAGATTGCATGGTGCCAAAAAACTGGTTAGAATTTTTTGATGCGTATATTCAGGAAAATGAAAGGGTGTTTATTGCAGCGCCTGTAATGTTTACCTGCGATAACTCTTTTCTCAATGTTTTTCAGTGCCTTGATTTTATCAGCTTGCAGGGCATCACAGCAGCATCAGTGTATGCAGGCGCACACAGCATGTGTAATGGCGCCAATCTTGCTTATAAGAAATCTGTTTTTTATGAAGTGGATGGTTTTAAAAATGCAGACCATATTGCAAGCGGTGATGATATGTTGCTGATGCATAAAATAAAAATGCATTTCCCTGGTAAAACCGGATATTTATTTAGTAATGAAATGGTAGTGCTCACTGCGCCAATGCCTGACTGGAAAAGTTTTTTCAATCAACGTATCCGCTGGGCCAGCAAAGCAACGAGCTACCAGGATAAAAAAGTATTTTGGGTGTTGATGTTGGTTTATTTCACAAACCTTAGTTTGCTGTTACTTTTTATTGCATCTTTTTTTCAGCCACCACTTTTTTTTGTATGGATTGTTTTCATCCTTGTTAAAGCTTTGCTGGAGATGCCTTTTATGTATCGAGTTGCAAAATTTTTCTCATTACAAAGGCTGATGATTTGGTTTGTCATCATGCAGCCATTGCATATTATTTATACAATCATCTCAGGTTGGTTGGGCAGGTTTGGAAAATATAAATGGAAGGGCAGGAGGGTAAATTAAATTTGCCTAACCATAATATTTTATTTGTTATGCTGAAATATTTTCTTCCTTCGGAGTAACAGGATCTTCAGAGCCGGGTAATTTCAAACTGATTTCTTTCCAGCCATTATTCCAGTCACCAATCAATTCAATCCTTCCTTCATTCGCCAACTCTTTCATGCGCCAAACAAGAAATACATCACCGGTATGCACTTTCATTTTTCCAAACAATGTCTGAAAAATCTTATTGAGCTTTTGTGGTTCCTTTACAACAGCAGCAATGATTTTATCATCATAAAACGATGCTTCTTTACTTTGAATTTTTTTTCCTCCTTCTAAAATTCTAATCGAACCATTTTCACTGCATAATTTCTTCCATTCATCACCATCCAGTTCAAACTCACTAATAGTAACTGGTCTTGCTAATTTTTTTGCTTTTAAAAATTCTTTTGGTGGGATTTCAAACAAATCAACAGGATAAAAGATTCCTCCTTTTTCATTAATGAAAGGAAGGTTGTTTAATGATAAAATAAAAATGCGGCTTTCATAATCTTTTAACTGGCTGATGAGCCAGTAATAACCGCACACATCATGTTGGTTGGATGCCATCCATATCCAAGCCTGTTCATTTTCATCTTTTAGTTTTTCTATCAACTGGTGTACTGCCAGCTTATCATCCACAATATTTATTTGTTCTGTGTAAGGAGAACCTTCCAGTAACTTTTTCCACCAATCCCTTCTTGCCTGGTAGCCTTCTGTTTCATAAATATCGGCAATGGGGCCAACCGCAAAATCATCTTTTATATGAATGATTTCACCCTGCAACTTTTCATCTAAAGCCATTGCTTTTTGTAATGTTTCAAGATCTGCTTCCTGGAAAACTATGTGTATCATGTTTGTTTAAAAATTTATGTTTATTGCATAGTTGAAAAACACTATGCAGTGAAATGCCTGACAAAGATAGAAGGGCATACTGCCGAATTTAGTAAACTTGTCAACATTTCCAAAAGATGAATCTTTTAAAAATCTTTATTCTATTCAAACTAATCCTTCTATACGTTCAAAGTGTTTTCTGTTCAAAGTTGCAAATAGCAGGTTGTTTGTTACTGCTGTTGCAGCAATAAAAAGGTCAGCAGTGTCAATTAATTTTCTTTTTTTCTTCAATGCACGATTTATTTCAACAGCAGTCTTCGCAACAGATTTATCAAATGGCAGAACTATTGTGTTTTCGAGGAAACTGTTCCAAAAGTCAACTTGTCCTAATGCTGCACCGGTATATATTTCATACTCTGTCACTGCTGATATCGAAAAAAGGTATCCTCTTCTTACTAAAGAAATTAATACTGAGTTCGCTTTATTAGTCTTGCGAAAAAGGTCAATAAGAATTGAAGTGTCAACAAGAATTATTTTGTCCGCCATTGATTGATAGCTTTCCTTGTTTTAGCAATTTCATCAATCTGCTTTTTTGAAAACGTAGGAGCATTTAATAAAAAACTCTCTAAATCACCAGTATTTTTGCTAAAGGGTTGTTGTTTATCAACTTCCTGTTTCATCTTCATCCATTGTTGAGAAGGTAGTTTTTTTGCTAATTGAATCAACTGCTCAAAGCCTATTTCAATTTGTAATTGCATATTGGTCAAAGTTAAGAAGATGTGTCGAAATGAACTGGATACTTAAAGAGGAAATCTTACTATTCTTTTTTCAGATATTAATTGGCAGCAATCTCTTCCACCAAATCCAACTCTACTCTTAAATTGTCAATAATAAATTCCTGTCTTTGCTGTGTGTTTTTACCCATATAATATTCGAGCAATTGCTGAATGTGTTCACCCTGTTCCAGAATGACAGGTTGCAAACGCATATCAACAGCAATGAATCTTTCAAACTCTTCAGGTGATATTTCACCCAAACCTTTAAAACGGGTTATCTCCGGTTTGCCACCAATCTTTTTTATTGCTGCCTGTTTTTCTGTTTCATCATAACAATAAATTGTTTCTTTTTTATCGCGTACCCGAAACAATGGTGTTTCCAGGATATGTACATGGCCACGTTTAACAAGGTCAGGGAAAAATTGCAGAAAGAAAGTCATTATCAATAAACGTATGTGCATGCCATCCACATCAGCATCAGTAGCAATCACTACATTGTTGTAACGTAAACCTTCCAAACCATCTTCAATATTCAATGCATGTTGCAGTAAATTGAACTCTTCATTTTCATATACAATCTTTTTTGTCAGCCCGAAACTATTCAAGGGCTTTCCTCGCAAACTGAATACTGCCTGCGTTTCCACATTGCGGGCTTTTGTTATCGAACCGCTGGCACTATCGCCTTCAGTAATAAATATGGTGGAATTATTTTGCAGCTCAATAAATTCATCTTTATTTTTTGATGGTGGGTCATCATTCAGATGAATGTGGCAATCACGTAATTTTTTATTATGCAGATTTGCTTTCTTCGCTCTTTCGTTGGCTAATTTTTTTATACCTGCCAGTTCTTTACGTTCTCTTTCACTTTGCTCAATTCTTTTCTTTAAAGCTTCTGCAATCTGAGTGTTACGATGGAGAAAATTATCGAGTTCTCTTGACAGGAAATCCTGCACAAAATTTTTCATGCTTGGCCCGCCATCATATACAGTTTGCGAGCCCAGCTTTGTTTTTGTCTGGCTTTCAAACACAGGCTCCTGCACCCGCACTGAGATAGCCGCAACAATACTTTGGCGAATGTCGGCCGCATCATAATCTTTCTTAAAAAAATCACGGATGGTTTTTACATAAGCTTCACGGAATGCCTGTTGATGTGTGCCTCCCTGTGTTGTATATTGTCCGTTTACAAAAGAGAAAATGTCTTCACCATAATCATTGTTGTGTGATAAAGCAACTTCAATATCCTCCCCTTTTAAATGAATAACAGGATAACGCAATTCTTCAGCATTGGTTTTACGTTCAAGCAAATCAAGCAAACCGTTTTTGCTGATATACCGTTTATTATTCAGATTGATAACAAGCCCTGCATTGAGGTAACAATAATTCCAAAGTTGGTTATCGAGATAATCATGAATGAAATGAAAATTTTTAAACACGGATTCATCTGGGATGAAAGTGATAAGTGTCCCATTGTCTTCATTAGTTTTGGTTTCCTTATGCTCTTTGATTAAGACTCCTCTTTCAAATTCTGCAGTCTTCACTTTGCCCTCCCTGAAACTATCCACTTTAAAATAATTGCTCAATGCATTTACTGCTTTTGTACCCACACCGTTCAACCCGACACTTTTCTGAAATGCTTTGCTGTCATATTTAGCGCCTGTATTTATTTTACTCACCACATCCACTACTTTGCCTAAAGGGATGCCGCGACCATAATCCCGTACTGTAACTTTTTTCCCTTCAATAACAATATCCACATGCCTGCCATAACCCATCGTGTGTTCATCAATGCAGTTGTCAATTACTTCTTTCAGCAACACATAAATGCCATCATCAGGTGATGAGCCATCGCCTAATTTACCAATATACATACCCGGCCTCAAACGGATATGTTCACGCCAGTCGAGGCTGCGTATGCTCTCTTCATTATAATCCATCACTTTATTGTCCACCATAATTTCTCAAAACTTTCAATAAAAAAATTAATATCGCGCTTTCAACCGCCGCAAAATATCATTTTTTGACTTTTGATTTCTGAGTTTTTTTTTGCACCCATTGTTTATAACTCTACTGTAACACCATTTTTTCTCAACAAAAAAATCATGGATAGCCAACACAATCAACCAGGCTTTATTTTTGTTTAAGAATCAACAGCATGAAAAAATATTTTTTAGGCATTTCATTTTTAATACTTTTTTATTATTCAGATGCGCAAAAAATTTCTTTGCTGACAAGTAAAGAAAAAATTTCTCTTCGCGGTTTAAGTGTGGTGAACGATAATATTATCTGGGCCA
Organism: Bacteroidota bacterium; assembly: GCA_018268035.1. Lineage (GTDB taxonomy): Bacteria > Bacteroidota > Bacteroidia > Chitinophagales > Chitinophagaceae > Parafilimonas. The sequence continues at coordinate 2,965 of JAFDXI010000073.1, read as the reverse complement.
GTGGCACTAAAGGTCAAGTGGTCAGGAGCATTGATGGAGGAAAGCATTTTGAATGGCTCACTGTAAAAGGTTATGAACTCCGAGACTTCCGTGATATTGAGGCTTTTGATGCAAACACAGCATTGATTATGGCTGTTGATACTCCTGCTGTAATTTTAAAAACAAAAGATGGTGGTAAAACATGGAGCCGGGTTTTTCGGGATGACAGGACGGGTATGTTTTTAGATGCAATGGATTTTGATGAAAATGGGAATGGGATGGTTGTTGGCGACCCGATTGACGGGAAATTATTTATAGCTACAACGTCCAACTATGGTGATAGCTGGTTAAAGCTTAAGGAAAATGACAATCAATATACAGCAGCAACAGGTGAAGCGTTTTTTGCAGCCAGCGGGACAAATATCAAAATTGCCGGAAACAGGTCAAATCCATTTATATGTTTTGTTACAGGTGGTACTGATTCCAGGTTGTTTGTAAATGGTTCACCTGCAGGGCTGGATATTATTCATGGGAAAGAATCTGAAGGCGCCAACTCGGTGGATGTGGACCCGGCGATAAAAAAAATTGCAATAGTGGGGGGTGATTTTTCCAATGACACCCTCACTAAAAATAATATTGAAATTTTTACTGTGGATGGCCAGAGATTATTGAAAGCGCCTGTACAGACACCACCACATGGTTACAGGAGTTGTGTTGCATTTTTAACGCCAACTGTTTTAATTGCCTGCGGCACATCCGGCGTGGACGTTTCGATGGATGGAGGCTTGAACTGGAAATTAATTTCCGGTGAAAGTTTTCATGTATGCGCCAAAGCAAAAAAGGGAACTGCAGTTTTTCTGGCCGGCAAAAACGGGAGAATTGCGAAAGTGGTGAATTGATTCACCTGTTAATTTGCCCGCTTGCAATGTCTGTATTTACCTGAATCTTTCTTTCCCTCAATGTCTCCTTGCATAGCTTTATTGTGCATTGGAAAGGGACTTTGCGGTTCGTTTGATGAATACCATTAGGTTTCATAATAAAAGTAATAATGAAATTGCAATAAACCCCGTCTTTTTCTGCAATGGCTTTGCGAACAGGTATTCAATAAAATTATGGAAAGAAATTGCTTTACTACTGAAACCGCAATATCGTTTCTGCGCACATAGCTATGCTAACAGAATCTGCGGAGAAGGAAACATTCGAGTGAAAAGACAGGGGGCGTGGAAGAGGTGCCTGAGAAAACTTATATTTCCACAAAAGCAAAAGCCCTTTTATCAAGGACCTTTGTTCTTTCAATTTTATGCAAACTATTCTTTTATTCCGTTGCGCCTTCCACCAAAACTGTGGCTGTATTATTGATTACTTCAACAAAACCGTTTTCGACTTTATAGGTTTAGTTTTCTCTAATTTTGTTTACATATCCGTTTAAACGGTATTAATAATTCAACTTTTGTTATGCTTAAACAGTTTGGTGAGAACTTAAAAAGATTGAGAACAGAAAAAAATATTTCGCAAGAGGAGATGGCTAAAAAAGTAAAGCTGCATGCCAACCATGTAAGCCGTTATGAACGGGGCTTGTCTGCGCCTTCTATTGAAGTAGTGGAGAAGATGGCGAAGCTGCTTGATGTAAGTATTGATGAACTGGTGTTTGGTTCTGTTAATGAACGTATGGAAAAAAATATTTCCGACAGAGAACTGCTTTCTATTTTTCAAAAAGTGCAGAAGCTTGAACCGCAACAAGTATTTGCTGTAAAGGATTTTGTTTCTGCTTACCTGCTTAAAGCTGACCTGCAAAAAAATCTGGCAGGTGTAAAGTAAGATTGTGCATAAAATTTTTACTGTGCGTTTGCGCTGCATGTATAGCGTATTCGCACATAATAGCAAAGCCGCAGTAATGCGGCTTTGCTATTATCACTTTACAATAACAAATTTATTTTTGACAATTATCAATAATAATTTGAACCACATCACCCAACCAAAACATAGATGAAGTAGTTACTAAAAAAAATAACCATGACAGTATAATAGTAAGATTATGATTATTAAAAAACTTAGGTTTTGATTTTTCAATATCAACCGTGTTCTTAGAATTAAAAATAAAAATTGAGTTAATGGCTAACAATATCAAGGTTATAGCAGCCATATAATATTTGTTCAAAGAGTAGCAAAAAAAATAAGCAGACCCAATATCAAGCAAGCTAATTACCAAAAGAGATTCAGAAGCTGTTAAAGCCAGCTTTGCTGTAAAATATGAATCACTATCTCCAAATATATTTTGATAAAATAAATGATAGTAATAATAAAATACCTTTAGAATAACCATTTTAATGCTTTATCTCTTTTGATTTTCTGCATCCAAGTTATTTAACAACCCTTGAAAAGCAGGGTCTAATTTAGGGTATTCATCTCGAGTAATACATAGAGCATCTTGTATATGTGGTCTTACATTCTGTCGATACCAAACTTGTTGAGTTAAAACTCTTCCTGCTTCCCAGCCTACACCCCAAGCAGCACCATAGACACCACCAAATGTAGAAATAACATTAGAGCCTGTTTCTATTCCTTTTTGAGAATTAGACATTTCATTATCATTGATAATACTATACTGGTTCCATAATCCTATTCCCCACCCAAAAACTCTAAAGCCTCTTGAAACAGTTTTACTTAAACCTTTTGCCGCCCTCACATCTTCTGCGGCTCTAGACTGATTACCAAAATATCTCTGGCTGTAACTTCTGCCTTTAGCTAAATCATACCAATTGCTTTGATTAAACATTTTTGTTTCTCCATAAGCTGTTCCTAAGCCTAATCCGGAAAGCGGTAATCCAGCAGAATTATTTGATTCCTTTTTAGATTGCGTAGTAACTGTAACATCTGGTAAAGTACTTGTACTCTCCGCTTCTTCTGTAGAAGTGTAGTTACCATCTTGATAATTATAATAACCTGTAGAGCCATCCACAGTTACTGCTAACACATCGCCATTACT